>CAJYIX010000009.1 GCA_913775315.1 uncultured Sphingomonas sp. | reverse complement strand
AACAGCTTCGACCGGATCCTGATGGTGCACATGTACCACGAGATCGCCGAGCCGTACGAGTTTCTGTGGCGGATGCGACCGTCGCTGCGGCCCGGCGGCGAGGTGATCGTCGTCGACGCCAACCGCGCGACCGAGAATCACGGGACGCCGCCCGCGCTGCTCGAATGCGAGTTCGCCGCGGTCGGCTACAAGCTGGTCCGGCGGGAAGAGATGCCGAGCGCCGGCGGCTATGTCGCCGCCTTCCGCGCCGAGGGCGAGCGACCAAAGCCCGAGACGATCCGAGCCTGCCGTATCGATCGACCGAGCGGTCCCGCGGTGCCACAGGCGCGCGCGACCGGCGACATGCCGGACTGACGGATGGCTCCCCCCCTGGAAGGGAGGGGCTGGGGGTGGGTGGGTCCGTGGGGCTCTACCCCCGACCCCTCCCTTGTCAGGGAGGGGAGATACATCCCACGCTTTCGTCACTCCAGCGAAGGCCTGCGTCTTTTCGTTGCAGCGCGCGCTTCTTGCCGCCAGCGGTCCCGGCTTTCGCTGAGATGACGCGATGGGGGGTGGCGCGCAGCACGGTTGCCCCGCCCGCTGTCCCCCGCCATGCTCGGCGCACAGATAAGGGGGACGGATCGATGCGGCACGCTTTCTGGGCGGCTACGGCGGTTGTGGCGGTGACGAGCGGCGCGCAGGCGCAGGCGCAGACGCGTGCCGACGCGCCGATGCTGGCGATCAAGGCCGACCCCGCCGACGCCCGCGTGCTCGTCACCTTGCCGCCGCCGGGAGCCGACGGCATCGCCGGCCGGTTCATCCACGTCGCTGCGCTGCGCAGCGGGCTGGGCTCCGCGGAGATCGCGCTCGACCGGGGACAGGTGGGGCCCGAGCAGATCGTCGCCTTTCGCCGATACGGCAAGAAGGTCGCCGTCACCTTCGAGAACAGTCGCTTCCGCGCCACCGGCGATGCCGGGACCGAGCGCGGCGCGCGCGAGAGTTTCGCGTTCAGCATCGCCGCGATGCTCGATGTGGTATCGACCGGTGCTGACGGGTCGCTGACCGTCGACATCGCGCCGTTCCTGACGCGCGACATCCTCAACATCGCCGATGCGCTCAATGGCAGCGGGTCGGGCGCCGACCTCGCCATCGGCGGGCGCGCGGGCAAGGGGTTCAAGCTGGCGGCGGACCTTAGCGCCGTCGACCTCGCTTCGATCAAGGCGTTTCCCGACAATGTCGAGATCGACGCGGTGCAGACCTACACGTCGGACACGCCGGGCCGCGAGGTCTCGTCGATCGCGCCCGAACCTCGACAGGCGAGCTTCACCGTCCATCACAGCTTCATCCGCCTGCCGCCGCCGGGCTTCGCGCCGCGCCGGCTCGACATAAGGTCGGGCGCGTTCGGGACGAGCTATTACGATTATGGCAGCCCGCTCGGCTCACCGGTGCTGCAACAGCTCGCCAACCGCTTCCGGCTGGAGAAAGTCGATCCCGCCGCGCCGCGATCGCGGGTGAAGAAGCCGATCGTCTTCTACATCGACCCGGCCGCGCCGGAGCCGATCCGCACCGCGCTGATGGAGGGCGTCAATTACTGGCGCGACGCGTTCGAGGCGGCGGGGCTGGTCGATGCGTTTCGTGCGGAAATCCTGCCGCCGGGCGCCGATCCGATGGACGTGCGCTACAACATGGTCAACTGGTCGAACCGGCTGACGCGTGGCTGGTCGTACGGCGGCGGCATCACCGATCCGCGCACGGGGGAGATCATCAAGGGCAATGTCGTCATCGGTGCGCTGCGCGTGCGCCAGGACATGGTGATCTTCGAGGGGCTGGTCGGCACCGCCGGCAACGGCAGCGGCGGCGCGCAGGACCCGGTCAGGGCTTCGCTCGCGCGCATCCGCCAGCTCGGCGCGCACGAGGTGGGCCATGCGCTCGGCTTCGCGCACAATTTCGCCGCGAGCACGCAGGATCGCGCGTCGGTGATGGACTATCCCGGCCCGCGGGTGACGGTGGCGAACGGCGCGCTCGACTTGTCCGACGCCTATGCGCCGGGGATTGGGGCGTGGGATCGCTTTGCGGTCGACTGGCTCTACGGCGCCGCCGACGATGCGGGCGGGCTGGCGCGGGCGGCGGCGGCGAAGGGGCTGCGCTACGCCACCGATACCGACGGGCGCTCGGCCGATGCGCCCAATCCCTATGGCAGCATGTGGGACGACGGGGCCGATCCGCTACAGCATCTGGCGCATCAGCTGGAGGTGCGCCGCATCGCGCTGTCGCGCTTCGGGCCGCAGGTGCTGCGCGCGGGTGAGCCGCTGTCAGACCTCAGGCGCAAGTTCGTGCCGGTGTGGCTGTTCAACCGCTATGCCGTCGATGCGGCGGGCAAGCTCATTGGCGGGATCGACGCGCGCTATGCGCTGGCGGGTGACGGGGGCCCGCCGCCCGCGCCGGTGCCCGCGGCGACGCAGCTTGCCGCGATCGACGCGCTGATGGGCACGCTGTCGGTCGAGGCGCTTACGGTACCCGCTTCGCTCGTCCTGCCGCTGTCGTCGGCGACGAACGTGACCGGCGACCCGCAATATAATCAGGAAGTGCTGCGCACCGCCGCCGGCCCCGCCTTCGACCCGCTGGTCGCCGCCGATGTCGCGGCGCAGGTGCCGCTCGACAGCCTGCTCGCCCCCGCGCGTCTCGCCCGGCTGGTCGAGCAGCATCGCCGCGATGCCTCGCTGCCGGGGATCGAGGTGGTGCTGGACCGGCTCGACGCCCGCGTGCTGACGCCGGGCAGCGATCCCGTCGCGCGCCGGATCGCGTGGCGCGCAGCGATGACGATGGCGGCGACCGCGCGCGATGCGGCGACCTCGCCCGAGGTGGCGGCGGCGCTCGGCAATCGCCTGGCCCGGCTGGCGGCGCAGTCGGGCAAGGGCGATGCCTGGTCGCGGTATCTGGCCGGCGTGCTCGGCGACGAGGAGCGGCTGAAGGCCGAACTCGCGAAGCGGCAGGCCAAGCCGACGATCCCGCCGGGGATGCCAATCGAGAGCGAATGGTTCGGGAGCGAGTGATGATGCGGCTCACTGCCGGGAGGCGCTCGATCGCAAGGCGTGCTGGAGCGCTATCAACTGCCGTCTTGACCCTCGTCTCGGTATGGCCGGCCGATGCGATTTCGAGCGCGCAGGAGGCGCCATTCAGCCTTCGGCCTCCCCCGCTGGGAACCCCGATGCCACTGCCAGTTGATCGGACTGCAGATCGCCTGCCGGGCAGCGAATGGCTGATTGGCCTGCCGGCCGATCGGGTCGCGGCGCGGCTGGCTAAAGGCTTGCAGATAAGGGAGCTGAATCCGGCGACCTCTCAAAGCGACGGGTCAATCGAGGTCGTCACCGATCGGTGTTACGTACTGATCGAAACCTCGCGAATCACGACGGACGGTTCGAACATCATCGAGCATCTGGCACCCGTGGTTTCGCATGAGGCCGGTCTGAAGCGGGATTGGAGTGCGCTGACTGTGGTAGAAGCGCGAGCTTGCGGTCTTTCGCTCAGACCATCGCTGGGCTGATGTCGGAGGGGGGCTGCCAGCTCAGCCGCACACCTCACTTGGTGCCTTCCCGCAGCGCCTCCCGCATCGCCGCATAGCTCCCCGACGCCGCCGCCCGTCCGCCCGCCGCATCGACCATCATCGCCACCCGCCGCCGCCGGTCGAACCCGGCAAGCTCGGCCATCGCCACCCCCGGCCCGGCGAAGCACCGCGGCACCACCGTGATGCCCAGTCCCGCGCGCACATGCGCCAGCGCCCATTCGTCGTTGGTCGTGCGCGCGGCGAAGAAGGGGCGTACGCCGCGGTCGGTGAAGTGGCGGCTGACCGCGGCGAGCGCTTCGCAGTGGCTGCGAACCAGCATCGTCTCACCGGCGATTTCCTCCGCGGTCACTTGGCTACGGCCGGCGAGGCGGTGGGTCGAGGCCATGGCGACGGCATAGCCCTCCTCGAACAAGAGCTCGCCGGTGAAGTCGCCCTCGGCCGGCGCGACCACGGCGTCTAGGCGGCGGCGGTCGAGGCGGGCGATGAGGTCGCGGCGCGTCCCCTCGACCAGTTCGAGCCGTTCGTCGGGCGCCGCGATACGCGCGGCGGCGACGGCGCGCTCGACCAGTGCGGCGGGGATCGTCGGGGCGATGCCGATGCGGATCAGGCGCGCGGGGGCGGTGTCGGCGCCGGCGCGCTCGACCTCGGCGAACTCGGCCTCGATCCGGCGGGCATGGGCTAGGAGGCGTGTGCCGGCGGGGGTCAGCTCGACCCGGCGGCTGTCGCGCTCGAACGCAGGTGCGCCCACCAGCCGCTCCAGCTTGGCGATGCCCGAGGAGAGTGTCGGCTGTGACACCCCCGCAGCGCGCGCGGCGCGCGAGAAGTTGCCGTGATCGACCACACCCAGGAAATAGCGCAGCAGATAGCGGTCGATCATAGACCCCGTCTATCGCCCGATTCCGCCGGCATCAATTTCCCTTGGGAGACGGGGCGGGGTAGAAGACCCGCAAAATAGCTGACTGGAGAGGGCATGACCCCCGATTTCGACTTCGCGCTGGGTGAAAGCGCCGACATGATCCGCGACGTGACGCAGCGGTTCGCGAGCGAGCGGATTGCGCCGCTCGCCGCGCGCATCGACGCCGAGGACTGGTTCCCCCGTGACGAGCTGTGGGCGGCGATGGGCGAGCTCGGCCTGCATGGTATCACCGTGGCGGAAGCGGACGGCGGGCTCGGCCTAGGTTATCTGGAGCACGTCATCGCGTGCGAGGAAGTGGCGCGGGCGTCGGCCTCGATCGGGCTCAGCTACGGCGCGCACTCGAACCTGTGCGTCAACCAGATCGCGCGCTGGGCATCGCCCGAGCAGAAGGCGAAGTACCTGCCGAAGCTGATCTCCGGCGAGCATGTCGGCAGCCTCGCCATGTCGGAGGCGGGCGCGGGGTCGGACGTCGTGTCGATGAAGCTGCGCGCGACGCCGGTCGAGGGCGGGTGGAAGCTCAACGGCACCAAGTTCTGGATCACCAACGCGGCCTATGCCGACGTGCTCGTCGTCTATGCCAAGACCGGCGAGGGCAGCCGCGGGATCACGACGTTCCTGATCGAAAAGGACATGCCCGGCTTCTCGATCGGGCAGAAGATCGACAAGATGGGGATGCGCGGCTCGCCCACCGCCGAGCTCGTCTTCGACGACTGTTTCGTGCCCGCCGAAAACGTGATGGGGCCCGAGAATGGCGGCGTGGGCGTGCTGATGAGCGGACTCGACTACGAGCGCACGGTGCTGGCCGGCATCCAGCTCGGCATCATGCAGGCGTGCCTCGACGTGGTCGTACCCTATCTGCGCGAGCGCAAGCAGTTCGGCGTGGCGATCGGCAGCTTCCAGCTGATGCAGGCGAAGATCGCCGACATGTACGTCGCGCTCAATTCGGCGCGGGCCTATGTCTATGCGGTCGCGCGGTCGTGCGACGCGGGCCGGACGACGCGGTTCGATGCGGCGGGCGCAATCCTGCTCGCCAGCGAAAACGCGTTCAAGGTAGCGGGCGAGGCGGTGCAGGCGCTGGGCGGCGCGGGCTATACCAAGGACTGGCCGGTCGAGCGCTTCCTGCGCGATGCCAAGCTGCTCGACATCGGTGCGGGGACGAACGAGATTCGCCGGATGCTGATCGGCCGCGAACTGATCGGCGCAGCCGAGCGGGTGGCGCAGTGAGCGCGCCGGTCCTGCCGACGCAGGTCCAGCCCGACGGCGACACCTTCCGCGCCAACGCCGCGCACAACCGCGCGCTCGCCGAACGCCTCCGCACCGACGTGGCCAAGGCCGCGCTCGGCGGCAGCGAGAAGGCGCGCGAGAAGCACACCGCGCGCGGCAAGCTGCTGCCGCGCGAGCGGGTCGAGCGGCTGCTCGATCCCGGCTCGCCGTTCCTCGAGGTGGGCCAGCTTGCCGCGTTTGACCTCTATGACGGCGAAGTGCCCGGCGCGGGCGTGATTGCCGGGATCGGCCGCGTCTCCGGCCGGACCGTCATGATCGTCGCCAACGACGCGACGGTGAAGGGCGGCACCTATTTCCCGATGACGGTGAAGAAGCACCTGCGCGCGCAGGAGATCGCCGAGGCCAACCGCCTGCCGTGCATCTATCTCGTTGATTCGGGCGGTGCCAATCTGCCGCATCAGGCGGAGGTATTCCCCGACCGCGACCATTTCGGGCGCATCTTCTTCAATCAGGCCAATATGTCCGCGAAGGGCATCGCCCAGATCGCATGTGTGATGGGCAGCTGCACCGCCGGCGGCGCGTATGTGCCGGCGATGAGCGACGAGAGCGTCATCGTCCGCAACCAGGGAACGATCTTCCTCGCCGGCCCGCCGCTGGTGAAGGCGGCGACGGGGGAGGAGATCAGCGCCGACGATCTGGGCGGCGGTGACCTGCACGGCCGGCGGTCGGGCGTGGTCGATCATGTCGCGGAGAATGACGAGCACGCGCTGACGATCGTTCGCGACATCGTCTCGACATTGCCCGCCGACTTCGCGCACGGCTTGACGCTTCGCGAGCCGCGCGCGCCGAAATATGCGGCGGAGGAGCTGTACGGCATCGTGCCGCAGGATGTGCGCGCGCCCTATGACGTGCACGAGGTGATCGCGCGACTGGTCGACGGCAGCGAGTTCCACGAGTTCAAGGCGCTGTACGGCGCGAGCCTCGTCTGCGGCTTCGCGTACATCTGGGGGATGCCGGTCGCGATCCTCGCCAACAACGGCGTCCTGTTCAGCGAGAGCGCGGTCAAGGGCGCGCATTTCATCGAGCTGGCGCAGCAGCGGCGCGTGCCGCTCCTGTTCCTCCAGAACATCTCGGGCTTCATGGTCGGCGGGAAATACGAGGCGGAGGGAATCGCCAAGCACGGCGCCAAGCTCGTCACCGCGGTGGCGACCGCGACGGTGCCCAAGCTGACCGTGCTGATCGGCGGCAGCTTCGGTGCAGGGAATTACGGGATGTGCGGGCGCGCCTATTCACCCCGCTTCCTGTTCAGCTGGCCCAACAGCCGCATCAGCGTGATGGGCGGCGAGCAAGCGGCGAGCGTGCTGGCGACCGTCCACCGCGACGCGGCCAACTGGACGCCCGAACAGGCGGAGGCGTTCAAGCAGCCGATCCGCGACGATTACGAGGCGCAGGGCAATCCCTGGCACGCGACCGCGCGGTTGTGGGACGACGGGATCGTCGATCCGGTACAGACCCGCGACGTCCTCGGCCTCGCGCTCGCCGCCAGCCTCAACGCCCCCATTCCCGAGCGCCCGTCGTTCGGCGTGTTCCGGATGTGACCATGCGGGTCCATCTGATCGGCGCCGCGATCGAGAGCGAGGCGCAGTTCCATGCGGCGCTCCGCGACGCATCGGGCGTCGAATGGTACGGCGCCAACAATCTCGACGCGCTGTTCGACCTGCTCGTCGGGGTCGTCCACCCGCCGATCGAGATCGTCTGGACCGGTGCCGCTGCCTCCCGCGCCGCGATCGGCGAGCGGTTCGACCGGCTCGTCGCCGTCATCCTCGATGCCGTCGCCTATCGCGGCGGCGATGCCATCCGTTTCAAGCTGGAGAGCTGACATGATCCGCTCGCTCCTGATCGCCAATCGCGGCGAGATCGCCTGCCGCATCATCCGCACCGCGCGGGCGATGGGGATCCGCACCGTCGCGGTCTATTCCGATGCCGATGCCGGCGCACTGCACGTGCGACAGGCGGACGAGGCGGTGCATATCGGCCCGTCGCCCGCGCGCGAAAGCTATCTCGTCGCCGACAAGATCATCGCAGCGGCAAAGTCGACCGGGGCGGAGGCGATCCATCCCGGCTATGGCTTCCTCTCCGAAAATGCCGAGTTCGCCGAGGCGGTGGCGGCGGCGGGCCTGATCTGGGTCGGGGCGACCCCGTACTCGATCCGCGCGATGGGTCTGAAGGACGCGGCCAAGAAGCTGATGGCGGAGGCCGGCGTGCCCGTCACCCCCGGCTATCTTGGCGAGGACCAGTCGCCCGCACGGTTGCAGGCGGAGGCCGATGCGATCGGCTATCCGGTGCTCATCAAGGCGGTGGCGGGCGGCGGCGGCAAGGGGATGCGCAGGGTTGAGGCGTCCGCCGACTTCGCCGACGCGCTGGCGT
This sequence comes from uncultured Sphingomonas sp., assembly GCA_913775315.1. Taxonomy (GTDB): domain Bacteria; phylum Pseudomonadota; class Alphaproteobacteria; order Sphingomonadales; family Sphingomonadaceae; genus Sphingomonas. The sequence continues at coordinate 94,493 of CAJYIX010000009.1, read as the reverse complement.
CCTGCAAGCGCGAGGCGGCGGCGAGCTTCGGCGACGACCGCGTCCTGATCGAGAAATATATCCTGTCGCCGCGCCATATCGAGGTGCAGGTCTTTGGCGACACCCACGGCAACGTCGTCCACCTGTTCGAACGCGACTGCTCGCTCCAGCGCCGCCACCAGAAGGTAATCGAGGAGGCCCCCGCGCCCGGCATGGACGAGGCGACGCGGGCGGCGATCTGCGCCGCCGCCGTCCGAGCGGCCAAGGCGGTCGATTATGTGGGCGCGGGGACGATCGAGTTCATCGCGGATGCCAGCGAGGGGCTGCGCGCCGACCGCACCTGGTTCATGGAAATGAACACCCGGCTGCAGGTCGAGCATCCGGTGACCGAAGAGATCACTGGCGTCGATCTGGTCGAGTGGCAGCTTCGCGTGGCGAGCGGCGAACCGCTGCCCAAGCGGCAGGACGAACTGTCGATCGACGGCCACGCGATCGAGGCGCGGCTGTATGCGGAGGACCCAGCGCGGGGGTTCCTGCCGAGTCCAGGCAGAGTCGATTATCTGGGCTTCCACTGGGAGGCCCGTGTGGAAAGTGCGGTCGAAACGGGAGACAGCGTCAGCACTTTTTACGATCCTATGATCGCAAAAGTGATTGCCCGTGGTGAAACGCGCGATGAGGCGCGCGTTTCGCTGATGCGTTACCTCGACGAGAGCTTCGTTGGTCCGCTGCGCACGAACAAAGCATTTTTATACGAATGCTTGGCGCTCGAAGCATTTCAGAACGGCGCGATCGACACCGGATTGATCGAGCGCACGGGCGATGCGTTGACCGAATACCGAGCGCCATCTAGCCTCGTGCTGGATACTGCCGCGCGTCGCTTCAGGTGCGATTGGCTCGACTGGCAGGATGTCGAGTGGAATCGGCGGACCATGCGCGAGGGGCTGTTCGGATTTCGTCTTAACGGCGCCCGGCGCAACGCGCTGATGATCTACGGGAACGGAACCCCTTACGTCGTTCGTGCTGACAGCGCAGATACGAGTACAGGCATTTGTTCAAATTATGAGCCCGATGGCACCCTGATCGTCACCGAACGGGGCGAGAGCTACCTCTTTACGACCCGACGGTTGACGGACGCATCGGCGGGCGCCGCTGCGGACGGCGCGATCCTGTCGCCGATGCCGGGGCGCGTGCTGTCGGTCGAGGTCGCGGCGGGGGATGCCGTCTCCAAAGGCCAGAAGCTGCTGACGCTGGAGGCGATGAAGATGGAGCACATGCTGACTGCGCCGTTCGACGGGACCGTCGCCGAACTCAACGCGACCGCCGGCGCGCAGGTGCAGGTCGAGGCGCTGCTCGCGCGGATCGAGCGGGGAGAGGGCTGATGGCGGGCCGCTATTTCGACGAGTGGCAGGTCGGCGACCGGATCGAGCACGAGATCCGGCGGACGGTGACCGAGACCGACAATCTCCTCTTCTCGACCATGACCCACAATCCGCAGCCGCTGCATCTGGATGCGGAGGCGGCGAAGGCGTCGGAGTTCGGGCGCATCCTCGTCAACGGGACTTTCACCTTCGCGCTGATGGTGGGGCTGAGCGTCGGCGAGACGACGCTCCGCAGCCTCGTCGCCAATCTGGGCTATGACCAGCTCGTCATGCCGTCGCCGGTGTTCATCGGCGACACGCTGCGCGCGACGAGCGAGGTGACCGACCTGCGCCCGTCGAAATCGCGGCCGGGGCAGGGGATCGTCACCTGGCGGCACGAAATGCTCAACCAGCGCGATGAAATCGTCTGTCGCTGCCTGCGCTCGGCGCTTCTGAAGTCCCGCGCTGCATGAGGTCGCTGCTGTTCGTCCCCGGCGACCGGCCGGAACGCTTCGCCAAGGCGCTGGCGTCTGGCGCCGACGCACTGATCCTCGACCTGGAGGATTCGGTGGTGCCCGAGGCGAAGGGCCGCGCACGGGAGGCGATCGCCGCGTTCCTTGGCGAGCGGCATCCGGCGCGCATCTTCGTCCGGGTGAACCCACTCGGCAGCGCGTGGATTGCGGCCGACGCCCGGGTCGCGGCGACAGCGGACGGCATCGTCCTGCCCAAGGCGGAGGGTGCGGCGAGTGTCGAGGCGCTGCTGGCGCTCGTGCCCGAGGCGCCGCCGATCCTACCGATCGCCACCGAAACCCCGCGCGCGGTATTCACGCTCGGCGATTATGGCGCGGTCGCGGATCGGCTCGCGGGGCTGACCTGGGGCGCGGAGGACCTGCCCGCGGCGATCGGCGCGGCGACCAGCCGCGAGGATGACGGCGGTTATGCCGACCCCTATCGCGTCGTCCGCGCGCTGACGCTGTTCGGCGCGCATGCCGCCGGCGTGCCTGCGATCGAGACGGTGTTCCCGTCGATCAAGGATGAGGCCAGCCTTGCCCGCTATGCCGCCGTGGGTGCGCGTGACGGGTTCACGGGGATGATGGCGATCCACCCGGCTCAGGTTTCCGCGATCAACGCCGCCTTTACCCCGTCTGCCGAGGCACTGGTGCACGCGGCCCGCGTGGTCGCGGCGTTCGAGGCAAACCCCGGCGCGGGGGCGCTGCAACTGGACGGTAGGATGATCGACGCGCCGCATCTGAAGCAGGCGCGGGCGCTGCTGGCGCGGGCCGGCAAGACGAAGCCCTGAGCCGTCATTGCGAGCGCAGCGAGGCAATCCAGTGCCTCGCGCGCGGCCTCTGGATTGCTTCGCTGCGCTCGCGATCACGGGTCTGGGGATGTTACGGCACCGAGGTCAGCCAGGCGCCCAGCCCGGCGGTGCCAACTCGAACCCGGCGAAGTCGAAGGCCGGGGAAACGACGCAACTCACCAGCGTCCAGCCGCCGTCCGCGTGTGCAGCCTGCCATTCGCCCGCCTCGATCCGTAATTGCGGTTGCTCCCCGCCGAGAATGTCGGGGCCCAGCTGCAGCGCATCGACCGGCCCGGTATCGCCCGCCGCGCGCAACAGCGTGAGCGGTGTGCCCGCGTGCCACAGCCAAAGCTCGGTCGCATCGACGCGATGCCAGTGCGATCGCTCGCCAGCCTTCAGCAGGAACAGGATCGCGGTCGCCGCCGCCCGCTCGCCGGCAGCGGCGGGGGCGCGCCAGGTTTCGCGGTACCAGCCGCCCTCGGGATGCGGGGCGAGGTCGAGCGCAGCGATGAGGTTGTCGGGGTCGTTCATCTCATGCCGATCCTTCCGGCGGGTTAGGGCAAAGGGGTTGTCGGAACACCGATCGTACCCCGGCGGAGGCCGGGGTCCAGCATCCCGACGTAACGCTGCCTGGCTCTGGACCCCGGCCTTCGCCGGGGTACGGCGCGGGTGTGGCGAATGGTGCCCGCCCCGGCTTTCGGGGTAACCCGCTCGACCGTCCGCCCGATCGGTACGTCGGGCCGATCGCGTTTGTTAGCGACCCGTTCAGCGCGCTTCGCCTAGGAAGCGATGATGCGTATCGGTCGGATCGGTCTGGCGGGCCTCGCGCCGCTCGCGCTTCTCGCTTGTGTGTCGGGCGATGATCGGCCCGAGCCTCGCCGACCCGCTGCGAGCGCGCCGAAACGCCGGCCGCCGCCCAAGCCCGTCGCACCCGAGCCGCCGCCGGCCGAGACGCGCCAGTGCCTCGCCGATCTCGACGCCGATCGCGTCGAATACCGGACGCTCCCGACGCAGGATTTCGGCGGCGGCTGTGTCGTCATCGGCGCGGTGCAGCTTCTCGACATCGGCGTGCCCGTCTCCGGCCTCAAATCGATGCGCTGCCCGCTGGCGCGCAATTTCTCCAATTGGGTGCGCTACGGCGTCGCGCCCGCGGCCAAGCAGGTGCTGGGCAGTGACCTGACCCGGATCGAAAGCTACGGCACCTTCAATTGCCGCGCGATCGCGGGCAGCGGCAAGCTGTCCGAACATGGCCGTGCGAACGCCGTCGATGTGGCGGTGTTCGTGCTGGCCGACGGACGGCGGGTGAGCGTGCTCGACGACTGGAACGGCGGCAGCGACGAGGAGCGGCGGTTCCTGCGCACCGTCTTCCAGTCTGCGTGTCGCCGGTTCGTCACCGCGCTCGGCCCCGAATACAATGCCGCGCACGCCAATCATTTCCACCTCGACATGGGCGGCCGCCCGCTGTGCCGGTGATCTTGGGGTGCTGACGCTTTCGCTTGACCCCGCGCTCGGCTAAGGGCGGGCAAATGACCGATACACGAGTGCCGTCGCGCGTCTTTCGCCGCGCCGACGAAGATGCCGCCACTGCCCGCACGGGCACCACTACCCCGCAGACCGAGGATCCGGCCTACAAGCTGGCGTTCCAGGACCTCGACTTCCTGTTGCGCGAGGATCTGCGTCCCGTACGCTTCCAGCTCGAGCTGTTGAAGCCGCAACTTCTTCTCGACGAGGCGAAGATCGCCTCGACCTTCGTCATGTACGGGTCCGCGCGCATCCCCGAGCCCGACAAGGCCGCGGCGCTGCTCGAACTCGCCGGCGACGGCCCCGGCCGCAAGGTGGCCGAGCGGCTGGCCGAAAAGGCGAAATATTACGAGGTCGCGCGCGAGCTCGCCCGCCTCGCCAGCGTGTTTCCGCGTGACGAGAGCGGCGCGCGGCACTTTGTCGTCTGCTCGGGCGGCGGGCCGTCGATCATGGAAGCGGCCAATCGCGGCGCGACCGATGTCGGCGCCGAATCGGTGGGCCTCAACATCGTCCTGCCGCACGAACAGGCGCCCAACGCATACGTCACCCCGTCGCTGTCGATGCAGTTCCACTATTTCGCGCTCAGGAAGATGCACTTCCTGCTGCGCGCCCGAGCGGTGGCGGTGTTCCCCGGCGGCTTCGGCACGTTCGACGAGGCCTTCGAGCTCCTGACCCTGATGCAGACGGGCAAGGTCGAGCGGATCCCGGTTCTGTTCTACGGCCGCGACTTCTGGGAGCGCGTCGTCAGCTTTGAGGCGCTGTGCGAGGAGGGGGTGATCGGCCCCAAGGACCTAGACCTCATCACCTGGGTCGAAAGCGCCGAGGAGGGATGGGAGATCGTCCAGCGCTTTTGGCGCGAGAAGGAAGCGGCGGCGGCCTAACGAATCGCCGCCCATCCGGTGAGGGCGCCCGCTGCGACGATGGCGGGCGTTACCCAGCCGCCCTTGAGCCGCCACGCCGCCGCGCAGGCGACGACGAAGACCGCCGCGGAGACGAGCGGCGCGGGCGTGCGCGCGGCGGTGCCGAGCCCGAGATCGACGACGGTCGCGGCGATGATCCCGACGACTGCCGCCGCCACGCCGTCGAGCGCGCGGTGCAGTCGCGGGTCGGCGACGATCGCCTCCAGCCGCTCGAAGAAGATCATCGAAAAGGCGAAGGCGGGCAAAAACATCCCCGCGGTGATCGCCAGCGCGCCCATCGGCCCGCCCGCGACATAGCCGGCAAAGGTCGCGAAGATGACGAGCGGCGCGGGCAGCAGCCCCGCCACCGCGACCCCATCGAGGAACGCGCCGTCGCTCAGCCACCCGCGCCCCACCGTGTCGGCGCGCACATAGGGGATGGCAGTATAGGCGCCGCCGAAGGTGAGAAGCCCGCCCTTCAACCCCGCGAGGAACAGCGCGCCGAGCGTCGCGGTCGTGGCGGCGACGGGCGCCGCGGCGTGGATCACGCCGCCGGGCAGGAACAGCCCCACGGCCGCCGCCGCGGCGACGATCGCAAGCACCGGCCAACCCGCCGTGACCGCGCCCGCGATGCCGGCGGTGGCAAGGAGGAGCCAGAACGGCACGCCGGCCAGCGTCGCCGCCAGCGAGACCACGGCGATGCCGATCGCGATCCGGTCGGTCAGGATATGGCTGCCGATCCGCCAGACCGCGCGGACGATGACGCCCAGCACCGCCGCCTGCACGCCGAGCAGCACCCCCTCCAGCCCCGCGCGCCCCTCGACCAGTCGGACATAGAGCGCGCCCGCTGCCATCATGAGCACGAACCCCGGCAGCATGAAGCCGAGCCCTGCCAACAATCCGCCGACCCGCCCGCGCGCGACCATGCCCATGTGGACACACAGTTCGTGCGCCTCCGGCCCGGGCAGCACTTGCATCACACCGAGCAACCGGTTGAAGCGCGGGCCGTCGACCCAGCGCTCGCGCTCGACCAGCGCCTCTCGCACCATCGCGATCTGCGCCACCGGTCCGCCGAACGCGGCCATGCCGAAGCGCAGGAACCGCCAGAAGAGCTGGGGGAGGGTAAGGGCAGGGGGGCGGGCTTCGATCGTCATTCGGTTCGCTCCGATGCCGTGCGGACACGGGCCAGGGAGCGGACTTGGATGGCGGGCCATCTGAACGGGCGTCCGCGAAAGGCCCGTGGCCGCATTGCTGACGCGGGTCGAGCCGCTTGGCAAGCCTACTCGGCGGCGATCAGCGTTTCGGCGGCGGACAGATCGACGCTGACCAGCCGGCTGACCCCGCGCTCGACCATCGTCACGCCGAACAGGCGGTGCATCCGACTCATCGTCGCGGCATTGTGCGTGACGATCAGGTAGCGGGTCGCGGTCTCCCGGGTCATGCGGTCGAGCAGGTCGCAGAAACGGTCGATGTTTGCATCGTCCAGCGGCGCGTCCACCTCGTCCAGCACGCAGATCGGCGCGGGGTTGGTGAGGAACAGGCCGAAGATCAGCGCGACCGCGGTCAGTGCCTGCTCGCCGCCGGACAGCAGCGTCAGCGACTGAAGCTTCTTGCCCGGCGGCTGTGCCATGATCTCCAGCCCCGCCTCCAGCGGATCGTCCGAATCGATCAGCGTCAGGTGCGCCTGCCCCCCGTCGAACAGCGTCGTGAACAGCCGGCGGAAATGCCCGTCGACCGCCTCGAACGCGGCGAGCAGGCGCTGGCGCCCCTCGCGGTTGAGCGTGCCGATCGAACCGCGCAGGCGGTGGACCGCGGCCTCCAGCTCGGCGATCTCCGCCGCGCCCTTCGTCCGCTCACCTTCCAGCTCGGCGAGTTCGCGCTCGGCGATCAGGTTGACGGGGCCGATCCGCTCGCGTTCGGCCACCAGCCGGTCGTGGCGTGCGCTCTCATCCTGCGGATCGCCCACTTCGCCCGCGTCGAAACCCGCGCGTTCGGGCAGCAGCGGCGGCGGACACTCGAACCGTTCGCCAGAAACGCGGCCCATCTCGATGCGGCGCAGGTCCTGGCTCTCCGCGCGCGCCGCCGCGCCTGCCCGTGTTTCCCGGGCGGCGGCGAGCGTTTCGGCGGTCTGGCGCGATTGCGCCTCGGCATCGCGGAGCGCGGTTTCGGCGCCGCGCTCGGCGGCGGCGCTGGCGGTCGCGGTGGCGGTGGCTTCACGCGCGCGGGCGTCAGCGTCGCTTTGCTGCGCGAGCAGCGCGGCGGGGCGGCCGGCGAGGCGCAGCCGCTCGGCCTCCCCCTCGGCCGCGCGCTTGTCGAGTTCGGCGATCCGCTTTGCCGCCTCGCCCGCGCGCGCGCGCCAGCCCTTCGCCTCGGCCTGGGCAGCGGTGCGGCGGTCGCGGTCGAAGGCGAGGCTGCGGTCGAGCGCGGTGCGTTCCGCACGCGCCTCCGCCACCGCTGCGCGAGCTGCCTCAGCGGCGGTCGAGAAAATCTGCACCTTCGCGCGCGTCGCCGATCCATCGGGCAGCGCGGCGACCGCTTCCTTCGCGCGCGCGACTTCGCTCTCGGCCTCGCGCCGGTCGGCGGCGGTGCGGTCGCGGCGCTGGGCGAGGTCGGCGGCCAGTGCCGACAGCCGTTCGAGCGCAGCGGCGGCGCGATCCTGCTCGCGCGTTGCCTCGCGCTCGGCGCGCTCGCTAGCCTCGATGATCCGGCGTGCTTCGGTCGCGGCAGCGCGCGCGTTGATGATTGCGGCAACGATGCGGGCAGCCTCGGTCTCGGCGCTCTCGACGGCGCGGACGGCGGCGGGGCGCGCCGCTTCGATGGCGCGAAGGCGGTTGAGCCGTTCGAGCCGCTCCGCCGCTGCGGCTCCGCTGCCCCGCGACACGAAGCCGTCCCAGCGGCGGAGTACGCCTTGCAGCGTTACCAGCCGCTGCCCCACGGCCAGCGCACGACCGTCGTCGGTATCCGTGACGAAAATCTGCGCGAGGCGTCGGCCCAGCGCGGGCGGCGCGTGGACATGTGCGGCGAGTGCAGCGGTGCCGGCGGGCGCGGCGGGGTCACCCTGCTGCGGCTCGGCGCCCGCCCAGTGGCGATCCTCGGCGCGATCCACCCCGGCTTCGAGATCGTCGCCGAGCGCGGCGGCGAGCGCGCGTTCGTAGCCGGGCGCTGCGCGCACCTGATCGAGCAGGCGTGCGCGCGGTCCGGGCCTCGTCGCGCGAGTGAGCACCGCCGCCTCGCTGTCGAGCGCGGCGAGTTCGGCCTGCGCAGCAGCACGCGCGGCGTCGGCGCGCTGGCGGCTGTCGATCGCCGCGCGCTCGTTCGCCTCGGCCTCCGTCAGCGTACGGCGGGCGGCGGCGGCGCGGTCGTGCGCCTGTCGCTTCGCGACCGCGGCGGCCTCGCCCTGTGCCTTGAGCGGCGCGGGATCGGCGAGGCCCGCCGCCTCCGCAGCCACCCGCGCAGCATCGCGTTCGGCGCGGTCGAGCCGCTGGCGGGCGGCGGCGAGCGCGGCGTCGGCGACGCGGACTTCAGCGGCCTCCTGCGCCTGTGCGGCCACGGCCTGTGCCAGTGCGACCTCGGCGTCGCGGGCGGTGCGCTCCGCTTCGGCGAGTGCGGTGTCGAGTCTCGGCAGGCGCGCGGTGTCCGCGGCGATGCGTGCCTCCAGCGTTGCCGCTTCGGCGGTTAGGCGGGCGATCGCATCGGCAGCATCGCGGGCAAGGTCGCCCTCACGCGCACGGTCCCCGTCCAGCCGCGCGGCGGCGGCGGCGAGGTCGTCGAGGCGGCGTTCGATTCCCCGCCGCTCGCGCGCGATCGTCTCCAGCCGGTGCTGCGCGTCGGCGGCGGCATCGCGCGTGGATTGCGCCGCGGCGCGTGCTTCGGCGAGCAGGGTCTGCGCCGCGACTTGCGCCCTCTCGGCCGCCTCATGCGCCGACGCGGCATCGGTCACGCGCGTCTCCGCCGCCTTTGCCTCGGCCCGCGCTGCATCGGCGGCGGCGGCGGCGTCGCGCCAGCGGGCGAAGATCAGCCGCCCTTCCGCCGTCCGAACCTGATCGCTGAGCGCACGGTAGCGCTCGGCCTGCCGCGCCTGCCGGCGGAGCGCGGCGATCCGCGTGTCCTGGTCGGCGATCAGTTCTCCCAGGCGCTGGAGGTTGGTTTCGGTCGCACGCAGCCGCGTCTCGGCCTCCTTTCGGCGGACGTGCAGCCCGGCGATGCCCGCGGCTTCCTCCAGCATCGCGCGGCGTTCGGCGGGCTTGGCCGAGATGACCGCGCTGATGCGGTTCTGGCTGACCAGCGCGGGCGAGTGGGCGCCGGTTGCGGCATCGGCGAAGAGCAGCGCCACGTCGCGTGCGCGCACGTCGCGGCCATTGAGGCGATAGGCCGAGCCCGCCCCGCGCTCGATCCGGCGGACGACCTCGACCTCCTCGTCATCCCCGGCGATCGCGTGGATCGCCACTTCGGCAAAGTCGCGCTGGGGGCGGGTGGCGGTGCCCGCGAAGATGACGTCTTCCATTCCCGCGCCGCGCAGCGACCGGGCGGAGCTTTCGCCCATCGCCCAGCGCAGCGCTTCGAGCAGGTTGGACTTGCCGCAGCCATTGGGGCCGACGACGCCGGTCAGCCCCGGTTCGATCCGAAGGTCGGCGGGATCGACGAAGCTCTTGAAGCCGGTCAGGCGCAGCCGCGTGATCTGCATCGATGCGGCCGCGCCCCTCTATCAGGCGCCCCGCTTTTTCAATTCGGCCTCGAGATCGGTCCAGCGCACGACGCCCTCGACCTTTTCACCGTTGACGATGAAGGTGGGCGTGCCCTGAACCTCGGTCGCCTTTTCGGTGACTCCGACCAGCTTCTGGACGGTGTTCATGTCGGCCAGGCACTGGCGCGCCTTGTCCTCCGGGATGCCGCGCTGCTTGACGAAGTCGATATAGCCCGCCTGCTCGGCGATCGCGGCGACCTGCTGCGCGGGAGCCATGTTCTGGAGGCGCGCCTGAAGCTCGGGCGGGGCGGCCTGGAGCTTGTCGAGCGTCGCCGCCTGGTTGGCGTACATCTGCTCGAGCAGTGGGAAGAACGCGCCGGTGCCGGCGCAGCGGCCGAGCACCGCGCTTGCCACGTCGGGCGCGCCGTGGATCAGGAAGTCGCGGAACTCGAAGCTGACCTTGCCGGTCTCCACCAGCTTGGTCAGCGGCTCAAACCCCTCACGCGCAAACGCGCCGCACGCCGGGCAGGTGCGCGATCCGTATTCGAGAAGCTTCACCGGCGCGTCGGGGTTGCCCATGCGATAGCCGCCCTCGGGCGTCTCGCTGACGACCTGGCTCCACTGCTGGCCCGCGGGCGGCTTGGCACCCTCGACCGGGGCGGCGGGGGCCGAGCTGTTGCTGCCCGAGCCGCCGCCGCAGGCGGCGAGCATGGCGAGGGGGGCGAGGATCAGGATCAAACGCATCTTGTCTGGTTCTCCGGGAGGAAAAAGGTTCAGCGCGCGCCGGCGGCACGCAGCCGCGGTTCGAGGCGCGCCCAGTCGGTACCCTGGATAAGCTCGCCGTTGAGCTCGAACGAAGGCGTCCCGGCGATCTTGTCGAAGGCGGCGCGGGTGCCGGCAATCAGCTGCTCACGCGTCGCCGCATCGGTCAGGCAGACGCCCGGCGCCTTGGCCAGTCGCGGCCGGACGAGCGCGGTGAGGCCCGATCCGTCGGCGATCGCCTTCAGCGCCGCATCGCGGTCGCCACCCGGCGGCGGCGTGACGCTGACGCCCTTCTCGAGCAACGCCTTCTGATTGGCGAAGATCGCGCCGTGGACGGCCACGAAATTGCGTGGGCCGGCGCAGCGCGCGTACATCGCAGCGGCGAGGTCGAGGCCGTCGCGGACGGCATGCCGCACTTCCAGGCTGACCGAGCCCGAACGGACGAACTGGTCCATCAGCACCGGCTTCGATTCGTTGGTGAAGTCGCCGCAATGCGGGCAGGTGTAGCTCAGATACTCGACGAGCTTCACCTTGGCCGCCGGATTGCCGATCACCCAGGTGCCGGTCGAGGAAGGCGTGACAACGGTGCGCCAGTCGCGCTTCGCCTGTGCCATCGCGGTGCCGGCGGTCAGCCCAAGCATGAGCGCGAGCAGGATCTTCAGAAAACGCATCAACGAACCTTGCCGAGGACGGGAATGGGTATGGGATCGCCAAGGCCGGAGGCGAGCGCCTCTAGCACCGCCTTCAGTTCCGGGTCGGCGATCGCGCGAAGGCTGTCGGACAGGTCGGCGGGGACCGGGCGCGGCGCGGGGCGCGGGGCGGGACGCGTCGGGCGGCGGACCTCGCCCTGGCGGAACACCACGCGCGCGACCGCGGCATAGCCGAAGAACCGGTTCACACGCTCGACGATCTCGGGCGCGATATGCTGCATCATCGGGCCGTGCGCGCCGACGACGGTGAGCGTCAGCACGCCCTCGGCCCGCTGCCCCTGCGGGAAGCGGATCGATTCGGGGCTGGACACGCGGGCATAGCGCTCGCCGACGATCTCGACCCAGCGGCTGACGATCGAGGACTGAACGAAGCCGAACTTGCGGAATGCTGCGCCGCCGATGTCGGGCAGCAGTTCGCTGACCGCACGCGCCCGGTTCGAGCGCGGCGGCGGGGCAGGGGTCGGCCGGGGCTGGCGCGGCTTCGTCATCGCGCGAAGCCATGCCATAGGCGGGGCGTGTCCAACAAGGTGTCGCCAGAAATCGCTGCCTCGTTGCTCGCATGGTACGACGCCAGCGCGCGGGTCCTGCCATGGCGTGCGCCGCCCGGATCGCCCGCGCCCGCCAACGATCCGGCGGGACCGTATCGCGTCTGGCTGTCCGAGGTGATGCTCCAGCAGACGCAGGTCGCGACGGTCGTCCCCTATTTCGAGCGCTGGACCGCGCGCTGGCCCGATTTCGCGAGCCTCGCTGCCGCCGACGATGCGGACGTCATGTCGATGTGGGCGGGCCTCGGCTATTACGCCCGCGCCCGCAACCTGCTGAAGGGTGCGCGGGCGGTCGTTACCGAGCATGGCGGGCGGCTGCCGGATAGCGAACCGGCGCTGCTGACCATCCCCGGGATCGGCGCTTACACCGCCGCCGCGATTGCCGCGATCGCGTTCGGGCGGCGCGCGGTGGTGGTCGACGGCAATGTCGAGCGCGTCGTGGCCCGCCTCTTCGCGATCGACACGCCGATGCCCGCGGCGAAGCCCGCGATCCGCACGGCAACCGATGCGATCACCCCCGACGAACGCGCGGGCGACTTCGCGCAGGCGATGATGGATCTCGGCGCGCGCCTCTGCACCCCGCGCAACCCCAAATGCCTGCTCTGCCCGATCGCCGCCGCCTGTGCCGCGCGGATCGAAGGGGCGCCGGAGCGTTTTCCGGTAAAGGCCGCGAAGAAGGTGCGGCCGGTGCGGCGGGGGACGATGTTCTGGCTGACGCACGAGGATCGGGTGTGGCTGGTACGCCGGCCCGACAAGGGCTTGCTCGGCGGCATGCGCGCGCTGCCGACCGGGCCGTGGGACGCCGGCCCGCCCGATCTGACCGGTGCGCCGGTCGCGGCCGAGTGGCGAATGCTCGATGCGACCGCGACGCACGGCTTCACGCATTTCGAGCTCGTCTGCGCGCTTGCCGCCGCCCGGTGGGACGGGCACACCCCGCCGGGGCAGGGCGAGTGGTGGCCGGTCGCCGACGTCGAGTCGGCGGGGTTGCCGACCGTGTTTGCCAGGGCAGCGAGACTGTTTCGGGAGGATAACGCATGCGGTGGATGATCGGCACGGCGATGATGGCGGCACTCGTTTCGCCGATGCCGCTGGCGGCACAGGCGATGCGCAAGCCTGTACCCGCCGCGCCCGCCAAGGCCGACCTTCCCGGTGTCCGCGCGCTGGTCGACCTGTACGTCGCCGAAAAGCGGACGCCCGGCATCGCCGTCGCGGTCGGGCATGACGACGCGCCCCCGCTGCTGCTCGCCAAGGGTCGCATCGGCTTGGCGCCCAATGCCGCCGCGGCGACGCCCGATACGCTCTGGCGCGTCTATTCGATGACCAAGCCGATCACCGGCATCGCCGCGATGATCCTGGTCGAGGAGGGCAAGCTCAAGCTCGACCAGCCGATCAGCGACTTCTTCCCCGGCTTCAAGTCGATGAAGGTGCTGACCGATCCCGACAACAGCCTCGCCAGCCGTCCGGCGGCGCGCGAGATCACGGTGCGGCACCTCCTCACTCACACCGCGGGCCTCGGCTACAACATCATCACAAAGGGGCCACTGCTAAAGGAATATGAGCGGCTCGGCATCATCCCGGCCTCGCTCAACCGCCAGACCGAGGCGCAGGGCAAGGCGGTGCGGCCCAAGTCGCTAAAGGAATTCGCAGAGCGCACCGCGACACTGCCGCTGATCGCCGATCCGGGGACCAAGTGGAGCTATTCCATCGGCCTCGACGTGCTGGGCGCGGTGATCGAGGCGGCGGCGAAGATGCCGTTCGAGCGGTTCGTCCAGACGCGCATCTTCGATCCGCTCGGCATGAAGTCGAGCTTCTTCCAGGTGCCGGCGAGTGAAGCCGCGCGGCTGGCCGACAACAATGCGTGGGTCGGCGACAATCTCGTGCCGCTCGATCCCGGCGCGACGTCGGTCTTTCTCGATCCGCCGAGCTTTCCCTATGGCGGCGCGGGGCTCGTCATGTCGGCGCGCGATTACGACCGCTTTCTGGCGATGCTCCAGAACTACGGCACGCTGGGCGGCAAGCGCATCCTGAAGCCGGAGACCGCGCGGCTCGCCATGTCGAACCTGCTGCCCGCGGGCGTCGGCTATACGCGCATCGATGCCGCGACCGGCGGCAGCGCGGGGCCGAACACCGGCTTCGGCGCGGGCGGGTCGGTGCTGCTTCAGGACGTGCCCGGCGGGCCGGGGGCGGGTACCTATGGCTGGGGCGGTGCGGCGGGGACGATCGCGTTTGTCGACCCGAAGAAGCGCGTGCGCGGGGCCGGCATGGTCAATTATTTCCCGGCGGAGAAATGGCCGCTGCGCACCGACATCATCAAGGCGCTGTACGGCGACCTGAAGCGGTGAGGCTGGGCTTCACCGGCGCGGGGATCGACCGCGCCGACCGGCTGCGTGCCGACCCCGCGGGCCTTGCCGCGGCAGCGGCCGATCCGGCGGCGCGAGTGCTGCGGCTGGATGGGCTTGACCCGGTGATCGAGGATGGGCGACTGGCGTGGCGCGCGGTCGGGGCGGGGGAGCGCGACCTCATCCTGCTCGGGCTGGCGGATGGCGTGCCGCTGTTCGCCGCGCTGCCCGACGGGATGACCGAGGGCGCACGGCGCGGCCCCGACCTTATGAACGCGCTCGGCGCGCTGCCGCATGAGGAGATGGCGCTCTATGCCGAGGCGCGGAGCATCAGCGACTGGCACGGCCGCCATCGCTTCTGCGCGCGCTGCGGATCCCCAAGCGATTTCGCCAAGGGCGGCTGGGCGCGCGAATGCCCGAGTTGCGCCGCGCAACATTTCCCGCGCACCGATCCGGTCGTCATCATGCTTGCCGAACATGGCGGGCGGGTGCTGGTCGGGCGTGGGCTGGGCTGGCCGCCGGGGCGGTATTCGGCGCTGGCCGGCTTCGTCGAGCCGGGCGAATCGATCGAGGAGGCGGTCGCGCGCGAACTGTTCGAGGAAGCGGGCGTCCGCGTCCGCGACGTGCGCTATGTCGCCAGCCAGCCCTGGCCGTTCCCGTCGCAACTGATGATCGCGTGCGTGTCGACGGCGGAGGGCGATGCGCTGGACGTGGATACCAGCGAGCTCGAGGATTGTTTCTGGGCGAGCCGAGCCGATGTGGCGGCGGCGCTATCGGCGGAGGCGGATGCGCGGTTCATCGCGCCGCCGCCCTATGCGATCGCGCATACGCTGCTGACATGGTGGGTTGATCGACTCACTCTGTAAGATCGGTCTTCGACCTTCGCCGTCGCACGCCGCTTAGCCGCGATCCAGCGCCTGCTTGTAGCTCCCGAGCACCCGCACCCAGGCGGAGTGGAAGCCGAGTTCCTCCAGCGCGCGATCGACGTTCGCGTCGCCCGGCCGGCCGGTGATGTCGGCATAGAATTCGGTCGCCGCGAAACTCGCGCCGCGCTGATAGCTTTCTAGCTTGGTCATGTTGACCCCGTTGGTCGCGAACCCGCCCAGCGCCTTGTAGAGCGCGGCGGGCACGTTCTTTACCGCAAAGATCAGCGTGGTCATGAACGGCCCTTCGCCCACCAGCGGGCGCGAGCCGCGGGCGAGGACGACGAAGCGCGTCACGTTATGCTCGCCATCGGCGATGTCGTCGGCGAGGACGTTCAGGCCATAGAGCGGCGCGGCGGCCGCGGGCGCCAGTGCGGCGGTGCCCGGCTCGCGCCGCTCGGCCACCAGCGCGGCGGCGCCCGCGGTATCGGGATAGCTCACCGGGCGGATGCCGTGCGCGCGCAGCCAGTGGCGGCACTGGCCAAGTGCCTGCGGGTGGCTGATCGCCTCCACCACCTCGTCGCGCGTGCCGGTGCCAAGCAGCGCGTGGCGGATCGGCAGGAAATGCTCGCCGGTGATGACCAGTCCCGATTCGGGCAGCAGGAAGTGGATATCGGCGACGCGGCCGTGCAGCGAGTTCTCGATCGGGATGATCGCGCAATCGGCGCGCCCGTCGCGCACCGCGTCGATGGCATCGGCGAAATCGAAGCACGGGAGCGGCAGCGCGCCGGGAAACGCCTGTGCCAGCGCGACATGGCTGTTGGCGCCGGGCGCACCCTGAAACGCGACCGCGCGGTCGGGCGCGGCGGCGGCGGCCTGTGTCATCGCCTCGACCAGCGGGCGGGCGGGGGCGGCGAACTGTTCCATGGCCCGGCCGCTTAGACCCCGGCTCGTCGCAGCGCAACCGCGGCTTGCCGCGCCCGGAAAGCGCCTCTAAGGGAAGGCCGATTTTCATTTTGAACGGGCAATCGGCAGCGCAATGGACAATCGTACGAACACGATCGCGGGCTGGGTTCTGGCAGGATGCGTCGCGGCCCTTGGCCTGACCATCGTCAGCGGGATGGTGTACGACAGCGAAGCGCCCGAAAAGCCCGGCTACCCGGTCGAGGGCGTGGTCGAGGCGGGCGCCGGCGGCGGCGCGGCCGAAGTGCCGATCGCCACGCTGCTCGCGACCGCCGATCCGGCCGCGGGGGCCGAGGTGTTCAAGAAGTGCGCCTCTTGCCACACGATCAATTCGGGCGGCGCGGCCGGGATCGGCCCGAACCTCTACGGCGTGATCGGCAAGCCGCATGGCCACCAGGCGGGCTTCGCCTATTCGGACGCGCTGAAGTCGATCCAGGGCAATTGGGACTTCGAATCGCTCAACAAGTGGCTGACGAGCCCGCGCAAGTACGCGCCCGGCACCAAGATGAGCTTTGCTGGCCTGTCAAACCCGCAGGAGCGCGCGAACGTGATCGCGTATCTGAACTCGCAGGGCTCGAACCTGCCGCTGCCGGCCGCTCCCGCGGCGGGTGCGGGACCGGCGGCCGAGGGCGAAACGCCGAGCGAGAACGCCGCCGCCGCCAACGTGACCGAGGGGACGCCGACCGCCGACATGGAAGACCGCGCGGTCCCCGCCTCGGGCGCACCGTCGGTCGATCCCGCCGCGGCGGAGAAGGCGGCAGAGGTCAAGAAGTAAGGCCGTTCGACCTTTAGACGATCAAAAGGGCGTCGCGGGTCAGCCGCGGCGCCCTTTTTCGTTCAGCATCGCCTGTTGCCAGCGGCCCGGGGGCTTGTCGTCGCGGTGGATGCCGCCCGGCCAGCAACAGGGGCGGCGCTTGCCCGCGTCGATCTCGCCGACCGTCCGCGCGATGCGGTGCGCGCGTTGCCGGGCGCTTCGCATCCTCGACCCAGCAGATGAGCTCGTTGCGCCCCAGCGGCGTGAGCGCGCGCCATGCCGCGCTGGGTCCCCCAGCGCCGCCGCCAGATCGGCGGGGAGCGCGTGGACGGTCCCGGCGGGCAGCGGATCGGCCATGGCTCAGTCGTCGGGGCCGAGCCCCTCGGCCAGGTCGCGCGGGCGTACGAAGCGGTCGAGCGTCACGCCGCCCTCTCGCACATCGGCCCAGCTGCCGTCCCAGCGCAGCACCGCGATCGCCGCGGTCGGATATTTCGCCTCGACCTCGCCCCTCAGCGGCGAACCGCCGGTATCGGCGACGAGGCCGAGGACGAGATCCTCCAGCCCCGGATTGTGGCCGACCATCAGCGCGTGCTCGCGGCCGGCGGGAAACTCGCGCACCAGGTCGAGCAAAGTTGCCGAGGAAGCGAGGTAGATGCGCTTGTCCCAATCGGGCGCGATCGGCCGGCCATAGCCCTCGCTCACGCCTTCCAGCGTCTCGATCACGCGGACCGCGGGGGAGGCGACGATATGGTCGAACGTCAGCCCCTCACGCTTCATCCACGTGCCGACGACGACGGCGGCGCGGCGGCCGCGGGCGTTGAGGGGGCGGTCGAAATCGCGGGTGACGGTATCGTCCCAGCTCGACTTGGCGTGGCGCAGCAGCGTCAGGCTCGGCATGGGCTCTCCGTTTATCTCGTGACGGCGCCCTCTTGCCCGATGGCGGGCGCAAAGGCCAGTGCCGCCGCGATCTTGCATGCCTCGTCCAGGCTGACGCGATCGACGCGCGTGCCTGGCGGGAAGGCATCGAGCAGCCGTGTCGGGCAGGCGGAGGACAGAAGGATGAACGCCCCGCGATCGTCGGCACGGCGGATCAGCCGCCCGAACGCCTGCGCCAGCCGGGCGCGGACGATTCGGTCGTCATAGGCTTTGCCCCCCATCGCCAGTTTCCGCGCGGCGTGGAGGACGGAGGGCTTGGGCCATGGCACCCCCTCCATGACGACGAGGCGCAGCGAGCGACCGGGCACGTCCACCCCGTCGCGTAGCGCGTCGGTACCGATCAGCGACGCCTTGGGATCGTCGCGAAAGATGTCGACCAGCGTGCCGGTGTCGATCGGATCGACATGCTGGGCCAGCAGCGGCAGCCCTTCGCGAGCGAGTCGGTCGGCGATGCGCGCGTGAACACCGCGCAGCCGCCGGATCGCCGTGAAAAGCCCGAGGACGCCGCCCCCCGACGCCACGATCAGGCGCGCATAGGCATTGGCGAGCGCCGGCACGTCGCCGCGCTTCACGTCGTTGACGAGGAGAACCCGGGCGTTCGCCGCATAGTCGAACGGGCTCGCCGCCTCGAACCGGTGGGGGGCGAGGGTCAGGTGCTGCGCGCCCGACCGCGCCTCCGCCACGTCCCAGTCGCCGCCCGCGCGAAGCGTCGCCGAGGCGACGACGACGCCGTGCGCGGGCTTCAACACCGTCTCGGCAAAGGGGCGGGTAGGGTCGAGCCAGCGGCGGTGCAGGCCCATGTCGTATTCGCGCCCCTCGACCCGGTCGACCGCCAGCCAGTCGACATGATCGGGATCGGCCGGGCCGCCGACTCGCTGGACCAGCGCGCTCCACGCCCCCACCATGTCCCGCCGCCAGCCCAAGGAAGCGATCGCCCCCTCGATCCGTGCGCGCGCCGGTCCGTCGAGCCAGTCGGGACCGTCCGCCAGCACCGCCTCCAGCCGGTGGCCGAGCGCAACCATCGGGCGCACCAGCGCATCGAGCGCCGCCGCCGCCGCGCCCGCCGCCTCGACCAGTTCGGGCGACGGTTCGGCAAGCTCGGTCTCCAGGCCATAGCCGCCTTCGGCCGCGCCCTCGTCGCGCGCGTAGACGAGGCCGCGGACCGCGCCGAGCAGCGCCTCGATCGCGCCGAACGGTTCGCCCTGCGCGACGCGGGCGATCCAGCCCTCGGACGGGAGCGCGCGCGCGCCCTCGACCATGTCGGCGATCGCGCGGCCACCCGCCTTGTCATAGCTCGCCACGTCGGACAGGCGTGCCGACAGGCCGCGCCGCCGCCCGCGCCCACCGCTTTCGGGGCCGGTGATCCAGCGGCGAAGCTCGATCGTCTCGGCGCCGGTCAGCGCGACGCCGAACATCGAATCGGCCGCCTCGAACAGGTGATGCCCCTCGTCGAACACGATGCGCGTCGGCCGCGTCGCGCTCTCGCGCCCGCGCGCGGCGTTGACCATGACGAGCGCGTGGTTGGCGATGACCAGATCGGCCTCCGCGCTCGCGCGCGCCGCGCGCTCGATGAAGCATTTCCGATAGTGCGGGCAGCCGGCATAGACGCACTCGCCGCGTCGGTCGGTGAGCGCGGTCGATCCGTTGCGGCGGAACAGCGTCGGCAGCCAGCCCGGCAGGTCGCCGCCCACCATGTCGCCATCGGCGGTGTAGGCCGCCCAGCGCGCGACCAACTGTGCCAGGATCGCCGCGCGCCCGCCGAACCCGCCCTGCAACGCATCCTCTAGGTTGAGCAGACAGACGTAATTCTCGCGCCCCTTGCGCGTGACGATGCGGCGGCGGCGCTCGGCCGCATCGGGGA
This sequence comes from uncultured Sphingomonas sp., assembly GCA_913775315.1. Taxonomy (GTDB): domain Bacteria; phylum Pseudomonadota; class Alphaproteobacteria; order Sphingomonadales; family Sphingomonadaceae; genus Sphingomonas. The sequence continues at coordinate 75,019 of CAJYIX010000009.1, read as the reverse complement.
TCAGCCGCGCACCCTCCGCCGACAATTGCCGTTGCAGCGCCTTGGTAAAGGTCGAGACCCAGACCGCGCCGCCCGCCTTCTCGGCCCAGAGCGAGGCGGGGGCGAGATAGCCCAATGTCTTGCCGATGCCCGTCCCCGCCTCGGCCAGCACCATGTTCGGTGCCTCGCGCGCGGTGCGCGGGGCGAAGGCGTGGGCGGCGGCGATGGCGAAGCGGCGCTGGCCGGTGCGCTGCTCGGCCCCCGCGCCAGTCAGCTTGTGCAGGCGGCCGAGCACCACGTCCTCATCCAGCGTGATCGTGCGCGGGGCGGGGCGGGGGGCGGCTTCCTCCCATTCGGGCAGCTTCGAGAATAGCCAGCGTTCGGGCACCGCGGGCTTCGGAATGCGGTCGGCGAGCAACGGTGCCCAGGGCCAGCGTGCGCGGGCGAGCGATTGCAGCGAATGCCATGCGCCCTCGCGCTCGGGCCAGTCGCCGTCGGGCGTTTCGAGCAGTCGCTGTGTCGCCTCGATCAGGAACGGCGCGACCGCCGCGTCGTCGGCGGGCGGTTCCAGCCCGATCGCTCGGGCGAGGCCGGCGGGGGTCGGCACGACGAAACGCGCCGGGAAGAGGAAGGCGTAGAGCTCGAGCAGGTCGAGACCCGACAACTCGGCATGGCCCAGCCGCTGACCGATCAGCGGCGCGTTGAGGACGAGCGCGGGCGTGTCGGCGGCAAAGCCGATCGCCTCGCCGCGCCCCACCGCACGCGCGCCGAGCATGTCGGCGATCCAGATGCCGGCATGGCTGGCGTGAAGGGCGGGGTAGGCGCGCACGGGTTGGCTATCGGCGATGGGGAACGGATTGGCAACGGCGGTTCCACTCCCCTCCCTGGCAGGGCGGGGCTTGTAGAATTCACCCCGCCGGTCGGACCCGCCAGATCACGTTGCCCACATCGTCCGCTACGAGCAGCGCGCCCGTCTTGTCGCCGATCACCCCGACCGGCCGACCCTGTGCACGGCCCTCCTTGTCGAGGAACCCGCCCAGCACTTCGGTCGGGAGCGCGCCGGTGGGGAAACCCTTGCCGCCGAACGGCACGAACAGCACCTTGTAGCCCGCCGGCGGCTCGCGGTTCCACGACCCGTGCTGGCCGATGAACGCGCCATAGGCATAGCGCCCGCCAAGCTTCACCGCGTCGCTGAAGGCAAGGCCGAGCGAGGCGGTGTGCGGCCCCAGCGCATAGTCGGGCCGGCGGGTATATTCGCGCAGGTCCAGCCGCTGCGGCTGCACCCGCTCGTCGGTATAGCCGCCCCAGTAATTCCACGGCCAGCCATAGAAGCCACCGAACTCGACGCGCGTGAGGTAATCGGGCGGCACGTCCGACCCGATCATGTCGCGCTCGTTGACGACGGTCCACAGCGTCTTGTCGAACGGGTTGATCGCCATGCCGACGGGATTGCGCAGCCCCGCGGCATAGATGCGGGTGATCTTCTGCTCGGGGAACACCTCGAGGATGTTGGCGCGGTATTTCTCGCGGTCGAGGCCGTTCTCGCCGATGTTCGAATCGGAGCCGACCGCGACGAACAGGCTGTTGCCGTTCGGGTTCGCGATGACGTTGCGGCTCCAGTGATTGCCCGCGGGGGGCAGCTTGACGACCAGTTCGGGCTTGGCGTTGATCCTGGTCTGGCCGACCTTGAAGGGGAAGCGGACCAGCGCGTCGGTGTTGGCTACGTAGAGCCAGTCGCCGACCAGCGCCATGCCGAACGGCGAGTTGAGATTCTGGATGAGCGGCGTCTTCACTTCCGCACGGCCGTCGCCATCGGCATCGCGCAGTAGCGTGATGCGGTTGGCTGAGGGGACGCCGCCGCCCGCCTTGCCGATCAGCCACGCCTGTACACGCTTGACGATACCGCCGCCCTCGCGCTTCGGCCCGTTGGTTTCGGCGACCAGCACGTCTCCATTGGGCAGCAGAACCATCCAGCGCGGATGGTCGAGCCCGCTGGCGAAGGCATCGACCGCCAGGCCGGCGGCGGGCACGGGCTTGGCGCCGTTCGCCCAGCCCACGGGGTCGGCGATGCCGATCGTCGGGAAATATTGCTGGCGGGGCGCGGTGATGCGCGGGGTCTTGCCCATCACCTGCTCGATCGGAATCCGCGCCTGATCGGGGCGGGAGAGATACCAGAAGACGCCCGCGCCGAACGCGATCAACAGGCCGAGGACGATCAGGATGTGTTTGCGCATGGGCTTGAGATAGCGGCTCGGCGGGAAAGCGAAAGGGTTGGGCGTACGAACCCGGCGCGCCCGGAACCGGAGCGAAGCCGGCGATTTGCAGCGGGCATGAAGATGCTCGCGCCCGCGCTCACCCTGTCGCTCCTCTTGGCGGGATGCGGCGGCAGTCCCGAACAGCCCGTCGCGGGGGCCGACAATGCCGCGACCACCGTGCCCGCGGCCTCTTCCAACGCGGCGACGAGCATGGGCGGCGATGTCGCCGCGCTGCCGACGCCCGTCCCGGCAAGCGCGCCCGCCAGCCCGATCCCCAGCGAACCCCGCGCCTGCTCGGCAGAGATCGGCGCGGCGGAGGCAAAGGCGCTGGTCGATCAGTGCCGCGCCGTCTCCCCCGCGACGCGCCCGCCGTGCAACGCCGCCAATAGCTGTGCGATGATCCGGTCCGAAATCATCCGCTCCTGCGCCCTTTTCGGCGACGACCGGCCACGCGAATGCGGCTCGCCGGGCGAGGCCGAGCAGGCAGCGGACACGGTGCGGCTCTATTACGACGCGATCAACGCGCGCGACTATCCGGTCGCCTATGCGCAATGGGGCGGCGAGGGGCAGGCGAGCGGCAAGTCCTACGCCGACTTCGCGCGCGGCTTCGCCGACACGGTGAGCGTTAAGGTGTCGGCGCGCGAGCAGGCGGTCGAGGGCGCGGCAGGTTCGCTCTATGCGACGGTGCCCGTCACGGTCGACGCGACGCTCGCGGACGGGCGCCGTCAGCGCTTCACCGGCAGTTACGTCGTTCGGCGCGTCAACGATATCGACGGATCGACCGCCGAGCAACGCCGCTGGCACCTCCAGTCGGCGAAGCTCAAGGCGGGCTGAGCCCTATTCCTCCGGCGCATCCTCGCGCGGGGGGTGCAGGCGCAGCTTGGCGACGCGGCGCGAATCGGCCTCGACGATCTCGAGCTGCCAGCCGCTCGGATGCCTGAGGCACGCGCCGGCCTGCGGCACATGGCCGGCGAGGACGAAGGCGAGGCCGCCGAGCGTCTCGACATCCTCCTCGACCTCGCCCAGCCGCGGATCGACGAGGCGGGCGGCATCCTCCAGCTCGGCGCGCGCATCGGCTTCCCACGCGCCCCCCTCGATCGGGACCAGCAGGTCGTGGGGCGCGTCGTCATGCTCGTCCTCGATCGCGCCAACGATCTCCTCGACGAGGTCTTCGATCGTGATGAGGCCCTCGGTCCCCGAATATTCGTCGAGCACGACCGCCAGGTGTGTGCGGCTGGTCTGCATCTGGAGGAGGAGGTCGATCGCCCCCATCGACTGCGGCACGTAGAGCGGCTCGCGGATCAGGCCGGCGAGCGTCGGCGGATGCGGTTCGCCCGAGGCGAGGATGGCGAACACGTCCTTGATGTGGACCATGCCGATCACGTCGTCTAGATTCTCGCGATAGACGAGCAGGCGACTGTGCCCCTCCTTGGCGAAACACTGGACGAGGTCGCCGAAGGCGGTCTTTTCCTCGACCGCGGTGATGTCGGCGCGGGGCACGCCCACGTCGCCGGCATCGCGCTCGCCGAAATGGAGGAGGTTGCGGATCATCTGCCGCTCGACGGGGGCAAGGTCGCCCGCGACGGGGCGTTCCGCCTCCTGCTCATGCTCGGCGATCACGTCCTCGATGCGCGTGCGCAGCGTCTCGTGATTGTCGTCGCCGAAGAGAAAGGCGCGAAGGCCGCGCCAGATGCCGCCATCGGCACCGTGATGAAGGTCGCCGTTGCCGGCGCTGGTACTTTGGCCCTCGGGCATTGGGGGTCGTCAGTCCTCTTGGATGGGATAGGGGTCGTGCAGGCCAAGCTCGGCCATGACGGCGCGCTCGATCGCTTCCATCGCCTCGGCCTCGCCATCATTCTGATGGTCGTAGCCTAGCAAATGAAGGCAACCGTGAACAATCAGGTGCGTGGCATGTTCCGACGCGGCCACGCCGCGCTCCGCCGCCTCCGCGACGCAGACGCCGCGGGCGAGCACGATGTCGCCCAGCAGCACCTCGCCATCGTCGCTGTTCTGCGTGACGGTATCGAGCAGGTCGGGCTGGATCATCGGAAAGGACAGGACGTTGGTGGGCTTGTCCTTGCCCCGATATTGCCGGTTGAGCGTGTGGACCTCGTCGTCGTCGGTCAGGCGGACGGCGATCTCGATCGACGCGGGGTTTTCCAACCACTCGGCCTGCGGCGTCCGGCCGATCGCCGCACGCGCCGCGCGGTCGGCGACGGCCTCCCACTCGGCCTCGTCGCCCCAGTCGCCCTCGGCCTGAACGGCCACCTCGATCATCGTGTCTTCGCCTCGGTCGTTGCGCGTGCAGCTAGGGGCCGCCGGCGCGAATCGCAACTCACTCGCCGCCCTCGTACGCGTTGACAATCCGGCCGACGATCGGGTGGCGGACCACGTCGGCGGCGGTGAAGCGGACGATCGACAGGCCCTGGATCCCCTCCAGCCGCTGGACCGCGTCGTTGAGGCCGGAAGCGCCGACGCCGCCGGGCAGGTCGGTCTGGTTGGGATCGCCGCACACCACCATCCGGCTGTTCTGGCCGAAGCGGGTCAGGAACATCTTCATCTGCATCGGCGTCGTATTCTGCGCCTCGTCGAGGATGACGAAGGCGTCGGCGAGCGTGCGGCCGCGCATGAAGGCGATCGGCGCGATCTCGATCTCGCCGCTGGCGATCCGGCGCTCGACCTGCTCGGCGGGCAGGCAGTCGTAGAGCGCGTCGTAGAGCGGGCGCAGATACGGGTCGACCTTGTCCTTCATGTCGCCGGGCAGGAAGCCCAGCTTCTCCCCCGCCTCGACCGCGGGGCGCGACAGGATCAGGCGCTGGACGCTGCCCGAAATGAGCTGCGCCACCGCCTGCGCGACGGCGATATAGGTCTTGCCGGTGCCCGCCGGCCCGAGGGCGAAAATGATGTCGTTGCCGACCAGTTCCTGCATGTAATGGGTCTGCGCCGCCGAGCGCGGCACGATCGTCTTCTTGCGCGTGCGGATCATGATCGGCGGCGGAGCGCTGGGATCGCGTCGGATGATGCCGTCGAGCGTCGGTTCGGACGCCATCGCGATCACCGCGTCGACGAGGCCGGGGTCGATCTCCTGCCCCTGGAGCAGCCGCGCGTGCAGCCCCTGCAGGACGTCGCGGGCAAGCGCCACGCTCTCCGCCGTCCCCTCGATCCCCACCTTGTCCCCGCGTGCGGTGATATAGACGCCGAGGCGGTTTTCGAGCGCGACGAGGTTGGTGTCATATTCGCCGAACAGCTGGGGCAGCATCTCCGGCCGGTCGAAGGCGATCTCGATGCGCGACTTCTCCCCCGCGCGGGCGGGGACGGGCTTGCGGCTCATGCGATCCTTTCACGCTTCACAGGCACAGTCTGTCAGACTGTTGGAACGCCGTACAACGCGAAAATGACGCAACCGCGCGTCGACGCCTCACCGTGGCCTTTCGGTCACGCGGCGGCGCGGACCCGCTCGACGCCGGCCAGCGAATTGGGATCGGCGCGGACGACCTCGACCTCGACCAGCTTGCCGATCGCGGCGTCGGTCATCAGGTGGACCGATTGCAGCCAGGGCGACTTGCCGAGCATCTGGCCGGGCAGCTTGCCCTTGCGCTCGATCAGGACGGTGCAGCTGCGCCCCAGCGACGCGGCATTGAACGCGGCCTGATCGCGATTGAGCGCCGCCTGAAGCCGCTGGAGCCGCTCGTCCATCACGTCCGCCGGCACCGCGCCGTCCATCGCCGCCGCCGGGGTGCCGGGTCGCGGGCTGTACTTGAAGCTGAACGCCTGTGCATAGCCGACGGCATCGACGAGGCTCAGCGTCTCCTCGAATTCGGCATCGGTTTCGCCGGGGAAGCCCACGATGAAGTCGCCCGACAGCGCGATGTCGGGGCAGCGGGCACGGATGCGCTCGATCAGGCGGAGGTAGCTGTCGCGGCTGTGGCTGCGGTTCATCGCCTTCAGCACCCGGTCGCTGCCCGCCTGCACCGGCAGGTGGAGGAACGGCATCAGCTTCTCGACGCCAGCATGCGCCTCGATCAGGCCGTCGGTCATGTCATTGGGGTGGCTGGTGGTATAGCGGATGCGCGCCAGCCCCTCGATCCGGTCCAGCGCGTGGATCAGCGCCTCCAGCCCGTTTTCGTCCGCATCCCGCCAGCCGTTGACGTTCTGGCCGAGCAGCGTGATCTCGCGCGCGCCGGCATCGACCAGCGCCTTCGCCTCGTCGACGATCGCCGCCATCGGCCGGCTGACCTCGGCCCCGCGGGTATAGGGGACGACGCAATAGGTGCAGAACTTGTCGCACCCTTCCTGCACGGTGAGGAACGCCGAGGGGCCGACGCGGCGGCGGCGGGGAAGCGCACCGAACTTGGATTCCGCCGGCATGTCGGTGTCGAGCGCGGGGGCGCCCGACGCGGCGCGGGCGACGAGGCCGGGCAGGTTGTGATACGCCTGCGGCCCCACTACCACGTCGACCTTCGCGCGCGCGACGATCTCTGCCCCCTCGGCCTGCGCGACGCAGCCGGCGACGGCGATCATCGGCTCGCGGCCCTGCACGCGCGCGTTCTTGCGGATGCGGCCGATGTCCGAATAGACCTTCTCGGTCGCCCGCTCGCGGATGTGGCAAGTGTTGAGCACGACGAGGTCGGCGGCATCGGCATCGGCGGTCGCGGTCATGCCCTCTGCCGCCATCAGCTCGCCCATGCGCTCGCCGTCATAGACGTTCATCTGGCAGCCGAACGACTTGACGTGAAAGGTCTTGGGAGGGGTCGTCATGGGCGGGCCCTTAGCGCGTTCAGGCGCTTTCGTCACCACGGCGCCCGGCCCACCAGTCATGGCCAACGAACGGTTCGAGCGGGCGGCCGGTGCGGACCGAGAAGGCTTCCTCGATCCGGCGGCGGGCCTCGGCGGCGATCGCCTTGCGGCCCGGATAGTCGCGCGGGTGGAAGGGATCGAGGAACACGCAACGCACGCCGAAGCCGCCCGCACGCGCCAGCACGCGCACGGCATTGTCCTTGCCGCTTTCGTCACCGATCCAGGCGAGGTCGCGGCCGCGCGCGTCATAAATCATGAGCACGGGCTGGACGAGGACGCCCGGCGGCGGCGGGTCGAGCACGGCGAGCAGCGGCGATTTGAAAGGCAGCAGCGACTGGCCGTCGGTCGTCGTTCCCTCCGGAAACACCGTCACCGACCAGTTGTCGGCGAACGCGTCGCGCAGCGCGTTGATCTGCTCGGCGACCTTCATCCGCGATTCGCGCGAGACGTAGACAGTGCGGTTGAGGCTGGCGAGCCAGCCGACGACGGGCGCCTTTTCGAGTTCCGACTTGGCGACGAAGGCCGATCCGCTGGTGCCGGCGATGGCGAGGATGTCGATCCAGCTCACGTGATTGGCGATGTAAAACACGTCGCGCTTCAGCGGGGTGCCGATCCGCTTGACCCGCGCCCCCGCGATCCGCGCGCAGGTGCTGAGGAACAGCCGCGGCCAGGGCGAGGAGAGGCGGAGCAGCCGCCAGAGATAATGGAGCGGCACCGCGACCACCGCCGCCAGCACCAGCATCGCGACACGGATGAACAGCCGCAGCCGCTGCGACAGGATCAGCGGCGCGGGATGGCCCGCCGCCGCGCGCTTGCGGCGATCATGCGCGGCGGCAGCGCGATCGGTCACGACTTGCGGTCGAGCGCGACGCCGTAAAGTTCCATGCGGTGATCGACCAGGCGAAAGCCCAAACGCTCGGCAATCTGCTTTTGCAGCAGCTCAAGCTCGGGATCGACGAACTCGATCACCTTGCCGCTCTCGACGTCGATCAGATGGTCGTGATGCGCCTCCGGCGAGGGTTCGTAGCGCGCGCGGCCGTCGCCGAAATCGTGGCGGTCGAGGATGCCCGCCTCCTCGAACAGGCGGACGGTGCGATAGACGGTGGCGATAGAGATGCCGCTGTCGATGGCGGAGGCGCGGGCATAGACCTTTTCCACGTCGGGATGGTCTTCGGCTTCGGACAGGACGCGGGCGATCACGCGGCGCTGCTCGGTGATGCGCAGGCCCTTTTCGTGGCAAAGGGCTTCGAGGTCGATCTTGCGGGGCATGGCGCCGATGTAATCGGACGCACGCGCCGTGGGAAGTACGTGGGTTAGCGAACGACTCGCAAGAAAGGGGCGGCGGCCCGGATGCGTGTCCGGGCCACCGGTCCCATCAACGCTTCCGGCGCTTGGTGCCCAGGCCGATCTTCTTGGCCAGGCTGCGACGCTGCTCGGCATAGTTGGGCGCGACCATCGGATAGTCGGCGGGCAGGTTCCACTTGGCGCGGTACTGCTCGGGCGTCATCTGGTAATGCGTCATCAGGTGGCGCTTCAGCATCTTGAGCTTCTTGCCGTCCTCGAGGCAGACCAGATAGTCCGGCTTGATCGAGGCACGGACCGACACCGCGGGTTCCTGCTTCGTCTCGGGCTCGGGCGCCGGGCCGCCAAGACCCGCGAGCGCGCCGTGCACGTTCTGGATAAGCAGCGGCAGGTCCGAGACGGCGACGCTGTTGTTGCTGACATGAGCGGCGACGATGTCCGCGGTCAGCGTGACCAGCGTTTCGTCGAGCGCGTTCTGATGATCCATTTCTAGTCCTTTTCGACCCAAGCGGGATGCGTCTGCTGCGCAATTCCTCGCGGCCCCTATCGGGGTAACGGATGGCGACTTCAAGGCAGGCGCGCCGCCTTTTTCTCGGTCAGGCGAGATCGAGACTGAAGCTGTGTGCGTCGAAGACTTCGCCCGTCGATCCGCGATAATAGTCGCGGCGCACGCCGACCTTTCGAAATCCCGCGCGTTCGTAAAGCGCTATCGCGCCATTTCCTGCGCGGACCTCGAGATGAAGGACGCTCGCCATGCGATCGCGGCAGTCGGCGACGATCCCGCGAAGCAGGGCAGCGCCGACGCCGCGGCGGCGCATCGCCGGGCGGACGGCGATGAGCAGCAATTCGGCTTCGTCCGCAGCAATCCGGGCGAGCGCGAAACCCGCCGGCTCACCCCCCTGTTCGGCGATCGTCAGCCAGACGCCGGGTAGCGACAGGATGCCCAGGCACTGGTTCTGCGTCCACGCCTCGCCATAAAGGGGATCGAACCCCTCGCGCATCATCGCATCGATCAGGCGAACTTCGGCGGGGCCGCTCTGGCGCAGGACGGTGCCACCGACCGCGGTGCTCAAGGCTGCCCCGGCAGCTTGGCGTCGGGCGCGCGGCCGTAGATCGGTGTGGGTGCCAGATTGCGGTCGCGCTCGGCGAGCAGGATCGCATCGGCAGCAACCGGATGGCGCGCCTCGATCATGCGGCCACTGTCGGCAAGATGCCGCACGCCGTCGCCGACGATGGGGAGCGCGGGGTCGAGAAGGTCGAGCGCCGCCGCCGGCGTCAGCGACGCGAAGGGGCCGCGCGGGGCGAGGGGGGCGTCGAAGGCCTGCACGAAGACCTCACCGTGCCCCCCTTCCATCACGACCGCAAGCGCGGTCGGCTCGGGTCGATCGGCAAAGGCGCGCGCGGCGACCAGCGGCAGCGCGCTATACCCGGCGACGCTCGCCCCCCAGCCGAGCGCGAGCCCGCGCGCGGCGGCAAGGCCGACGCGGATGCCGGTAAAGCTGCCCGGCCCGCAATCGACGAGGATCGCGTCCGCTTGGCCGCCGTCCACCAGCTCGGCAATCATCGGCAGCAGCCGCTCGGCATGGCCGCGGCCGACGATTTCGTGGCGAGCGTCGACGACGCCGCCTGCGTCGATCAGCGCGACCGAGCAGGCGGCGGTGGCAGTCTCGATGACGAGCGTACGCAAGGGCTTATTCGATGCGCCCGAACGTCTCGAACTCGGGCCGCGGGCTGCGGTCGAAGATCGTCGAGGGATCGCCCTTGCCGAAGGTCGAGATGAAGTTGACGCGCACGCGCGGCTGGTCGCCGAAGAAGGCGGCGTTCACCTTGTCGGGGTCGAAGCCCGACATCGGCCCCGTATCCCAGCCGAGCGCGCGCGCGGCGATGATGAAATAGGCACCCTGAAGCGAGGAATTGCGGAACGCGCTTTCCAGAAGGGCATCTTCGGTCTTGAACCAGCTCTTGGCGTCGGTGTGCGGGAACAGCCACGGCAGCTGCTCATGGAAGTCGAGGTCCATACCGATGACGACGCTGGCGGGCGCCTTGCGAATCTTGTCGGCATTGGCGTCGCTGGCTGTGGCGGCGAGCTTTTCCTTCGCCTCCTCGCCCAGCACCCAGACGAAGCGCGCGGGCTGCTGGTTGGCCGACGTCGGCCCCATCTTGATGAGGTCGTAGATCGCCCGGACGTCATCCTCGGTCACGGGGGTGTCGTCATAGCCGTTATAGGTGCGCGCGGTGCGGAAGATCGTGTCGAGCGCGGCGTCGTCAAGCGGCTGACCCATATGGGCGTTCCCCTGTTCTGGCTGGATGATGGAAAGCGCGCGCGGGCTTCAGACCGCACGCACCTCGGTCACTTCGGGCACGTAGTAGCGGAGGAGCTGCTCGATCCCCTGCTTCAGCGTTGCAGTGGACGAGGGACAGCCCGAGCAGGCGCCCTGCATCTGGAGATAGACCTTCCCCTTCTCGAACCCGCGATAGACGATGTCGCCGCCGTCGTTGGCGACCGCGGGGCGGACGCGCGTGTCGATCAGCTCGCGGATCTGCGCGACGATGTCGGCATCCTCGGGGTCCTCGGCGAACACCTGATCCGCTGGGGGGACGGCGATGCCCGCGGCGCTGCCGGGGCGGAACAGCGGCATGTCGCCGGCGAAATGGTCGAGCAGGATGCCGAGCACGTCGGGCTTGAGGCTCGCCCAGTCGGTGCCGGGCGCCGCGGTGACACTCACGAAATCGCGGCCGAAGAACACGCCGGTCACGTCGCCCAACCCGAACAGGGCGTCGGCCAGTGGCGAGGCTTCCGCCTCCTCTGGGCTGGCGAAGTCGCGGGTGCCGCCGGCCATCACCTCGCGGCCGGGCAGGAACTTCATCGTCGCGGGGTTGGGCGTGGCTTCGGTTTCGATCAGCATCGCCGCCATGTGGCCGCGCACCTGCCTTCGATCAAGTATCGAGGGACGAGACGGCGCGGTTCCAGGCGTGGATGTTGTCACGCGCCTCCTGCACGAAGGCGGAGCGGCGGACGAAGCCCATGAACAGGTCGGCGAACCACTTGCCCGGCTGGGCGAGCGGGCGCTCGAACTGGATGAGCAGGACGACCCGCGTGCCCGCGCTGTCGTTCCAGACCTCGTGGTCCCAGGTGTCGTCGAAGACGAGCGTCTCGCCCTCGGCCCAGCGCACGACGCGGTCGGCAACGCGCATGCGGATGTCGCCGTCCGGCGGCACGATCAGGCCGAGATGGCAGGTGATGAGCCCCTTGGTCACGCCGCGATGTGCGGGGATGTGCGTGCCGGGCGCAAGGATCGAGAAAAACGCGCTGACGAGGCCGGGGATGTTCGCCACCGCCGCCGCGGTCGCGGGGCAGCGGGCGAGGTTCTCCGGGATCGGATAGCCATAGCCGTGGAGGAAGAACGATCGCCACATCTCGGGCGCGGCGATCGCGCGGTGATCGGGCGACACGTCCGACAGGCTGGGTGCCGCGCCGCGGTCGAGCGCGACCGACATGGCCTCCTGCCGGATCGCTCGCCAGTGGCGGCGCAGCTCACACGTCCAGGCGAAATCACGCATGTCGAGCACGGGGTCGTTGGGGACGAGCGACGAGCCCGCGATAAGCCGGTCGAACAGCCCGCGCAGATGCTTGCCATAGCGGATGATGAGCGGCCGGCCCCGCTCGGGCGCGAGCGCCGCGCCCGGCACGGGGGCGCCTGATACCCGGCCGAGGTCGGGCGGGGTCACGCTGCGGCTCTGGGGATCAGGGCGGGTCTGGGTAAGCACGGGCACCGATAGGCTGTGGACGCGACTCTGTCGGCGCGAGGCGGCCGACCCGCTGCCCGCTAGGCGCGCATCGCGTCCGAATGATGGCAGGCGCGGCTCCGATTGGGGCAGGCCGAGAAGATCAGGGGCGGGCTGGCGGGGCGCAGCAAAGCCCGCTAGCCTTGGTCGCATGATCCCCCCGATCCGTTCGCGTATGACGCTCGGCGCGCTGCTGCTTGCCGCCGCCTTTCCCCTCGCCGCCCAGACCGCCGCGCCCGCGCCGCAGTCCGCGCCCGCCCAGACCGCGATCCCGCTGATGCAGCCGGGGCCGGTCCAGACCGCTGACCAGCCCTGGCTCTACAAGGGCAGCGACATCACGCCCGACCCGGCATGGACGTTTGGCACGCTGCCCAACGGCGTCCGCTATGCCGTGCGCCGCAACGGCGTGCCGCCGGGGCAGGTGGCGATCCGCGTGCGCATCGACGCCGGCTCGTTGATGGAGCGGGATAGCGAGCGGGGCTTCGCGCATTTGATCGAGCACCTGTCGTTCCGCGGGTCGCAGTACGTGCCCGACGGCGAATCGAAGCGGTTGTGGCAGCGGCTGGGCGTCACCTTCGGCTCCGACACCAACGCCAGCACGACGTTCACGCAGACGGTCTATAAGCTCGACCTCCCCTCCGCGACGCCCGCCGGGCTGGACGAGAGCATGAAGGTGCTGGCCGGCATGATGGCCGCGCCGACGCTGAGCGACGCGGCGCTACAGGCCGAGCGGCCGGTGGTGCTTGCCGAACAGCGCGAGCGGCTCAATCCCTCCAGCCGGCTGTCGGACGCGACGCGCAGCCTGTTCTTCGCGGGCCAGCCGCTCGCCGATCGCTCGCCGATCGGCACGGTCGAGACGCTCAACGGTGCGACGGCGGCGAGCTTACAGGCGTTCCACGACCGCTGGTACCGCCCCGACCGCACGACGATCGTCATCGCCGGCGACGTCGATCCTGCGCAGCTTCAGGCACTGGTTGCCAAGCATTTCAGTGGCTGGACGCCCAAGGGCACGCCCACGCCGACCCCCGATTTCGGCAAGCCGCAGGCGGACAAGCCGGCGAGCGCGGTGTCGGTCGAACCCTCGATCCCGCCGGTCGTGACGATGGCGATCCTGCGCCCTTGGACGATTACTGCCGACACGGTGCTGTTCAACCAGGAGCGGATGATCGACCAGATCGCGATCCGCATCCTCAACCGCCGCCTCGAATCGCGTGCGCGCGGCGGCGGCAGCTTCATCACCGCCAATGCCGACCTTCAGGATGTGGCCCGCTCCGCCAACCTCACCGCGGTCACGATCGTGCCGGTGGGCGAGGATTGGGAGACCGCGGTGCGCGATGTGCGCCGCGTCATCGCCGACGCGATGGTCAATGCGCCGACGCAGGGCGAGATCGACCGCGAAGTGGCGGAGATCGACGCCGCGATGAAGAACGCCGTCGACACCAGCCGCGTGGAGGCCGGCGCGATCCAGGCCGACGAGATCGTCCAGGCGGTCGACATCCACGAAACCGCCGCCTCGTCCGAGGGTTCGCTGGGCATCTTCCGCGGCGCGGTGGCCAAGAAGTTCTTCACCCCCGCACGCGTGCTCGCCGCAAGCAAGAAGGTGTTCGAAGGCGACCGCCGAGCGATGGTCAACACGCGCACCCCCGACACCAACGTCCAGGCTCGGCTCGCCGCCGTCCTTGACGAGGATGTGTCGAAGCTCGCCTATGCCCGTACCCGTGGCGGATCGATCGGGTTCGACAAGCTCCCGAAGCTCGGCACGCCCGGCAAGGTCGCTGAGCGCAAGGTTGTGGTTACCGAGCCGTCGATCGAGCAGGTCGACTATGCCAATGGCGTTAAGCTGCTGGTCTTCCCCAACGAGTCCGAGACGAACAAGGTATATGTCCGCGTGCGGTTCGGCACCGGGCTGCGCGGGCTGCCGTCGGACCGGGTGACGCCGGCCTGGGCGGGGGACCTGGCGCTCATCCCCTCGGGCATCGGCAAGTTCGGGCAGGAGGAGATCGACCGCCTGACCAGCGGGCGGCAGATTTCGCTCGACTTCGCGATCGATGACGATGCCTTCATGTTCGGCGCGCTGACGACACCCGCCGACCTCGCCGACCAGCTCAAGCTGATCGCCGCCAAGCTCAACACGCCCGGCTGGGACCCCAATCCGGTGGCCCGCGCCCGCGCGGTGATGCTCGCGGGCTATGCGGGGCTGGAGGCGTCGCCCGACGCGGTGCTGAGTCGCGACCTCGAGAAGCTGCTCCACAATGGCGACGCGCGCTGGGGCGTCCCCCCGCGCGAGGCGGTCGAGAAGCTGGACGCCAAGGCGTTCCGCGCCTTCTGGGAACCGATCCTCGCGTCCGGCCCGATCGAGGTGCAGGTCTATGGCGACGTGAAGACCGATGCGGCGGTTCAGGCGGTCGCCACTTCCTTCGGCGCGATGAAGCCGAGGCCGGCGGCGCCGATCACCGGCCCGACGCCCGACTTCCCCCGCCATGACACGACGCCTGTCCAGCGCACGCACGAGGGGCAGCCCAACCAGGCCGCGGCGGTGATCGCCTGGCCGACCGGCGGCGGCAGCGACGCGATCAGCGAGAGCCGCAGGCTGGAGGTGCTGGCCGCCGTGTTCCGCGACCGGCTGTTCGATCGGCTGCGCAGCCAGGCGGGGGTGAGCTACACGCCCAACGTCGTCAACGACTGGCCGGTGGGGATGCCCGGCGGCGGGCGGCTGATCGCGATCGGGCAGGTTCCGCCCGACAAGACCGGCTTCTTCTTCGAGGCTGCGCGCGCGATCGCCGCCGATCTCGTGGCGACGCCGGTGGGCGAGGATGAGCTTCGCCGCGCACAGGTGCCGGTGGCGCAAAGCTGGATACGCATGTCGAGCGGCAACACGTTCTGGATGCAGCAGACCGCGGGCGGCACGGGCGATGCCAAGCGCCTCGCGTCGATCGCGACGCTGCCGCAGGACCTCGGCCGGATGGCCCCGGCGGAGTTGCAGGCGCTGGCGGCGAAGTATCTGCGGCCCGATCGCGACTGGACGATGACGGTGGTGCCGTCGGCGAAGGTGCTGGCGGGGGCGAAGCCTGCGGCGGGGGCGGCGGGTGCGCTGGCGGCACCGGTAAAGGCGCCAGCGACCCGCTAACCTAAATCGTCACCCCGGACTGGTTCCGGGGTCCACCGTGCCGCGAGCCAACCCGCCGGTGAGTACGCGGTGAAGTGGACCCCGCAACAAGTCCGGGGTGACGGGTCGAGACTACGCCGTGGCCGCGACCTGATAGAGAAAGTCGACGAACCCCATCGTCGCGTCCTTCATCCCCATCACCTTGGGGTTGGTGCTCTCGATCAGGAAATATTCGTCGGGCGCGTGCGCGCCGCTGCCGTGGCCGAAGCCGAACTGACCGGCGGGCAGGTTGATCGGCGGCCCGGTGAAGATCACCCCCGGCCAGCTTCCCGCCAGCCGCGGCGCGAGCGTCGCGGGAACGCCTAGCCGCTCGCACGTCGCCAGTTCGGCGCGGATCAGCGCGCTCTTCTCGTCCGTCTGGGTGGGGCCATAGCCGCCCGAGACGTTGATCTCGACGTCGTTGAACCCCCGCTTGTCGAGATGCGCGCGCAGCTTCGCCAGCGTGTCGGCGATCGTCATGTCCGGCACCAGCCGCATCTCGATCTTCGCGGTCGCGCGGCCGGGCAGGACGGTCTTGCCGCCGGGGCCGGTATAGCCTGCGACGAGCCCCTGGATGTTCACCGTCGGCGCCTGCGCCAGCCGGACGAGCGAGGCTTCCCAGTCCATGTCGTCGATCCAGCGGGTGACGCCGAGTTGGCGTTTCGTCGACGCCTCGTCGGTCGCGCGCGCGGTCATGGCGATCAGCTCGCGCTGGCGCGGGGTGAGTGGCACCACCTTGTCCTGGATGCCGTCGATCATCACCGTGTTGCCGTCGGGGCTGACGAGCGTCGAGAGGGCCGCGACCAGACGCCATGGCGGGCTGTCGACGCGCGCCTTCTCGCTCGAATGGATGTCACCCTTGGGCCCGCGGCCCCATTTCTCGCCCGAGACGACGAGTTCGAACTCCATCGCCCCCTTGGCGCCGAGCGCGAGCGTGACCGCGCCGGTCGCCGGGTTCTGCCACCCGGTCGGGATGATGACGCCGACGGACTTCCTGAGCGCCGCGGCGACGCGCGAGGTCTGGACGATCTCGTGGAAATGCGGCGAGGCGATCTCCTCTTCCCCCTCGGCGACGAGGACGAGGTTGACGGGCAGCCTCACCCCAGCCGCCTTGAACGCGTGCAGCGCCGCGAGGAAGGTCGTCTCCGGCCCCTTCTGGTTGACCGCGCCGCGGCCGACCATCGCCTTGCCCAGCCCCGGCTTGTCGACGATCCGCCCTTCCAGCGGCGGGCTCGACCATTCCTTCGGATCGTACTGCTTCACGTCGTACATGAAGTAGATGCCGAGCGTCTTCTTCGCGCCGGCATCGAGCGTGGCGAAAACGCCGGGCTTGCCCGACGACGGCACGATCTCCGCCGACTGGAAGCCCGCGTCGAGGGCGAGCCGGCGCATGTATTCCGGCCCCTCGGGATAGCCGCGATCCTCCGCCGCGATCGAGGGCAGGGCGATCCATTGGCGCAGCCGCTCGACCGCGGCGGCGTGGCCCGCCTCGACCGCGGGGCGCAGTCTGGCGGCCGGATCGGCAGCCAGTGCCGGCCCCGCCGCCGCGCCCGCGATGCCCGCGGCCCCCGCCTTCAACATCGCCCGCCGATCGATCGCCATGTCGCTGCTCCCCCACAAGATAAGGGGTCAGCATCGCGCGCCCGGACCGCATCGGCAAGCCGATTGGCCCCGCAACGATTCTTCCACGGGTTTCTTTTCGCTCACCCTTTCGATCCTCTTGCCAATCGCAAAGGTGAGGAACATCCACGCGTCGCGGCCGATGAACGGTTCGCGGGCGTCGACGAACCGATTCACGGAAGCGACGAACCGAGTCCCCAAAACGTCATTTACCGACTTGTATGCGGACGCGATTGGCCACAATCTGTTGCGGTCACGTCAGGGGGCTGGCACAAGAGGTGGTATCAGGACGCCGCGACACCATATCGCGGCGATGGCCTTGCCGCCGCTGCGAGCACCCAGCGTGGTCACTTTTTGTTCTCGGTCGCGGGCGGCGGTGATAGCATCGCTCCACGGCGCCCGAGTCGAACGTATGAGGAACGGGGCCGTCATGGATTTCAGGGACGATCAGCGCGTGAACGACAGCACCGACATTGCCGAAGCCCCCCTTCTCGAAGCCGCCGCAGTGCCCAAGGCGAAGCGCGATTCGAAGACGATTGACGCGCAGCTTTACGCGGTCGAGGTCGATCACGGCCGCGACGCGCTCCTGACCGAGTTCGGCAAGGAGACGCTGAAGGATCGCTATCTCCTGCCCGGCGAAAGCTATCAGGACCTGTTCGTGCGCGTGGCCTCGGCCTATGCCGACGACGGCGCGCATGCCCAGCGGCTCTACGACTATATCTCGAAGCTGTGGTTCATGCCGGCGACGCCCGTGCTGTCGAACGGCGGCACCGGCCGCGGCCTGCCCATCTCCTGCTACCTCAATTCCGTGCCCGACAGCCTCGAGGGGATCGTCGAGACGTGGAACGAGAATGTGTGGCTGGCGTCGCGCGGCGGCGGCATCGGCACCTATTGGGGCAATGTCCGCGGCATCGGTGAGCCGGTGGGCCTCAACGGCAAGACCAGCGGCATCATTCCGTTCGTCCGCGTGATGGATTCGCTGACGCTGGCGATTTCGCAGGGCTCGCTGCGCCGTGGGTCGGCGGCCTGCTATCTCGACATCTCCCATCCCGAGATCGAGGAGTTCCTCGAAATTCGGAAGCCCTCGGGCGACTTCAACCGCAAGGCGCTCAATCTCCATCACGGCGTCCTCATCCCCGACGCGTTCATGGAGGCCGTGCGCAACGGCGAGGAATGGACGCTCAAGTCGCCGAAGGACGGCTCGACCCGCGGCACCGTCGATGCCCGCGCGCTTTTCCAGAAGCTGGTCGAGACGCGGCTGGCGACGGGCGAGCCGTACATCGTGTTCAGCGATCACGTGAACAACACGATGCCCAAGCATCACCGCGACCTGGGCCTCAAGGTCTCGACCTCGAATCTCTGCAGCGAGATCACGCTGCCGACGGGCCGCGATCACCTTGGCAACGATCGCACCGCGGTCTGCTGCCTCTCGTCGCTCAACCTCGAGACGTGGGACGAGTGGAAGGACGACAAGCGTTTCGTCGAGGACGTGATGCGCTTCCTCGACAACGTGCTCACCGACTATATCGAGCGTGCGCCGGACGAAATGGCGCGTGCGCGCTATTCGGCGGAGCGCGAGCGGTCGGTCGGCCTCGGCGTCATGGGCTTCCACAGCTTCCTCCAGGCGCGCGGCCTGCCGTTCGAGGGGGCGATGGCCAAGTCGTGGAATCTTCGCATCTTCAAGCACATCGCCGCGCAGGTGAACGAAGCCTCGATGCAGCTCGCGGTCGAGCGCGGGCCCTGCCCGGATGCGGCCGACATGGGCGTGATGGAGCGCTTTTCGTGCAAGATGGCGATCGCGCCGACCGCGTCGATCAGCATCATCTGCGGCGGCACGTCGGCCTGCATCGAGCCGATCCCGGCGAATATCTACACGCACAAGACGCTGTCGGGCAGCTTCGCGGTCAAGAATCCGTATCTGGAAAAGCTGCTGATCGCCAAGTCGAAGAACTCGGACGCGGTCTGGAACACGATCCTCGAGCGCGGCGGGTCGGTGCAGCATCTCGACTTCCTCAATCAGGAGGAAAAGGACTGCTACAAGACGAGCTTCGAGATCGACCAGCGCTGGGTCCTCGAACTTGCCGGCGACCGTGCGCCCTATATCGACCAGGCGCAGTCGCTGAACCTGTTCATCCCGGCGGACGTCGAGAAGTGGGACCTGCTGATGCTCCACTTCCGCGCGTGGGAACTGGGCATCAAGTCGCTCTACTATCTCCGCTCGAAGTCGGTGCAGCGCGCCGGGTTCGCCGGCGGGGTTGAGGCGGACAACACGATCGAGAAGCCGAAGTTCGATCTGGGCGAGAGCACCGACTATGACGAGTGCCTGGCCTGTCAGTAAGCGGACGGCAGCGGATTGCGCGAGCAATCCGGGAGACGCCGCGGCGGGCAGCGGGGCGGCCACGCCGCTCCGTCTGACTGCGCGGCCGGGAGCTCAACGTAAGACGCCGACCCGCTTCCCGCGGACCGGCGTCTCGCTAGACCCTAACGACCAATCAGACCGGATCGCCGCCCTCTTCTTCCTCGAACGTCACCGCGACGTCGGCATTGGCGGAAAGGCGGACCTGATCGCCCTCGACCTCGGCGACGAGGCCGGTCGAAATGAAGTGATGGTGGCCCGCATGATGCCCTTCGCCGGCGCCCTCGACATCGGCGCCCGAGTCCTTCTTGGTAAGCTTGATCCGGTCGCCCTCGACGCGGTCGACGGTGCCGACATGCACGCCGTCGGCGCCGATGACTTCCATATGCTCGCGAATGTCGTTGAGGTTGGCCATTGCCCGTCTCCTACTTGGGGTTCGGCGCTGGAACGAGCGGATCGCGGATTGGATGCGCCAACCGGCGTCACCCCGGCCTTGTGCCGGGATCCACTTGGCCGCGATCGCCGCGGCAAGCGGCTCAAGCGTCGGCGCGTGCTGGGGCGTGGACCCCGGAACCAGTCCGGGGTGACGGCAGAAGGTGTTGCGGCGTGAAGCGCCTCGCCCCGCTCCTCCTGCTTTCGCTTGCTGCCTGCGCGCGTCAGGCGGGCAATGCCGTCGCGCCTGGCGCGCCGGGGTTCTTCCACGGGCTTTGGCACGGGTTCATCTTTCCGGTGTCCTGGGCTCTAAGTCTCTTCATGCCCGACGTCGCCGTCTATGCCGTGCCCAACGATGGCGGGTGGTACGACTTCGGCTATTTCCTCGGCATCGTCGTGTTCGGCGTCGGCGCGCGCAAGACGCGGACCGTCACCGTCGTGAAGTGGCGGGAACGGCGATGAGCTGGTCGCTGGTCGCCATGTATGCCGTCGCGGGCGTTTTGGTACTGACGGGCATCGGCCTCATCGCCGCGCTCGCCCGGCCTTCATCGCCGGGCCGCGTCTATGCCTTTCGCATGATCGGCATCATGGCGCTGGCCGGCGGCGCGGTGCTGGCGATGAGTGCGACCGCGCTTTGGCGGGGAGGCGAGGGGTGATCGATACGCTTCGCCCATGGATCGGCTTGGCTGTCGGCGCGATGCTGACGATCAATGGCTATCGTAAAGTTCGAGATCCGAACGCCTTCGTGGGTGTCGGGCCGATCCCCGCCACAGATCCACGCACCGTTCGATTTTTCGGAATCGGATTTCTTGTTCTCGGCCTTCTCAACGTAGGCCTCATCCTATCTCAGCTTCTCTCGGAGTAACGCCCATGTCCCTTCTCCAGGCCTCCAAGCAGTACAAGCCGTTCGAATACCCCTGGGCGTTCGAGTTCTGGAAGCGTCAACAGCAGCTCCACTGGCTGCCCGAGGAAGTGCCGCTGGGCGAGGATTGCCGCGACTGGGCGCAGAAGCTGTCGGATCACGAGCGCAACCTGCTGACGCAGATCTTCCGCTTCTTCACCCAGGCCGATGTCGAGGTGCAGGACTGCTATCACGAGAAATACGGCCGCGTGTTCAAGCCGACCGAGATCAAGATGATGCTGACCGCGTTCAGCAACATGGAGACGGTGCATATCGCGGCGTACAGCCACCTGCTCGACACGATCGGCATGCCCGAGAGCGAGTATGGCGCGTTCCTCGAATATGCCGAGCTGAAGGACAAGCATGACTATATGCAGAACTTCGGCGTCGACACCGACGAGGATATCGCCCGCACGCTTGCCATGTTCGGCGGCTTTACCGAGGGCGTCCAGCTGTTCGCGTCGTTCGCGATGCTGATGAACTTCCCGCGCTTCAACAAGATGAAGGGCATGGGCCAGATCGTCAGCTGGTCGGTGCGCGACGAGAGCCTGCACTGCGAGGGCATCATCCGCATGTTCCACGCCTTCTGCCAGGAGCGTCAGTGCCTGACCAAGGCGGTGAAGGACGATATCGCCGATGTGTGCCAGACGACGATCCGGCTGGAGGACGCGTTCATCGACCTCGCGTTCGAGATGGGGCCGGTCAACGGCATGACCGCCAAGGACATCAAGAAGTATATCCGGTACATCGCCGACTGGCGCCTCAGCCAGCTGGGCCTCAAGCCGATCTACATGATCGACGAGCATCCGATCCCGTGGCTGACGCCGCTGCTCAACGGCGTCGAGCACGCCAATTTCTTCGAGACGCGCGCGACGGAGTATTCGAAGGGCGCGACCCGCGGCAACTGGAACGACGTCTGGTCGAGCTTCGACAAGCGCAAGAAGGTCGCGGTCGCCCCGGCGAACGAGGACCCGCGGCTCGAGGGCGACATGTTCTCGCACGCGGGCGTCGCGGCGGAATAAAATGCCTTCTGTGTCTTCCTCCGCGATGTACCGTGTCGAATATAACGCGGCGTCGCGGAGGCTTGACATTTGGTTTATCCGGTCTGGTCGTTACAGCTATTACGGTGTGCCAACTTCGATCTACCAAGGGCTTTTGGCGGCACCTTCGAAAGGGCATTATTTCAACGTCCATATCCGGGAGCAATATGCCTAATTTTCGAGTAAATGCTTCGGTCGCCGCGGTGCCGCTTCTCCTCCTGGTCACTGCCATCCCGGCTACGGCGCAGGAGGGAACCAGCGCCGCCGCGACCCGCACTTATCTGAAGCGTATCGAGGGGATCGACCGGGCGGGGCCGCGGCTTAATTCGGTGATCGCGGTGGCGCCCGATGCCGAGGCACAGGCGCGGCGGCTCGACGACGAGCAGGCGAAGGGGCGCGTGCGGTCGCCCGTCCATGGCTGGCCGGTGCTCATCAAGGACAATATCGAGACGGTCGAGTTGCCGACCACCGCGGGCAGCCTTGCGCTCAAGGACAATCTGACCCGGCGTGATGCGCCCGTCGCGGCGCGGCTGCGCGTGGGCGGGATCGTCATGCTGGGCAAGACCAACCTGTCCGAATGGGCGAACATCCGCTCGTCGTCCTCGATGAGCGGGTGGAGCGCGGTCGGCGGGCTGGTGCGCAACCCCCATGCGCTCGACCGGACCGCCTGCGGCTCGTCGAGCGGGACGGGCGCGGCGGTCGCCGCCGGGCTGGCGCGCGCGGGGGTAGGGACCGAAACCGACGGGTCGGTGATCTGTCCCTCGGCGATCAACGGGCTCGTTGGCATGAAGCCGACGCTCGGGCTCGTCAGCCGCACGCATATTGTGCCGATCAGCCATAGCCAGGACACCCCCGGCCCGATGGCGACGACCGTCGCCGACGCCGCCGCGCTGCTGTCGGTGATGGCGGGCAGCGACGCCGCCGACCCGGCGACGCGGGAGGCGGATGCGCGCAAGGGCGATTACGCCGCGCGGCTCAATCCCGCGGCGCTCAAGGGCATGCGCGTCGGCGTGCTGCGGCCCGAGGGGCTGCCCGATACGCTCGCCCGTCAGTTCGACGCGGCGCTGGCGAAGCTGCGGTCGGCGGGCGCGGTGCTGGTCGACGTGAAACAGCCGGCGACGCCGGGGCTGGGCGAGGCCGAGTTCGACGTGCTCAAGATGGAGCTGAAGTCCGATCTGGCCGCCTATCTGAAAACCACGCCGCCGGCAGTGAAGGTGCGTACCCTCGCCGACGTGATCGCCTACAACAAGGCAAACGCGGCGACCGAAATGCCGTTCTTCGGTCAAGACATTTTCGAGGCGGCGGAAAAGACCAAGGGCACTGCCGACCCTGCCTACAAGCCGGCGCGTGCCAAGTCGCTGGCGCTGGCGACCAAGGCGCTCGATACGATGCTGGCGAAGGCGCAGGTGATCGTGACGCCGAGCTATGGCGCAGCCTGGCTGTCCGACCCGGTGCATGGCGACCAGGCGAGCGGGCCGTCCGCTGCCGGGCTGCCGGCGGTGGCGGGCTATCCGCATCTGACCGTGCCGATGGGGCAGGTGATGGGGCTGCCGGTCGGGCTGTCCTTCATCGGACCCAAATGGAGCGAGCAGCGGCTGTTCGATGCCGGCGCCGGCTATGAGGTGGCGCGCGGGCCGCTGCCCGGCCCCCGCTATCTGCCCACCGTGGCGGCGGGACCGCGGCTGGAGCGGCCGGATTGACGTTCAGACAAGGGTAGTGGCCGCGGCGGAACGCCGCGCGACCGCGGCCTGCCAGACAAGCACAACCGGCACGAGTCCGAGCTCGATGCACAGCCCGACCAGATGCCCGGTCGCTGGCGCGCCGACCTGGACCAGGCTCCACAGCCGCCCCAGCCCGCCGGCGATCACCATGCCGCCGAGCAACCGCAGCCGCGGTCCCT
This sequence comes from uncultured Sphingomonas sp., assembly GCA_913775315.1. GTDB lineage: Bacteria > Pseudomonadota > Alphaproteobacteria > Sphingomonadales > Sphingomonadaceae > Sphingomonas. Next base: position 51,506 of record CAJYIX010000009.1, on the reverse strand, counting down.
TTCGCTCGATCGCCGGAATGCAGCTCGCAAAGCCGAGGCCGAGCGCGAGGAAGATGCCCGAAAGATAGCGGAAATGACTGTCGAGATCCGTGGCGATCGGTGCTGCCTGTCCCAGCCACACGGGGCCGCGGACGAGGCTGATCGAGGCGATCGACAAGGGGACCAGCGTCGCGGCGGCCACCACCGCCTGTAGCGCGCCCCGGCCGGCGGTCACTGGCTGCGCCGCTTGCGCTCGCGGTCCAGCTCGAGCAGCTCGACGCGGATGTGCGATGCCTTGAGCGACATGCGCACCTCGATGAGGAAGAAGACGAGGCCGGCGATCAGCATCAGCATCGAGCCGATGAACGCGCTCGCTACGATCGTGCCGATCTTGAGATGCGACAACTCGGCCACGAACAGCAGCGCGACGACCGCGCAGATCGAGATGGCGGAGGCGGTGACGAGCGAGATCGAGGCGTTGATGACGGTGATCCGCCGGTCGATGCGGCGCAGTTCCCAGACGTGGCGGTCATGTTCCGGCCCGGTGGTGCGCGGGTGGAGCTGTTCGAGCGCGCGTGCGCGATCGATGACGCGCGCCAGCCGCCCGGTGAGCACGTTTAGCAGCCCGGCGATCCCGGCAAGCAGGAACACCGGCGCGATCGCGACCTGAATCGTTTCCGCGACGGTCGATAGGACGAAGCCGAATTCCATGACGCCGCCTTCATGGGGTGGTGCCCGCGGCCGGGCAAGTGGCAAAGTCGCGCGGCGCGACTCGTGGGGGGAGGGGCATGACCAACAAGACGACCGCCAGCGATGCCGACGTCGACGCCTTCATCGACGCGGTCCCCGATCCCGTCCGGCGCGAGGATGCGCGTGCCGTCCGCGCACTTTACGAGCGCGTGTCGGGCGAACCGGCGCGGATGTGGGGATCGAGCATCATCGGCTGTGGCGAATATGGCTATCGCGCGAGCGGCAGGGACCAGCGGATGTGCGCGATCGGCTTTTCCCCGCGAAAGGCCGAGACGGTGCTCTACCTCGCGCAGGATTTCCCGGAGAAGGCGGACCTGCTGACGCAGCTTGGCCCGCATCGCACGGGCGCCGGCTGCGTCTACATCAAGCGGCTGGACAAGGTCGACGCAACCGTCCTCGAGCGCCTCGTCGCCGCCTCACTTCAGGCGACCGGCTGAGGCTCCGGCACCTTGAGCAGCGCACGCTCGCCCTCCAGCATATAGTCGCGCGTCAGCGGCAGCGCGTCACGGTCGCGCGCATATTGGAGCTGATAGTTGACCAGCCCGCCATGGCGGAAGCTCACCTCGCTGCCGGCGAGATAATAGGTCCACATCCGATAAAAGCGCTCATCATACAGTGCGACGATCGCATCCTTCGCCGCGACCACGCGCTTGTACCACGCCTCCAGCGTGTAGGCGTAGTGGAGCCGCAGCACTTCGACATCGGTGAGGAACATGCGCAGCCCCTCATGCCCCTTCGCGATCTCCGACAAAGCGGGGATGTAGCCGCCGGGGAAGATGTACTTGGCGGTGAACGCGTCGGTGGTGCCCGGCCCGCCCGCGCGGCCGATCGTGTGGAGGAGCATCACCCCCTCCGGCGTCAGCAGATTGCGGCACTGCTTGAAGAAGGTGCGGTAATGCGCCGGGCCGACATGCTCGAACATGCCCACCGACACGATGCGGTCGAACTGGCCGGTCAGGTGGCGATAGTCGATGAGCTCGAAGCGGACATGGCCGTCCACCCCCGCCATTTCGGCACGGCGGCGCGCGACCTTGAGCTGTTCCTCCGACAGGGTGATGCCGCATACGTCGGCGCCGGTGGTGCGGTGGATGTAGAGCGCCATCCCGCCCCAGCCGCAACCAATGTCGAGCACCTTCATCCCCGGCTCGATCGCCAGCTTGGCGACGATATGTGCTTTCTTGTCAACCTGTGCCTGTTCGAGGGTGTTGGACGGATCGGTGAAATAGGCGCAGCTATATTGCCGGTCGACGTCGAGGAAGAGGTCGTAGAGCCGGTCGGACAGGTCGTAGTGATGGGCGACGTTGCGCTTCGCGCGCCGCGCCATGTTCACCCGATCGATGCGGAAGCGGACGGCGTCGATCGCGCGCTTCATCGGGCTGGCGTCGAGCGTGCCGAGCCCCGCTTCCCATCGATTGTTCGCGGTCGCGAGGTTGAGGAAATCGCGAATGTCGCCGCGCTCGATGACGAGGCGCCCGTCCATGAACGCCTCCGCCGCGCCAAGGCTTGGGTCCGCAAGCAACTGGCGCAGCGCGCGGCCATCAGCGAAGCGGATGGCGACGTTGCCGAGCTCGGCATCGGGTGCGCCATAGGTGGCGGTCCGCCCGCCGGGAAAGGTAACGGTGAGCTGCCCGCGACGGATCGCGCGGTGAAGGAAGCGATCGATGAGCGACATGCGCGTCCGGTAGCGGACAAAGCGGGGCAGGAATATGACGAACTGACTTTAGTCGGGCGGTCGGCTGCGAACGTGCAAGCCACCCTGCCGACGGTGTCGAAGTGGCAACCCTAGCGCCGCCGCCCGTTTTCGACTATATCGCATGCCATGCAGACAGCTTCGGCCGCCCCCATGCCCATCCCCGGGCACATCGACCCCGTGCCCGTGACCCGCGCCGTTTTCGAGCGGCCCGACGGGCGCGTCGATCTGGTGGGGCTCGACAAGGGGGCGATCCGCGCTGCGCTCGAGGCGGCTGGGATGGAGCCGAAACAGGCCAAGCTGCGCGCCAAGCAGCTCTGGCACTGGATCTACAATCGGGGCGTCACCGACTTCACGCTGATGACCGACATCGCCAAGGCGCAGCACCCGTGGTTGGCCGAGCATTTCGTGGTCGGCCGGCCCGACGTAAAGGAGGCGCAGGTGTCGGAGGACGGCACGCGCAAGTGGCTGCTCTCCTCGCCCGACGGGCAGGATTACGAGATGGTTTTCATCCCCGACGCCGATCGGGGAACGCTGTGCGTGTCCAGCCAGGTCGGCTGCACGCTCAATTGCCGCTTCTGCCACACCGGGACGATGCGGCTGGTGCGCAACCTGACCGCGGGCGAGATCGTGGGGCAGGTGATGCTGGCGCGCGATGCGCTCGGCGAATGGCCGTCCAGCCCGGAGGGGCGGCTGCTCACCAACATCGTCATGATGGGGATGGGCGAGCCGCTCTATAACTTCGATGCGGTGCGCGACGGGCTGAAGATCGTGATGGACGGCGACGGCCTGGCGCTGTCGAAGCGGCGGATTACGCTGTCGACCAGCGGCGTCGTGCCGATGATGGCGCGCGCGGGCGAGGAGATTGGCGTGAACCTGGCCGTTTCGCTCCACGCCGTGACCAAGGACGTGCGCGACGAGATCGTGCCGCTCAACAAGAAGTACGGGATCGAGGAACTGCTGCAGGCATGCGCCGACTATCCCGGCGCCAACAACGCGCGTCGCATCACGTTCGAATATGTGATGCTGAAGGACAAGAACGACAGCGACGCCGATGCGCGCGAGCTCGTCCGGCTGCTGCGGCACTACAAGCTGCCGGCGAAGGTGAACCTGATCCCGTTCAATCCGTGGCCCGGCGCGGATTACGAATGCTCGACGCCTGAGCGGATCCGGTCCTTCTCGAACATCGTGTTCGAGGGGGGTATCTCGGCCCCCGTCCGCACGCCCCGTGGGCGCGACATCGACGCGGCGTGCGGGCAATTGAAGACCGCGGCGGAGAAGAAGAGCCGCGCCGAACTCGACCGGCTGGCGGCGGAGAAGCAGGCGGCGCTGGGCTGACCCCCCGTCATCCGGGAACGGATTGAGTTTTACATCAACTCAAGCATTCCCGCTCAGGTCGTCGAGGTCGAGGCTGCCGCCCGGCTCCAGATCGGTCGGCGCGCGGCACGCGGCGAGGACATGGTCGATATCGCCCGCGGTCAGCCCGCTTTCGCTGTCCAGCACCCGCTCGGGCGGGGCGTCGCCGCGAAATGCCTGAAGGCGGACACGGGCCTGATCCAAAGCGTCATTCATCGTCGATTCCCCTTTCGTCCGCGCCAAAAGCGAACGGACGTCGGCGTCGTTCCCATGGCAGGCAGATGGGGTCTGGGCAGGCCGATTGACTATCAAATCTACATATGTCGATACTGCTGGCGGCGGGCGGCTGGTCCGCATCATGAAAGGGTCGTCGTCATGCTGCATCTCCCGCTTCTCGCCGTCTCGCTCGTCGCCGCTGCGCCGGCGCCCGAGCGCGCGTCGCCGTTCCTAGGGACCTGGGAACTCGACCTGTCGCGGATGCCGTCGACCTACGGCCCGGCGCCCAAGCGTGTCACCTATCGCTTTGAGGACATCGGCGGGGTGAAGTGGCGCACGGTGGTCGACGTGACCGCGCCCGACGACAGCGTGCGCCATATGGTGATCGACTACACCCGCGACGGATCGGCGGCGCCCGGGACCGCCGACACGAGCGAGGCCGACAGCGCCGCCTTCCTCTCGCCCACGCCGGACACATTGGTCATGAGCCTGGCCAAGAACCGGACGCTCGGCTCGGTCCGGGTGTACCGCGTCGCCGCGGATGGCCGCACGATGACCGAGACGGCGGGATCGGTGAACGGCGACGGCGCGCCGTTCGTGCGCATGTTCCACTACAAGCGGCTGCGCTGAGGATCAGTCGCGGGCGCGCGCACCGGGCAGGCGGGCGAGCAGCCAGTCGCGCACCGTCGCCGCTTCCGCCTCGTCGATGCCGGAGGCGAAAGCGATCGTCCGCGCGCCATGATCGAACCGCAGCGTGCCGGTCATGCTCGGCCAGAACGGCCCCATGCCGCCCCCGAACATCGCCCAGGCGGGTTGCCCCGCGACGCGAACCGCCCGGACCTCGCCGCCGCGAAACCGGCGCGTTCGAGCGAGGCGGCCGATCCCGAGGGATAGCGTCAGGTCGCCGTGCGCCGCCGCGATCCGTTCGGCACCGACGAATTGCCAGGCCAGCGTGCCGACCGCGAACAGCCAGCCCGCGATCCAGCCACACAGCCAGACGGCCATAAACGCCCGCTCCCCTGCCGGCAGGTCGCCGCTCATCAGTTGCGTGATCGCAGCGCCGCCGCCGATCGTCCAGCCGGTGAGCCATAGCGGCAGGAACAGGATCGCGAACCAGTTGCGACGCGCCGGGATGACGATCTGCTCGACCCCGTCGCGGCGGTCGATGCGGTGCCGAGGCCGGGCGGGGGTAACGTAGCGGGCGGGCATTGCCGGATGCTAGCGCCGGATCGCCGCGTGGCAAGCGAACCGCGCACGACTGGACAGCCGACGCCCGGCCCGCGAAAGGGGCGTCATGCTCGACCCCGCCACGATCGCGCTTGCCGCCGCCGCCGGGATGCTGGGCGGCGCGATGAATGCGCTCGCCGGCGGTGGCACGTTCGCGACGATGCCCGCGCTGATCGCGATCGGCCTGCCGAGCCCGATTGCCAACGCGACGTCGAACGTCGCGCTGCAACCCGGTGCGATCGCCAGCGCCTGGACCTATCGCAAGGGTTTGGGGCCGATCGGCGGGGTGGGGGTGCGCACACTGGCGGGCATCACCTTCGTGGCCGGGATCGTCGGCAGCCTGCTGCTCGTCGTCACGCCGACGAGCGTCTTCGACATTGTCATCCCGTGGCTGCTCCTGCTCGCGACGATCGCCATCGCGTTCGGGAGCCGCGCGGCGGCGGCGCTCCAGCGCCATGCCGCACCCGGCCCGCGCGCGCTGGTGGCCGCTCAGGTGCTGCTCGGCGTCTATGGCGGCTATTTCGGCGGCGGCGTCGGGTTGATGCTGACCGCGACCTGGGGGCTGCTGGCGGGCGCGCCGCCGCACAAGCTGATGGCGCCGCGCACGCTGATGCTGGCGATGGCGAATGCGGCGGCGGCGGTGGTCTTCGTCACCTTCGGCATGGTGCGTTGGGAGGCGTGCGTGCCGATGCTGGCGGGCGCGCTGGTCGGCGGCTGGGCGGGTGCGCATCTCGGCAAGCGCCTCTCGCCGGGGCTGGTGCGGGGCTGGACGCTGATCGTCACCACCGTCACGACGATTGTGTTCTTCGTGCGCGCTTACGGCTAGACTGGCGTGTAACCGAAGCGCCGGTTCGCACGAAAGGGGAGGCGAAGGAGCGACGCATATGTGGATCGCCAAGCACAAGCTGGCCACCCGATTGTGGCATTGGATCAATGCGCTGACGATCTTCGTCCTGCTCGGCTCGGGGCTGATGATCCTCAACGCGCATCCCAATCTCTATTGGGGCCAGTACGGCGCGAACTTCGACCAGCCATGGTTCAAGGTGGCCTATGTGTTCGAGAGCGGGCGCGTGCCCGGCTGGCTGACGATCCCGTCGACCTACAACCTCGCGCTCGCGCGGCGCTGGCACCTGACGTTCGCACTGGTGCTGGGGTTCGGGCTCCTGTTCTTCATGGTCGCGAGCGTCATCAACCGCCATTTCCAGCGCGATCTTCGCCTGCGCCGTGCTGAGCTCGCGCCCGCGCATCTGGCGAATGACGTGCGCGAGCATCTGGCGCTGCGCTTCCACGATCCCAGAGCGCCGGGGTCCTTCAACACGCTTCAGAAGCTGAGCTATGTCGGCGTGATCTTCTTCGCGATCCCGCTGGTCATCGCAACGGGCCTTACTATGTCGCCAGGGATCAACGCGGCGGCGCCGTGGTTGCTCGACCTGTTCGGCGGGCGCCAGTCGGCACGTTCGATCCACTTCATCGCGGCGATGGCGCTGGCACTCTTCATCGTCGTCCACCTTGCGCTCGTCATCCTGGCCGGGCCAATCAACGAAGTGCGGTCGATGATTACCGGGCGCTGGCGCGTGCCCGCGGAGGAGGCGGCATGAGCCTGCTCACGCGCCGCACGCTGATTGGCGGTCTTGCCGCCGGTGCTGGCAGCCTGCTCGCTGGCTGCGACGCGGCGGGCCAGAACGAGCATGTCCGCGGCCTGATCTTCAAGGGCGCCGACTGGAACCAATGGACGCAGCGCGCGCTGACCGACCGCAATGCCCTCGCGCGCGAGTTCCGGGTGGATCAGATGTCGCCGGTGTTCCGCACCAACGGCACCCGCGATCCGGGCACGCCCGACTACAAGGCCCACGCCGCCGCCGGCTTCGCCGACTGGCGCGTGCGGGTCGACGGGCTCGTCGCCCGGCCGCAGGCGTTCAGCATCGCACAGCTCCTGTCGATGCCGCAGCGCGCGCAAATCACCCGCCACGATTGTGTCGAGGGGTGGAGCGCGATCGGCAAGTGGCAGGGGCCGCGGCTCGCCACGCTGCTCGATGCCGCCGGGCTGAGCACCAACGCGCGCTACCTCGTCTTCCACTGTTCGGATCGGTACGCGGGCGGGCGCCCCTATTACGAATCGATCGACCTGATCGACGCCTTTCACCCGCAGACGATCCTGGCACTCGGGCTCAACGACCGTCGGCTGGACGTCGGGCACGGTGCGCCCGCCCGCCTGCGCGTCGAGCGGCAACTGGGCTACAAGCAGGCCAAATATGTCGAACGGATCGAGGCGGTCGCCGACCTGAAGCCGCTGTACGGCGGTAAGGGCGGGCTGTGGGAGGATATCGCCGGTTACGAATGGTACGCCGGCATCTGATCGACCACCGCCCTTGTCGCGGCGGGCCGAGTTCCGATATGCCGGCCTGACCGCATTGCTGGAGGATCGTTTGCTCACCCTGATCGACATCGCTCGTATTCTCTTGAGCGTCCTGTGGTGGATCCTGATCGTCCAGATCGTGCTGTCCTGGCTGATCGCATTCAACGTCATCAACACGTCGAACGATTTCGTGCGGTCGGTCTGGAACGGCCTCAACACGCTGACCGAGCCGCTCTATCGGCCGATCCGGCGGATCCTGCCCGATTTCGGGGCGCTCGACCTGTCGCCGATGGTGGTATTCGTGGGCGTGCTGATCCTCGACCGCGTGCTTGCCGGGCTGGCGGCGAACATCGCATCGGGCGGCGCCGTTCCGCTCTGACCGGCAGGGTGGCGGCGCGGCGGCCGAGGGGCTAGGGGAGCGCGCATGACAGCCGAACTGATCGACGGAAAGAAGGCGGCCGCAGACCTGCGCGGCCAGATCACCGACCTCGCCGCGGCGTTCGCCGCCGATGCGGGTCGCAAGCCCGGCCTGGCCGTGGTGCTGGTGGGGGAGGACCCCGCCTCTTCGGTCTATGTCCGGTCGAAGGGCAAGGCGACGGTCGCGGCCGGCATGGAAAGCTTCGAACATCGCCTGCCCGCCGACACCGACCAGGACGATCTGATCGCGCTGGTTGATCGCCTCAATGCCGATCCGGCGGTCGACGGCATCCTCGTCCAGCTCCCGCTGCCCGATGGCCTCGATGCACAGGCGGTGCTGACGCGGATCGACCCTGACAAGGACGTCGACGGCTTTCATCCCGTGAATGCCGGCCGGCTGGCGTCGGGGCTCAACGGCTTCGTGCCCTGCACCCCCTATGGCTGCCTGATGCTGCTCAAGGCGCAATTGGTCGACCTGTCAGGGCTGAACGCGGTGGTGATCGGCCGGTCGAACATCGTCGGCAAGCCGATGGCCGCGCTGTTGACCGCCGCCGACTGCACCGTGACGATCGCACATTCGCGGACGAAGAACCTCCCCCACCATCTGGCGCATGCCGATATCGTTGTCGCAGCGGTCGGGCGTCCCGGCTTCGTGCGCGGCGAATGGCTGAAGCCCGGTGCGACGGTGATTGACGTCGGCATCAACCGCACGCCCGCGGGTCTGGTCGGCGACGTGGAGTTCGAGGGCGCCGCGTCCGTCGCCGGGGCGATCACGCCGGTGCCGGGCGGAGTGGGGCCGATGACGATCGCCTGCCTCCTGCGCAACACGCTCGTCGCGGCGCATCGGCGCGAGGGGATCGCGCTGGCGGCCGACGCGATCTGATGCTCGAACTCTACGTCTCGGCGCTCGCCACCTTCTTCGTCATCATCGACCCGCCGGGTTGTGCGCCGATCTATGCCGGGCTGACCACGGGCGCGACGCCGGTGCAGCGTCGGTCGATGGCGGTCCGGGCAGTGCTGATCGCGGGCGGCATCCTGATCGGCTTCGCGCTGTTCGGCGAGGATCTGCTGCGCTCGCTGCATGTCAGCCTCGACGCGTTCAAGATCGCCGGCGGCATCATGCTGTTCCTGATCGCGCTCGAAATGGTGTTCGAGAAGCGCACCCAGCGCCGCGAGGACCGCGCGCAGAAGATTATCGAGACGCCCGAGGTCGAGGATGTCGCCGCCTTCCCGATGGCGATGCCGATGATCGCCGGCCCCGGCTCGATCGCCTCGGTGATGCTGATGATGAGCCGGACGCAGGGGCTTGCCGCCTCGCTGGTCGTGCTGGCGGCGCTGTTCACGATCCTGCTCGTCACGCTCGCCGCGCTGATCGCCGCCGGGCCGATGATGCGGCTGCTGGGCACCCGGATCGAGGCGGTCATCACCCGCCTGCTCGGCGTGCTGCTCGCGGCCCTGGCCACGCAGTTCATCCTCGACGGGCTCGCCGCAACGGTGCTTTAAGCCGGGCGCGGCTTTCGCTAAGGCGCGGGGATCATGCATCGACCCGCGCTCTCCGTCGTCATTCCCTGCTATAACGAGGCCGAGTGCCTCGAGGCGCTGCATGCGCGCGTTTCCGCCGCGGCGCATGCGGCGGTGGGGGCGGATCACGAGATCGTCCTCGTCAACGACGGATCGCACGATGCGTCATGGGACGTGATGCAGCGCCTTTCGGCGGCCGATCCGCGGCTGGTCGCGGTCAACCTGTCGCGCAATCATGGGCACCAGCTCGCGCTGACCGCGGGCCTCGACCTGTGTGCGGGCGAGCAGATCCTCATCATCGACGCCGATCTTCAGGACCCGCCCGAACTGTTGTCGGAGATGCGCGCGGTGATGGCGGCGGGGGGGGCCGACGTCGTCTATGCCGTCCGCCGCAAGCGAGAGGGCGAGACCTTTTTCAAGAAGGTGACGGCCGCCGCCTTCTATCGCGTGCTCGATCGCGTGACCGACACGCCGATCCCGCTCGACACCGGCGACTTCCGCCTGATGAGTCGCCGCGCGCTCGACGCGCTGCTCTCCTTGCCCGAACAGGCGCGCTTCATCCGCGGCATGGTCGCCTGGGTCGGGTTCCGTCAGGTGCCGTTCCTCTACGACCGGCACGAGCGGCATGCCGGCGAGACCAAATACCCGCTGTCGAAGATGCTGCGATTCGCGTTCGACGCGGTCACCGGCTTCTCGACCGCGCCGCTGCGCTGGGCGAGCCATATCGGCATCGCGCTGTTCTTCCTGTCGTTCCTGCTCCTGATCTACATCGCCGTCGGGTTCTTCACCGGATCGGCGGTGCAGGGCTGGACGTCGCTGATGCTCATCACCGTGTTCCTGGGCGCGGTGCAAATGCTCGTGCTCGGCATGATCGGCGAGTATCTGGGCCGGCTCTACGTCGAAGCGAAGCGGCGGCCGCTCTATCTCGTCGCCGATGTGGCCGGGCCGGTGCAAGGACGCGCGACGCTCGGCTATCGCGCGGGGCAGGGGGCGATGGGCGAGCCGCCCGCCGCCTGATCGTTACTCGGCGCTCGCGCCGCCCCCGCGGACCGGTACCGCCATCAGCCGCGCCGTCAGTGCGCGGAAATTGGCAAGGTCGCGGCCGGAAAGCTGCGAGGTCGTGGTGAAGCTGACCGAGGTCGGATTGATCGGAGCGCCGTTACGCCACAGCTCGTAGTGGAGGTGCGGGCCAGTCGATAGCCCGGTCGAGCCGACATAGCCGATCACCTCGCCGCGGCTCACCCGCTCGCCGCCGCGCACCGCGATCCGGCTCATATGTCCGTAGCCCGTCGCCAGCCCGCCGCCATGGACAAGCTTGACGAAATTGCCATAGCCGCCGTGCCGCCCGGCGAACGCAACGACGCCGTCGGTCGCCGCGCGAATTGGGCTGCCATAGGGGGCGGCGAAGTCCATGCCCTTGTGGAGGCGGCGGAAGCCGAGGACGGGGTGGACGCGCCAGCCGAAGCCCGAGGAAATGCGCGCGGCGACGGGCATCGCCATCATGCCTTTCTTCTCGCCGACGCCCTTGGGATCGAACCAGTCGGTGCGGCCGCCATCCTCCCAGCGGACGAGCTGCGTGCGCTGCGGTCCTTCGCCGACTGCGGCGTAGAGGAGCTTGCCCTGCCGCACCTCGCCGGTGGCGGCACGTTCCTGCTCGACGATCAGGTCGTACTGGTCGTTGGCGCCGAGGCGTGACATCGGCACCTTGGTTGCGATCTGGCGGATGAACGCCTCGACCGCCTTGGCCGGCGCACCCGCAGCGCGAGCCGAGCGATAGAGGCTGGTGCCGACGCGGCCACGGATGCGCAGCGGCGTCGAATCGATCGCGATCGGCAGCGGCCGGATTGCAAAGGTGCCGCCGTCGCGCGTGACCTCGAGCGCGAGGTCGAAGCGCGCGCGAAAGGCGAGGTGCTCGAGCGGGCGGGGCACGTCGCGGCTGGGCCGGCGGCCGAGCGTGAGGTCGATGCGCGTGCCGGGCCGGATATCGCCGAGCGACACCTGTTCGGCCACCAGCGCGGCGGCGCGGTCCGCCTCCCCCTCACCGACGCCGCTGCGGCGGAGCGTCCGGGCGAGCGCTTCGCCGCCGGGCAGCGTGGCGGACAGGTCGAGGGTCGGCCGTTCGGGCGTGTCGGTCAGGGGACGGACGGCGCCGGTCGCGCCGATCCGCCGGCCGCTGGTCGCGCCGAAGGCGAGCGGCGCGATCGACTGCGACGCGATCTCGTCGCGGTCGGTCGTGGAGAGGGGCGCGTTGCCGACGGCGTGCAGCGGCCGGTCGAAACCGGGCGCCAGCGCCAGCGTCCCCGCACACAGCGCAAGGCAGGTGGCGGCCCCGCGCCACCAGGTCGGCGAGCCGATATCGGCGCCCAGATCGACGAACAGGTCGAGGCGGCGAACCTTCTCGACCAGCAACTCGGCGCGGCTCTGCGGCGGCAGCGCGAGCGCGTTCGCGCGGCCGAAACCGCGCGTGCCGGTGCCCGATCCGTCGAGCCAGTGCTGGTCGTCGTTGAGAAACAAGTCCGATCGGCCCCCGCCGCTGGCCGCCCGCACCGGCCATGTGCCAGCGGGGGTGTAGCGGCATGATCCTAAAGTCAAATTAACCCGCGGGCCGCCGCGCCCGCGCTGCGCCGAAGCGACGCGAGCGGACGACGAGCGACTTGCGGACGTCTCCCTCAGGTCGACTTCATGTTCGACGCGACGTTGTTGAACGTCTTCTTGAGGTTGTTGCCGAGGCCCTGCATCGCGGCGATCGCCGCGACGGCGATCAGCGCCGCGATCAGTCCGTATTCGATGGCCGTCGCCGCGCGCGTCTCGCGCAGCAGCGTCAAAAAGTGGTTCACCATGTTGCACTCCCGGTGACAAAGAAAGGGCGGCGGAACCCGTGGCTCCGCCGCCCTCGCTGGGAAATCAATCGATCAGGAAGCGATCAGGTCGACTTCATGTTCGACGCGACGTTGTTGAACGTCTTGGTCAGGTTGTTGCCCAGGCCCTGCATCGCGGCGATCGCCGCGACGGCGATCAGCGCGGCGATCAGGCCGTACTCGATTGCGGTCGCGCCCTTCTTGTCGGCGAAAATCTTGCGAATCTTCTGCATTCCGGTCTCCATCGGTCCAAACTTCAAACACCCGGCTGTCCGAGAGCCCCCGGAACCAGCCATTTCGGAATAGGGGGAGGCGGTTGAGAATTCGTTTAAGAGGGGCGGGCTGATCTATTTTATTTTGTTTCCGCGGAACCCGCGGCCGACGCTGCGACGAACCGTCAGCGCATCACTTCGTCGACGCGCATGTTGACGTTGTTCCACATGCCCGAGGTGACGTTGGCGACAGCCATGATCGCGGCGATGATCGCGATCACCACCAGCGCGACGATCAGGCCGTACTCGACCGCCGTCGCGCCCCGCCGGTCGGCGAGAAGGCGTTGCGTCAGTCGGTGCAATCGCGGCATCATGTCCCCCTTGGCCAATCGCGCCGCTAATCTAGTCCTTGGGGGTTAAGGAAATGCCATCGGACCCTCCGATGCCGATGCTGCTCGTCGTCGCGGCGGCGCTGGTCGACACCGACGGGCGCGTGCTGGTCCAGCGGCGCCCGGCGGGCACGTCGATGGCGGGGCTGTGGGAGTTTCCCGGCGGCAAGGTCGAACCCGGCGAGACGCCGGAAGCGGCCCTGATCCGCGAGCTCGCGGAGGAGCTGGGCATCGATGTCGAGGCCGCCTGCCTCGCGCCCGCGGTGTTCGCCAGCGAGCCGCTGGGCGGGCGACATTTGCTCCTTCTGCTCTACGCGTGCCGCAAGTGGCGGGGCCTGGCCGAGGCGCGGCATGCGAGCGAGCTCAGATGGGTGCGCCCGGTCGAGCTTCACCGGCTGGAGATGCCGCCCGCGGACAGGCCGCTGATCGGCCTGCTCGAGGCGCTGCTTTGACCGTTCAGGTCGCGCGGTGCGCGGCGGCGAGGTGATCGAGGATCGCGACGTGGAGCGGCCGCTCGAACGCGACGCCGATTTCGCCCGGGCGCGCCCAGCGCACCTCGCACTTGATCGAGCGGAGCTGGTCGACGGTCAGGTACAGCGTCTGCCCGGCATGGAACCGGCGATAGGTGGCGATGCGCGCGCCCGTCGACGAGATGTCGAGCAGCTCGATCCCGTGCTGTCCAGCATAGGGCTCGGACAGCCGGCCCTCAGCGTGCAGCGTCAGGCGCAGATTGGCACGTTGTTCGTGCGCGTCGAGCGGCTGTGCGGACATAGGCGGCGTTCGATCCCTTCTGGTGCCGATATACGCCCGAAAGTATGAGTGAATGCTTACCGCTGTGCCGCCGCGACCACGGTCTCGACCGCGAAAGACCAGCCTTTCAGCCGATTTTCGCGTGCGTCGAGCGCTATCGTCGGTCGGAACCGCTCCGCTTTGCCGCGCATCGCCGCTGCCGCTTCCAGGACGTCGAACCAGCCGCAGCCGACGCCCGCCAGCATCGCCGTGCCGAGCGCGGTCGTCTCGGCAAAGGCCGGGCGCTCGACCTCGAGGTCCAGCATGTCGGCGAGGTCCTGCGCCATCCAGTCGTTGGCGACCATGCCGCCGTCGATGCGCAGGCACGCCCAGGGGGCGCCATCGGCGGCGAACGCGGTCTGAAGGTCGTGCGTCTGGTGCGCCATCGATTCGAGGCAGGCGCGCACGATATGCGCGCGGGTGGTCGAAAAGCTCATGCCGGTCAGCGCCGCGCGTGCCTCCGCCTCCCACCACGGCGCGCCGATGCCGGCGAGCGCGGGGACGCAGTAGACGCCGCCATTGTCATCGACCGACCGCGCCAGCGCCTCGCTCTCGCCGGCGCGCGCGATCAGCCCGATCGAATCGCGCAGCCACTGCATCAGGCTGCCGGCGACGAACACGGACCCTTCGAGCGCATAGGCGCGCCGGCCGTCCAGTTGCCATAGAACGGTCGAAAGCAATCGATGGCGCGAGGCGGGGGGGGAGGCGCCGCAATTGGCGAGCACGAACGCGCCGGTGCCATAGGTCGCCTTGACCTCCCCGCGTTTCAGGCACGCCTGTCCGATCGTCGCCGCTTGCTGGTCGCCGGCGAGCCCGCAGATCGGGATGCGGCCGCCGAACGCATCGGTGGTGCCGAAATCGCCGGCATTGTCGACGATCTCGCCAAGGCTGCCGTGCGGCACGCCGAACAGGTCGACCAGCCCGTCGTCCCAGCGCCCCGTGCCGAGGCCCATCAGCAATGTGCGCGAAGCATTGCTGGCATCGGTCAGGTGCGCGCCGGTCAGCTTCCACACCAGCCAGCTCTCGACCGTGCCGATCGCCAGATCATCGCCGGCCTCCCTCAATTGCGGCCAGTGTTCGAGCGCCCAGGCGATCTTCGTGCCCGAGAAATAGGGATCGAGGAGCAGCCCGGTGCGCGCCTGCACCCCCGCTTCCTCGCCGCGTTCGCGCAGCGTACGGCACAGCGACGCGCTGCGCCGATCCTGCCACACGATCGCGGGGGCGAGCGGCTCGCCGGTCCGCTTCGACCAGAACACTACCGTCTCGCGCTGGTTGGCGATGCCGATCGCGGCGATCCGGTCGGGTCCGCCCGCACGATCGACGACAGCCCGGCCGCAGGCGATGGTGCGGTCCCAGATCTGGGCGGCGTCGTGCTCGACCCAGCCGGCACGCGGATAATGTTGGTCGAGCGCGGCGCTCTCGCTGTCCCGGCACTGGCCCTCGCGATCGAACAGCATCGCGCGGGTCGAAGTGGTGCCCTCGTCGAGGACGAGGATGAAGTCGCTCATGGGCTTAGGACTATGCCGATTCGCGGGCCGTCGCCAAGGGGCGCGCGATTCGCTAAGGCGGCGGCGTGAGCGAATTTCCCAGCCCCGAAGAGCGGCACCCGCCGCTACCGCCGATGCCCGAACCCTCGCCCGAGCATGTCGAGGAGTTGCGGCGCGACCGCCTGCTCGCCGCGCTCACGCTGATGAGCGGGGTGGGGCTGTTCCTCGCGCTGCCCTTTGCGCTGAAGGCGGGGTCGGAGTTCTTCCTTCCGCTGACCGCCGCGATCGTCATCGCCATCGCGCTGGTCCCCGCGCTCGAATGGCTTGAGCGGCGCGGGCTGCCCGCAGCACTCTCGGCGTTCATCTGCGTCATCGTGTTCCTGGGCGTCGCCAATGCCGCGCTTGCATCGATCGTCGTGCCGGCGTGGCAATGGGTGCGGCTGCTCCCCGAACGGATCGAGCAGATCCAGTCGAACGTGAAGCCGCTGATCGACTTCTATTCGAATGCCGAGCGGTTCGTGAACCGCACGATCGAGAACTTCGCCGCGGTGCCGGCGCGGGAGGTGCCGCAGGCGGTGTCGGCACAGCCGCCGACGGGCCTGCTCGATCTGGTCGGCACCTCCGCCCCGTCGGCGCTGATCGAGATGTTCTTCGCGATCCTCGTCATCTACTTCTTCCTATCGGGCTGGACGCGCCTGCGCCGCGCGGCGATCACCAGCCGGACGAGCTTCGGCGGCGCGCTGGCGACCGCGCGCGTCATCCAGGACGTGGTCGACGACACCTCCGCCTATCTCGGCACGATCACCGTCATCAACGTGGCGCTGGGGCTGATCGTCGCTGGCGCGCTCTATCTGATCGGGATGCCGACGCCGCTGATGTGGGGCGGCATCGTCACGCTCCTCAACTACATCCCCTATTTCGGGCCGGTCATCGCCGCCGCGCTGCTCGCGCTCGGCGGCCTCATGACCTACGACCAGCTTTGGTGGGCGCTCCTGCCGTCGCTCATCATGGTGGGCGCGCACCTTGTCGAAGCGAATGCGATCACGCCGTTCGTGGTCGGCCACCGCCTGACGATCAGTCCGATCCTCATTCTCGTCTCGCTGAGCTTCTGGGGCTGGGTGTGGGGGACGACGGGCGCGCTGCTCGCGGTGCCGCTGCTCATCATCTTCCAGACGATCCTGAATGCCGCCGGAAAGCCCGATATCGCCGGCTTCCTGTTCGAGCACGGCACCCTCGTCAGCCGCCCTGCGCCCCGCCATCCGGCATTTCGCAAAAAGGATGAAGAGGCGAGTTGACAGGGGGTAGGGTGCCGTCTAGAGGCCGCGTCCTCGCAAGGGCATTGCGGGTGTAGCTCAGTTGGTTAGAGCGCCGGCCTGTCACGCCGGAGGTCGCGGGTTCGAGCCCCGTCACTCGCGCCACCCTTGGCGAGAATAACGAAGCCCGGTCATGCAAATGGCCGGGCTTCGCTGCGTTTCAGGCCCGCCAGCGCCCCGTCTCCATCCAGCGCAGCAGCGGCTTGAGCGGCATGATCCAGACGATACCCGTCACCACATAGACCAGCGCCTGCGCCAGCGGATGCAGCGCGCCGATCGCGCCGGAGAAGCTGGCGATCAGCACCGCCCACAAGACGATCAGCACGACGATGAAGAGCGCGCCGGCGGGCTTTCGCCACGAGGGGTTCACTGGGGCGGGGTCCTTTCGAGAAATCCGGTTTCGGTGACGATGCCGGCCAGCGGCCGGTCCCACGGGTCGACGGGCAGCGCCGCCACGCGCTGTACGTCCCAGGCGATGCCGATCGGCCATGCCTCGGGCAAGCCCGCCAGTGCCCGGTCGTAATGCCCCGCGCCTTGTCCCAGACGGTTGCAGGTTGAGTCGAAGCCGACCAGCGGCACGAGGAGGATATCCGGGCGGACGATTGGCGCATCGACGTGGGGCTGGCGGAGGCCGAATGGGCCGGTCTCGATCGCGTCGCCCTCGGCAACGGCATGAAAGGCGATCGGCGCCTCGCGCGTCGTCGTGCGCGGCAGCGCGAGCGTGCAGCCCGCCTCGACCGCCGCGCGTGCGAGCAGCAGCGGATCGGCCTCCGACCCGAGCGGCAGATAGCTGGCGACGATCAGGCCGGGCCTCAGCCGCGTCAGAAAGGCGGCGGGCGGGGCGATCGGCGGCGGGCCGTCCGCGACGAACGCATCGCGCGCCGCGCGAAGGCGGGCGCGCAACGCCCGCTTGTCAGGGCTGGGGGGCGGGGCGGGGTTCAAGGTGGCGGGACCGCCATGGCCGTTTGCTGGAAGATCCTCTGACGCCCAAACGTCAGGTGGGAACCATGTGCGTCGGACCAGGGTCCGGGCAGGGACAGCTCCCTAGGATGAAATTATCGCCTCAGGGATGTTCGCTAAAGCTCGTACCGGGCAGTGCCCGCCGCTTGACAATCTAGGCGCTCGCGGGCTCTTCCTCAAGAGCCGCCGCGACCGCTTCCAGCCGATCGGCCAGCTTGTCGATCAGGTGCGGGGGTACGCCGCTCGCCGGGCTCCGCTCCAGATCGGCGACCTGATCGGCGAGCATGAGCGCGATGTAGAGCAAGGTCCGCTCGTGGCTGAGCCCGCCCGAGGCGCGCGTCGCCATCGGCGACAGCGATTCGAGCCGCTGGATCAGCGATCGCAGATTGGGCTCCTCCCCCTCGCGGCAGCCGACGGTATAGGGGCGGCCGGCGATCTCGAAACTCACCTGTGCCATCAGCCCTGTCCCTCTCGCGCGATCAGTTCGTCGAGCGCGGCGACCGCTTCCTCCATTCGCGCGCGCAGCGTCGCGTGGCGGCGCGCGAGCGAATCGGCGACGAAGGCACGGCTTGCGGCTGCTTTCTCGATCCGCGCGACCGCGGCCTCGATCCGCGCCACGGCGGGATGGTGTTCGGGGGCCTCCATGACGAATCAATAGCATCGGGGGACCGGCGGGCAAGCGGCGATACGTGCCGCGTGCGCCGGGCCGGTTGACGCAGGCGGGCGAGCGCCCCAAAGGCACGCCCGAGCCGTGCGCCGCACCACCCACTGATCAGGCGCGCGTGAGGGGAGTGCCGATGACCGTTTCGGATCAGGATTGCGCCAACGCGATCCGCGCGCTGTCGATGGATGCGGTCGAGGCCGCCAATTCCGGGCACCCCGGCATGCCGATGGGCATGGCCGACGTCGCGACCGTGTTGTGGCAGCGTTATCTGAAGTTCGATGCCGCCGACCCGCACTGGCCGGACCGCGATCGCTTCGTCCTCTCGGCCGGCCACGGCTCGATGCTGATCTATTCGCTCCTTCATCTCACCGGATTCGAGCGGCCGACGATCGAGGATCTCAAGGCGTTCCGCCAGCTCGGCAGCCCATGCGCCGGCCACCCCGAAAACTTCGAGCTCGCCGGTATCGAGGCGACGACCGGCCCGCTGGGGCAGGGGCTTGCGATGGCGGTCGGCTTCGCGCTGGCCGAGCGGCACCTCAACGCGCAGTTCGGCGACGATCTGGTCGATCACCGCACCTGGGTGATTGCCGGCGATGGCTGCCTGATGGAGGGCATCAACCACGAGGCGATCGGGCTTGCCGGGCACCTGAGGCTCGGGCGGCTCAAGGTCCTGTGGGACGACAACCGCATCACCATCGACGGCGCGGTGTCGAAGTCGTCGAGCGAGGACATTCCCGCCCGCTATCGCGCGACCGGCTGGCACGTCGTCGAGTGCGACGGCCACGACTTCGCCGACATCGCCCGCGCGCTGGACGAGGCGACGGCGAGCGACCTGCCGACGCTGGTCCGCTGCCGCACGACGATCGGCAAGGGCGCGCCGACCAAGGCGGGCACCTCGGGCAGCCACGGCTCGCCGCTTGGGGCCAAGGAAATCGAGGGCGCGCGCGCGGCGCTGGGGTGGTCGCACGCGCCGTTCGTCGTGCCGGACGAGATTCGCGCGGTATGGCTGGACGCCGGCAAGCGCGGGCAGGGCGAGCACGAGGCGTGGAACGCGCGCCTCGCAGGCCATGCGGACGCCGCCGAGTTCACGCGCCGGATGAAGGGTGAACTGCCCGCGGGCGATCCGACTGGCGACTATATCCAGACGCTGCTCGCCGACCCGAAGAAGGTCGCGACCCGCAAGGCGTCGGAAATGGCGCTCGAGGCGCTGACCGCGGCGATCCCCGAGATGGTGGGCGGTTCGGCCGACCTGACCGGCTCGAACAACACCAAGACCAAGTCGACCGGGCCGCTGGATGCGGAGAATTACGGCGGCCGCTACGTCTCCTACGGCATCCGCGAGTTCGGCATGGCGGCGGCGATGAACGGCATGGCGCTGCACGGCGGCGTCATCCCCTATGGCGGCACGTTCCTCGTCTTTTCCGACTATGCGCGCGGTGCAATCCGGCTGTCGGCGCTTCAGAATGCGCGCGTCGTCTATGTGATGACGCACGATTCGATCGGGCTGGGCGAAGACGGCCCGACGCACCAGCCGATCGAGCATCTGACCAGCCTCCGCCTCATCCCCAATCTCGACGTCTATCGCCCGTGCGATACGGTCGAGACGGCGGAATGCTGGGCACTGGCGCTTGCAAAACAGGACGGGCCGTCGGTGCTGGCGCTGAGCCGCCAGAACCTGCCGCAGCTTCGCCAGGAGGCGGGGATGCTGTCGGGTCGCGGCGCTTATCGCCTGCGGGCGGCCGACGCCCCGCGCCGCGTCATCCTGATCGCCACGGGGTCGGAGGTCGAGATCGCGGTCGGCGTGCGCGACGCGCTTGAAGCCGAGGGGATCGGTGCCGATGTGGTGTCGATGCCGTCGTGGGAACGGTTCGAGGCTCAGCCCGCCGACTATCGCGACGACGTGCTGCCCGATGTCGACCCGCGCCAGGTGCTGCGCGTGTCGATCGAGGCGGGGACGACGCTCGGCTGGGAACGCTACACGATGGTCCACGGCCTGCGCTTCGGCATCGACGGCTGGGGCGCGTCGGGGCCGATCGACGCCGTCTACGACAAGTTCGGGCTGACCGTGCCCAAGATCACCGCGGCCGTCCGCGAACGGCTGAACGCTCAGGAGAAGTAAGGCCATGACCAAGGTTGCGATCAACGGTTTCGGGCGCATCGGCCGCCTGGTGGCGCGCGCGATCCTCGAGCGGCCCGATTGCGGGCTCGAGCTCGTCACGATCAACGACCTCGCCGATGCCAAGTCGAACGCGTGGCTGTTCAGCCGCGATTCGGTCCATGGCCGCTATCCGGGCGAGGTCTCGGCCGAGGGCAATGACCTGATCGTCGACGGCAAGCGGATCAAGGTCACGGCCGAGCGCGATCCCGCCAACCTGCCCCACGCCGAGAACGGCGTCGAACTGGTGCTCGAATGCACCGGCTTCTTCACCGACAAGGCGTCGTGCGAGAAGCACATCGCCGCGGGCGCGAAGAAAGTGCTGATCTCGGCGCCGGGCAAGAATGTCGACCTGACCGTCGTCTACGGCGTCAACCACGACAAGCTGACCGCCGAGCACACGATCGTCTCGAACGCGTCGTGCACGACCAACTGCCTCGCCCCCGTCGCCAAGGTCCTCAACGACGTGATCGGGATCGAGCGTGGCCTGATGACCACGGTCCATGCCTATACCAACGACCAGAAGATCCTCGACCAGATCCACCCGGACCTGCGCCGTGCGCGTGCCGCGGCCATGTCGATGATCCCGACGACGACGGGCGCCGCCCGCGCGGTGTCGGAAGTGCTGCCGGAACTGAAGGGCAAGCTCGACGGCTCGGCGATCCGCGTGCCGGTGCCGGACGGCTCCCTGATCGACCTCACCTTCACCCCCGCGCGCGACACGAGCGTCGAGGAGGTCAACTCGATCCTCAAGGCTGCGGCCGAGGGGCCGATGAAGGGCGTGCTCGAGTTCAGCGCCGACCCACTCGTCTCGATCGACATCGTCCACACCCCCTTCAGCTCGACCGTCGACAGCCTCGAGACCGCGGTGATCGACGGCAAGCTGGTCCGCGTCGTCAGCTGGTACGACAATGAATGGGGCTTCTCGAACCGCATGGTCGACACCGCGACCGCGATGGCGAAGCTGATCTGAGCATGACGGGCGTGGCGACGGGACGCCTCGGCGGCATCGCACGCCACGCCCGCTCGCGCGGCCCTATCGAGGTGATCGACCATGTGTCGGTCAGCGTCGAGGCGGGCCTCGCGGGCGATTTCCGCGGGGCGGTGAAGCCCGGCGGGCGCGGCCGGCGACAGGTGTCGCTGATCGAGGCGAAGGACTGGGACTGGGCAATGGCCGCGATCGGCCACAGCCTGCCCTGGTGGCATCGCCGCGCCAACCTGCTCGTCGAGGACCTCGACCTGCCGCAGGTGCCGGGCACCCGGCTGCGCATCGGCGACGTGGTGCTCGAGATCACGCAGGAATGCGATCCATGCAGCCGCATGGAAGAAGTGGCCGAGGGGCTGAAGGCGGCGCTGACGCCCGACTGGCGCGGCGGCGCGCTGGCGAAGGTGATCGCGGGCGGCGACATCGCGGTCGGCGACGCAATCGAAATCATCGAAGAATAAGGGACCAGGTGATGGCACGCAGCTTCAAGACGCTCGACGACATCGGCGACCTTACGGGCAAGCGCGTGCTGGTGCGCGAGGACCTGAACGTGCCCATGGCCGACGGCAAGGTGAGCGACGACACCCGCCTGCGCGCCGCCGTGCCGACCGTGAGCGAGCTGTCCGACCGCGGCGCGATCGTCCTTGTCCTCGCGCATTTCGGTCGGCCCAAGGGGAAGGCCGATCCCACGCTGTCGCTGTCGCTGGTGACGCAGCCGCTGGCCGAAGTGCTTGGCCGCGAGGTTCGCTTCGTCGACTGGGACTCGGCCCCTGATGCAGTGGCGATGCTCCAGCCGGGCGATATCGCGCTTCTCGAGAACACCCGCTTCCATGCGGGCGAGGAGAAGAACGAGGGCGATGTGGTCGACATGATCGCCGCGCTCGGGGACCTCTACGTCAACGACGCCTTCTCCGCCGCGCACCGCGCGCACGCCTCGACCGAGGGGCTGGCGCACAAGCTGCCCGCCTTTGCCGGGCGGCAGATGGAGGCCGAGCTCGACGCGCTCGAAAAGGCGCTGGGCGCGCCCGAGCATCCGGTCGCTGCGGTCGTCGGCGGCGCAAAGGTCTCGACCAAGCTCGACGTCCTCAAGCATCTCGTCGGCCGTGTCGATCACCTCATCATCGGTGGCGGCATGGCCAACACCTTCCTCGCTGCGCGCGGGGTCGATGTGGGTAAGAGCCTGGCCGAGCACGACCTCGTCCCCACCGCAGAGGCGATCTTCGATGCGGCGGAAAAGGCGAACTGCACGATCCACCTGCCGTACGACGTGGTGGTGTCGAAGGAGTTCGCGGCGAACCCGCCGTCCCTGCGTACCTGTAATGTCCATGAGGTCGCGGCCGACGAGATGATCCTCGACGTCGGCCCCGCCGCGACCGAGGCGCTGGCTGACGTGCTGAAGACGTGCCGCACGCTCGTCTGGAACGGCCCGCTCGGCGCGTTCGAGACGCCGCCGTTCGATGCCGCGACGATGGCGCTCGCCCGCACCGCCGCGGCGCTGACGCGCGAGGGGTCGCTGGTGTCGGTGGCCGGCGGCGGCGATACCGTCGCCGCGCTCAACCAGGCGGGCGTGTCGGGCGATATGACGTTTGTCTCGACCGCCGGCGGCGCGTTCCTCGAATGGATGGAAGGCAAGGAACTGCCCGGCGTGGCGGCGCTGACGGCCTGAATTGCCCGTCATCCCAGCGCAAGCTGGGATCGGTCGCGCGAGCCACTGGCCGATCTTAGCTTTCGCTGGGATGACATTTGGGGCTGTATGGCGCTACCGCTTCTCCACTTGCGCGAGCAGCGCGGTCGCGGCGGCGGTTTCCGCCTCCTGCTTCGAAGCACCTTCGCCCTCGGCACTGGCAAAGGTGCCGAGCTTCACCTGCACCTTGAACCGCGGTGCGTGATGCGGGCCGGATCGGTCCAGGATCGCATATTCGGGCGAGCGCCGCTGGTTTGCCGCCGCCCATTCCTGAAGCGCGGACTTGGGATGGCGGGGCGCGGCGCCCTGATCGTCGATGCGCTTGCCCCATGCCTCTCGCACGAACGCCGCCGTCCGGTCGAACCCGCGTTCGAGGAACAGCGCGCCGATCAGCGCCTCCATCACGTCGCCCAGCACATTGTCGCTTTTGGCCGCGCCGTCCTCGCGCGCCTGCTTGCCGAGGCGCAGGTGCTGGGCGACCCCGATCGCGCGCGCCACGTCGGCACAGACCGGGCCGGTGACCAGCGCGTTCAATCGGCGCGACAGCTTCCCCTCCGGCTCCGCCGGATAGCGGGAATAGAGCCACTCTGCGATGGCGAGGCCAAGCACCCGGTCGCCCAGATACTCGAGCCGTTCGTAATTCTCCGCCGCCTGACTGCCGTGCGTGAGCGCACGCGCGAAGCGTTCGGGCGCCTCGACTGGGCCGAAGGTCGCGGCGAGCCATTCATCCAGCTGCGACATGGCCTCAGTACAACTCGCCGATGCGGCTCCAGCGCGTCGCGCCGGGCCAGGTCCAGGGCTTCAGCCACGCGGCGTTGCCGTCGGTCGACCAGAAGTTGACCACCGCTTTCCCTTCCAGATTCTCCATCGGGACATAGCCGATCGCGTCGGGGAAGCGGCTGTCCTTCGAATCGTCGCGGTTGTCGCCCATCATGAAGACATGGCCCGCGGGCACGCGATAGATGCCGGTATCGTCGCCGACGCTGAACCCCTGGTCGAGGATGCGATAGCGCACCCCGTTCGGCAGCGTCTCCTCGAACTGCGGATAGCGGCAGACGGGGGTGCCGTCGCTCGCCTGCCCCTGGAAATAGGGATCGCAGGGGCTGTTCGGCGTGATCGGCAGCACGAAGTCGGCGACGCGCTGTTTCGGGACCGCCTTGCCATTCAGAAACAGCGTGCCGCCGCGCATCTGGATGGTGTCGCCGGGCAGGCCGATGACGCGCTTGATCCAGTCCTCGTCATTGGTCGGCGGGGCCTTGAACACCACCACGTCGCCGCGCGCGGGCGTCGAGGCGAACAGCCGGCCGGGAATCAGCGGCAGGCTCATCGGCAGCGAGTGGCGCGAATAGCCGTAGTTCCACTTGGTCACGAACAGATAGTCGCCGATCAGCGTGCGCGGCAGCATCGAGCCCGACGGGATGACGAACGGCGACAGGATGAAGCTGCGCACGACGAACACGATCGCGGCGAGCTTGACGAGGAAGATCAGCGTTTCCTGCCATTCGGGGCGCCGGGGGCGCGCCGCGGCACGCGCGGGTCGTAGAGCCATTCGTCCGACGTGCCGGGGTGTATTGCCCGCGTCAAGCGGTCAGACGGGTCCAGCCGATCATGCGGTGCCCATGACCTGCACCGCGAACCGCTCCATTTCCTCGGCCTGTGGGCTCATCTGGAGTAGCAGCAGGTCGAGGCCCGAGGCCTTATATTCCGCGACCCGCTCCTTCAATTGCTCGGGCGTGCCGACCAGATTGGGGCGCAGGCCGCGGTTCGAGACCGAATATTCCTGGAGCTTCATCTCGCGCTCCAACTGCGTGCCCGACAGCCACTGGTCGAAATTGGCATAGCCGGCGGGCAGTTCGGTGACGGTGGTGATCCGCTCCAGCTCGCGCTTCGCCTCCGCCTCGCTGTCGCGAACGATCGCATAGGCGGCCATGCCGAAGGTCATCGGGCTGCCGCCCACCGCCTCTCGCCGGGCGCGCATGTCGGCGATCTTGGGGGCGATCGCCTCGACCGGGTCGCCGTGCATGACATAGGCGTCGCATTGCGCGGCGATCATCGTCTTGGCCGCCTCGCTCTCGCCGCCGGCGTACACGATGGGCTTGGCGATCGGCTTGGGTGCGCAGATCGCCCCCTCCGTGCGATAGAAGTGGCCCTCATAGTCGAAGCGGTCCTGCGACCAGAGGCCGTGCACCACGTCCAGCCATTCGGACGTGCGCGCATAGCGGTCGTCATGCTGGTCGAACTGCAGGCCGTATTGCCGCGCCTCGTCCGCCCACCAGCTGGAGACGACGTTGAGCGACAGGCGGCCGTTCGCGATGCGGTCGATGTTGGCGGCGGCCTTGGCGAACAGCGCGGGGTGGTGGAAATTAGGCCGGACGGCGACCATCAGCTCCAGCCGCTCGGTCACCGCCGCCAGCGCCGCGGCGGTCGACCAGGCATCGAGCGCGGGCTGGTCGGTGCCCTTGATATCGTTGAGGTTGAGCTCGGCGATGAGCGTCAGGTCATAGCCCCAGCGCTCCGCATCCTGCGTCAGCCGCTTCGCATAGCTCCAGCTCGCCTCCATCCCCTCGTCGGGGACGTTGCGCAGCCAGCCGCCAAAGACCGGCATCCAGAAACCGTATCTCATGCCTTCACCTCGGCGATGATCGTCGCCAGCCAGTCGACCAGCCGGTCGTGCGGGTCCCAGCCGACCACTTCGAGCGGGTTGGCGACAAAGTTGGAGAGCGCATTGATGTCGTAGAAGCGGGGGGTGCCGTCGCGATCGTCGATCATCACCTCGACCCCGCCGACGTCGATATTCGCGGCCTGTACGATCGCCTCCGCCGCGGCGATCAGGTCGGGGGCGGGATCGACCGCTGTCATCGTGATCGCGGGCTTGCCGGGAATGGCGCAGGCATCGGCGGGGCACAGGTCGAAGCTGCCGCCGCCGTCGACTTCGATCGCGTAGAGGAACCGGCCGCCCAGCGTCTCGATCCGGATGATGGTGCCGCCGCGGGCGGGGACATATTCCTGCACCATCAGCACGCGGTCGATGCTGTCGGGGGTGGTCCCGTCCGCGACCGCCGCGGCGAGCGCCTCCAAGTCGTCATAGCGGACGATCCCCGCGCCCGACCCGCCGATGTTCGCCTTGACCACGACCGGAAAGCGCAGGCCCGCGGCGGCCGCCACCAGATCGGCGGCACGGTGGACGATGCGGGTCGCGGGAACGGCAAGGCCGAGGCCGGCGATCAGCGACAGCTGCCGCGCCTTCGACGCGTCGATCGCCAGCGCATCAGCCCCGTTCAGCACCCGCGCGCCCCGCGCCCGCCAGTGTGCCAGCGCGGCGGCGGCGAAGAAGATCGGATGCTCGGGCGCGCGCAGGAAGCTCGACATCGCGACGCGGTTGAGGATCACGCGAGCGGGCGGTTCGGTGCCCGCCGGGTCGAACGACAGGCCATCGGCGTGGATCGCACGCCAGTCGATCCCGCGGGCGTCGAGCGCGGCAAAGGTCGCCGCGAACCAGGCGGGATGTTCGTAAAGCAGGGCCAGATCGGTCATCGCCCCGGTCTAGCCCAGATCGCTGATCGCCAAAGGCAAATCGCGCTTGGCCCGGCCAAAGCCCGTGTTCGCGCCAAGCCGGGCTTTAGCGCGGCAAGGACGATCTGTTCTCCCATCGACGCGGGGGGTAATTACATTCCGAGCATGACGGACCAGACTTTTCCGGCGGCGCGCGTACGCCTGCCTTCGTTTGGGGTGCAGGTCGCCATCGGCATGGTCGTCGGCGTCGCGCTCGGCCTGCTGGCGCGGGAAGCAGGCGTCGCCTCGCTGGGCGAGGCGCTGCACACCATCGGCGGCCTGTTCGTGCAATTGCTCAAGGCGCTGGTCCCGCCGCTCGTCTTCACCGCGATCGTCGCCTCGGTCGCGGCGCTGCGCGAGTTGGAGGACGCCGCCAAGCTGGTGGTGCGCACGCTCCTGTGGTTCGCGATCACCGCGCTGATCGCGGTGTCGATCGGGCTGGTGCTCGGCCTCGCGCTTCAGCCCGGGCTGCGCAGCGGCGTCGACGCTGCTGCGGCGGCAGTGCCGGCGACGAGCGGGAGCTGGCTCGACTTCCTGAAGGGTCTCGTGCCCGTCAACTTCCTCGGGCTCGGCGCCGACACGGTAATCGCCGACGGCAAGGCGAAGACGAGCGTCGGCTTCAACGTGCTCCAGATCATCGTCGCGGCGATCGCGATCGGTGCGGCGGCGGTGCGCGTCGGTGACAAGGGCGAGGCGTTCCTGTCGTTCAACGCCTCGGCGCTCGCGATCTTTCGCCGGCTGCTGTCCTGGGTCATCCGGCTGACGCCGATCGGCACCGCCGCGCTGATCGGCGATGCGATCGTGCGCTATGGCTGGGGGACGCTCGGTTCGCTCGGCAGCTTTGCGCTCGCGGTCTATCTGGGGCTCGGGCTGGTGCTGTTTGTCGTCTATCCGGCGCTGCTGGCGGTGAACGGCGTGTCGCCGGGCCGCTTCCTGTCGCGGGCATGGCAGGCGATCCAGCTTGGCTTCGTCTCCCGCTCCTCGATCGCGACGCTGCCGGTGACGCAGGCGGCGGCCGAGCGGATCGGCGTGCCGCCCGCCTATGCCGCGTTTGCGGTGCCGCTGGGTGTGACGACCAAGATGGACGGGTGCGCCGCGATCTATCCCGCGGTCGCGGCGCTGTTCGTCGCGCAATTCTATGGCATCCATCTGGGGCCGGCGGAGCTGGTGCTGGTGGCGCTCGTCTCCGTCCTCGGCTCGGCGGCGACGGCGGGGCTGACGGGGGCGACGGTGATGCTGACGCTGACGCTGTCGACGCTGGGCCTGCCGCTCGAAGGGGCGGGGCTGCTGCTCGCGATCGACCCGATCATCGACATGGGCCGGACCGCGGTGAACGTCGCGGGGCAGATCGTCGTGCCGACGATCGTCGCGAAGCGGGCGGCTATCCTCGTGCAGGACGGGGAACCCGTCCCAGCCTAACGCCCGTGGAGGCGGTCGTTGAGGTCGTCGGCCTCGCCCATCGGCAGCACGCTCGCGGTCGGCTGGGCGACGACACTGCCCGCGGCCACGTCGTCCAGCAGCCAGACATTGCCGCCGATCACCGAACCGCGCCCGATCGTGACGCGCCCCAGGATCGTCGTGCCGGCATAGATCGTCACGTCGTCCTCGACGATCGGATGCCGCGCCAGCCGCTGCCGCGGGCCGTCCGCCGACAGGCCGAGCGGCGCGCGCGCACCGAGCGTGACGTGCTGATAGAGGCGCACCCGCTCGCCCACGATCGCGGTCTCGCCGATCACGACGCCGGTGCCGTGGTCGATGAAGAAGCTCCTTCCGATCGTCGCGCCGGGATGGATGTCGATTCCCGTGCGCGCATTGGCGAGTTCGGAAACCACGCGCGCGACGATGGGCGCGCCGAGGCGATAGAGCGCGTTGGCGATGCGATGATGCAGGATCGCGGCGGCACCGGGATAGCAGATCAGCACCTCGTCGATGCTGCGCGCGGCCGGGTCGCCGATCAGCGCGGCGGCGAGGTCGGCGTCGAGCAGGCGGCGAATATCGGGCAGTTCCTCGGCGAACAGCGCGGCGATCTGTGTCGGCAATTCGGGGTCGAAATCGTCGGCGGCCTCGTCCTGCCAATAGGCGAGCTCCACGTCCGCCTGCTCCTCGACGATGGCCAGCGCCTCGACCAGGCGGTCGGCGACGAAGCCGTCCTCCGCCGCCGGGTCGCCGCGCCAGCCCCCTAGGCGCACGGGATAGAGCGCGTGCGACACCGCCTCCACCAGCGCGGCGACGCGTGTGCGGTCGGGGAAAGCGTGCGGATAGGCGTCGCCGCGGGCGGCCCGGCGAATCGCGGCAAGTGCCTCGACGATGTGCTCGGGAGCCACGGTCATGCGAGCGCGGTTTCACGGGCAAGGCGAGCGACCTCGCCATAACGCTGCCGGCTGGCGGGCACGATATCGGCAAGGAACAACGCGTCGCGCGCTTTCCCCAGCGCCGGGTCGTGTGCGGCGGCGACCAGCGCCTCGCGTAGCGCCGCGCGGGTCGCAGGCGGGGTGCGCCGCGCGGTGACGAATGGGAGGGCAGGGACCGATACCGTGTCGGCCAGGACGCGGACGCGCGTCACCGCCTCGGGCTCGTAGCGGCGGAGCGCCGCGAACGTCACGGCGTCGATCGCCGCCACGTCGGCCTTCCCGCCCGCCACCGCCGCGACGCTCGCGCGGTGCGAGCCCGTGACCCTCACGTCCGAAAACGGAAGACCGCCGAACGCCGCCCGCAACAGGTTCGCGCCGGTGTTCGACAGCGGCGCGTTGATCGCCGCCACCTGTCCGCGAAGGTCGGCGAGGTCCGCCGCGTCGTCATCGGCATGAACGATGATCCGGCTCAGGTGGCGGCCGGGCGCGCACCCAGCGACCGCATAGCTCGGCACCGCGACGACGGTCAGGTCGAGTTCGGGATCGGCGACCAGCGGCAGGCCGCACGCCTGCGCGAGGAGCAGGTCGGGGTCGCGCCACACCGCCTCGACCGCGCGGTGATCCAGCTCATCCGGCGCGTCGATCCCCGCCTCGCGCAGGTGGCCGGCGATCGCCGCCCACAGCGCGTCGTTCGCCCAACCCTGCGCCGGGTGGTCGTACATGCCGAGCGAGGCGACGCTCATGCCCCGCGCCCCGGATGCGTCAGCCGGTCGTGCGGGCGAAAGGCGAAGCGGCGCACGATCTCGCCATAGCTGCGATGCGGCCGCCCTGCCTGCGCAGTCAGCCGGTCGCAATGCGCGCGGTGATAGGCGGGCAGGCGGTACCAGGCGAGTCCCGGCCGGTCATGATGCGCGGTATGCAGGTGGTTGTTGAGATAGAGCAGGCCGAGCAGCCCGCCCCGCTCCACCGTCGCTGCGCGGGCGGGGCCGGGCAGGTCGGCGCGGTGCTCCGCGAACGAGCGTAGCAGCGACAGCGACGTGCCGGGCCAGACGACGAGAAGGACATAGCGGAGCGTCCCGAACCCCGAGCCTTCGAGCATCGCGACGATCCCCGCGGCCGCCAGCAGGTGCGGCGCCCAGTCGCGAAGGACCGCGCCCGGCGCCCGTCGAACGCGCGCCGCCTCGTCGCGCAGCAGCGACAGGACGCAGAGCGGCGGTCCGAACACCAGCCGCCCGATCAGCGTCGCCTGAAGCCGCGCGGCCCAGCGCCAGCCCGATTCCTCGGCGACATAGCGCGATTCGGGATCGTGGTGAGGGTGGGTGATGTGGTCGCTGCGATGATGCGCCTCATGACTGTCGCGATAGATGGCGTAGGGCAGCCAGAGCGACAGCGGCACCGCGCCGATCAGCGCGTTGATCCGCTTCGATCCGGTCGGGTGGCCGTGAATCGTCTCGTGCTGGAGCGAGCCGTGCCACGCGATCAGCCACGCCCCCGCCGCGGCGGCGACCGGCATCGGCAGCGCGGCATGCGCCAGGACCAACGCGATCCAGCAGCCATAAATGGCGAATGCGAGGATTAGCGTGGGCCACTCGATCAAGCGGCGACCGGCGTCGTGCGTCGCTACAGGCATCATGCCCATATCCTACACATTCGATATGAATTCAGTCCGCAGATTTTGTCCGGGGGCCTGAAAGCACGGCTTCGCCCGCGCGCAGGGCTCCGCCGCGGCATGGCGGGTTCGAAAGCCGACCGCCTATCGGTAGGCTTGCTCGCTTACAATTGCCGAAAATGCGAGATAAGCGGGCATGATAAAGGCCTCCCCCATTGTCCGCTCGTCGGACCGGAGCATCCCGCTGTTGAACGCCGAGGATGACGAAGCGAGCGTCCCTTCAGGCGCTCTGACACGCTTTCGAAGCGGCAGTTCGACGAGTATCTTGCTCACCAGGGGAGTGTCCCCATCAGGGCGTGCGTGAACCCGCCGGTGGGCCCATCAGCCTCGGTCAACGCCAGCCTGATGGCCTCTTCAGCGCCTTGCGCCGGTGTATCGGTGCCGGAAAATCCGGTAAGCCTGGTCCTCGTGTGACCGGGGGAAACCGCGTTCACCTTGATGCCAAAGGGCTCGAGTTCGATGGCCATCGCCACCGTCAATGCGTTCAGTGCAGTCTTCGACCCCGAATAGGCGGCGTCGAAAAACTGCCTTACCGGTTGGCTCTTGTCTGATGCCAAGGTGAGCGAGCCCATACCGCTGGAGACATTCACGATCCGCGAACCCGGGGTGTCTTTCAGGATCGGTACCATGGCCTGATAGACGGCAAGAACGCCGAAGACGTTGGTGTCCCAGACCTCGCGCATCTCGGCGAGCGAAACGACGCTTGGACGATGGGCAGCGGCGAGAGCCTCTCCGTTGGCGAACGACCTACCTGCCGCGGCCGCAATGGCAGCGTTCTGAACGAGAACGTCGAGCCGACCGAAATCCGCCCGAATATGGTTCGCGGAAGCGGCAATCGATTCCGGGTCGGTCACGTCGAGGTGCAGCCCGCGCGCTTGCTCGCCCAGCAAGGCCGCCGCCTCCGTTGCCCGCTCGGCGCTGCGCGCACCGATCAAGACGGCGTATCCTGCGGCCACCAAGCCTTTCGCGATCTCGAAACCGATCCCTCGGTTCGCGCCGGTGACGAGGGCGACAGGGGCATTCCGCATGGCAATTCTCCAAATGTGTGATCGGGCTGTCGCTGATCGCGACGACAGTTCGGTTTTGACGGTCAGTCAGGATCGAGCGCGCGATCCGCGCGGCGAAAGGCGGCGACCGTGGCAGCGCACGCCAAGGGTACCAGCATCAGGCCGTAGGCGAGGCCGTTGGCCGCGCCCATGCCGGCCGCCGCGTCACTGGCGGCGCCGACGAGAAGCGGGCCGAGCGTTGGTCCGATCAGCCCCGACGCGATCATCGCCAGGCTAGAGGCGATCGCCTCCCTGCCGGGGCCGGCGATCCGATGCGCGGCACCAAAGGCGAAGGGCAGCGTGAAGGCGAAGGCGAACATCGCCGGCATCATCAGGACCAACGCCAACCATGGCTGTCCCACGACCAGCGCGCCGGCCAGCGCGAGGCCGGCCACGACAAACGCGAGCATCGGAGCCCGGAACAGCGATGAGCCTGGCGTTCGAGCCACGCGGTCGAAGCGCCTTCCCCCGAGCACCGTCCCGACCGCGCCGAGGACGCCTTGCGACAATCCGAACACCAGCCCCGCCTGCGCCGTGCTGAAATCGTGGGCCCGGATCAGGAACGGCGCTGCGAAGGCGTAGAATGGCGGCGCCGCGAAGCCGATGCAGACAGCAAGCACAAGCAGAGCGCGAAAAGGGGGATCGGCAACCAGACCCGCGCTTTCGCGGCGGAACGAGGCGGCTTCCACAGGACGTGGGATGGGCGGCGTCGCCCCGGTCGCGAAAGAGGTCGCGATGCCGATCAATATGCCGGCGCCGCCAGCCGCGGTCAGCGCCGCACGCCAGCCGGAGGTCTCGGCGATCCACCCGCCAAGTCCGAAGCCCAGCATCGTTCCCACGGGGATGCCCATTGAGAAGATGCCGATTGCGAACCCGCGCCGTTCGGGGCCGATCCTACGAGCGATGATCGCATGACTGGACGGTACCGCGCCTGCTTCACCGATCGCCACGCCGAGACGCGTCGCGGCCAATGTGACGAATCCGGTCGCCGCCCCGCCAAGGGCCGTCATCGCGCTCCAGACCAGCATACAGCCAACCAGGACGATCCGCGGAGAACCGCGATCGGACAGCCGCGCCATCGGCAGCGAAAGCAGTACGTAGCAGAAGGCGAAAGCAAGGCCGGTCAGAAGCCCGATCAGGGTATCGCTGAGCCCCAGTTCCGCCTTGATCGCTTCGGCGAGGATGAACGGGAGGATTCGATCGATCTGCGCAAAGGCACTGACCAGAAACAGGGCCGCGAGCAATCCTGCCGCCCGCCGGCCCGCAAGGGGCGATGGCGAACCAGCCTCGGTCATGTCGCGCCGCGATGGGGATCTAGCCCGTGATCCGGCATCGCCGTTGGACACGGGCGACGCATCGGGCCGGTTTCGTCATCGTGGCAGTTCGTATCGGATCGCGAAACCCCATGCGGCGCATCCGCTCGCACAGACGGGCTTTGCACGCGCTGCGACGCCAGCAGCATGAACGCAGTGGTGATCATCGACATCGATCGTCCTCCCCGATCGTTTCAGGCGGCCGCAGACTGCGGTCGTGCCGGATCGTGCGCGAAGGAGGTTCGGGACAGACGCTCGGAAGCATCCCAAAGCCGGGCGGCCACCGCTTCGTCGAGCGCCTGCGGGGGCACCTTTGCCAGCGTCGGATGACCGCGCAATCCGGCAAGCCCGTCGGGACCGTAATAGGCACCCGGCTGCGCATCCGGCGCGGTCGCCGCGAACAGGCTGGGGAGCGCGCCCTGCGCCGCCGGCTGGAACAGGAACGGCATCAGTGACCGTACCCGACCCTCAATGCTGCGCGGGCCGGCACCGTTGTGAATCAGGTCGGTTCGCGAAATGCCGGGATGCGCGGCGAAACTGGAAATGCCCCAGCCCGATGCGTCGCTGCGCCGTTGCAGCTCGAATGCGAACATCAGACAGGCCAGCTTCGACTGCGCATAGGCACGCGCCGCCTTGTACGCCTTTGCAAATTGCAGGTCGTCGAACCCGATGGTGCCTCGCGGCGCCGCGACGCTCGATAGCGAGACGACGCGCGATCCCGTCGTTGTTGCCAGGAGGGGCAGCAATTGCGCCGTCAGCGCGAAATGCCCGAGATAATTGGTCGCGAACTGAAGCTCGAAGCCGTCCTTCGTCACGTGGCGGATCGGCGGCACCATCACGGCGGCGTTGTTGACGAGAATGTCGAGCCGACCGAGGCGGGCGCGCAGGTTCGCAGCACCCTCAGCGACCGACTCCAGGTCGGCGAGGTCTAGTTGCTCGAAGCCGACTTTCGCGCCGGCGACCGCCCGTAGGATACGGTCCACCGCCGCTGCCCCCTTCATCGGGTTGCGGCCCGCGACGATCGTCGTCGCCCCCGCCGCCGCAAGCGCGACCGACGTTTCGAGCCCGATCCCGCCCGTGCCGGTAACGACCGCCACGCGGCCAGAAAGGTCGGGGATATCGGCTGTGGTCCAGCGCGCCATGCTCGTTCTCCATCATCGAAGCGCCTTTCGGCTGATGCGACGAAGCTACGGACGGCGGGCTGGAACACCATGCCGGAAGCGGCAACTTACTTGCCCGATCCTACGCAATCAGCGCGGGACCGCCTGGGCCATCAACGCGCGGAAGTTCAGGACGTCGCGCTTGGGCGCGGTGCCGAAGGACCGGGTATATTCACGGCTGAATTGCGACGCGCTTTCATAGCCTACCTGATAGGCGGCTTCCGACACGTTCGCCGCATCCGACAGCATCAGCCGCCGCGCTTCGAGCAGCCTGAGCTGCTTTTGATACTGAACCGGCGTCATCGACGTCATCGCCTTGAAGTGCGTATGGAACGAGGACGGGCTCATGCCCGCGACATCGGCAAGCTGTTCGACGCGCAGCGGCTGGCTGAAATGGTCGCGGATATGATTGATCGCGCGCGCCACCCGCTCTGCATGGGTTTCGGGGACCGCCAGCTTCGCAAGCTCGCCGCCATAAGGACCGTTGAGCAGCCAGTAATAGAGCTCACGCATGATCGCGGGGAACAGGACGGGGATTGCCGCGGAATTGCTCATCAGCCGCACGAGGCGCGTGAGGCAGTCGGCGAGCGGCTCGTCCACCCGACCGACGAAGACACAGGCGCTGAGCTTCGAATTGGGGACGGGCGGGTCGGAAAGCTGCTGGAGTACGTCGCGCAGGATCGCGGTATCGAACTCGATGGTGAGGCCAAGATACGGATGCTCCGGCGAGGCGTCGACCATCCGCCCGATCGCCGGAACCTCAACGCTCACCACGAGGCATTCCATCTCGCGGTAATTGAGCGTCGTCTCGCCGAACAGAATCTCCTTCTCGCCCTTGAACACAACGCACAGCGACGGGCGGTACATGTTCGGCACCGGGATGAACGTCTGGAACGATCGGACGAGATAGACGCCCGGCATGCCGGTCTCGAATCGACCCTGGCCACCGCCGCGCGCGTCGACCAGCTCCATCGCCGCGGTCATCAACGCAGGGGGCGTGGCACGCCGGTCGTCCGGCCGACGTGGAGGAAAAGGCAAAATTTCTGCGGAATTCGGCATTCTGGTCATCGACCGATCCTTCTAGCTTGAGCATGTCCGAACAAGCCAGGTGATTGAGCTATGACAGAAGACGGCGATACGTCAAGCCGGCGTCGAAAGACAAAGAGCAAGGTATCGAAATACAGCTTTGCACCGAAGCGGGATTGGCGAATAGTCTTCATCTATCCCAGTCTGTTTCTTTTGTCTCCGTTCGCCGACGATCCGAGGTCCTAGCGAGACAACATTCAAATCGCACGTGTGGCATGATCCGAGAATCGGGTGCGATGCTGAAACGGATTTGATCCGGGAATGTGAAGGATCCGAACCGGCCAGGTCGCCTGACGATCGCCGTGCGCAAAAAATTCACTTTCGGCGATCGGCGGTGATGCCGGGGCCGAGACGCTTGGGTGCCGGTTCCATCCCCCGGCCACCCATGGCCACCATGGGCGGAAACAGGTCCCTCCCGGCCGTTCGTGGTGGCCACCCCCCTGTCACAAGGATAACCTCATGCGCGCTCTGTCATGCGCGGCGACCGCGCTCGCCCTTGTTCCGTCTGCCGCTGCCGTCGCCCAGGATGCATCCGACGCCCGTCCGCGAGGCCAGGTCGCTCTCGGTCTCGGGGTCGCGCCCGATTATGACGGTGCCGACGGCGTGCGGGCTATTCCGTTCGTCCTCGCCGACATCCGCGTCGGCGGCGTATCCGTCGAAGCCAGGGGGCTGCGTGGCCGCGTGGATCTCGCTGCAGATCCGCGCCTGTCGATCGGGCCGGTGGTCGGCGCGCGTCTCGACCGGCGCGACGCGGATGGCCCCGTCGGATTGCTGCCGACCATCGACATCGGCGTCGAGGTCGGCGGCTATGTCGGCTATCGCTTCGGCGGCGACGCCCTTGGTCAGGGGTCGCTTTCGACCGAACTCACGCTCCTTCACGACGTATCGGGCACCAGCAACGGCATGGTCGCCACCGCTACCGCCGGCTATGCGGCACTCCGCAGCCGCGACAGCTTCGCCGGGTTCGATCTCCAGGCCAGTTGGGCCGATGCCGACCATATGCGGACCTACTTCGGCATCTCCGCTGCCGATGCCGCGGCGAGCGGCCTCCCACGCTTTCGCCCCGGGTCGGGATTCCGCGATGTCGGCGCGGGCATCTCCGCCGGTCACTATTTCAGCCGCCATCTCGGCGTGATCGGCCGTGTCGGGGCCGCCTATCTGGTCGGCGATGCGGCCGACAGTCCGATCACCGAGGCGGGAAGCCGCTGGCAGCCGCTCGGCGGCCTGACGCTTGCCTACCGGTTCTGAAGGGGACACGCGATGGACCGTTCGATCCGCATCCTAGCCGCGACCGCAATCGCGATCGGCCGACTGCCGGGAGAGCCGGCTGCGATCCTGCCGCATCGGCGTGGCTGGCTATCCCGAATTGCCGGTCTGCGCGTGCGACGCCCTTTGGGCGACCCACGGCTCGAGATACTGCGTGCGATCAGTGCCTCGCTGGCCCGCGGCGATGCTGCCGGTCGCCGGGTGCTCGTCGCCGCGGCGATGCAGGCCGGCTGGTCTCAAGGGGACCTTTGCCGCGTGTTTTCGGATGCGCCGATCTTTGCCGACAACGAGGGAAAGGGGGCCTGAAATGAGCTGCTCCATCGCACACCCGCGCCCCGCCCGCCCGCTTGGCGATCGGCTCCTGTTCCTAGCGCGCTGGCTGCGCAATCCGCGTGCAGTCGCGTCGATCACTCCCTCGGGCAGCGCCCTCGCTGCGCTCATCACGCGCGAGATCGATCGGGGGCCGGTGCTGGAACTGGGCAGCGGGACCGGCGCCTTCGTGCCCGCGCTGCTTACCCGCGGCATCCCCGAGCGCGACCTGGTACTGGTCGAGCGCGACGCCCCGCTCGCGGTACGGTTGTCGCAGCGCTGGCCGGATGCCACGGTCATCGCCAGCGACGCTGCCAGGTTCGAGGACGGGACGCGCTTTGCCGCGACGGTTTGTGGCCTGGGGCTGCTCAACATGCCGGTCCCGACAGTCGAGGCGATCCTGCGTGCGGCCTTTGCCCGGATGCAGCCCGGCGCCCACTTCTATCTCTTCACCTATGGTCGGCGCTGTTCGGTCGGCGATGCGACGCTCGATCGCCTCGACCTGAGCGCACGCCGGGTCGGCCGAACGTGGCGAAACCTGCCGCCGGCTACCGTCTTCTGCCTTTCGCGCCGGGCGGAGGTGGTCGGGTGAGTGCGGACAGCGCCGGCGTGCTTGTCAGCAACCAGATCGGCCTCATCATTCTGCCGTTCCTGTGCGGGGCGGCCGGCATCGGCATCGCGGCGACGGGTGCCGTCGTCGCGGCGGCTGTGACCGCACTCCTGCTGCTGGAATCGCCCGATCATGGCCGGGCGCTGCACCGGGCGGACGTGCGCCTGTTCGTGACGGTCCGTCTGGTCTTCAGCGTTCTGATCGCCGCGCTCCCCTATGCCGCCGGGCGAGGGCTGGCATGACCGCCGCATCGCAGGATCGGGCAAATCTTGTGAAGGATTCGGCGTTCATGCACGCGCCGACCGCGCGCTAAATCACGCCATTGGCAGGACAGGCAGGACCGAACATGCCCATCGAACTCGACGTCAATGGCCGGATCGCGCGTGTCGATGACGACGGCGACACCCCGCTCTTGTGGGTGCTGCGCGACACGCTCGGCCTTACCGGCACCAAATATGGCTGCGGCATCGCGCAATGCGGGGCCTGCACCGTCCATATCGACGGGCAACCGGTGCGATCCTGCGCCTTTCCGATCGACGCGGTCGGCGCGTCGGCGATCACGACCATCGAAGGCGCCGTCGGGCCGGAGGCCGATGCGATCCGCGCCGCCTGGGTCGCGCGCGATGTGCCGCAATGCGGCTTCTGCCAGTCGGGACAGATCATGAGCGCGATCGCGTTGCTGCGCGCCGCGCCGCAGCCGACGGACGCGGACATCGACCAGGCGATGGGCGGTAACCTGTGCCGCTGTGCGACCTACACCCGCATTCGTGCAGCCATCCACGATGCAGCACGCGCGACGGCGACTTCGACGTGAGTGCGCGTCCCCGTCGGCGCCGGCGGATCGGCTGCCTCGCCCTGCTGACGATCGTCGTCGCCAGCCTGATCCTGACGGTCGCGCTGTTGCTTCGGCCGCGCACCATGCCCGCCCCGAGCGTGATTCCGATTGCGTCGGCAGAGGTGGATCGCGTCTCGCTGCGCCCGGTCGCGGCATTCAGGTCGATCGACGATCCGGCGGCACGATCGATCGCGCTGTTTCGAGAAGCGGGGCGCGTGATCCAGCACCCGCGCTGTCTGAACTGCCACCCGCGAAGCGATCGACCCAATCAGACCGACGCGATGCGCCCCCATTTGCCGGCGGTCATGCGCGGTCCCGACGGGGGCGGCGAGCCGGTGCTGCGTTGCGCGACCTGTCACCGCGACCGCAATGTCGACGCGGCTGGTGTGCCGGGCAGCCCGAACTGGCGGCTCGCCCCCGCGGAGATGGCTTGGGAGGATCAGTCGCTCGGCCAGATCTGTCGGCAAATCCTGGATCCGGTGCGCTCGCACATGAGCCGGGACGAATTGCGGCGCCATATGGCCGAGGATGAGCTGGTCGGCTGGGCCTGGCATCCCGGCGGCGACCGCGCGCCTGCGCCGGGTACGCAGACCGAGTTCGGGGCGCTTATCGCCGCCTGGCTGGAAACGGGTGCACGATGCCCCGCGTGAGGGAGGGACGGATGACCGACCAAGCCAATGGCCCGCGCGGCTTCGCGATGACGCGGCGGCGGCTGATCCTGGGCGGCTCGCTGGCGGGCGGCGCGATGATTGTCGGCTATGCCGCAACCCATCCGGCCGAGATCGGCGGCGCTATTCTTTCCGGTGGGGGCAAGGACCCACCGGAAAGCGCCTTCGGTGCCTTCATCCGCATCGATCCCGATGGGCAGGTGACGATCGTCAACCGGCAGCAGGAACTCGGCCAGGGCATTCATGCGGGCATCGCGGCGATCGTCGCCGAAGAGCTCGATGCCGACTGGACACGGGTTCGCGTGATCGACGCACGCAGCAATTTCCGGGCCTATGGTCTTCAGGGTTCGGCGGGTTCGAATTCGATCGCATCGAACTGGGACCTGATGCGTGCGGCCGGGGCGGCCGCCCGGTCGATGTTCGTCGATGCCGCCGCGCTGCGCTGGCAGGTGCCGCGCCGCCTGATCGAGGTACGCGACGGTGTCGTCTTCCACGCTGCCTCGAACCGACAGGCGACGTTCGGCGAATTGCTTGCCGATGCCGCTCGCCAGACCCCGCCGCAGACCCCGCGGCTGAAGACGCCGGACGCGTACCGGCTGATCGGCACCGATCGCGTGCGGCGTAAGGACAGCCTGCCCAAATCGACTGGCGCGCAACGCTATGCCCAGGACGTACGGCACCCGGGCATGCTCATCGCGATGGTCGCGCACAGCCCGCGCTTCGGCGGCCGGATCGCCCGATACGACGTGTCGGACGCACGGCGGGTGAGGGGGGTCGTGGACGCCTTTGCGATCGAGACGGGCGTGGCGGTCGTTGCGGAAACGACGATCGCCGCACGCCGCGGCCGCGAAGCACTTCGGATCGAATGGGACGACCGTGCCGCCGAAAAGCGGTCGAGCGCAGACCTTCAGCGCCAATACCACGATATTGCCGAAGGGCGGTCGGACCTGTCGCCGGAAGATTTCGCGATGCGGGGTGAGGGCGCGGTGCCCGCCGCAGATGCGATCGAGTTCGCCTTCGACTTTCCCTATCTCGCGCACGCGCCGATGGAAACGCTCGACTGCGTGGCGCAGGTGGACCGCTGGAACGTCAAGCTAACCTCCGGCTCGCACCTGCCGATCGTCGAGCAGGTGCAGGCCGCCCGCGCCGCGCTGACCCTGCCGGGCAAGGTCGATGTAGAGGTCGTTCCGGCTGGAGGATCGTTCGGCCGCCGCGGCATCCTGCCCGCCGACTATATCGTCGAGGCAGTCCGCATCGCCCGCCGTACCCGCGGACGACCGGTCAAGCTGATCTGGACGCGCGAGGACGACCTGACCGGCGGCTATTACCGCCCCATGTCGCACCACCGCGTCGCGGTCGCGCTCGGCGCCGACGGTCTGCCCGACCAGTGGCGCTTCCGATCGGTGTGCCAGGCGCTGCTGCCGGTCGGCGGCAATGCGCAGGCGGTCGAGGGCATGGCGGACTCCCCCTATCTGTCGACCGCGCGCACGATCGATGGCAAGCTCTATACGCCCGACATCGGCGTGCCGGTCTCGTTCTGGCGATCGGTCGGTCATTCGCACAGCGCCATGGTCATGGAGCATGTCATCGACCAGCTCGCGCGTCGCCTAGGCCGCGATCCGGCCGCCTATCGCCGCCAGCTTTACGCTCGCGCCGGGGCGACCCGGCGTATCGAGGTGCTCGACACGCTGTGCGAAAAGGGCGGATGGGGCCGACCGATCGAAGCGGGATGGGCGCGCGGAATGGCGGTACACGAGGCGTTCGGCACGACCGTCGGCCAGATCGCGGAAGTCCGGATGGACGGGGGGCGCCCCATCGTCCGCCGCGTGGTCGCCGTGGTCGATTGCGGCATCGCCGTCGCCCCCGACCAGATCCGCGCGCAGATGGAGGGCGGCATCGGCTTCGGCCTATCCGCGGCGCTGCATGGAAAGATCACGCTTCGCGACGGGATCGTCGAACAGACGAATTTTGACACGCACCCCATCCTGCGCATGAGCGAGATGCCCGCAGTCGAAACCCATATCCTGCCGCGAACGACGCCGCCGACCGGCATGGGCGAGCCAGGCGTGCCGCCGATTGCACCGGCGGTGGCGAATGCCGCGCTCGTGCTTACGGGGCGCGCTACCCGCGGGCTGCCTTTCGCAGTGGGCTGAAGGCAACACGTTAAGGTCGAGCATTCCACTATGCTGCCATAGCGGCCGTTCGGGTCCTCAAACGCTTTTGATCGACACGCGCCTGGGCGATGAAAGAACAGCCGGTTTTGGATTGCTTGCGAAGGCGTTGAAACAACCCAAAGTGGGTCGTTCGGCCTTTTAGTTGTCCCGCTCGACCTCGGTTACAGAACGTGAGACGCGTTCTGCGTCGCCTCGAGCGACGCGGACTTCACGCCGCTTGTAATGCAGCTTCGCGCCAATGGGCACGACGTGTACGGTTTCGGCGAGCGCAAGACCCCGGACCCCTTCGCCAATGCGTGTACGACCTTCCTGTATCTTGATCGGCTGGGCGAGGAGGACAATCCCGTCGGCAAGGCCGAGCCCGCGCCGCCGCCTGTGTCGCCGCGACGGCAAAGCCCGCCCGGACCGACGCCAGCGAACCGAAGCCCGCCAAGCCGCTCAGTCAGGATGCGAAGCTTGGCGCTGTCTTGAGGGGCGCCGTGCAGGCGACGGCGGGCGAAGATGGCTGGGCGCCGCTCGGTGCGGCAGGAAACGCCGTCAAGCGGCAGGCACCGATCGACCCCAGAAACTACGGCGCACGCAGCTTTTCCAAGCTGTTCGAACCGGTCGGCCTGTTCGACATCGTGCGAGCGGAAGAGAACGGCCAGAGCTACGTCGCGGATCGACGGAACAAGGACCGAACCCCCTCCCCGCGATTTTGACAGGCCACGGACTTTGGTCGTTTCCGCATCGAAAGGACGGGCGCGATACGCCGCTAGGTGGCCCGGACGATCTCGATCATCTCTACACCCGGCGCGGGCAGGTCTCCGGTCAGCTTGACGGTAGACCCTTTGCCTTCGTGGGCGTCCAGTCGTTCACCGCGGTGCCCCGCGTCCGCCCGGTACCGAACGACCCTATACGGACCGTCGCCCCAGGGAAGGCCGCCGACCTCCAGCGCATAGCCGGTGTAGCCGGCGCTTGCGGCGTCCACTCGTCGCGGCGGGACGTTGAGCGACATGTCCGTCCGCACCGAGCCGATCGGCACCTGAAACTCGAACACGTCGCGATCCCGGGCGATCAGATAGGGCGCGGGGATCGCATAGTTGGCAATCAGGATGCGCACGCTGTCACGATCGGCGGTGCGGCCGGCAAGTACCGCGAACCCGTTCTCGTCCCCGCCGTTGACCGCCAGGCGCTCCGTCGCGGCCAGCGTCTGACCCACCAGCCGGAAGGCGCCGGTTCTGGCGTTTTCCCCGCCGTCGGCCTCGAAGATCCCGGCCGGGTCCCGGAAGTTGTAGTGGAAATCAGCGCCCGTATCGGCGCGGAAGAAGATCGCCTTGTCGACCGCCGAATCCTGCATGTAGATCGCCGCCGCCGCGATGAACGCCGCGTTGTCCGGGTCCGTGAATTGAGCGGTCGGAATGCCGGTCATACTCCAGTAGGAAAGCACGAGCTCGGTCTCGCCGAAGCCATGACTGTCGAGGAGCGCGCGGACCTCTGCCGCAATCCTGCGAAAGTCCATCGGATCACGCGAATTGTCGCCGTACCACATCCAGGACAGGAAATCCAAAGGCAGCGACCCGTCCTTGATGAACTCAAGCAAGCCTTCGCGATACGGCCCTTCATTGAGCGGGAACGCGATGCACGGTCCCCCGAATTTCAGATCGGCATCGACGCGCTTCACCGCCCGTGCGGCGGCGGCGTACATCTCGTAGAACTGCGTCGGCGTCCCAGCGAAGTGCAGCGCGCCGAAATCGGGCTGGTCCCCGAACTCCCAATGGCTGACCGCCCGGTCGAAGCCATTGCCCCACCCGCAGACATAGTGCCGGACGATGTTTTCGACGACCTGCTCGTATTTCGGGAGGTCGCGGGCCGGCTGCTTGTTCGACGGGATCTCGCTGGCGATCGTGAAGAGGATTTCCGCGCCGAGCGCCCGCGTCTGCCGGACCCAGGCGTCCGTACCCGCAAAGTTGTAGCTCGCCGGATCGGCGGGATCGGCCGACCAGTCGGGAAACAGGCTGGCCGGATTGTCGACCGTGTCGAGCCGCGAGACCCAGTCGTAACTGCGCACGAGCGACAGCGCCGAGGCCTTCCACACGTCCGAAATGTCGGGCACGCTTTCCGCGCCTTGCGCGGGCACAGGAATGCCCGTCGTGCCCTGAAGCTGCCGCATCGGGCCGGTCGAAATCGCCGCATCGACGGACAGCTTTGCGATATGCTGGTCGGTCATCAGTAAGGGCTTTCCAGGATGCGGTGGACGTAATCGAGGGCGGCCGGCTCCTCGTTCACCAAGTGCGCCAGGCGCCGGTCGAGTGCCTCGGGGGTCGCGGAATCGAATTCCTCGTGCATCATCTGGAGCGAGGTATCCCAGATCGTCTTCACCCGCGGGTACCGCCGGGCCATGAAGCGGGTCTGCACGTCGTGGAGCGAATCGCCGCTCTGCAGCAGCTCGGCAAAGACGACGCCGTCCTCGATCGCCATCGCCGCACCCGATCCGAGATAGGGCGTCATGGCATGCGCGGCATCGCCCATGATCATCACCCGCCCGCGGTACCAGGGATAGGGGACCATCACCGTATCCAGCGGCGTGTAGGCAACGTTGGTGGCCGTGAGCAGCGACTCGATCGACTCCGCCATGAACGGGGAATCGCCCATCATGTCCCGCGCGACCCGGTGCATGATCTGCGGGAATGCCGCGCGGTCATGACGGGGGCGGCCGGCCTCAAAATGGGTGACAATAACGTACATCATGCCGCCGGCCAGCGGCACAAAGCCCACTTTCCCGCCGAACCCGTGGCAAAAGAGCGCGCCCTTCAGCGTCTCCGGCGCCGGGACCGGCGCGCGCCAGGCGACGCCGCCGCTCCGCACCGGGACATAGCGGTCGCCGAATAGATAACCCCGGATGCTCGAATTGATCCCATCGAAGCCGATGACAAGGTCGTAGCGGTCGGTCGATCCGTCGCTGAACTCGACGGTCACGCCGGTGTCGTCCTGCTCGATATCGACCGCGGTCGTCGCCATCCGGATCGAGCAGCCATGCTCGCGGACGCGGG
This sequence comes from uncultured Sphingomonas sp., assembly GCA_913775315.1. Lineage (GTDB taxonomy): Bacteria > Pseudomonadota > Alphaproteobacteria > Sphingomonadales > Sphingomonadaceae > Sphingomonas. The sequence goes on along the minus strand of CAJYIX010000009.1, from coordinate 7,427 downwards.
CGCTGGCCATCTCCAGGAAGCCCGTGCGCGGCAGCTGGACGTTGTTGGGCATGCCGTCGAAATGCCGCCCATAGGGAATGTCGACGACATGGCGCCCCTGCCGGTCGTAATAGGAAAGCGGCGGCGTCGGGAACCCGATGGCGAGCGTATCCTCGAGCAGGCCGATCTCGCGCAGCGCGCGCAGGCCGTTCGTCCGCAATCCCCATCCGACGCCGGCCACGGCGTTGTCCGGCTTGATGTCGATGACGTCGACCTCGACGCCGATCCGGGCGAGCGCGATCGCCGTGCACAGGCCGCCGATCCCCGCGCCGACGATCAGAACCTTTTTGCACTCCGGCATCTCGACCTCTTCAAACGGCTGCGGATTGAGCGCCGACACGACGGCTGGACAACACTTCTGATATATCACGGAGTACGGCCCGTCAATTCGGTCGGGGCGTGAACGCTTGTCAGAGCTTTGATGGAAGGCCACATCCGGCAATCGAACGAAGCCGGGCGGGAGGTGACTGATGACGGAGGGCGAAGGGCGCAAGCAGACGCTCGCCGATCAGGCCTATGCGCTGCTTCGGCAGCGGATCGTGTCGCTGAAGATGCCGCCCCGTATGCGCTTCACCGAGCGGGAGATCGCGAGTGAAATCGGCTTCGGCGCGATGCCCGTGCGGGAGGCGCTGGACCGCCTCAACCACGACGGGCTGGTCGAGACGATCCCGCGCCGCGGCTATCGCGTCGCGGGACTCACGCTGAAGTCGGTCGATGACTTTTTCGCGGTTTGGGGGGTGATCTCGCCGCTGATCTTCCAACTTTCGTCAGAGCGAATCGCGCCGGATCAAGCGGCGCGCCTCGATACCCTGAAGCAGGCGCACGAGCGCGCGATCAACCGGCCGAAGCTCGATACGGAAAAGTGGATACAACTGTCTCGGCAACGCTTCGACCTGCTGGTCGAGGCGACTCGCAATGCCCAGCTTCAGGCCATCTATCGCAAGCTGTCGGCCGAACTCGATCGCATCTTCTATTCCATCAGCCACCATGGCGAGGATGTGCGGGCGATCTTCGCGCTGACGACCCGGTTCGACGGGGCGATCCCGTCCGCCGACGACGCGCGCGCGTTCATCGAGATCAGTCGTCGGAAGATTGCGGAGGTGATCGTCGAGAAGGGATTCGACTACCCCCACGGCAATTGAAGCCTTTCGAGCCTTCCGAACGCTTGCGGCCCTCAATCTCGTGATATATTACAGGCAAGCCTCGCGCCGCCTTAATGCGAGCGACAGGGGTCGGGAGAGGCTTGATGAGCCGGTTGCAGCACGTACGAGAGCGCCGGGCCGGCGTGTCGCAGGGCCTTACCGTGACGATTGCCGGCTTTCTGCCGATGATCGCCGTGGTTTCGATGTTTCCCGCGGTCCCGTCGATCATCGATCATTTCCAGGGCGATCCGACGGCAAGCTGGAAGGTGCCGTGGATGGTCACCGCGCCGGGTCTGGCGATCGCGATGATCGCGCCCTTCGCCGGCGCGCTCATCGACCGCTTCGGTCGGCGCGCGATGGTCGTCTGGTCTACGCTGTTCTACGCGATCGCCGGGACCGCGCCGTTCCTCCTGACCGATCTCGACACGATGTTCCTGTCGCGCCTCGCGCTCGGGATCGCGAAGGCGGCCATCCTGACGACGGTCAACACGCTGATCGCCGATTATTGGGACGAGGGGGGACGCCGGCACTGGCTGAGTATCCAGGGCATGGTCGGCCCGTTCGTCGGCAGCGCGCTGATCCTCGGGGCCGGCTATCTGACGGCGATGCGGTGGAACGGGGTGTTCCTGATCTACCTCGCCGCGTTCCCGATTTTCCTGGCGATGCTCGCCTTCGTCTTCGAGCCGGCGGTCGACACGTCGCACGCTGCGGTGGGAGAGGCCCCGCGGGACAAGCCCGCCTTTCCCGCGAGGAAGATCGCGCTGATCGGCGCGGTGACGCTGCTCTCGTCGATCATCTACTATGTCTATGCGGTCAACGGCGGCCTCGCCTTTCGGGAGGTCGGCATACGATCCTCGGACGAGCTTGGTCGCATCACGTTCCTGCCCAGCCTTGGCGTATCGCTGGGGGCCGGAATCTTCTGGCTCGTCGGCAAGCGCCGCTCGGAAGTCGCGTTCGTCCTCCTGCTGGCGCTCGTGGGCGCGGGGCTGTGCCTGATCGGCGTCGCGCCAGACTGGAAATGGATGGCGGCGGGCGTGGTATTTCAGCAGACCGGGGTGGGGATGATGATCCCCACGCTCATCACCTGGGCACAGCGCGACCTTCCGCCCGCCCATCGCGGGCGCGGCATGGGCGTCTGGACGGGATGCTTCTTCCTCGGCCAGTTCTTGAGCCCGCCCATCGTCACGGTGGTGCAGTCCGCGACCGGCAGCATGCAGGCGACGTTCGCCGCCGCCGGTCTTGCCGCCTTCGCCGGCATGCTGGTCGCGATTGCGGCGCTGCTTCGGCGTGAGAGCCCGCGCGGGGCGGCGATTGCCGCGACCTGAAGAAGACCGAGCCCGGCCTCCCACGCGGCATAGCATCGTGGGAGGCAGGGCAGGGCCGATCCCGGGCGCGATTAGATCGATAGCGTCTTCTCGTCCGCGTTCATCGACGGGAACGGCATGTAGGACACGCGAAGCCGTTCGGTGAACGCCAGGTGATGCTCACCCGGCGCGAGCCCGCCGGGCCGCTCGACGGTGATCGTCGCGGCCGCGCCGAACGGCCATCGGCGGTCATAGGCGGTTTCCATCTCGTCGAGCGTCAGCGGCCCCTTGCCCTCGTCGAACCGCACGGCGCCGCGGTCGACGGGCTCGCCGTCGATCTTGATGTCCAACGCCTCGATCATCGACAGGCCGAGGCCGCGATAATAGCCGAGCTTGGCCTCGAACGCGAAGCCGGTGGGGGCGTCGGCGGGGCCCACGTTGCGCAGGCTGTCGTCCACGATCAGATATTTGTCGAACATCAACGGGCTCCTTCGGCTTGCGCGATCAGGCGCTCGAACATGACATGCTGGCGCCGCACCTGTTCGCGGCTGTCGACGGGCTGGACGTCCTGGATCCAGCGATTGCCCTCATACTCGCTGGACAGATAGCCGTCCCAGCCGCCCGCCACGAGTTCCGCGATCACCTCATCATAGGCATGGCTGGGGTCGCGGTAATCCTCGGTCATCTCATAGAACTTGGCCTGGATATGCCGGAAATACGGGATGTAGTCGCGAATCCGCTTCGGGTTGGCATAGGGCTGGTGGCGCAGAAGCTCGGCCATCCGCACCTCGGCCGGGTTGCCCTTCATGTTCACGGCCACTTCGTAGATCGTGTACTCGGCCATGATCTTCTGATCGTGCTGGTCGATGATGAACTGGGCCACCTCCGGCCGCGCGCCCTGGCGGATGAAGCGATCGCGATAGACCGGCGGGAAGTGCTTCATGAAGATGCCCATGTCCGGCAGCAACCCGAGATGCTTGGTGCCGAGCCGGTCGGCCACTTCCACCGTGCGCAGGATCCAGGCATGTTCCATGTGCCATGGCGCGTGCACCTCGACGCCCATGTGCACGTCGAGATCCTCGGCATAGGGGACGCAGCGCTCGAGGATATCAGGGCGCACGAACACCAGGACGCGCATGTTGCGGATGCCCAGGCGATTGCACAGCACGAGGTCGCGGCGGATCGATTCCACCTGCTCCTCGTCGGTCATCAGCCGATCCTTGCGCCGCTTCGTATCAAGGAACATGTCGTAGCAGGTCAGCTCGGTGCCGTGCTTCGCCATCAGCTCCTTCCACCATGCGACCTCGCGATCGTTGATGTCGGGGAAGTTGGGCATGTTCTGCTCGGGCAGGATCTCGATCCCCCGCGCGCCGATCGAGGCGGCGAAGGCGACGCAATCCTCGACGCTCATCTGGCCGAGGAACATCTCCTCCTGGAAACTATAAAGGCTCACGCCTCGTTTGATCTTGGAAATCATCTCTGCCTCTGTCCTGATGTCGAAAGGGTCGATTGGTGGGTTGGTCGCTATCGCGTGCATGCGGCGGCACGCCGCTCGGCGAGGATGCGTCTGATCTCCGCCTGCTTGGCGGCCGATACGTCGAAGCGCCCGACCAACCAGGCCATCGCCCCGCCCGCCACGACGATCAGGCCGGTGACGAACCACGCGAGCGCGTCCACCTTGCCCGTCGGCACTTGGTCGATGGGCAGGCCCGCGGGAAAGTCGATGATGCCGAGGAACGATCCGGCCAGCAGTGCGACGAGGCCGCTGCCGATCTGCAGCCCCATGAACATGAAGCTGGCGACGAGGCCTTGCTGCGGCACGCCGGTATTCGCCTCATGCTCGTCGCCGATGTCGTAGGTGACGGTGTTGAACGGCACGACGTAGAGGCCATAGGCGATCCCGCCCAGAACACGCGCCGCGCAGACGAAGACGCCGATCGCGAAGCTGCCCGCCGCGGGTGCGAGGCCGAGAAGCGGCAGCAACACCGCCGCCGCCTGCACCACGAAGAAGAAGACGAGACCGCTCACCATCGCGAAGCGGGTGCCGACCCGCTTCATCCAGGGCGGCGCGAGGAACATCGCGATGATCGAGCCGAAGGTGCCCGCCAGCAGCAACCGCTGCGTCCACCGCCCGTCGAGCTGCCAGAAATAAGTCGCGAGGTGCAGCGACAGCTGGTTCACGACAGAATTGGTGAAGAGAACGAGCAGCGCGACCGCCAGCAGCCGGCCGATGTTCGGCGTCTGGCGGATGGCGGCGAGCAGGCGGCGGAGGAGCTCCGGGAGCGTTTCGATTGCGCTGTGCTTCGTCACCTCGCGATCCGCCGCCTCGATCGCCCGCATCCGCGCCCGCGTGCCGATCAGGCCGACGATCATCAGCGCGGCGCCGAGCAGCGACACGAACAGCCCAAAGCCGGGATAGGGTGCGGGATTGAGCTGCGGCTTGGCGAAACCGGGCGCTTCGACGAAAAAGACCGAGAACGCGACCCAGGGCACCGTCAGGATGGCGACCTGATTGCCGAGGTTGCGCATGACCGCCACGATGTTCCGCTCGCCCGCGTCGCGCGTCAGTTCGCCGCCCATGGCGTAGGCCGGCACCGTCCAGAACGAGATCCCGACGCGCGCCAGCAGGCCGAAGCCGAGCAGCCACGCGAAGATCTGCCACTGGCCCATGCCCGCGGGCGGCGCGAAGACGAGCGCGATGCCCACCGCGAACGGCAGCACCGCCGCCGCCATCAGCGTGTGTCGCCGGCCGAGCGGCGCCCGATCCATCCGATCCGAAAGCGCACCGATATACGGGTCGGCGATCGCGTCGAAGACGAGGATGATCGCCAGCGCAAAGCCGATGCGGAACCCGTCCAGACCCACGACCTGCGAATAGAAGAACAGGACGAACGCGTCCCACGCGAAGCTCTTGATGAGTTCGGGCATCGCGCATGCCATGAAGCCGATGCGCGTCCCCCAACCGAGGCGGTCGCCGGCTTTCACGAATCTGCGCCGATCGACCCGGCGTCGATGACCATCGAGCAGTTGTTGCGCGATCGGGCTGCCGACGGGCAGTGCTTCTGTCCCGTCACTGCCGCGGCAGCTTCCAGCCTGCTTCCCGCCATCGCTCATCCTCGCCGTTTTGCGGGTGAACCGCAGGGCCGTTACCGCGCGAGGAGGAGGCGGTTGCGAGTGCGTTACGCACACTGCCGATCCCCTCCTCGCTGTAATTAGAACGATAGTTCTATAAATCACGGAGCGGGTCAAGCGTCTCTACGAACTTGCCGACCGTCGAATTGGGGCCGATGCGACCCCGACTGATCCCCCCGTTTCATGCTTGTCACGACAAGCCGGCAGATATATCAGAATCAACATTCTATTATGGAGAGGGTGATGCTGCGGGAATCTCGGCAGGTCGATGGCGGCAAGCGCGCCCCGGCTTTTTCGCTATCGGACACAGAAGGACGCATCCGAACGCTGTCGGAGTTCGACGACGCCCCGGCGCTGCTCGTCGCCTTCATCTGCAATCATTGCCCGTTCGTGCTGCACATCGTCGACGAATTCGCGACTTTCGCGCGCGAATACGCGTCGAAGGGGCTTCAGGTCGTCGCCATCAGTTCGAACGACACCGCGGAGTTTCCGGAGGACGGCCCCGAGCATATGGGCCCGTTCGCAGCCGCGCACGACTTCACCTTTCCCTATCTGTACGACGGCGATCAGCAGGTCGCGCTTGCCTATAACGCGATCTGCACGCCCGACTTCTTTCTCTATGGCCCCGACCGGACGTTGGCCTATGCGGGGCAGTTCGACGCGAGCCGGCCCAAGATCAACCGTCCGCCCGTGCCCGGGCTGGCGCCGCTCCGCACCGATCTGCCCGTGACGGGCGAGGACATGCGCGCCGCCGTCGATGCGGTGCTCGCCGGCCGCGCCGTGCCGGAGCCGCAGCGACCGAGTGCCGGATGCTCGATCAAGTGGAAGGAAGGCAGGAACCCTTCATGGGCGTGAAGGTCGTCGAGAGCGTCTGGCTTCCCGGCGCCGCCGTCGTGCCGCAGGAGCGCGGGCCGGACGTTTTGCTTCCGGTCGACGGTGCCGACTGGTCCGATCAGGCCGGCTATAATCGCGGCTTCTTCTCGGTGTTCCGGATCCGGCCGGGGCGAGACATGTGGTTCCACTTTCCCATCCCGACATCGGTCCATCACAATGGCGAGCCGCTGGCCTGCTCGGGCGTGTCGTTCCTGTGGGAGGTTCTGGACGGCGCCTCGATCCACTGGACGGTGCTTCAGCATGGCGGGATGGAGCGAACGCCGCTGACGCCGCCGGATACCCAACCGCCTTCTGTTGCGGTCCCGTTCGACCCGCCCGAGCAGTGGCGCGAATATTATCCGGCGAGCGCCCGAAGGCTGACGACGATTGCGCTGCCCGAGCCGTTGACGCTTCGTTTCGGCCTGCAACTGTCGATCGGCGTGCGATCGGGCGAGGCCGGCGGAACGGTGCGCTTCTACGGCGCGGGCGCGGACTTCATCGTGGCCGCCTGAGGCTACGCCGCCGGAGCGCGTTCGATCTCGATCGCTTCGAGGAGCCATCCCGGCGAACATGAGGCCGCTTGGCTGTCGATCAGGACGGACTGTTCAGCGCGGCGATTGGAGCGCGCACTCAGGCGCCAACAACTTCATGCGTTGCTTCGCGGCAAACGCACCGATTAACGCAGTGGATGGTTTAGACCTGATGAACGATCGTTTGGTTCCAGGAATTGGATAAGCGGCGACGAACGTCTGGTAATGGGTCTGGCAGTTGCCGCAAGGCGGCCGTGCCGCTCTTGCTCAGCTTCGCTCCGCTAGGGTCAGGACCCATTGATGTGAGCGTCGCGATCTGATTCAGACTCCGCGAGGAGACTAGGATGAGCGACCTGTTTTGGCTGACCGACGAGCAGATGGAGCGACTGCGACCGTTTTTTCCGAAG
>CAJYIX010000008.1 GCA_913775315.1 uncultured Sphingomonas sp. | reverse complement strand
CGGCGGTGCGACGCGGCTGCCGCTGACGGTGGCGGGACGGCCCTGGGGCCGCTTCACTGGCCCGGCGAACGAGCCGATCTGGACCGAGAGCGAGGCGGGGGCGACGCTGTGGCTCGATGCGGTGCTGACGGGCGGTACGCTTGCCTATCGGGTGTCGCAATGAGCGCGGCGGAGGATCTGGCCGCGCGCGCGATCGCGGTGCTCGCCGACGAGCGGGCGGCGGTCGCGGGCCGCTTCGCCCAGCTGCGCGCGCTGCGCTGGCACGCGCCCGCCCCGCTCGCCAGCCCGGCGCCGAAGCTGACGCAGACGGTCACCAACATCAGCACGATCGCGACCGGTGATTCGATCGGCAAGGACGATGCGCGGCTGACTTATTCGGGGACGGTGCCGGTCGCGGATGGCGGCGGTGCGCCCTACAACACGTCCAATGTCGGCGCGTGGGTGACGACGCCCGCGGGGCCGAACACCGCCAGCGGGAACTGGTCGCTGCGCTTCCAGACCGATGCGCCGGTGGTCGAGCTGATCGTCGGCGACTGGCACGGGGCCAGCAGCTATGCGATCCGCGTCGACGGGGAGCCCGTGGCGCGGTCGACCAACGCCTATTTCCCCAATGTCGGCGGCACCCGCTACCTGCGCATCGACTTCGGCAGCGACGTGCAGGGGATCGTCGCCAATCAGGTGCTGGTTAGCGGCGGAAGCGGCTATGCCGTGGGCGACGAGCTGACGGTGCAGGGCGGCACCACGGGCGGCGCGGCGATGGTGCTGGTCGTCAGCGGCGTCAATGCGGGCGCGGTGACGCACTGGTACGTCAAGCAGTACGGCGCCTATACCGCCGTGCCGGGCGCGGGCGCGACGACGACGACGAACGGCGCGGGTACCGGCGCGACGTTCAACGTCACCAACAACAGCCCCGCCTTCAGCAACCACACGACGCGGCGGATGCGGCGGATCGAGGCCTATAACACCAACGGCAAGATCATCGGCGTGCGCGTGCCGACGCTGTCGGTGGTGCGCCCCTGGCCGGTGGCGGGGCCGCGGCTGTTCGCAATGACCGACAGCTATGGCGACACGTTCCAGCTCTATGCCGGCGGCGGCTGGCCCTTCCGCGTCGCCGAGCGGCTGGGGATCGAGGACGTCTGGGTCAACGGGCGCGGCGGCACGGGCTTCCTCGCCACCAACAACGGGACGCAGAGCAAGTATCGCGACCGGCTGGGCGATATCGTCGCACAGTCGCCGGCCGCGGCGCTGACCCCGGTGGTGTTGCTGACGCAGGGGTCGATCAACGACAATGCCGCCGCCGATGCCGACCTGACGGCGGAAGTGACGGCATACTACAACCAGGCGTTCACCGCGCTGCCGAACGCGGTGCTGGTCCAGACCGGGATGCTGCGCCCGGCGGGCAACGCGCCGAGCGATGCCAAGTCGGCGGCGGTGCTGGCCGGGTTCTTGGCGGCGCAGGCGATCCACGATCCGGGCGGGCGGCGGTCGGCCTATATCGAGACGCGCGGGGTCGGGCCGCTGATGACCCCCGGCGGTCGTGCCGGCGCGGTGACGGGCACCGGCAACAGCGACTATTGGGTCAGCGGCGACAACGTCCATCCGACGCAGGACGGCATGGACTTTCTCGGCGACGCCTTTGCGCTGTCGCTCCGCGCCATCTTCGCGCGGCTCGACGCCTAGAAGGCGGGGAAGGGGGCGGCGGCGGGCCGCCCCCTTTTTGCAGTGCAGCGCTTGCGGGGGGCGCGAGGCTGTGCGACGCATCGGGCATGCGAACCGGCCCTCTCGTCGCGGCGATCGCCGCCATCGCAGCGCCCGCCGCCAGCGCCCAGGCCCCCGTCCCGACCTTGTGGGCCGAAATCGGCGCCGAAGCGCGCGCGACCGTCGCGGCCGAGACCCCCGCCGCGGCGCTACCCTTTGATCCGGCGAAGCCCGTGGGCACCCCCGGCCGCGCGCCGATCGTAGCGGTCCATTATTTCCCGCCGTTCCCGCTGTCGCTCGACAACGGGCTGGCGGGCCGCGATTATTATGCGCGCAACTATCTGCGCGCCGCGGGCGAGGGGGGCAAGTTCGCCGCGCAGCGCGGTTTCCTGCGCGAGCGCCCGCTGCCCGTGCCGCCCGGCGCCCCCACGCATTACGACGGCCGCAACCTGGCGATCGAGGTCGCGCGCGCGTCGCGCATCGGCATCGATGCGTTCGGCGTCGACCTCCTCTCGATCGCGGGCAGCCAGTGGCCCGCGGCGACGCAGCTGCTCGAGGCGGCGCGCGCGGTCGATCCGCGCTTCCGCATCTTTCCCGAGCCCGACATGGCGGGCCTGTCCAAGCTGTCGGTCCGCGGCATGGCCGACGCGCTCGAACCGTTCGCGCGGCATCCCTCTGGCCTGAAGCTCGCCGACGGGCGACTGCTGGTCATGCCGCTGGCCCCCAACCGGATGCCGCCGCGCTACTGGCAGGACCTGATCGCCGAGATGAAGCGGCGGGGCGCGCCGGTGGCGGTGGTGCCCGACTTCATCGGATTCGAGAACTCCGACCAGCATCGCAGCTATGCCTGGGGCATCACCATCTGGGGCACCCGCGACACCAAGGCGGGCGACCGCGCCCGCGCGACGCAGATCGCGGTGGCAAAGGCTGGCGTTCCCAACTGGTTCGCGCCCGTCGCGCCGCAGGACTATCGCCCCAAGGACGGCCTCATCAACGAAGCGCGCAACAGCGAGGCGTATCGCAACCAGTGGATGGCGGCGATCGACGGCCGCGCGGCGGGCGTCCACCTCATCACCTGGAACGACTATTCCGAATCGTCGCAGATCGCGCCGAGCAGCGTCAGCCAGTTCGTCTGGTACGACCTGACCGCCTATTACACCGCCTGGGCAAAGGCGGGCGCGCCGCCACGGATCGTCCGCGACGCGCTCTATCCGGTCTATCGCCGTCAGATCGTCGACCTGAGTGCCGGATCGCGCGGGCCGGCGCAGACGGTGGTCGGCGCGACGCCGCTGTCGAACGATGTCGAGGTGGTGGCGTTGCTCAAGGCGCCGGGCCGGCTGACGATCACGCTCGGCGGCAGGACCGTGTCACGCGACGTCGGTGCGGGGCTCCAGACGCTGCGCATGCCCGCCGCGCCCGGCACGCCGAGCTTCAGGCTGACCCGCGCGGGCAAGACCGCCGCGGCGATCACCGGCCCCTGGCCGATCGAGGCCCGGCCCGCGCGCCACGACGCGACCTATGTCGGCGGATCGAGCCTGAGGCGGCGGGTCGACGTGCCGGGGTACCAGGGGGACGGGAATTGACGATTTCGACCGAGGGGACGCATCGGCTGGCGGTATTGGTGGCCAGCTTCAACCGCAAGGCAGTGACGCTGCGCGGCCTGGGCAGCCTGTCGCGGGCGCTGGACGCGGTGCCGGGGCTCGACTGGACGTGCTTCCTGCTCGACGACGCGTCGCCGGACGGCACGGGCGATGCGGTGCGCGAGGCATTCCCCGAGGTGCGGATCGTCGAGGGGAACGGTTCGCTGTTCTGGAACGGCGGCATGCGTGCGGCGCATCAGGCCGCGCGCGCGGTCGGCGGGTTCGACGCGTACCTCATGTTCAACGATGACGTGGACGTCGCCGCGGCGGCGGTGCCGGGCTTCGTAGATGCGTTCCGCCGCGCCAATGCGGATCGGCCGACGATCCTGGCGGGCATGACGAGCGATGCGGACGGCGCGATCACCTATGGCGGCATCCGCGTCCGGTCGCGGCTGCTGCCGCTGCGCGTCGAGCGGATGGCGCCGCAGCCGGGGGCGGCACCGTGCGACACGTTCCACGGCAATTTCGTGCTGGTCCCGGCCGAGACGCTCGACCGGCTGGGTCTCGACCCCGCCTATGTCCATCAATATGGCGACGTGGATCTGGGGCTGTCGGCCAACCGGATCGGCGTGCGCACGATGGTTTGGCACGATCCCATCGGACGCTGCGACGCGAACGCCGGCGCGACCATGCCGAAGGGGCCGCTCGCCAAGCGGCTGCGCCTCGGCCTGACCGGGCGCAACAACTTCGCGCAGCACGCGCATTTCATCCGCAAGCACAGCTCGAACCGGGTGCTGGCCGAGCCGATCGTCGCGATCAGCTTCGTGAAGCGGATCGCGACGCTGGTGCGAGGCTAGGGTCGGCCGGGCCGCGGCCGGATCGGTCGCAGCCCGAACTTTGAAGTCACGATAACGAGAACCGTGAGCACCGCGAAGGGCGCGACGATGCCGATAAGCGTGCCGCGATAAAGGACGATCGTGTATCCGGCCATCAGCCCGGCGACGAGCCGGCCCTTCTGGCTGTTGAACCAGTTACGGTCGATGAAGAAGTCGATCTTCTGAAGTGCCCAGCCGACGAAGAGGCCACCGCCGACGACCGCGAACCAGCCGCCGTCGATGAAGAACTCGCCCGGCAGCGGCATCGAGACGTTGAGGAAGTTGTAGCCGGCGGTGTTGGCGACGACGGAGCCGGTCGGCTCCGCCTTGCCCGACCAATAGGCGCGCGGGACGAAGAACAGCAGCGCGCTGAGCAACTGGTGGCCGTATTCGTAACCGAAGCGGTTGGTGTGCAGGACGATATTGTTGATCGATTGCAGGCCGTCGAAATCGCCCGACCGGAAATACTGGCCCATGATGACGCTGGTATTCAGTTCCTCCAGCTTGCGGCCACCGCGGGTCAGCGCGTCCATCAGCGGCATCGCGACAAGCGCCCCGAAGAGGTACAGGATGCTGAGCAGCAGCCGCCGGTCGGGACGATCGAACTTGAACAGCACCATCGAGATGAAAAGGATCAGCCCGAACAGGGCGCTGCGCGGCAAGCCGATCGGCCACAGCACGAAGATCGCCGGTATGAAATTGATGGCGAACAGCACGAGGCCGAGCACCTTGCGCGGCGAATAGCGCGCGACCATCAGCGTATAGACGACCGAGATCACGCACAGCATGCGCGGCAGCGCGATCAGCAGGCCGCTCGACTGTGCGTCGACATTGGCGAGGAAGCTTTGATCGCGGGTCGAGAAGACCGCGCCCAAGCCGATCGCGCGGACATAAGCGATGGCGCCGGCATACGCACAGGCGGTCAGGATCGCCGACATCAGCGTATTCGGCTCGAACCGGGTCACCGGGCGCGGGACCGTCGGCGCTCGCGCAGTCTTGCTCGCCATCAGCATGTAGCATCCGGTCACGCACATCAGGAAAACGAGCACGATGAGCGCCGAGTTCTGGATCATCCAGCTTGGATACGCGATGCTGAAGAAGGGAAAGGACCCACGGGTCGTGTGATTGTAGCCGGGCAGGATCAGGTAGATTGCGAAATAGAGCATGAGGATCTGGATCGAGATCGACATGCGCGAGCTCAGCGAAACCGTCGCGATCACGCCCAGCGAGAACAGGAAGGAAAAGGCGAGGATCAACTGCGCCGCGATGTTGTGCCCCACGTCGCGCGTCGATCCGTCCGCGATCGTCAAGGCGACGACGCCGGCGGCCAGCGTGACGATGGCGACGCCGAGCTTGGCGGTCGCCCCGAACTGATGCCGCTCGCCGCCCGCGACGCGGCGCAATGCCGAGGGCTGCGCGAACCTTACCGTTGCCATCTCAATGCACCGCGCGCTTCTTGGGGACGAGCGGCAGGCGGTCGACCCAGCGACGGGCCGGCGTCTCGATCAGCGTCCAGGACAGATAGCTCACCGCGAAGATCACCGCATAGGTCGCGACCATCGCGCCGATCATCGGCAGCGTCGAGAGCTTGAGCAGCTTGTCGGCCAGCGCGTTGAGCAGGACGATCACAATGAGCGAATGCCACATATAGATGCTGTAGGTCAGTTGGCCGAGCGGCGCCAGCAGCGTGAGGCCGCGTCCGGGCGGCGCGTGCATGTCGGCGGCCACGCCGAGCGTCGCGGTCAACAGGATAAGCGCAAGTATCAATCGCTCGTCGGCGCCGATCATCATCGCTGCAAGCATCGCGAACATGGCCGCGAGCATTGGCCACGATCCGAGCCTCAGCGGGCGCAGCGAGTCGCGCACTGAATAGAGAAAAACGCCGAAGACGAACATCGGGACGCCGCGGCCGATAAACGGCAACTGATGCCACGACACGCCGTGCGCATGCAGTACCAGCAGATAACCGAGCGTCACTGCGAACACCGCCGTCAGCACCGCGCGGCTGCGCGCGACGAGTAGAGTCAGCGGAAAGCTGAGGTAAAGCATCATCTCGGTGCTGATCGACCAAGTTACGCCGTTGAGCGAAGGTCCCCCGGTGCAAGGCGACAACGATTGAAGGAGGAAGAACGTCTTGACCATGCAGGCAACCGACATGTCGGGGGCGTGGTCGGCCGCAAACCCGGCCCGCTTCACCATGGTCCAGAGGGCCGCGGCCACGATGAAGGTCAACCAGTGAAGAGGCACGAGGCGTCCAATTCGCCGCTGCATGAAGCGACTAAAATCCCCGAGGGAATTGATTCGATCACTGTAAACCGTCGCTATTACAAATCCTGAAATTACGAAGAACAGATCGACGAGCATTACCTGTCCAAAGGTGTGCGAGACGGCCTGCGCACGGACCGCCGGCGGAAACAGGAACTCGTGCGAATGGTGCCACATGACCCCGCATGCCGCGACGAAGCGCAGGAAGTCGAGGCGCAGCATCTCGTTCGATTGCGTGCGTAGCGGATCGAACCGGAATCGCATCAGTCCGCCTTCGCCATCTGAGGGTCTCGCAAGCGTGCGGGCAGCTGAATCAGCCCCGTCACCCCGTCGACGAACGCGCGCGTGTCGGCGAGCGGGGCGCGGGCGGCGGCGGCAGCGTGCATCCTTTGCCACAGGTCGCGGTCGCCGGCGAGCAGTTGCATCGCCAGCGCCCAGCCGTCGACCGCATCGGCATCGAGGACGAAGCCGTTCTCCAGATTGCGCACCAGCGTGTCGCGCGCGCCGACATTCTCGGAGACGAGCAGGGGCAGGGCGTGCGCCAGCGCTTCGTTGACGACCAGGCCCCATTGCTCCTCGCGGCTGGGCAGGAGCAGGCACAGCGCCTCCGCCATGAACCCGGCGACGTCCGCCTGGCTGGCGAAACCCGTGAAGCGGACCTGGTCGGCGATACCGAGCGCCGCCGCCTCGGCGCGCAACTGCGGCTCCAGCGCGCCGCCGCCGCACAGGTGCAGCCGCCGCGGGCTGTCGGGGCTGGCGGCACGGAACCGGGCATAGGCGGCGAGCGCGAGCGACAGGTTCTTCTTCTCGACGAAGCGGGCGACGGCAAGGAACTCGGCGCTCTCCCATGCGCGGTGCCGGGCGGGGGCCAGTGTCCGCAGGCGCGACAGGCCGACGCTGTCATAGCCGGTCGTCACCGGCCGCCGCCGAAGCCCGAGAAAGCGCAGATAGTCGGCGGCGCGCGGGCCGGCGGCGAACCCGCCATGATAGGGCAGCATCATCGCCCGCTTGACCAGCTCGAGCGACAGGCGCCGCGGCTTGTCGTCGAACTTGCTGTCGAGCATCACGTACACCCGCTTGCCCATGAGGCGAAGCGCCAGCGCGGCGAGCAGATAGCCCGGCCGCTCGTAACCCGACACGAACAGGTGCGTGACGTGCCGCTTGCGGGCGGCCGCGACGATGGCGCGGGCGCGGCGAAGCTGGGGGATGCGGTCGGCGACGGCACCGGGGAACAGCGTGACCTTGGCGAATCGCGTCCCCGCGCCGCTGTCGCCCCAGGCATAGGTTTCGGATGCGTTGGCGACCTCCAGCCCCAACACCGACGCGCGGCCGTCCAGCGCCTCGGCCAGCGCCTCCAGCCGGTCCATGTGGTACATCGCGAAATGCGACCAGAGGAATGCGATCGTCGGCCCGGCCATGTGCGTGCGCTTACGAAAGATGGACGATCTCGACGTCGAAGCGGCGGAACAGCGCCTCGACATCGGCGGGCTCGCGCGTCTCCTGCGCGGGGCGGAAGGCGACGGGGTCGAAGGCGATCGCCTCGATCGCGCCGCCCAGAAGGATGCGGCCGGTGATGAGCGCGGTCGTGTTGCACGACGCGATCACCCGGTGGTCGCTGGCGCCGATCACTTCCTCGACCGCCATCGGCGGATCGTAGAGCGCGAAGCCCTGGTCGAGATAGAGGCCGATCTCCTCGCTCGTCTGGAAATGGTGCGGCTTGAAGTCGATGCGGGTGGCGCCGCGGTTGCGCAGAAAGGCGGCGCTACGCTCGGCGAAGCGGCGGATCGCGCCTTCGCCATAGTCGCGCAGATAGGGCTGGCCGACGAACAGCACCGCGCCCGGGTCGCGCGGCGCGGCTTCATCGATCGCGGCGGGCGGCAGGACGACGAAATTGCGGCCGGGGGCGTGCGGCACGTCGGGCGAGCCGGTCACGATCCCCTCGACCTCGGGCAGGTCGAGACCGAGCGAGTGGCCACTATAAAGCGCGCGCGCAGGCTCCCCCTTCAGCCGGCGAACGACTTCGCGCGCGAGGTTGCGCAGGCGCCCCTGTGCGGCCTGTCCCGCCTCGATATAGGTGGACAGGCCGTCCTCGATCATCACGAAGCGTGCGCGCCCGCGCCGCCGGAAGCGGGCGAGGACGAGGTTGTTGAGCCCCCAGGCGAAGGAGGCGCACATGAAGACGAAGCGGCGCTCGCCCACGAACGTCTCGATGCGGGACAGCGTCTCGCGCAAGAGGCGCCGCTGGTCGGCCTGGACCACGCTGCCCGTCAGTGAAGCCTCAATGACCTGCGCGCCGGGCACGTCGGCCGGGCGGTTCCGCCTGAACTTTTCGGGTCGCTGGTCGATGACGAGGCCGTCGAACGCCCCCGCTTCGCCGAGAATGCGTTCGAGGACAAGTAGCTGATAGGGGGTGAAGACCGATGCAACGATGACGGGCCGCGACCCGTCCCGCGCGATCAGCGCGCGCAGCGCCGCGCGCCCGCTCCCCCCGTTTTCCGCCCCGGCCATGACCTAACCCTAGACAAACGCGCGCCCGATGTCGATGGAGGATGCTGCGCCGCAATGAAGATGGCGTTGTGGCACGTCCGGCCGCCATATGCTAAGGTTCGGGAACGCGATTGGGGTGAGGAGCGCGACATGTCGACCTATCGGATTCTCGACTGCACGCTGCGGGACGGCGGCTATTACACCGACTGGGACTTCGAGGAGCCGGTCGTCCGCGCCTATTTCGACGGCGTGTCGAAGTTGCCGATCGCGGCATTCGAGGTCGGTTACTGCAACGATCCCCAGCCCGGCTATCGCGGCGAATGGTGTTACCTTGGCGCCGACCGGCTCCGCTGGGTCCGGTCCAAGCTGCGCGACGATCAGGTGCTGGCGGTGATGCTCGACGTCAAGGACGTGAGCGTTGATCGGGTGAGGCCGCTGCTGGGCGATCTGGTCGGCGTGGTGGACATGGTCCGCATGGCGGTCGCGCCCAAGGATTTTCCCAAGGGCCTGGCGCTCGCGGCCGAGCTCAAGGCGATGGGCTTCGCGGTCGGGTTCAACACGATGTACCTGTCGAAGTATGGCGAGGATCTGGCCGAGCTCGAGCCGCTGCTGGCCGGGCCCGAGCATATCGACGTGCTGGCGCTGGTCGACAGCTATGGCGGCTGCTCGCCCGCCGAAGTCGCCGCCAAGGTGACGAAAGCGCGGGCGATGTTTCCGGGGATCGAGATTGGCTATCACGGCCACGACAATACCTGCCTCGCCTATGCTAACGCGCTGGCGGCGATCGAGGCGGGGGCGGCGGTCATCGATTCGACCTTCGTCGGGATGGGCCGCGGCGCGGGCAATACCCGGACCGAGATGATGATCGTCCACAAGCTGATGGACGGCGAGGCCGATGGCCGCGCGCTCGATGCGGCGGCGCCGATCGTCGCCGAGTTCGAGCGGCTACGCGACCAATATGGCTGGGGCACCAACTTCCCCTACATGCTGTCGGGCGCGACCAGCCTGCCGCAGAAGGACGTGATGGACTGGCTGGGCAAGCGCCGCTACTCGCCGGTCGCGGTCATCCGCGCGCTCCAGGCGCAGGGCGGCGGCGCGATCGATGCGGCGGTCTATCCCGACCTTCGCCCCAACAACCTGCCCGAGAATGCGGCGGACCGCGTCGTCGTGATCGGCGGCGGTCCAAGCGTTCGCCGTCATCTCGATGCCATCCGCCGCTTCGTCGACCGGACGGGCGCGGTCGTAGTGCATGCCAACACCGTGTATCAGTCGCTGGTGGGCAAGGTGGGCGGCGCCGAGCTGCTCTGCCTGCCCGGCCATGCGGTCGAGCATCTGCCCGAGGATTTCGACGCCTCCGGCCTCGTCGGCATGGTGGTGCCGGAAGCGCCGCGTTTCGAGGGGACGGTTCCCGACCAGGCCCCGTGCCCGATCTATCAGGCGGCGCCCTTCGGCCCGATCGAGGGCGAGCGGATCGGCCCCGTGTCCGATATCGGCCCCCTGGCGCTGGCTGCCGGCGCGGCGCGGGCGTTGTCGGCGCGGACATTCTATCTGGTCGGGTTCGACGGCTATGACAACGCGACCGTCGCCGAACAGGAACTGGCGAGCGAGATCCAGGCAACGATCAACCGCCTGCGCGACGAGACGACGCTCGATGTCGTGAGCATCACCCCGACGCGGTATCGCCTGCCGGTGCGCTCGGTCTATGTCGAGGCGGAGATGGCGGGGGCATGACCCCCGCCGCCGAGCCGCAGCCGGCGCCGGGCGCCGTGCTGGCCGATTACGACGTCGTCGCGTTCGACTGCGATGGCGTCCTGCTCGATTCGAATCGCTTCAAGATCGACCTGTTCGTTGAGGTGCTACGGGCCGAGGGGATCAGCGAGCCGGTGGTCGCCGCCTTCTCGGCGTTCCAGTCGACCAATTTCGGCACCTCGCGCTATCGCCTGTTCGAGTTTCTGGAGGCCGGCCGCTTCGGCGATGCGGGCGGCGTCACTGCCGCGCATATGCTGGCGGCGTTCGGCGAGGCGTGCTTCGCCGGCTATCTCGCCACGGCCGAGGCGCCGGGCCTTCGCGACGCGCTGGTGCGTGCGGGTGGCGACGGACGCTCGCTCTATGTCGTGTCGGGCAGCGACGAGGCCGAATTGCGCCGGGTGCTCGAGGCGCGCGGTCTGGCGTCGGCATTCGCGCAGGTGCTGGGCTCACCGGCGAACAAGACGCAGAACCTGACGATGATCCGCGAGCGCGAAACGGCGCGGCTGGGCCGCGCGCCGCGCATCCTGTTCGTGGGAGATGCCTTCGCCGATCTGGCCGGCGCCGACGACGTAGGCGCCGATTTCCTGTTCGCGGCGGCAATGTCCACGGTGCGCCCGGCCCTTGAGGCCCGGATACGCCAGCGCGGGCTGCCGATGATCGAGGATCTGCGCGAGCTCGTCTAACCGTCGCGGCGGTTCAATCCTCGCCGCGCTCGCGCAGCGCCGCCTCGACCCGCAGTACGTCGTCGGGGTGATCGACGGGGATCGACCGATCGCTCATCGCTAGCATCCGCACCTCGAACCCCATTTCGACGAAGCGCAGGATCTCGATATCCTCGGCCGCCTCCAGCGGGGTCTTTTCGGGATGGTCGCGCAGCGCCGCGAGTGCACGGGCCGGGAAGGCGTAGGCGCACACCTGGCGATAGCCGAACTGAAACGCCTCGGGATCCTTGCCGCCGGGGATCGGCGCCCGACTCATGTAGAGCAGACGGCCGTCGGGGGCGAAGACGACCTTCGGCACCGACCGACTGCGATGCTCATCGATGTCGCGGATCGGGCAATAGCCGTTGAGGATAACGTCGGGCGTCTCGGCGGCCGCGCGGGCAATGATGCGCAGATCCTCTGGCTCGAACAGCGGCTCGTCGCCCTGGACGTTGATATAGGTCGCGGCGTTGCCGGCACCGGCGACCTCCGCCACCCGGTCGGTGCCGGTACGGTGCTCGCCGGAGGTATAAGCGACGTCGATCCCGTGCGCTTCACAGACCGAGCCGATCTCCGGCGAATCGGTCGCCACGACGATATCGCGCGGCTCGAACACCTGGGTGCAGCGTTCGAACGTGCGCACGATCATCGGCTTGCCGGCGATCGTCTGAAGCGGCTTGCGCGGCAGGCGGACCGACTGGAGGCGGGCGGGGATGACGATCCGGACGGTCATGGTCAGCGTTGCTCCACTTCGCGCAGCACTCGCTCGCGCAGCTTCTGGGCCGGGTTGCCCGAATAGATCGACCACGGATCGAGCGAGCGCATCGCGACGCCGCGGGCGCCGAGCACGGTCCCTTCGCCCACGGTCACACCCGGGCCGACGAACGCCTCCGCCGCGATCCAGGCGCGCTCGCCGATCGCGATCGGTCGGGTGACGAGCTGGAAATTGGGGTCCGAGACGTCGTGCGTGCCCGCGCACAGATGCGCGCCCTGCGACACGATCGCGTGGCGGCCGATACGGATCGGCGCCTGGTTGTAGCAGTTGACGCCCGGTCCCATCGTCGCGAACGCCGCCATTTCGAGATGCGGCGGATACCAGATTCGCGCGGTGCCATAGACGCGCGCGCCGGATGCCACGCGCGCGCCGAACAGGTTGAGCACCAGCCGCCGCCAGCGATGGAGCGGTGGCGGCGTCCAGCGGGCGAGCAGCGCCCAGGCGATCATCCAGACCAGCCGGAACAGCCGGTTGCCGAGCGAGAAGCTGGCGCCCCCCTCGGCCTGGCCGGTCGCCGCGGCGTCGAGGACCTTCATGCCAAGGCCTCGTCATAGACGCGCCGCCAGCGGGCGGCGACGATATCGGGGGCGAAGCGTTCGGCGACCAGCGTGCGGGCGGCGTCGCCCATCGCGTCGAGCGCTGCTGCGTCCATAGCGCACAGGCGGGCGATCGCCGCGGCGATGCGCTCGGGATCGGTGCCGCTGTCGAGCGCGGCGCCCGCGGCGAATCCCTCGTCTAGATGGCAGGCGCGCGACATCAGCGTCGGGCGCCCTGCGGCCCATGCCTCGAGGATCGCCATCGGCAGCCCTTCGCTGTGCGAGGGAAGGGCAAAGGCGCGCATTTTCGCGAACGCCGCTGCCTTCTCCGCACCGAACAGCGGTCCGACGAAGCGGATCGACGGCGCGGCGGCGGCGGCAAGCTGCGCCTCGAGCTCGGCGACATGCGCGGCATCACCCCAGCCGGCGATCGTCAGCGTCCAGCCGGCGGCGGGCGCGGGGGAGGCGGTCCAGCCGCGGATCAGCCCGTCGAGGTTCTTCTTGGGATGGATGCGGCCGAGCGCGAGGACGTTCGGCGGCGCGCTCGACGCCGGCGGCGGCGGGGCGGCGGGCGGCAAGACCGGATTGGGAACCACGCGCACCGCATCGCGCCCGGTCTCGCGGCGGATGTCGGCAGCTTCTGCTTCGGTCAGCGCGTGGAAGGCGGCGGCGCGCGTCCAGCTGGCACGTTCGTAACCGATCCGGGCGACTGTCTTCTTCGCGCGGCCGCGCGCGGTGATCCAGGGATCGAGCATCCCGTGCGGCGAGATGAGATAGGACCGCCCCGTGCGCCGCGCCCAGGTGCTGCCCGCGCGCGAGGGATACATCCATATGCCGTGCAGATGGACGAGATCGAGCTTCGAGGCGATCAGATCGTCGGCCAGGGTCGGTGCGAAGCCGATCGCGCCCGGCCCGCGCACCGCATGGGTGCGTACGTCGATCCCGTCGAAACGCTGGCGGTCGGCGGCGCTGTGTTCGTCGGCAAGCGCGAAGACGACCGGATCGTGACCGAGATCGCGCAGCAGGAACGCCTGCGCCACCACGGCCTCGAACACCCCGCCGCCAAGGCGCGATGCCCAGGTCGAGAGCAGGCCGATTCGCGCCAAGATCTCAGCCGCCGGCCACGCGCCGCGGGCGCGCGGGCGCATAGAGCAGCGCGCAGGCGAAGCCGAACACGACGCCCAGCGTCGGCGTGCGCGTCGGATACTCGACCAGCGCGTGGAGGAGAAGGATCAGCAGCGTGAAGATCGCCGCCGTCGCGACCGGATTGAGCACCTGCCCGCGCCGCGACACGAACTCGGTGAAGATGCGGCTGGCGAACAGGATGAGGAACAGGCCGACGAGGATCAGGCCGGGTATCCCCGCCTCGATCGCGATCTCCAGATATTCGTTGTGCGCATGGTTGATGTAGAACTCGCCCACCGTGTCGAGCGGCTCGAGCGTGCGATAGACGGCATCGAACGTGCCCAGCCCGCTGCCCCACGGCATGAACTGTTTCGCGGCGTAGATGGCGTTCGGCCAGATCTGGAACCGCTGGTCGTCGAAGGCGGTGTCGAACCGCGTCAGCACGCTCTGCGCGACGCGGTTGTCCGACAGCATGATGAGCGAGACCACCGCGATCAGCACGACGAGGCCGACGGCGGCGGCGGTGCCGCGCGTCCGGTTGAAGTCGGCGCCGCGCGACGCGACGATGACCAGCACGCCGATCCCCGACAGCGCGGCGAGGACGAGGCCCGCGCGGCTCGACGTCGCCAGCACGCCGACAAGGAACAGGATGAGCGCCCCGAATACAAGCGGGCGGCCAAAGGCGATCCACCGCCCGGTGGGTTCGGCGCGCAGATAGGCGGCGACGAGCAGCGGCGCGATGATGAGCAGCATCGCGTTCTGGTTGCGGTTGGCGAAGACGCCCAGCGCCCGGCCGTTGTGGAACGAGCCGGGGTAGAGGCTGAACTGGCCGCCCGTCGCGAACTGCAGCATGCCGAGGATCAGGTCGAACCCGGCAAAGGCGATGATGACGAGCAGCAGCATCCGCCGCGCATTGCCGCTGGCATAGAGGCCGCAGACGAACGCCGCCGCTGCGGGCAGCATGGCCAGTCCGGTTGCCCGGGTCGCGTCGGGGTCGAGCGACAGTGCGTGCGGCAACGCACCGGCCCCCACCAGATCGCGGATTCCCGCCGCGAGCGCGTGTCCCGGCAGCGAACGCCACAGATTGGCGGGCAGGGGAACGAGCTGAACGACGACGAGAAGTGCGACGAGGACGAGCAGGGCGACGGCGGCGCGCGCCTGGCGGTCGATGTCGATCCGGCCGGCGGTGGCGACCGACACGGCGAGTGCGACGACCGCGGCCAGCTGGATGATCGCGGTCGCGCCCGGCGCGGCATACATGCTGCCGCCGCCGAGCAGCAGCGCGATGGCGAAAAAGATGCCGGTGGTCCAGCGACGCACGCTCGACCCGGCGGTCTGGTCGATGATGGGGAGGGTGCCGCTTACCACGGGCGATAGAAGAGCGAGCGGATGAACCGGCCGACGATCGCGCCGGTCGAGCCACGGTGCCGCGTGATCGTCATCTTGTAGACGATGTAGCGCTTCATCCCGTAGCTCGCGCCGATATCGTCGTACCAGACGATCTTGCTCTCGCCGGCAAGCTGCTGGCGGGTCGGTTCGCCGAGCTTGCGGTTGAGCTGCAATTCGTCGGTGCCCAGGCCGATGCCGAACAGCGGCTGGCACGCGACGGGCAGCGATTGCGGATGCTCGCAGGTGATCGAATTGGCACGGCCGTCGACCTTGTCGAACACCACCTCGACCCGGCCGCCGCCTGCGGTGGTATAGGCCCATGCGTCGGCGGTCATGTCGGGTTTGGTCACGTCGCGCCACGGGCCGCCGTCGTTACGAACCTGCTTTGGCACGCCGACGCCGTAGAGGGTGCCGTTGCGATCGTCCGACGGGCTCATGTCCGCCCACCAGTTCATCGTCCGGTTGAAGCGGTAGGCCTCCAGCGCGACATACATGATACCGAGCGCAACGATCCCGAGCGCGACCAGCCGGAGGATCGCGGGATCGCGCAGCATTTCCAGTGCGCGGCGCCACGTCATCGGTCGGCGCGAACGCCGCCAGCCGCTTCCGCCTGAACGCGACCGGCTCGACCGTCTCGACATTGATCCCCCTCAATTACTTCGACCGCGATAAGCGCGGGACCCATGGCCCAAGTGTCCCGCAAGCACAAGGCGACCGGCGGGTTGCGCATTGCTTTGAACACGATGTTCTGCAATGCACAAGAGTAGAGCGGCCCCTGGGGGGAACTGCCGCTTGTTGCGTCTGAAAGGAAACCCCTATGCCGCTTACTGGACAGCGCGTTCGCCCGCTGCCACGCGATTGGTTTCGCAAGTCGGCGATCCTCTCGATGCTGCCGCTCGCGGCATGCCAGCCCTCGCTCGACAAGAGCGTGGCGCGCGGCCCCGCGGCGTACGACGTCATTCCCGCGCTCAATCCCGACGTGCAGCCGGGCGAGTATCGCATCGGCCCGCTCGACACGCTGGACGTCACGGTCTTCCAGGAGCCGGACCTCAGCCAGAAGGGCCTGCGCGTCGATGCTGCCGGCCGGGTCCTCGTCCCGCTGATCGGGCAGATCCAGGCATCGGGCCAGACCGCGGTCGAATTGTCGAAGACGATCGCGGCGCAGCTCGGCCAGCGCTACCTCGTCAATCCGCAGGTGACGGTATCGGTCGTGTCGGCCGTGTCGCAGCGCGTGTCGGTCGAGGGTTCGGTGAACGAGGCGGGCGTCTACGAGATCGCCGGGCGGACCTCGCTGCTCCAGGCGCTGGCGCTGGCCAAGGGGACGTCGCGCACCGCGGCGCTCAGCCAGGTGGTGGTGTTCCGCAACATCAACGGACAGCGCAACGCGGCGGTGTTCAACGTGTCGGACATCCGCCGGGGTGCCGCGCCGGACCCGGAAATCCAGGGGAACGACCTGATCGTGGTCGGCTTCTCGAACGTCAAGGCCGGCTTCCGTGACTTCCTGTCCTCGTCGCCGCTGCTGGCGATCTTCAGGCCGTTCTGATCGCGACACCGCGCGTCGGGGGCGACGCCCGGTGATGAATACTCCCGCCCGACATCATCAAGCGGACGAAAACCATGTCTCAGACCATCATTCTCTATGACGAAAACGGGCGGCGCGTCCCGTTGGTGGTCGGGGACGAGCCGCTTCAGGGCCAGCCGATCGGCGGCCCGGCGCCGGGTACGCCCGCGGACAGCGAACTGACGCTCGATCTTCGCGCGATCTGGTCGGCGGTCTATCGCAACCGCCTGCTGATCCTCGTCGTGCTGGTGCTGGCGGTGGCGGCGGGCATCGCGGCGACGATGCTGACTACGCCGATCTATCAGGCGTCGGCATCGGTGCAGATCGAGCAGCAGGCATCGCGCGTGCTGGAGGGGCAGGACGACGCCAATCCGGGCGCGGGCAGCCAGGACGCCGACCGCTTCCTCCAGACCCAGCTCGACGTGCTGCGCAGCCGCGCGCTGGCCGAGCGGGTGGCCCAGAGCCTGAACCTGTTCAACGACAACCGCTTCCTCGTCGCGATGGGCGCCAACGCATCGACCGGCACGGGCGCGGCGACAAATGCCGACAACGAGCTGCGACGGCAGGTGGTCGGCATGATCATGTCCAACATGGACGTGTCTCTGCCGCGCGACAGCCGCGTGGCGACGATCACCTTCGACAGCCCCGATCCCGCGATCGCGCAGAAGATCGTCAACAGCTACGCCGAAAACTTCATCATCAGCAATCTGCAGCGCAAGTACGACGCCTCTTCCTATGCGCGCAACTTCCTCCAGACGCAGCTGGCCGACGCCAAGCGCCGACTGGAGGACGCCGAGCGGGCGAGCATCGCCTATGCCCGGTCGGCGCAGCTGATCGACGCCAGCGCCGGCGCATCGCAGGCCGGCGGCGAGGGGCCGAAGTCGCTCGTCACCGCCAGCCTCGTCCAGCTCAACCAGTCATTGTCGGGCGCGACCGCGGCGCGGATCGAGGCCGAGCAGCGTTGGCGCCAGGCGCAGGTGACGCCGGTGATGAGCCTGCCCGAGGTGCAGAGCAACCCGACCATCCAGCAGCTCAACCGCCAGCGCGCCGAGCAGCAGGCGCTGTACGAGCAGGAGCGGACGCGCCGCAAGGAAGACTATCCCACGGTCCAGCAGGCCAAGGCGCAGCTCGCCGAGCTCGATCGCCAGATCGCGCGCATCGCCGGCGAGACCAAGGCGTCGATCCGCGACCGCTATCTCGTCGCGCAGCGCCAGGAGGCGAGCCTGCGGGGGACGCTGGGCTCGCTCAAGGGCCAGACGCTGGCCGAACAGGATCGCAGCGTCCGCTTCAACATCCTGCGCCGCGAGGTCGATACCAGCCGCACGCTGTACGACGGCCTGCTCCAGCGCTTCCGCGAAGTGAGCGCGGCGGCCGGCATCACCGCCAACAACATCTCGATCGTCGATCTGGCCGAGCAGCCGCGGATGCCGATCTCGCCGCGCCCGATGCTGAATCTCGCGCTGGCGATCCTGGGCGGGCTGACGGTGGCGATGCTGCTGATCTTCCTGCGCGAAACCTTCGATGACGCGATCCGGTCGGCCGAGGACATCGACCGCAAGCTCGCGGTCAGCTTCCTGGGATCGGTGCCGCTGCTGCCGCCGGGCGACACGCCGAAGGATGCGCTCGAGGACGTGCGCTCGGCCTTCTCCGAAGCGCATTATGCGATCCGCTCCTCACTGGAGTTCGCGACGCCCACCGGCCTACCGCGCACGATACTGCTCACCAGCAGCCAGCAGAGCGAAGGCAAGTCGACGAGTTCGGTGGCGATCGCCAAGAGCTTCGCCCGTATCGGCAAGCGCGTGCTCCTGATCGATGGCGATCTTCGCAAACCGTCGCTGCATCGCGTTCTGAACACGGTGATCGAGCCGGGGTTGAGCAACGTCCTGACGCGCCAGATGGCGATCGAGGAAGTGATCCAGGAAACCGATACGCCGAACCTGTTCTTCATCCCGTGCGGGCCGCTGCCGCCCAACCCGGCCGAATTGCTGGCCAGCGCGTCGGTGCGCGAGCTGACCGAAAGCATCCGCCGCGTCTATGACCTGGTGCTGATCGACGGGCCGCCGGTCATGGGCCTCGCCGACGCGCCGATCCTGTCGAGCAGCGTCGAGGGCGTCGTGTTCGTGGTGGAGGCCAACCGGTCGCACCGCGGCCAGGCAAAGGCGGCGCTGCGCCGTCTTCGCGATGCGCGCGCCAATATCGTCGGGTTGATCCTGACCAAGTTCGATGCCCGCGCGATCGGCTATGGCTACAACTACGGCTATGGCTATGGCTATGTGTACGGCGAGCAGACGCCACCGAACCGCTGGCTGCCCTGGCGCGGCAACAAGAAGAAGGACTCCGACCAGCCGGCTGACGCCGCTTGATCGTCCGCACGATCCTCGCGGCGGCGGGCGGGCTGGCCGGCGTCTATCTGGTCGGCAGTGCCGCGCTCGACGCCGGGGCATTGGGCGCCGTGCCGGCCGCGGATGTCGCCGCGCCGAGTGCGCAGCGGCTGAGCCGCTACGCGCTTGCCGCGATCGCCCGCAAGGACAACGGATCGGCCGAGCAGCTGGCCGAGCAATCGCTCGCCCGCGCGCCGCTCAATGCCCGTGCGATCCGCGTCATGATCGCGGCGCGGACCGCGTCGGGGCGCGACCTCGACGGTAACGCGCTGGGCTATGCCGCGGCACTGGGATGGCGCGACACGCCGCTGCAATTGCTCCTCTTGGACGCCGCGGCAAAGGTCGGGAGCGGCGAGGAAGTCATGCTGCGCGCCGACGCGCTCGCGCGGCGCAAGCAGGAGCCGGCGACCGCCTATGCCGCGTTTCGGGCGCTGAGCGCCAATACCGAGGGGCGCAAGCTCCTGATCGCGCGATTGCCGACGGCGCCCTGGCGTCTCGCCTTCTTTCAGGACAATGCCGGGCTGACCCCCGACGACATGGACGCGCGAGAGGCGCTGTTCGCCGACATGGTCGCCGCGGGCGTTCGCCCGACGGCGATGGAGGTCGGCAGCTACATCGAATATCTGATGCAGCATGGCCAGACGCCGCGCGCCCGCACCGTCTGGATGAACCTCTTCGACCCCAGCGGTCGTGCGGCTGCCGGCGGTGTCTATGACAGCAATTTCGAGCGGTTCGGGCGGGCGGAAGGCCCCTTCGCCTGGCAGGTGCTGCCGCTGATCGGCGCGTCGGCCGGGGCGAACGACACCGTGTCGACGGGCAACCGCGTGCTTTCGGTCGAAACCGACGGCAGCGCATCCGGCCCGCTGGTCCGCCAGACGCTGGTCCTGCGCGCAGGCAGCTATCGCCTGATATCGGTCGAGCAGCAGGACGGGCCGGGCACCGACGACGGCTTCGGCTGGTCGGTGACCTGTCAGGGGCAGCCTACCGGCCTGCCGCTCGAACCCGAGGGCAGGGGAGAGGTCGGGGCGGCGGTTCGCAAGAGCTGGTCGTTCACGGTTCCCGCCGGCTGCAATGCGCAGCAGCTCGACCTCTATGCGCAGACCTTCGATCCGCGGCGACAGGTCAGGCGGACGATCTATTCGGTCGAGGTTCGCTGACCGCCGAAGCGATCAGCGTTCCGCGACGTTCGCCAGGAACCACTGATAGACCGACGCCACGCCCTGTTCGAGCGTGATCGTCGGGCGCCAGCCCATCGCCTCCAGCCGCGCGCTCGACATCAGCTTGCGCGGGGTGCCGTCGGGCTTGGACGTATCGCGTACGATCGTCCCCTCGAAGCCCACGGTCTTCGCCACGAGTTCCGCAAGCTCGAGGATCGACACGTCGTCGCCGAAGCCGGCATTGACGTGCGGCGCGTCCGAGTAATGCTGCATCAGGAATACGCACGCATCGGCAAGGTCATCGACGTGCAGGAACTCGCGCCGTGGCGTGCCCGTGCCCCAGATCGTCAGGCTCTCCGCCCCCGCCAGCTTCGCCTCGTGCGCCTTGCGGATCAGGGCGGGGAGGACGTGGCTGGAGTTGAGGTCGAAATTGTCGCCCGGCCCGTAAAGGTTGGTGGGCATCGCCGAGATATAATCGTGCCCATGCTGCCGCCGATACGCCTGCGCCAGCTTGATGCCGGCGATCTTGGCGATCGCATACCATTCGTTGGTCGGCTCGAGCGGGCCGGTGAGCAGCGATTCCTCGACGATCGGCTGTTCGGCGAACTTCGGATAGATGCACGACGAGCCGAGAAAGAGCAGCTTGGCGACGTCGGTGCGGTGCGCCGCCTCGATCACGTTCGCCTCGATCATCAGATTGTCGTAGAGGAAATCGGCCGGAAAACTGTCGTTGGCCAAGATGCCGCCGACCTTCGCCGCGGCGAGGAACACCGCATCCGGCCGCTCGCGCGTGAACCAGTCGCGGACGGCCCGCTGGTCGATCAGGTCGAGTTCGCTGCGCGGCGGCGCGAGGATCTCGCAATCCTCGCTCGCCAGCCGGCGAACGATCGCCGAGCCGACCATGCCGCGATGGCCCGCCACATAGACGCGCTTGCCGCGCAGGTCGAACCCGGTCGTCATCGTCAGTTGCCGAGGCCCAGGGGGGCGTTCTTCATGATCTCGAGATCGGCCTGCACCATCTCGCGCGCCAGATCGCGCGGGCTGGTGTCGTGCGACCAGCCGAGCTTCTCGCGCGCCTTGGTCGGGTCGCCGATCAGGAGCTCGACCTCGGTCGGGCGGAAATAGCGGGGGTCGACCTCGACCAGGCAATCGCCGGTCTGTTGACAATAGCCCTTCTCGTCGACGCCTTGGCCTTCCCAGCGCAGGTTGATGCCGACATCCTCGAACGCCCACTCGACGAAGGTGCGCACCGGCGTCGTCTCGCCCGTGGCGAGCACGTAATCGTCGGGCGTCTCCTGCTGGAGCATCATCCACATGCCGCGGACATATTCGCGCGCATGGCCCCAGTCGCGCTTGGCGTCGAGATTGCCGAGATAGAGCTTGGGCTGGCGGCCAAGTTTGATCGCGGCGGCTGCGCGCGTGATCTTGCGCGTGACGAACGTCTCGCCGCGCAGCGGGCTCTCGTGGTTGAAGAGAATGCCGTTCGAGGCGTGCATGCCGTACGCCTCGCGATAGTTCACGACGATCCAATAGGCATAGAGCTTCGCAGCGGCATAGGGCGACCGCGGATAGAAGGGCGTCGTCTCCCGCTGCGGCACTTCCTGAACGAGGCCGTAAAGCTCCGACGTCGACGCCTGATAGAAGCGCGTCGTCTTTTCCATGCCGAGGATGCGGATCGCCTCGAGCAGGCGCAGCGTGCCGATGCCGTCGGCATTCGCGGTGTATTCCGGCGTCTCGAAGCTGACCGCGACGTGGCTCTGCGCGGCGAGGTTGTAGATTTCGGTCGGCCGGGTTTCCTGGACGATGCGGATCAGATTGGTCGAATCGGTCAGGTCGCCATAGTGCAGGAAATAGCGTGCATCCTCAAGATGCGGATCCTGATAGATATGCTCGATCCGGCCGGTGTTGAACGACGAGGAGCGTCGCTTCAGGCCGTGAACCTCATAGCCCTTCGCCAGCAGCAGTTCCGAAAGATACGCGCCGTCCTGACCCGTCACGCCCGTGATGAGGGCAACCTTGCGTTCCGACACTTTCCCCGTCTCCCCAGAAAATCCCTGGTCGTGCGTAACGGGGCGTTCGAATACTTTCAAGTACTATGCTGCACTGCGAAAGAAGCAGGCATCCGAACTTGAAGCACGGTTCACCGGACAAATGAAAAAAGGCCGCCGGCAATTGCCAGCGGCCCATTTTGATCGATCGAACCGGGATCAGTTCGAGGTGGGGTTGTCGCCACCCTCGTCCGCCACGATCACGACAAGCGCGACGATCGGGATGAGCGCGAGGATCGCGATGAGGCCGCCGCTAAAGCCGGCGATGCCGCCCTGCGCACCCTGCATCTGCGTGCTGCCACGCTTGAAGTTGATCGACTTGCCGGCGGTCGCCAGCGGCGTCATCGACGGGCGGATTTCCGCCAGCGCCGGCGTCGTCATGCTCGCCAGAGCGGCGATCGCAAGAACCTTCGAAATGGGTCGCATGGTAGTCCCCTTCATGTTCGACGCCCACGTCGGCGCTTCAGTATTCGAGAACGTTATATACCGAAAACGGTTCATGATGCAATGCAGAAAAACCGGTGGCGAAGCGGTAGACGAAGATTCCGTTACTGCAAGGCAACGACCCGGCGGAGCCAGAAGATGCGTATTGTTTTCCACGGAATCAACTACTCGCCGGAGCCGATCGGCATCGGGCCCTATACGGCGCAGGCAGCCGAATCGCTCGCGCGACGCGGCCATGAGGTGGCGGTCGTCGCGGCCCAACCCTACTACCCCCAATGGGCGATCGACTCGGCGTACCGTGGCAAGGGCGTGCAGCAGCGGGTCGAAAACGGCGTGGCGGTCACGCGGACCCCGCTCTACGTGCCGCCGAAGCCCAGCGGGGCGAAGCGCGTCACGCATCACCTGTCGTTCGGCCTTCGCTCCTATCGGTCGCTGATCCGCGCGATGAAAGCGCAGCCGGATATCGTGATCTCCGTCGTCCCCGCATTGCTCGCAAGCCCGGCGGCGCGGCTCGCGGCCCGGCGCGCGGGCGCGGCGACGTGGCTGCACGTCCAGGATTTCGAGGTAGGAGCCGCTTTCGCGACCGGGCTGATTGATTCGGACGGGATCGCCGCCCGTCTGGCGCTGGGGTTCGAGAAGCGGGCCATGCGCGGGTTCGACGGGTACAGCAGCATCTCGCCGCAGATGTGCGCGCTGCTCGGGCGGGTCGGCGACGCCCCCGATCGGGTGATCGAGGTGCGCAACTGGGCCGAGGCAGCGGTGTTGGAGCGGCCCGGCGACCCGGCGGCGTATCGCGCCGAGTTCGGGGTCGAGGCGCGGCATGTCGCGCTCTATTCGGGCAACCTCGCCAACAAGCAGGGGATCGGAATCATCGCGGAGGTGGCCGAGCGGCTGGCAGCGCGCGAGGACCTCTTGTTCCTCGTCTGCGGCGACGGGCCTGGGCGCGAAATCATCGCGGCGGCGGCGGCGCGGCTTCCCAACCTCAGACTCGAGCCCTTGCAGCCGCGCGAGCGGCTCGGCGACCTACTCGCGCTGGCCGACGTGCATCTGCTGCCGCAGCGGGGCGGGGCGGCCGATCTCGTGCTGCCGTCGAAGCTGACCAACATGCTCGCCTCCGGCCGCCCCGTCGTGGCGACCGCGGTGCCGGGGTCGGGGCTGGCGATCGAGGTCGAGGGCGCCGGGATCGTCACCCCGCCCGAGGATGCCGAGGCTATGGCGACAGCCGTCGAGCGACTGATCGATTCGCCGGCCGCGCGCGCCGAATCCGGGGCGACGGCGCGGCGCTACGCGCTCGAGCGCTGGTCCATCGACGAGAACATCAACCGGCTGGAGGCCGGGCTCGCCGCGGCGGTGGCGCGGCGGCGCCGTCAGTAGGCGTTGCGGTGGACGATGACCGAGAAGGTGGCGACGAGGATCTTGATGTCGCGAAGGATGCTCCAGCCCGCGACATATTCGAGGTCCGACTGCAGCCGGTGGACGAGGTCATCGCGCGTGTTCGTCGCGCCGCGATAGCCGCGCACCTGGGCCAGACCGGTCAGGCCGGGCTTGATGCGGTGGCGGTGCCAGTACCGCTCGTCCACCTCCCAGAAAAGCTTGTCGCCGGCCAACGAACCGAGCGCATGCGGACGCGGGCCCACGAGGCTCATCTCGCCTTTCAGCACATTCAACAGCTGCGGCAGTTCGTCGAGGCTGGTGCGGCGGATGAACGCGCCGATCCGGGTGATGCGGTCGTCGTCGCGCATCGTCGATCGGTGGCCGGCGGCATCGCAGTTCTGCACGCGCATGCTGCGGAACTTGAGCATCGTGAACAGGCAGTTGCCGCGTCCGACGCGCTTCTGGTGGAACAGCACCGGGCCGCCGTCCTCCAGCCGGATCGCGATCCCGACGGCGAGCATGATCGGCGCCAGCAGCACGAGCGCGGGGACGACGATCGACAGGTCGAGCGCCCGCTTGGCGATGCGGCGCGGCAGGTCGAGTGCCACCTCCGCGACGATGACCGTGCCGAAGTCGCCATAATGACGCGCCCCGATCGCGCCCAGGTCGCGCACTTCCTCGTCGACGATCTCGCCGGCGATGTTCGCGCCCTTGAGCGCCATCGCCCAGGCCCGGCGCCGCTCACGCGGGCAGGCGACGATGACGCGGTCGACCTGCGACAGGAAGGCGCCGAGGCGATCGAGCGCCATCGGATCGTTGGAATCGGGCGCAAGGCGATAATGGACCGCGTCGACCCGCTCGATCCCGTCAAGATGCGGCACGTCGATCCCGTCGACGACGATCACCTGGGTCGTGCGCGCATCGATGCGGAGCAGGCGCAGCGCCTTCGCGAAGAGCAGGCGTCCGATCGGCAGACCGACCAGCGCGCCCGCAGTCCCCGCGCTGAAGCTCAAGCGCGAGAACGCCTCGCTCGTCTTGAGGAAGAAGGCGAGCATCAGGAGCGCTGCGGCCGCGATCAGCAGCGCGCCCCAGCTTCGAGTGATGCCGATCCGCGTCTGCTCGAGCACGGGCGAGGCATAGGCGCGGCGCACATAGGCCGCGACGAGATACAGGACCAGGACGATCGCGGTCAGCGGCGGCGCGTTCGATGCACCGAACACCGATCCGTGCCGCAACAGGTCGGCACCGGCAAACGCGCCAAGCACGACCGCCGAATCGACCGCGATCAACGCCCCGGTCAGGTTGACGCGCTGGCGTTCTCGCACACGCGAGGGCAAGCGGTCCGTAAAGGGCAGGTTGGCAAGAGGAAGGGGCTGTTGCACTCGCTGGACGTTCGCCCTGGTCCATGATGTTTCGTGCAAGCCCATTTTGCCCCCTTGGCGCGATCAAGCGGACGGTCGTCCTTTAACGAACCTGTCTTCGCTCATCTGCGGCCGGACCCAACTAGCCACGCCTTGTCTTTAGTGCAGTGCAACAACGTTATCAAAGTATTTCTATAAGACTAGGATCGTACCGTCGTGGATCCGGGGCCATCGAGCGTGATGCTGGGCGCGGCCATTTGCCGCAGGAACGGATTGATTCTGCGCGATCTTCGTCAGGGGCATCGCGTTGAAGCGCAACGACGAAGCAGGAAAGGCGTCTGGAAACGGCACAGCCGGCCCGCACGCCGGTCGCCTTGTCGCCCGGCGAGATGCGCGACTCGCGCGACTCAGCGCGCGTGGAAGTGCCGGAACCAGTCCACGAACCGCGGTACGCCGTCGGCCAGCGCGGTGCGCGGTGCGAACCCCAGATCGCCGGCGATCGCGGCGATGTCGGCATAGGTGGCGGGAACGTCGCCCGGCTGCATCTCGCGATATTCGCGGATGGCGGGGCGGCCGCACGCTGCCTCGATCAGGTCGATCAGCGTGCCGAGCTGTTCGGGGCGGTTGTTGCCGATATTGTAAAGCCGGTGCGGAGCGCGGCTGCCCCCTGCCTTGACCGCAGCGTCGTCGGGCGGCGGATTGTCGAGGCAGGCGATGACCCCGGCGACGATATCGTCGATATAGGTGAAGTCGCGCTGCATCCGGCCATGGTTGAACACCTGGATCGGCCGCCCTTCGAGGATCGCGCTGGTAAACAGCCACATCGCCATGTCCGGGCGGCCCCATGGCCCATAGACGGTGAAAAAGCGAAGCCCCGTCTGAGGGATGCGATAAAGGTGCGCGTAGGTCTCGCTCATCAGCTCGTCGGCCTTCTTGGTCGCGGCATAGAGGGAGACGGGATGATCGACGCGATCCTCGACCGCGAAAGGCAGCTTCTCGTTCGCGCCATAGACCGACGAGGACGAAGCATAAACGAGGTGGCGCACGCCCCGCTGTCGCGCGAGTTCGAGCAGGTTGACGTGCCCGACCAGGTTCGAACGGACATAGGCGCGCGGATCCTCGAGCGAATAACGCACGCCCGCCTGCGCACCGAGATGCGCGATCCGGTCGAAGTCGGTCCGTCCGAGCGCCGCATCGAGTGCCGCCTCGTCGGCGAAGTCGAGCCGGTGGAAGGCGAACGCCTCGCCATGACGGCGGGCGAGCATGTCGAGCCGCGCCTGCTTGAGCGCCGGATCGTAATAGGCATTGAGGTCGTCGATGCCGATCACCCGCTCACCGCGCGCCAGCAGCGCATCGGCCAGATGGAAGCCGATGAAGCCGGCCGCGCCCGTCACCAAGATCGTCATTCCGCCGTCCGTCCCGTGGCTGTCGTGCGCTCGCTATAGCCGCGGTTCTTGCTAAAGCGTCACGATCCATTGCGAAATCGGCCGCGCGGGCCGGTTTGCATCCCCGTTTCGCCCCGGCTAGACCCTCGCCGGCAAAAGGGAGGCATATGTGGCAGAGGCAAGGGTTCGGACGGCGGTATTTCCCGTGGGCGGTCTCGGCACGCGCTTTCTGCCCGCAACGAAAGCGATCCCGAAGGAAATGCTGCCCGTAGTCGACCGGCCGCTGATCCAGTATGCGGTGGACGAGGCGATCGAGGCGGGGATCGAGCGGCTGGTATTCGTCACCGGTCGCGGCAAGTCGGCGATCGAGGATCATTTCGACATCGCCTACGAACTCGAGGCGACGATGGGTGCGCGGGGCAAGGATCTGGCGGTCCTCGGCCCCACGCGGCGGACGCCGGGCGATATCGTGTATGTCCGCCAGCAGGAGCCGATCGGCCTCGGCCATGCGGTCTGGTGCGCGCGGCATGTCGTCGGCGACGAGCCCTTCGCCATCTTCCTCCCCGACGAACTGATGGTCGGCACGCCCGGCTGCATGGCGCAGATGGTCGCGGCCTATGAAAGGGTCGGCGGCAACGTCGTCTGCGGCTATGAAGTGCCCGAGGATCAGACCGACAAATACGGCATCGTCGAGCCGGGCGCGGTCGACGGCGATCTGGTCGAGGTGAAGGGTCTGGTCGAGAAGCCGAAGCGCGGCACCGCGCCGTCCAACCTGATGATTCCCGGCCGCTACATCCTCCAGCCCGACGTGATGCGCATCCTTGAGACGCAGGGGCCGGGCGCGGGGAACGAGATCCAGCTGACCGACGCGATGGCGCAACTGATCGGGCGCCAGCCGTTTCATGCCTTCAAGTTCGGCGGCGAGCGCTATGACTGCGGCGACAAGGCCGGGTTTGCCACGGCCAACTTCGCGCTGTCGCTGGAGCGCGAGGAGATCGGCGACAAGCTGCGCGACTTCGCGCGGGCGCGGCTCGCTTAACCCTTTGTCATCCCGGACTTGATCCGGGATCCCGCTTCTTTCTTCTTTCGACCCGCGCAGAAGAAGCAGGACCCCGGATCAAGTCCGGGGTGACGATCGATTTACGCGGCGGTGTTCCCGCCTGCCAGCTTCGCTTCCAGCGCCTCAATCCGCGCCTTGAGCGCGTCGTTCTCGTCGCGGGCGGCGGCGGCCATCGCCTTGACCGCCTCGAACTCGTCGCGCGACACGAAGTCGAGTCCGCCGATCCATTCGCGGGCGCGCTCGCGGGCGGCCGATTCGGCCTCGCGGCCCATGCCGGCGATCGTGCCGGCGGCGCCGTTCAGGATCTTGGCGAAATCGTCGAACAGGCGGTTTTCGGTCTGCATGATATAAGTGTCCGGTTGTTCAGAGCTGAATCTGGGTGGTGCTGCCCGAGGGCACAAGGGTTTCGCCGGTCGGGTTCAGCCGATCGATCTCGAAGGCGAGGATCGAGGCGAAGGTGAGCCACGCGAGATAGGGCACCATCAGCCAAGCCGCCGGTCGCCGCACCCGCGCGAACGCAAAGGTCGTGGCGATCGCCAGCGCGAGGATGACGATGATCTCAACCACCGCGACGCTGACCAGATGCATCCCGAAAAAGACGATCGACCAGGTGAGATTGACCAGCAACTGCGAGGCGAACAGCGCGATCGCTATCCCGCGCCCCTTGGCGCCGCGAGCGTTCAGGATCATCGCGATGGCGACGCCCATCAGGATGTAGAGGATCGACCAGACGACGGGAAACGCCCACCCCGGCGGCTGCCAGCTCGGCTTCGACAGCGCCTGATACCAGGGATTGGCATCGCCCGACGGCACGACCGCGCCCGCCGCGAAGCCGAGGAAGAGCACCAGCGGCACTGTCACGAACGCCCAGCGGGCGTAGGACCAGCGCAATTGTCCCTTCGAGGCGATCTCTCGCATTCCCATCCTTTGCATCAGGTCGAACCAGATTGGCGCCATGCCGTAGCGGGGCGGGCGGCGGGCATCAATCGGGCGTATCGTTGCCCCGGCGTGCCGAAATCAGAAACTCGACATTGCCCTCCGGCCCGGTGATCGGGCTCTGCGTCACGCCCTCGACGCCCCAGCCGATGCCGGTCAGCCAGTCGGCGACCTCGCGGCAGACACGCTCGTGGACCGCGGGGTCGCGCACCACGCCGCCCTTGCCGACTTCCTCTCGCCCCGCCTCGAACTGCGGCTTGATGAGTGCCACGAGCCGCCCGCCGGGGCTGACGAAGGCGAGGGGGCGTTCCAGCACCTTGGCAAGGCCGATGAAGCTGGCGTCGCAGACGACGAGGTCGACGGGTTCGGGGATATGCGCGTCGGTCAGGATGCGGGCGCTGGTCTGTTCGTGGACGACGACGCGGTCGTCCTGTCGCAGTTTCCACGCAAGCTGGTTGGTACCCGAATCGACCGCATAGACGCGCGCCGCGCCGCGGCTCAGCAGCACATCGGTGAACCCGCCGGTCGAGGAACCCACGTCGATCGCGACCGCGCCGGCCACGTCGATTCCGAACGCCATCAGCGCATGGTCGAGCTTGATCCCGCCGCGCGAGACCCAGGGATGATCCCGCCCGCGCACTTCGATCGCCGCATCCTCGGGCAGGGCGGTGCCGGGTTTGTCGAGCTTTCGCTCGCCCGAAAAGACGAGGCCCGCCATCACCAGCGCCTGTGCGCGGCTGCGGCTTTCGGCAAGGCCGCGGTCGACGATGATTTGGTCGAGGCGCTTCTTGGGCATGGCCCCGCCTAGCGACGAACCGCTCGGCGCAAAAGCCCCGCCGCCGACGGGGAACCTATTGCATACCCCGTGAGTAGGAATTAAATCATCAGGTGACGAGGGCGGTAGCCCGCCGGCCGTACCCCTAGAGCGACTTTTCGGGCGCCGTCCCCGTCACCCTGTTCAAAGGAGAGCGGCCATGACGATCTTCTCCGAAAGCCCCGCACGGCCCGTCGTGCTGACGGTGCCTGGCCTCGGCAGCTCGGGACCCAGCCACTGGCAGAGCCTGTGGGAGGACACGCTGCCCGACACTCAGCGCGTCGAGCTGGGCATGTGGAACAAGCCTCATCGCAACGCCTGGGTGACGAAGCTCGACCAGGCGATCCGCACGACGCGCGCGCCGGTGGTGCTGGTGGCGCATAGCCTCGGCTGTCTCGCCGTCGCGTGGTGGGCGGCGCTGTCGCCGCAGCCTTATGGCTGGCCGGTCGCGGGTGCGTTGCTCGTGGCGCCCGCCGACGTGGATCGTGCCGACGTGCATCCCGACATTGCCGCCTTCAAGCCGTCGCCGCGTCAGCTGCTGCCGTTCCCCTCGATCCTCGTCGCCTCGAACGACGATCCGTGGATCGAGATCGAGAAGGCGCGCAGCCTCGCCGCGCAATGGGGCAGCCATTTCGTCGATGCCGGCGCGCAGGGGCATCTCAATGCCGCCAGCGGCATCGGCAGCTGGATCGAGGGGCAGGAGTTGCTCGAGCGGCTGATCGACGCCTCCACCGACCGCCGCGGCCAGCCGCGCACGGCGGGCGAGGCTCGGCAAGTGCTGGCGATCAACGCGACCGAGGCAGCGGAACGGCATTACCTCCGTTAAACGGGGTCAGAGGGGCGGGAGGTTCGCCTTCAACTCCTCGATCCACAGCCGCGCATTGCCGTCTGACGGCGCGCGCCAGTCACCGCGCGGCGACAGCGCGCCCGCGCCGGAAACCTTCGGTCCGTTGGGGATCGCCGACCGCTTGAACTGGCTGGTGCGGAAGAAGCGGTCGAGGAACGACCCCAGCCACTTAGCGATCGTCGGCAGGTCGTAGGCGCCGCGCGCCTCCGCCGGCAAGTTCGCTGGCCAGCGCCCCGCCGCGGCATCGTGCCACGCATGCCAGGCGAGGAACGCGATCTTCGACGGCGCCAGCCCCTGTCGCACGACATGGTGCAGGAAGAAGTCATGAAGCGCATACGGCCCGATCCGCCCCTCCGTCGACTGCATCGCGCCGCTGGCGTCGGCGGGGATCAGCTCCGGGCTGATCTCGGTACCCAGGATCGTTTCGAGCACGGCGTCGGTCGCGGCGTCGTACTGGCCGCTGGCAGATCGGAAGAGCACACGTCTGAACTC
>CAJYIX010000007.1 GCA_913775315.1 uncultured Sphingomonas sp. | reverse complement strand
GCTGCTGCCCGTGAACGTCGCCGTCGATATCCAGGCGGCGTACACGATCGGTGACGGCCGCCTGTCGCCCTGGTCGGCAAGCTCGACCGTCAGCACCTCGACCGCGGCGCTCGCCCCCGCCCCCGTGACCGGCCTCTCGGCGACCGGGGCGGCGGGCAAGATCACGCTCGAATGGCGTAATCCGACCTCCAGCAATCTGGCGTCGGTCCGCATCTATCGCGCGACCAGCAACAGCTTCGGCGCGGCGACGATGATCGAAGACCGCCCCGCCGCGCTCGGCGCGACCGACAGCTACGATTCGGTGGCCGCGTCCGGCACCTATTGGCACTGGATCGCGACGGGCAGCGCCGCGGGCGTCGTCGGCGCGTCGCAACCGTTCGGGTCCGCCACCATCACCTGACGGCGGTAAAGGCGTGCCGCCCATCCCGGTAGCGCTGGTGCCGCCATGCTGCCGATTTTCCCCGCTCACCTGCTCAACCCCGACAGCGTGACGCCGCGGCTCGACCGGCGGACCATTTCCGGTGGGGTGGCGCTATCCGGTGACGAAGACGTGATCGCGACCGACGGCGGCGGCCGGGTCGTGGTCGAGTATGGCGACATGGCGTCCGACGATCCGGCGATGCAGCGCCTGCTCAACCAGTGGGACGGCTACCTCGCCGGCGGGGCGGCTCTCTGCCTCGTCCCGATCGTCAGCTTCGCCACTGCCCCGCGCGTCTGGCATGGCAACGCCCCGCGTCCTTCGTTTGCAATCGCCGCCAATGACCCGGTCTTTCCGACGTCCGTTGCCTTTCAGGTGCGCACGATCGCCGCGGTCAATGTCGGCGCAACGGCGCTGCGCGCAACGACGATCTCGATCCGCGTCGATGCCGGTTCGCCGATCGTCGGCGGCGAATGGTTCGGCACCGGCGAGCGGGTCCACAGTATTGTGCGAGTCGTCAGCCGCAGCGGGTCGACCGCCGTCTGCCAGATCAGGCCGCCGCTCCGAGCAGCGCTCCCTGACGGTGCCCCGCTCGAGTTCGAATGGCCGGTCGTCAAAGCGCGGGTCACGCCGGGTGCCAGCCTGGTGCCGCAGCTCGCCTATGGCATGTTCGGCGACGTCGGCGCCGTCTTTCGGGAGGCGCCGTGATGGCTATCGCCCGCACGCTCGACCTCTCCTGCTTCGTCGGCGACGACCTCAAACACATCTTCGCAATCGTCGGCTTCAACCTGACTGGTGTGACCTGCACCTTCAAGATCGCGCGGAACCCGAATAGCGCGCCCTTGCTGACCGCCACGACGACCGTGCTCCAGGTCACGAACGACGACGGCGTGCCGACTTCGCTGGTCCAAGCATTCGCGCCGCGTGCAACGGTCTCCGGGCTGCTTACCGCACTGGGCGCCGCACCGCTCGGGGCCGATCTCCCGCTCTACTACGAGTTCGGCGTCGCTTCGCTGCCCGGCGATTTCGGCGCCGCGGCCGACACGACGCTGCTGTTCGGCGCGCACATCCTGAAAGGCTCGGTCGATGGCTGACGTGACCCTCAGTTTCGTGGGGCCGGACCAGCGGCTCGCGTTGCAGGCTGCCAAGCGCGCGGAAGATGCGGCCGGCGGCGTGCCCGGCAACATCGACGAGCTCATTGCCGAGCGGATCGATCCCAAGGTGGGTGAGGCGAATGATGCGGCCGACCTCGCCGGCCGCTACGCCAACGCGAACACCGACGCCGACATCCCGGGCGCAGCGCCGGGGGAGCGGGGCGCGCGCTACTGGGCCAGCCTCGTCAGCGCAATCTTCACGCGCAAGGTGACGACCGGCAAATGGGTCTGGGTCCAGCGCGACCGGTACGGGCGGCTGCTCGACGGCAGCATCAACCGCGAAACGGGCCTCTACGCCCCGACGTTCACGAAGCGCCTTCTTGCGAACCTTCCGACGATCACGATCGGGCCGGCCAAGGTCAGCGCCCGGATCGGCGCGCGCTTCTTGTCGGCCGAGCGCGACCGCTACGGCCGGCTGCTAGGCGGCTGGGATGGCGTTCTTCGCGGGCGCTACATCCCGAAGCTGCTCCGCCCCGGCGGGGGCGACGTCTACGCGCAGATCGACAAGGCGCTCGCCGACGCAGCGTCCGCCAAGGCGGGCGTGAACCCGCGCATCGGCCAGCTGCGCGCGCTCCACTATCGCAGCGTCAAGCCGCGGGCCGCGACCATCCCCAAGATCACGCAGACCAGCAACTCGACGCCGACGATTACCACCGGCAGTACGCTACCCTATACAGACGCCCGCCTCACCTGGGCGCACGGCGTGTCGGTGCAGAACAACCCCGGCGGCGGGGCGCCATTCAACACAGCGAACATCAACGGGTGGATCACCGCGCCCGGCGCGCCGCGCAGCGCGGGCAGCGCTTGGTCCCTCCGGTTCCTCACCGACAGCCCAGTCTTCGAGGTGCAGGTCGGTGACTGGAACGGCGCGTCATCTTGGGCGATCGAGGTCGATGGCGAGCGCCTGGCGCCCGCCACGGTGGCGCAATTTACCAACGCCGGCGGCAACCGCTATCTGCGCGTTGATTTCAGCGACGATGTACAGTCCTTTGTCACCGGACCGACGATTGCAGCCGGCGGCTCCGGCTATGCGATCGGCGATGAGTTGACCGTCGTCGGTGGCACGAACAACGGCCGGCCGCTAATTGCCGTCGTCACGGGCCTTGGTGCGAGCGGCGCTGTCTCGACCGTCTATGTGAAGGATTTCGGGGCTTACACCGCTTTCCCGGCCGCGGGCGCCGCTACGACGACGAACGGCGCCGGCACGGGTGCGACGCTGACGCTGAGCGGCACGGCCT
The DNA here is from genome assembly GCA_913775315.1 of uncultured Sphingomonas sp. GTDB lineage: Bacteria > Pseudomonadota > Alphaproteobacteria > Sphingomonadales > Sphingomonadaceae > Sphingomonas. The sequence continues at coordinate 61,605 of CAJYIX010000007.1, read as the reverse complement.
ATTCTGGCCATACGACCCGCCGCGCGCGCCGCGTCGAGATATGGAACTCCAGCGGCAAGACGGTCGGCCTGCGCGTGCCGCCACTCGCGACGGTGCAGCCATGGCCGGTTGCCGGCCCTCGGCTGTTCGCGATCACCGACAGCTATGGCGACACTTTCGCATTCTACCCCGGCGGCGGCTACCCGTTCCGGATCGGCCAGCGGCTCGGGATCGAGGACGTCTGGGTGAACGGCCGCGGCGGCACCGGCTTCCTCGCCACGAACAACAACACGCAGTCGACCTTCCGTCAGCGGCTTCAGGACATGAGCTACGTCATGCCTGCCAACCCGCTGACGCCGGTCATCCTGTTCGTGCAGGCTTCGATCAACGATTCGCCCTCGACCGCGGTCGATCTTCAGGCGGAGGTCCTCGCGTTCTGGACCGAGGCGTTCACGACCGCGGCCTACGCCAACGTCTACTTCGTTCAGACCGGTATCCTGCGCAGTTCGGGCAGCACGCCGGCCGACGATCGCAACGCCGCGGTCAAGGCCGGCTTCGAGGCGGCACAGGCGCTGTACGATCCGCTCAAGAAACGCAGCACCTTCGTGGAGACGCGCGGCGCGGCGTTCGACCTGCTCACCGTGGGCGGCAAGTCCGGAGCGACGACGGGAGCCGGGAACACGGACTTCTACAACGCCAGCGACGGCGCGCACCCGACGCAGGACGGCCACGACTTCCTCGGCGACCTCTTCGCCATGCGGCTGCTCGCCGCCATCCAGAGCTGGAGCTGACCCATGCCTCTCTATCAGATCAGCACGACCTACGATTACGATGCGGGCGATAATAGCCTGCCGATCGAGAGCGCCGATCCGGCCATGATGAGCCGGGCAACCAGCGACTTTTGCTTCGACGCGCGCGTGGCAGAAGGTTTCGCAACGGGGGTGCTGCCGGCAGCCGGAGCAGCGATCCCCGACACCGGCCTCGTCAGCCTGATTCCGGGTGACATGCCGTTACTCTCGCGAACCGGTTCGCAGCATATCGCCACGCCGAACAACCTTGCCTCCAAACCCGATTACATCGGAGGCGGGCTCGACCAGTCCGCCGGCCGCAGCGGGATGCTTGTGTCGCGGCAGGGGCTCAACAGCTACGACGTCGGCAACCCGATCGCAGAAGGGTTTCGCGATCATCTGTTGATTGCCTGGCTGCGTTGTCCGACCGCCGCACCGGCTGCGATACAGGGCATCATCGGCTCGGGGGCTGGAGCAGTCGGCACGTCCGGCAATCATTTCGGCTTCTATTTCGACACCGGCGGCAACATCCGCGAGGCCAGCGGCGCGTATCCGGCCCTTGCCGCTCAGACGCTCGGCGGTGCGCTCCTGCAAGTCGCGGTGTTGTGCGAGTACGATACCGTCGCCGATACAATGGCAACCACCTGCTATCTCAACGGCGCGATCTCGTCGGCTCGCGCGACATGGGCCAACCACAAGCCGTCGCAGCACAGCGTCGTCGCACAAGCGCCGAACGCGGGAGGCAGTGCACTCCGCATGGGCGCGGGCGGCGGATATGGTTCCTGGACCGGCCGCATCCTCCGCGCCGAACGCCTTTTCACAAAGTATCCGAACCCGACTGGCGGCGGCTTCGCGACGCTCGATGCGCTCGCTCATGTCCAAGCGGACTATACCGCGAACGCAGTGCGACTGGCATGACCCCGCTCGGCCACATCGCAGGCACCATCGCCATTTGGGCGATGATGCTATTCGGGCTGCGTTTCTCGGTCGCGGCGATCCAGTGGCTGCGCCCCGTGCGGCAGAGCCTGTGGCATCTCGCTCGCTGCGAAGGACCCGACCGTACCGCGTGCTTCGCCGCCTTCAACACCGCGCTCGACCAGCTTCATCTCGATCTGCATTCGGCGATGCGGACGCCATGGAGCGTGCCGCTTCTATTCTCCGGCTCCGCCTTGGTCGGCCTCGCGTTCGCGACCGGCTGTATCGGCGACGCGATGATGCTGGTGACGCGACAGCGTGCCGCATGGGAGCAATTCGACCTGATCGCAGACTGCTTCGCGGCAGTGTTCGGCATCCCTGGCATGGCCCTCGTTCACGCGGCGACGGCTCGGCGCCGCACCGTGAGCTTCTCGATTTCGGCTTTGCTGGTGCTGACCGGTTTCGGCGTGGGGGTGGTAACGCTGTGAAGGACTGGCAGATTTACGCCCTCGCGGTGTTCGCGGTCTTCGCCGGACAGATCCTGCGAATGGGGCAAAAGATCGAGGCGGGCCGGCCGGTGACTTGGCGCGACCTCTTCGTCACATGCTCGCTTCTCCCAGCCTTCGGGGCGATGGCGGGCGCGGCTGCGGTGCATCTGCACTGGCCCGCTTGGACGATCATCGTTGCCGGAGTGAGCGCCGGATGGATGGGGTTCGCGACGATGCGCTTTGTGCTCGTGCTCGGCCGAAACGTCGCCGCGCAGCTGACGAGCGCCAAGGTCGACTGACATTCGAAAGGATTGACATGACAACGACCGAACCCGCGTGGCTCAAGGCCGCGCGGGCGAAGCTCGGCACGCGCGAAGCGCCGGGCGCCGCCAACAATCCAACGATCATCGGCTGGGGCAAGCGCCTCGGCGTGAAGGTGCTCGGCATCGCCTACAATGCCGACAGCGTGCCTTGGTGCGGCGTCTTCGTCGCCGAGTGCCTCGACCGGGGCGGGATCGACCTGGCCGCCGAGGGCATGCACCGGATGCGGGTCGCTGTCCGCGCCAAGGCGTGGGCGACCTGGGGCGCGAACCTCGCCGCCGATCGGCTCGCCCCTGGTGCGATCCTCGTCTTCGATCGAGAGGGTGGAGGGCACGTCGGCTTCTACGTCGGCGAGGACGCGAAGGCGTATCACGTCCTCGGGGGCAATCAGGGCGATGCGGTGTCGATTACCCGCATCCTGAAGGCGCGATGCGTCGCCCGCCGTTGGCCGCGTGACGTGCCGGTGATTGGCCGCCCCATCGCAATGCGCGAGGTCGCTGGCATGCCGCTATCGAGGAACGAGGCGTGACCTGGGCGGGTGCGCTCGCGCTGGCGCGCCGCTTCTGGTGGGCGGTGCCGATGCTCGCGCTGCTCGCAGCGCTGCTGCTCACCCGCGAACGCCTGGCCGACAAGACGCTGACGCTGACGAATGAGCGGGCGGCGTGGAGCGCGGCGCTTCGGGATGCCGAGGCAGCGAAGCTGAAGGCGGAGGCGCGTTTCGCGAGGCAGCTGGCGCAGGCCGCCGCCGCCTACGCCGATCGCGCCGCCGCGCGCGAACCGATCATCGTCCGATCGATCAACACCGTGAGGGAATATGCTCAGACTGATGCTGGCCGCGTGCTGTGCCGTGGCGCTGACCGGGTGCGCGCGATCGACGGCCTCGATGCCGAGCTTGCCGAAACTTCCGGCACCGCCAGCCGCAGCACTGGTGCCCTGTCAGCCGAAGCCGCAGCATCGCCAGCCGGACGGTAGCGCGACCGCCGCCGACGACGATGCGACCATTCGCGACGGACGGTTCGACCTAGCATCATGCGAGGATCGCCGGCGGCTGCTGGTGGAGGCGTGGCCGCACTAGGCCGTAAACTCATAAATTGAGTGAGCAGGGCTAAGCCGGTATGCATTCACGAATGCGGAAGAGATACCCCGACAACGAAGCGTTCTTCGCTGACCTGCGGGGCCTTATCGAGGGCTGGTGCGACCGGCGCTGCTTGCAACCGCTGGGCATCGTGCTGCCAGCCTATACTTCTTTCAACGGCATGACCGATGGATGGGGTGAGTTGCTGAAGGCGCTGAGGGGGCTCGCGCTTGTTCGAGATACGCTGCTGCCGGCCGAGCAGGAGATCATTGCCGATCTTCGACAGGCGGCCGAAGATGCGATTGGAGCCAAGTGACTTCCCTTCCAAAAGCAGAACTGATTCAGCATCGGCATGAGCCGATATGATCTGACCGACTTCGAGTGGCGCGTGATCGAGCCGCTCTTGCCCAATAAGCCCCGAGGCGTCCCGCGCGTCGAAGACCGGCGCGTGCTGAACGGCATCTTCTGGGTGCTGCGATCCGGCGCACCATGGCGCGACCTGCCCGAGCGCTACGGCCCGCGCACCACCTGCTACAACCGCTTCGTGCGATGGCGAAAGGCAGGTGTATGGGACCGGCTGATGAACGCCATCACCGCCGCCCACGATGGCGACATCCAGATGATCGACAGCACCTCCGTTCGCGCCCACCAGCAGGCTGCGACGCCAAAAAAGGGGTGCAGATCACTGTCTCGGTCGATCACGCGGCGGGCTCACAACCAAGATCCACGTCGTCGTCGACGCGCAGGGCCTCCCGATCCGGCTCGGCCTGACCGCTGGTCAGACGCATGACGGGCAGATCGCCGACACGCTGCTCGACCATCTTGGCCCGCGCACCATCGTGCTGGCCGACAAGGCCTACGACGCTGACCGCATCCGCGAGCTGATCCAGGACCGGGGCGCCACGCCCAACATCCCGCCGAAGAGCAACCGACGCTGGAAGCCGTGCTTCAGCAAGCGGCTCTACCGCGAGCGCAACCTGATCGAGCGTTTCTTCTCCAAGCTGAAGCACTTCCGCCGCGTCGCCACCCGCTACGACAAGCTCGCCGCCAACTTCCTCGCGATGGTCCAGCTCGCCTCAATGCGGCTGTGGCTCCGGGCTTATGAGTCTACGGCCTAGTCAGGTAGCGTCGCCAAGCAAACCTTCAGATCCTCAGCCACGAAATCCCTGCAACCCTGCCGCTTGTCTGGGGACCGTTCACAGATGGCCGCGGCTGCGTGCGCCCTTTGATAGCAGCGCATCCGAGCACTTGCTCGCAGTCGGCCGTCCATTCGATCAGCAGCGCGTCCTGCGCGCTCGCCTGCATCGCTCATCAGTGACGCCTGAGAACTCGCCTTCTCTGCGTTTTTTGCCTCGGGTGTTGCCAAGGCTTCAGCAAGACGATCGGGCGTTTGAGTTCGTCGATTCTCTGGCTGATTGTCGCAAGCACCAACAGTTGCGGCCGCAATCAGACAGTAAACCAAGCGAATCATCTGGCCCTCCCGGCGATGACGCAACGTCTTTGATATGCGTGTTGGCTGTCAATTGGGCGGCGATACATTTGGCCCCGAAACTGGACGCCAAGGCTTGCAACCGCAACGTTTTAGCACTCGCGCGAGCTCAGAAGCCTATCCAGTCGCAACGCGATCTCCTTCCAACGCGTGACGCCGGCTTCGTCGCCCGCGAGCACCAGCGCGCCGATGCGCTTGGCGACATGCATCGCGGCCCGCTCGCCATGCTGGCGCTCGATCAGCAGCGCCTCCGCCCAGCGCTCCTCGTCCGGAGTCACAAGGCTCGTGCCGCCAGTGCCGCTCGCGCAGCGTCAGCCAAGAAGCCCGACCGGTTCGAGGCAACGCGGTCGATGCGCGCGAGAAGGCCCTCGTCGATCGTCACCTGCACGCGGACCGCGCGGCTGGCGCGCTCGCCGCGGACAAGGGTGCGGAAGGCCTCCTCGGAGCCCTCCTCGGCCACGATGTCGGCGATGTCGCTGGGATCGGGGATCAGGTCGCCGTGCTCTGCCGAGACGGCCAGATGGCCGTTCAGCGCTTCTTCGGCGTTCTCTACCGCTTCCTGCGCCGTGGCGCCCGCCGACACGCAGCCGGGCAGGTCAGGAAAATAGACGCCGAAGCCTTCAGGGCCGCGCTCGACAATTGCGGGATAGTAGACGGTGGCCATTGTTCGTTCCTTCGCTTCTGGCGGGACATCCATCGGCAGTGCCGGGCGCCCGCCTTGATCAATGAGCCGCCCCCGATCAGGGGAGCGGCACGCCTGTCTGTCTGCTGATGCTTTTGAGGGTGCCGATCGGCAGGTCGCTTTTGGGATGCGGGACGGTGACGGTGCCGGGCTTTGAGGGGTGGCGGAACTGCTTGTGGCTGCCACTCTGACGAACCTCGAACCAGCCATCCGCTTCGATCTTCTTGATGACTTCCCGGCTCTTCATCACTGCGCTCCCTGTATGTGTATGCAATACACACCACCGAACAAGCAGTCAAGTACCAATACACATTGAGTACACATCAATTGCAGATCCCCGTAAGACCGGAGAGCGCAGCCGGTGGTCTTAAGCCGCTGACCGCCACGCCGCGTGCGGGCGACGATGTGACGATCAGCCGCAACGTCCTCGAGGAGGTCTATGAGCGGCTCGCTGAGGCGATCGGGGCGGTCGAGCGGGGGAACAATCGGATCGCGGGCTGGGAGCGGCTATGGGGCTGCACGGACGTGATCTGGCGGACGGGTCGAAAATGCGTCGGCGGCGAGGAGAACTAGCCTTTCACAACGCCGAATTAAGGCTTTCCGACAGAGCTGCCTCATCAAGCGAAAGCCGACCTGCAAGGGTGCTCAAAAGCTCCCTGCGCCGATCGCGCCACCGAGTAGCGGCCTGCACGGTCGCGCCTACAACATCTCCGGCTTCGGTCGATCTCCATACTATGCCGCTATCGTCCTCGCGTGCACGAGTTCGAAGACGTGGGCCGACGGAGATGTAGAGAACATCTGCTAACTCGTCGTAGCTTGACCTAATTTGGCGGGTCATACCCTTAATCATCACCGCGTTGCCAAACGATAGTGCCATGCGTCGCAGCGTCCGAGTGGTATGCGCTGACAACGATGTTCGTATCGCCTGCCGGTTTGACAGGTACGCGCAAGACGTCATTCCACTCATTAATATCGCGAGTATTAATAAAAACTAAATTTCCCGGAACGGTCGCGCTCTCACAAATGATGCAAGGATCGGCCATAGTCCGATTAATCGCTTGCAAGTCCACGTCATGATGAGGCTCAATATGGTCGCGCCATGTATGCTGATACAGGACGACAGGACCAGTTATGATCCGAGGCGCAGGGCTTTTGGCCGCAAGTAGCACACGATAGGACGACACTGCGGATTACGTGTCGGCTTGGCCAAGCGTTGCAACGAACTCGGACTTCAGCGGTCCGTGGTTCGCTTCGTACTGCTCAACGTACTGCGCCAAAATGGCCGATAGCTCTTTCGCCGACAGCGGCGACAGGCTCATCTGAAGAGCCGGTATTACTACTCCGGAGCTGTCGCCGTTCTCATGCTGCATCACCGCCAAGCTGCCAGCGGCGAGAACGACCTCGTGATCGGATCCGATAATGCTAAACTGCGTGCACCAAAAGCGAGGCACCGCCAAAGGGCTGACAGGCATTACGTTGGGTGCTGCGGTTTGCTCAGTCGAATCTGCCATTTTCCGCTCCCATGATTCGTCGCGCCTCTATCGGTTCACAATCACACTATCAAGCCGTTGCTGCGGGGCAACGGCAAGCTTCCTAGCTAGCGAATTTGGTGGGGAGGCGCGCGATGATCAACAACAATTGGATCAATTATCTAATCGATCTCGCATCGGCTTGCGCCACCACGGACGCGTATCGGGCTTCTTTGCCGCTGGCATGATGACGCCGAACTTGCGCGGATCCGCGCCGAGAAAGTCGGCGATCGTCCGCGCATCGCGATCCGACAGCAGCGCGGGCACGCCCTCCCGGATGTGGCGGCCGACATAGCCATCGCCGCGGCCAATCGCCCGCGAGCACATGACGTGCGAGCAGCCGAGCGCCTGGGCGGCGGCGTCGAGATTGGCTCGCGCCTCGGCCGACGTGACGATCCTCATAGCGACAGCCAGTGCAGCTCGGCGTCATCAAGCGCCTCGAAAGCGTCCGGATCGGCGCTCAGCTGCTGGAGCCGCGCGCGCACCGCCTCGACATCGCCGTCCTTCGGGAACGCGCGATCGGCGCGCGCCGCGTCGGCCAGACCGTCGATCCAGTCCCCCCGGCTGCGCTGTGCCAGCAGCCATCGTCCGAACGGCTCGCGCTTGGTCGCGTAGCGCGATTGTTGATCCTGCATCGAAATCTCCTGTGGGCGACTCGCCGTACCGGGCACATACCATGTTCCCTATCCGTTCTGGAATTGGCACGCGGGGCGGATGAGCGCGAACACGCGATTCGAGACGCTGGGCGACATCGCCAGGAAGCGCGGCAATCTCGCCGTCGGCTGCTCCGGGTGCCAGCGCCGCGCGGTGATCTCGGGCGAATGGCTGGATCGCATGTTCATGGTGCAACGCTGGGATAGCCGGGTGGCATTTGTACGCCAGCGCATCCGGTGCTCGCGGTGCGGGGCTCGGCCTGATCTCGTCCGGGTGACGCATCAGAAGCCGACGATGGATCGGCCGCCGCGGACGGAAGCGGAGTGGCGGAAGCTGGCGGCGAGGCTGCGGGGCTAGAGGAAGGCGGCGAGCAGGCCGATCAGCATCGCGATAGCGAGCAGCACCACCTCAACATGGAATGCCCGCAGCTTCACCCGTCGAGGTTCCGGCGCTCCGTCTCGCCGACGATGATCTCGAACTGCCGGCTTTCCACCGGCGCCTCGTTCAACCTCCGAACGACCTCCTGGTCGGTCAGCCCGGCGAGTTCCGCCTCGAGCGCGTCGATCTCGTCGTCGGTCATGGTCGGCCATCCTCCGGTCGTAGGGACCGGCAGGATGACGCATCCTGAACTTGGGGGATAGATGGGGTTCAGGTGCGGGCTGCACGCCCCGTCGTGGCCGTCCTCGCGCCGGCAGCGCCAGCCCTTCACCTGGTCGATCCAGCGGTTGCAGATGAACCAGAGGGCCATCAGCGCACCTTCCTGAACGCGTTGCGGCTGACAATGTGACGGGTGCCGTCCTCGAACTCAATCTGCGCGCTGTTCATGGTTCCCCGGGCGAGGACGCGGCAGCGCTGGCCGAAGCGGTCCGACAGACGGACGCGGATGCGCCAGTAGCGGTCGTAAGTTGGCGTCTCGGCCATCAACCCGGCTCCCAGTCGCTTTCCCAGCATTCATCGCAGAGGCCGCCCGCCGCGTCGGCTTCACGTGGGTAGCCGCAGAACCGGCACGGCTTCATCGCCGGCGGGGTCGGTCTGGCGTTCGGATCGACCGCGATCGGCAGGTCCATCGGCAGGTTAGGTTCGTCCGCCATCACCCCTCCCCCATCATCGCAGCGCGCGCTCGGAGGGCGGCGGAGGTCAGCGCGAGCGGCATGGTCAACGCGCAGCTTCGGGAGACCTCCGGGTAGCCCGCCTCGCCGCGAACGATGATCGCCTGCGGCCACTCGCCATAGATGCGCGCGAAAAGCCCCTCTGGGACCAGCGTCATCGCAGCGTCGATGGATGAGGTGTAGCGCGACCCCAGCCATTGGCGGGCGAACTCCATCCTGTCCGAAGGCCAGCTCGCAGAGCGCCGATCGTATGCTTTCTCCGGGTAGCCTAGGACGGCAATTTCGACTTCGACGCTCAGCCGGCCGTCGCCCGCCGTCGCCGCCTTCACCCGCTCCGCCAGCGCGAGCAGCGCAGCTTTTTTCTCGTTCTCCCCGCCCCCGGCAGACTGAAAACCGGTTAGACAGTTGCCCCGCGACTCGTTGGCCGCGCGTGCGTCAATTGTCATGGTTAGACCTCGCCAGTGGCTTGATTTTGGGGGACAAGTTAACCCCGGCTCGGGCCTCCATCTGCCGCGCCGCCAGCGCGACGAACCGTTCCTCCCTGTCGACATGTTGCAACGGCGCCACGGCGTTAACTTTTTCGCTTGCGCTCGCTTCATCGGGAACAAAGCACGATTCATCCGTGTTACGATGGTGAAACCATCACACGGGGAGTCGGGAAATGCAGCTCGGAAGCCTGCCCTTCAGTCCCAGCGGCGCGGGATATCGCATCGCCTATCGCATGAACGAGGCGAACCATTGCCCCGGTTGCGGTCGGTCGCACTGGCTGGTCGGGCGTCTGACCGCCGAATGCGCCTATTGCGCGACCGCGCTGCCAATCCGCACCGGCCAGACCTCCGGCACCGGCCTGTTCCGGTCAGTCGGCAACAAGCCGTTTGCGCCCCTCGCGGCCTGATTGACCGCCAGCCGCCGGCGGGGCACCACCGGCGGCATGGAACGATACGACGCGCTTATCATCGGCGCGGGCCATAACGGCCTCGTCTGCGCCTGGTATCTCGCCCGCGCGGGGCTTCGCGTTAAGATGTTCGAGGCGCGTGACGTGGTTGGCGGCGCGGCCGTCACCGAAAGTTTTCACCCCGGCTTTCGGAACTCGACCGCCAGCTATACTGTCAGCTTGCTCCAGGCCCGCATCATCACAGACATGCGCCTGCACGAACGCAGTCTGCGGATTGTCGAGCGGCCGTTGTCCAATTTTCTACCCCTACCCGACGGCCGCAGCCTGAGCTTGGGTGGCGGGATCTCGGCGGCGCAGGCCGAGTTCGCGAAGTACTCCGCCCGCGATGCCGAGCGGCTGCCCGCCTATTACGCAGCCGTGGAGCGGGTCGCCGACCTGCTGCGCGACCTCGCGCTCCGCCCGCCGCCCCGCGGCACTTCGATCGGCGAGGCGCTGTCACTGGCGATGCGAGCGCGACAAATGACCGCAGTGGCGCAGCGCGACGCGCTCGCCCTCTTCACAAAAAGCGCGCGCGAGTTCCTGTCGGGCTGGTTCGAAAGCGATCCGGTGCAGGCGGTGTTCGGCTTCGACGCGGTCGTCGGCAACCATGCCGGTCCGGATACGCCGGGCAGTGCCTATGTCCTCCTCCACCACGTGTTCGGCGAGGTGAACGGCAATCGCGGCGCATGGGGCCATGCGATCGGCGGGATGGGTGCGATCACGCAGGCGATGGCGGCGGCCTGCCGCGATGCAGGGGTCGAGATCGAGGTCGAGGCGCCCGTCGCGCGCGTGCTGACCGATGGCGGCCGGGTGGCGGGCGTGCGCCTCGTGGACGGCCGCGACTTCGCCGCTTCGCGCGTCGTCGGCAATCTCGGGCCGAGGCCGCTGTTCGAAAAGCTGGTCGATCCCGCCGACCTCGATGCCGACTTTCGCGCGCGGATCGCCAGTTACGCGGTCGGCTCGGGCAGCTTTCGCATGAACCTGGCGCTCAGCGAACTGCCCCGCTTCACTGCCAAGCCCAAAGCCGGTCCCCACCTGTCGGCGGGCATCATCATGGCCCCCAGCCTTGATTACATGGAGCGGGCGTTCGCCGATTCAAAGGCGCTCGGCTGGTCACGCGAGCCAATCGTCGAGATGCTGATTCCCTCGACGCTCGACGACACGCTCGCGCCGCCGGGACAGCATGTCGCGAGCCTGTTCTGTCAGCAGTTCAATCCGGTGCTGCCCGGCGGCCGAAGCTGGGACCACGCGCGAGAGGCGGCGGCCGACACGATCATCGACACAATCGAAACCTACGCCCCCGGCTTTCGCGCCAGCATACTCGCGCGCCAGATCCATTCGCCGCTCGACCTCGAACGCAAGTTCGGGCTGGCGGGCGGCGACATCTTTCACGGGCGCATGTCGCTCGACCAGCTGTGGGCCGCGCGGCCCGTACTGGGGCATGGGCGATACCGGATGCCGATCGCGGGTCTCTACCTCTGCGGGGCGGGCGCGCATCCGGGCGGCGGCGTCACCGGCGCACCGGGCCACAATGCGGCGAGGGCGATCCTCGCCGACCGGGGCTTGGCGGGGCGCCTCGGCCTGCTTAAGCGGGCGTGATGAACGGCGCCCCTTTGAAGCTCTACAATTCGCTCACCCGGTCAATCGAGGACTTCCGCCCGATCGACCCCACCGAGGTGCGGATCTACACCTGCGGGCCGACGGTCTATAATTACCAGCATATCGGCAATATGCGCGCCTTCCTGTTCGCCGACACGCTGGGACGCGCGATGCGGTGGAAGGGGTTCGGCCTCAAGCATATCATCAACATCACCGATGTCGGCCATCTGACCAGCGACGCCGATGCCGGCGACGACAAGATGGAGAAAGCCGCCCGTGCGCAGCAAAAGTCCATCTGGGACGTGGCAGCGCACTATACGCAGGCGTTCAAGCTGGATGTGGAGCGACTGAACATCACCCCGCCGGCAACGTGGACGGTCGCCACCGACTACGTCCCGCAAATGATCGCGTTTGCCGAGACGATCGCCGAGCGGCACTGCTACGTCCTCGACAGCGGGCTCTATTTTGACGTGTCCACGGTGCCCGATTATGGTCGCCTTGCCCGCGCGGCGACGGATGCGGGTGAGAGCCGGATCGACCCGGTGGGTGGCAAGCGCAATCCGCAGGACTTCGCGATCTGGCGCACCTCCCCACCCGGCGAGCAGCGGCAGATGGAATGGGACTCGCCCTGGGGCCGCGGGGCGCCGGGCTGGCACCTCGAATGCTCGGTGATGAGCCTTGCCGAGCTCGGCCACCCGTTCGACATCCACACCGGCGGCATCGACCATCGCGAGATCCACCATCCAAACGAGATTGCGCAGAACCAGGCCAATTGCGGCTGCACCGACGCGGAGCCCGGCTTCACCGGCGCACGGATGTGGATGCACAACAACTTCCTTGTCGACCGCGGCGGCAAGATGTCGAAGTCGACGGGCGAGTTCCTGCGGCTTCAGACGCTGGTTGATCGCGGCATCCATCCGCTCAGCTACCGCCTGATGTGCCTGTCGGCGCATTATCGCAGCGAGTTGGAGTTCACCTGGGACAATGTGATCGCGGCACAGACCCGGCTGAAGCGGCTGGTGCAGACGATCGAGAAGCTGCGCGGGGCGTCGGATAAGGCGTCCCGCGGGGCGGTCGACCGGCACCGCGAGGCGTTCGACGCCGCGATCAGCGACGACCTCAACACGCCGCGCGTGTTGCCGGTGCTGGATGATCTGCTCGCAGACAAGTCGCTGTCACCCGCAGACCGCGTTGAAGCCGCGGGCGCATTCGACCGCGTGCTGGGGCTTCAACTGGCGACGATCACGCGCGCCGACCTGCGGCTCCGTCCCGCCGATGCCACGATCGACGACGCCGCTATCGAGGCCAAGCTGACCGAGCGGCGAGAGGCGCGCGCAGCCAAGGACTTCGCCCGCTCCGACCTCCTCCGCGACGAACTCGCCAGCGCGGGTGTGGAGGTCATGGACGGTGACCCGCTCGGCTGGGACTGGAAGCTCTAGCTATCCGGCAGCGCCGCGAGCATCGCGGGGGTCAGGAGCTGCGGCAGGACGCGCGGCTTCGCAGCCCCCGGCGCGTACCAGAGGTATAGCGGCACGCCGGCGCGGTTATGCTGTTCGATGAAGCGGCCCATCGCCGGGTCGCCATTGGTCCAGTCGCCGACCAGCACTTCGACCCCGCCCTTCTTGAACGCATCGGCGACGGTGTCGGTCTCGATCGCCGCCTTTTCGTTGACCTTGCACGCGACGCACCAGTCGGCGGTGAAATAGGCGAATACGGGCTTGTTCTCCGCCCGGAGCGCCGCGAGCGAGGCTTCGGTGAAAGGCTTGGCACCCAGCGCGGTGGCTTCCGCCGCCTGCGCCGGACGCTGTTCGATCCGAAGCATCACCGCCAGCGCAAGGGCAATACCCAATGCCGCCGGGACCCAGGCAAGGCTCTTCCCCCGCCCCTGCCGCACGCCCGTCCACCAGAGCGCCAGCGCCGCGACCAGCACCGCGCCAAGCCCCAGCGTCATCCCGTCGACGCCCGCCTGCTTGCCCAGCACCCAGGCGAGGGCCAGCGCGGTCAGGAACATCGGCACCGACAGGATGTGGCGGAACGTCGCCATCCACGGACCGGGCTTCGGCATCCGTCGGCGCAGCGCCGGCACGAACCCGATCAGCAGGAACGGAATAGCAAGGCCTAGGCCAAGGCCAGCAAAGATCATCAGCGCCGCCGCGGTCGGCAGCACCAGCGCCGCCCCCAGCGCCGCGGCCATGAACGGCCCGGTGCACGGCGTCGCCACGAACGCGGCGAGCGCACCCGTCATGAACGCCCCGCCCTTGCCGCTCGCCGCCATGCGATTGACCGCGCCCGGCGCCGACAGCTCGAACAAGCCGGCAAGGTTGAGCGCGATCCCGGTGACGAGCAGCAACAGGACGAAGATGACGCGCGGGTCTTGGAGCTGGAACGCCCAGCCCACCGTCGCACCACCCGCGCGGAGCGCCAGCAACGCACCGCCAAGTGCGAGACAGACGGCGATGACGCCGGCCGAATAGGCCAGAGCCTCCACCCGCGCACCGCGCTCGTCCCCGCCTGCTCGTGCGAGGCTGAGCGCCTTGAGGCTCAGGATCGGGAAGACGCAGGGCATGACATTGAGGATCAGGCCGCCGAGCACCGCACCGGCAAAGGCCACGAGGATCGCGCGCCAGTCATAGGCATTCGATGCAATCGCCGCCGGCACCGCGCCCGGCACCGCGCGCACGGTGAAGCCGCGCCCGTCGCCGAGGGCAAGAACGCCCGCGACCTCGCCCGGCACCTTGCCGCCGGCCTGCGTCTCGATGACGAGGCGGTCTCCGGCACGACCGATCGACTGCGCCGCGGCATAGGTGATTGCGCCATCGGTGAGCGGAAAGAAATAGGCGCCGTCCGCCGGCTGATCCGCCGGCCACGGCACCGCGACCCGCATCTTTCCGGCCTCGACCGCAAAGGCCGCGGCGCTGCCGAGCGGCTTGGGCAGCGCTCGGCGCCATCCGTCGAACTGCGCGCGCCGCTCAGGCGTGATCGCGCCGTCGCCGACCGTCAGGACGGTGGAGAGCTGCGCACGTTCGGGCACGCAGATCTGGTCGGTGCAGACGAGATAATCGGCCTCGACCGCGATCGGCAGACGCGTGCCGGTGGCAAGGCCGGCAGGGACCTTCAACCGCACGAACTGTGCGAACGGCCCCTCGTAGACATAGTTCATGAGGCCCGCGATCACGAGCCGCTGCGGCACCGGATATTCAAGCGGTCCGGCAGTCACCCCCGCGGGCAGCGTCCATTTCAGCGTCGTCGCGACACCGGCATCGCCGGGGTTCTGCCAATAGCCGTGCCAGCCCTTGTCGGGTCGCGATGCGAAGGCGAGCGTCACCTCGCTGCCCGGCGCGGGCGTTTCGCTCTCGGCGACGAGTTCGATGGCGATGTGGCGCGGCTGTCCCGCCAGCTGTGCTGCGGCGGGGGCAGTTAGAAAAACGGCGACGAGGAGCGCGAGGAAGCGAAGCATCGAGGTCGGTCTAGCGGCGGTGCGAACCGAGCGCCACTGCAGGCTTTGGGCGGTTCGCTTCACAACCAGAACACGTCACCCCGGACTTGATCCGGGGTCCCACTGCTTTTGAAGGAGCAAGAAGCGGGACCCCGGGTCAAGCCCCGGGGTGACGAAAGAACGTTTGCGGGGGCAGGATAACGACCCGCTCCCCCGATCGTCACGCCACCAGCGCGCCGTGGCAGTGCTTGTACTTGCGACCCGACCCGCACGGGCACGGCGCGTTACGGCTCACCCGGCCTTCCCAGCCGGCCGGATCGTCGCCGTAATCCTCGAGCTCGGGCTGCGGGATCTGGAAGGGCGGGATGACGAGGCCCGACCCGTCCTGGTCGTATGTGTCGTCCTCGCCCGTCAGCGGGTCGAAGTGATGCGTGAGGAAATCGGGCAGTTCAGGGAGCGGCGGCGGCGCCTGGAACTGGAACTGCGCGTAGGCAAAGGTGCGCGTCACATCCTCACGGATGCTGTCGAGCATCTTCTCGAACAGGCCGAACGCCTCCTGCTTGTATTCGTTGATCGGCGTCTTCTGCGCATAGGCGCGCAGGTGGATGATCTGGCGCAGCGCGTCGAGCATCGCCAGATGCTCCTTCCAGTGGTGGTCGAGGTTCTGGAGCAAGATCGACTTCTCGATCCCCGCCCAGGTCGCGGGCTCCAGTTCCTTCGACTTGCCCTCGACCAGCGCGTCGGCGGCCTCGCGGATCCGGTTCTCGATATCCTCGGCTTCGAGCCCGTCCTGCGCGGCGATCCAGTCGGCGACGGGGGCCTCGACGTTCAGCACTTCCTGCGCACGGGCGGTGAGGCCCGGCACGTCCCACTGCTCGGGATAGGTGCCCGGCGGGATGGCCTCACCCACCAGCGCGTTGACCGTCTCCGCGCGCATGTCGGCGACGACGTCGCCCACCGTCTCGGCATCCATGATGTCGGCGCGCTGCTCGTAGATGACCTTGCGCTGGTCGTTCATCACGTTGTCGTATTCAACGACCTGCTTGCGGATGTCGTAGTTGCGCGCCTCGACCTTCTTCTGCGCGGTCTCGATCGCCTTGGTGAGCCACTTCGAACCGATCGCCTCGCCGTCGGCGATGTTCGAGCGCATCATCTTGGCGAACATCGTATCCGGGCCGAAAATGCGCAGCAGGTCGTCGTCGAGGCTGAGGTAGAAGCGGCTGAGGCCCGGATCGCCCTGACGCCCCGAACGACCGCGCAGCTGGTTGTCGATGCGGCGGCTCTCATGCCGCTCGGTGCCGAGCACGAACAGGCCGCCGGCGGCGAGCACCTGCTGCTTCTCCGCCTCGATCTCCTCGCGAATGCGCTGGATCGCCGCCTCACGCTCCGGCCCCTCAGGCACGTCAGCGAGCTCGTCGGCGACGCGGAAGTCGAGGTTGCCGCCAAGTTTGATGTCGGTACCACGCCCGGCCATGTTGGTGGCGATCGTCACGGCGCCGAGGCGGCCCGCCTGCGCGACGATATGCGCCTCGCTCTCGTGATAGCGCGCGTTCAGCACCTTGTGCGGCACGCCCTCGTTCTGGAGGTATTCGCTGAGTAGTTCCGACTTCTCGATCGAGACGGTGCCGACGAGCACGGGCTGGCCCTTTTCGGCATGTTCCTTGATCGATCGGGCGATGGCGATGAACTTGTCCTGCAGCGTCTTGTAGAACTGGTCCTCTTCGTCGACGCGCTGGACGGGCACGTTGGTCGGGATCGACACCACGTTCATCTTGTAGATGTCGAAGAACTCGGCCGCTTCCGTCGCCGCGGTGCCGGTCATGCCCGAGAGCTTGGGATACATGCGGAAATAGTTCTGGAAGGTGATCGAGGCGAGCGTCTGGTTCTCGGGCTCGATCGTCACGCCTTCCTTGGCCTCGACCGCCTGGTGCAGGCCGTCGGACCAGCGGCGACCGTCCATCATGCGGCCGGTGAACTCGTCGATGATGACGACCTTCTCGTCCTTCACGATATAGTCGATGTCGCGCTTGAACATCACCACAGCGCGCAGCGCCTGGTTGAGGTGATGGACGACCTGCGTGTTCTCGAAATCGTAGAGGTTGTTGCCCTGGAGCAGCCCGGCACCCTCGAGAAGCCGCTCGACCTTCTCGGTGCCGTCCTCGGTCAGGACGACCGACTTCTGCTTCTCGTCCTTTTCGTAATCCTCGGGCGTCAGCTGCTTCACGATCGCGTCGACACCGATGTAGAGCTCGGACTTGTCGTCGGTCGGGCCGGAAATGATGAGCGGGGTCCGCGCCTCGTCGATCAGAACCGAATCCACCTCGTCGACGATCGCCATCGAGAACGGCCGCTGGACCATCGATTCGCGATCATACTTCATGTTGTCGCGCAGATAGTCGAAGCCGAACTCGTTGTTGGTGCCATAGGTGATGTCGGC
This sequence comes from uncultured Sphingomonas sp., assembly GCA_913775315.1. Classification (GTDB taxonomy): domain Bacteria; phylum Pseudomonadota; class Alphaproteobacteria; order Sphingomonadales; family Sphingomonadaceae; genus Sphingomonas. The sequence goes on along the minus strand of CAJYIX010000007.1, from coordinate 44,170 downwards.
GGCGTAGGCGGTGCGGCGCTCGTGATCGGCAAGATTCGGCACGATCACGCCCGTCGTCAGGCCGAGGAAGCCATAGACGCGGCCCATCTCTTCCGCATCACGGCGGGCGAGATAGTCGTTGACGGTGATGACATGGACGCCCTGCTCCGCCAGCGCATTGAGATAGACGGCGAGCGTGGCGACCAGCGTCTTGCCCTCGCCCGTCTTCATCTCGGCGATCTCGCCGCGGTGAAGGACGATGCCGCCGACCAGCTGCACGTCGAAATGGCGCATGCCGAGGACGCGCACCGACGCCTCGCGCACCGTCGCGAACGCTTCCGGCAGCAGCGCGTCGAGCGTCTCGCCGTTCGCCAGCCGCTCGCGGAAGCGGACGGTCTGCTGCTTCAACTCGTCATCGCTCATCGCCTGAACGCTGGGCTCGAAGGCGTTGATCTTGTTGACGAGGCCGCCGAGCGACTTGACGTAGCGGTCGTTCGAGGAGCCGAAAAAGGTCTTGGCAAGGCCGCCGAGCATGATGGTGTCCTGTCTGAAATCGGATCGCCGCCGGGCGCGCGGGCGCACCTGTCGGGGGCGTAATGAAATGAGGAAATGCGAAGGGCGCGCGCGGGTTCCCGCGCCGGCGCCGGGGTTACTCGCGCCGGCGGGCGGGAATGCGCTCGATCGGTAGGACGGTCAGCGAGACCTGCGCGAAGACCTGCGATCGCTCGAGGGTCGGGAGCGGACGTATCGCCGCAACGGGATCACGACGCTTCGCCGCCTGGACGGCCTGCGCGACACTCGGCTGCGTAAAGCTTGCGGCGACCGCCGGCCGCGCCACGCGAGCGTCCGCGACACCGCCGAGCGAAAGCCCGGTGATCGCGGCGAGAAACGCATAAAGGATCGGCAGCAGGTTCACGCGTTCCATCTATGCGGCGAAAGTCTGAACGTCCACCGAATTGGCCGCAAGCCCGCGATCAGTTGAGCGGGACGATGATCTCGTCCGGATGCGCGACGTTCAGTTCCTTGCGGACCAGTTCGTCGACCATGTCGGGGTTGGCGCCGCGCTTCGGATCGAGCAGCGCTACCTGATTGCGCAGCGCCGCGCGCCGTTTGTCTAGCTGCGCGAACTCCGCCTCGCGCTTGGCATAGGCGCGGCTGTATTCGCGATAGCGCAGCAGGCCGTTCGGCCCGGCCACGGCATAATAGCCGAAGAAACCCATGAAGACGATTGCGAGCGCCGGAATCCCGGCGCTCTGCAACAACGGCATCAGGCGGTTCTTGGGCGCGTTCGACATGTTATCCTTATCATCTCGAACGCGCCTTTAATCAAGCGCGGCGAAGCACGTCCCGGCCCGCATAACGACCGACATCGCCCAGTTCCTCCTCGATGCGCAGGAGCTGGTTGTACTTGGCGAGCCGGTCCGAGCGCGCGAGGCTGCCCGTCTTGATCTGGCCGCAGTTGGTCGCGACCGCCAGGTCGGCGATCGTCGCATCCTCGGTCTCGCCCGAACGGTGCGACATGACCGCGGTGTAGCGCGAACGATGCGCGAGATTCACCGCCTCGAGGGTCTCGGTCAGCGTGCCGATCTGGTTGACCTTGACGAGCAGCGAGTTGGCGAGGCCGCGCTTGATCCCGTCGGCCAGACGCTCCGGGTTGGTGACGAACAGGTCGTCGCCGACCAGCTGGACCTTGTCGCCGATCAGGTCGGTCAGCGCCTTCCATCCCTCGAAATCGTCCTCGCCCATGCCGTCCTCGATCGACAGGATCGGATAGCGCGCGGCGAGGTCGGCGAGGTACGCCGCCATCTCGTGCGGCGACAGCGTGCGGCCCTCGCCCTCGAGATGATAGGCGCCGTCCTTGAAGAACTCGGTCGCGGCGCAGTCGAGCGCGAGCATCACGTCGTCGCCGGGCTTGTAGCCGGCCTTCTCGATGCTCGACATGATGAAGTCGAGCGCGTCGGGCGCGCTGGCGAGGTTAGGGGCGAACCCGCCCTCGTCGCCGACGGAGGTGTTCAGGCCCTTCTCCGACAGGCCCTTCTTCAGCGTATGGAAGATCTCCGACCCGCAGCGCACCGCCTCCGACAGGCTGTCGGCGCCCACCGGCATGATCATGAACTCCTGGAAATCGATCGGATTGTCGGCATGCGCGCCACCGTTGATAATGTTCATCATCGGCACCGGCAGCGTCAGCGCGCCCACCCCGCCGACGTAGCGATAGAGTGGCAGCCCGCGCGCGTCCGCCGCCGCCTTCGCCACCGCGAGGCTGACGCCGAGGATCGCGTTGGCGCCAAGCCGGCTTTTGTTCGCGGTGCCGTCGAGCTCGATCATCGCCTGATCGACGTCGGCCTGATCCTCGGCATCGAGGCCCAGCACCGCCTCGGCGATGTCGGTGTTCACCGCCTCGACCGCCTGGGTCACGCCCTTGCCGCCCCAGCGGCTCTTGTCGCCGTCACGGCGCTCCACCGCCTCGTGCGCGCCGGTCGAGGCGCCCGAGGGGACCGCGGCGCGGCCGAAGCTGCCGTCGTCGAGCAGCACGTCGACTTCGACCGTGGGATTGCCGCGGCTGTCGAGAATCTGGCGGGCGTGCAGGTCGATGATTGCGGTCACGTAACGGTCTCCCTAAGCTTGGGGCAGCAGGCTCGGCGCCGCCCTTAGCGGGCCGATGCCGGGCGCGCAAACGGTGCCGGGCGTCGTTTCGTATGGAACCCGTGAAGAGCCATGCGGTTGTTCGGCAAACGACGGAGGGATTTCAAATGGCTGACCACAACAACGTCGAACCGACGTTCGAACCCGCGGTGCCGCTGACGGCCGAGGCGGGCGACGTGACGTTCGAGGCGTCGACCGCGCGCACGACCAAGGACACGATCAAGACCGAAGCGTCGAAGCTCGGCAACCAGGCGGCTGATAAGGCACGCTCGCTGGCGGGCGACGGGAAGGCCAAGGCGTCGGGCGCGCTCAATGAGTTCGCCAAGATGATGGAAGACGCCGCCGGTCAGGTCGATGACAAGCTGGGCGCGCAATATGGCGATTATGCCCGGTCAGCCGCGCAGTCGCTCGGCGGCTTCGCCAGCCAGCTCGACGCCAAGGACGTCGACGAGTTGCTCGAGGATGTGCGCGGCCTGGTTCGCAAGAGCCCCGCGGTCGCGATCGGCACCGCGGCGGCGCTCGGCTTCATCCTCGCCCGCGTCGTCAAGGCGGGCGTCGAGCCGGCCGTGACGACCAAGACGACGGTCTGAACCCGCGCATGGCAACTTCGCCAACCGAGGAACCCGGCATTGCCGCGCTGGCGATGCAGGCGGTCGACGATGCCAAGCGGTGGGCGCGCGCCGAGGTCGCCTATGGCAAGGCGCTGGTTTCCGAGCGCGGCAAGGATGCCGGGCTCGGTATCGGCCTGGCGCTCGCGGCCGCCGGCATCGCGCAGGCAGCGTTAGCGGCTCTGCTCGTCGGCCTCGTCCTCACGCTGGCGCCGCGCGTCGGCACGGGCATCGCGACGCTGATCGTCGTCGCCGCCGCGCTGGCGGTGACTGCCATCCTCGGCCTTCTCGGCCTGTCGCGCATCCGCCGTGCCTTTGGCGGTGCGGCATGAGCGCGGACAAGGCACGGGCCGAGGCCGACGCCGCGCGCGCCGACCTGATCGGCAATCTCGACCGGCTGAAGACGCGCCTGTCGCCCGCAACGCTGGTCAGCGAGGCGGTCGAGAGTGCGCGCGAGAAGGCGATCGACGTGGCCGAGCAGACCGTCGAAACCGCCCGGGCACGCCCCGTTCTCGCCGGATCGGTCGCGGGCGGCGCGCTGCTGCTCCTCGCGCGCAAGCCGATCTTCGGCCTATTCCGCCGGTTGACCCGGTCGCCGGCTCCCGAACCCGACCCCATCGAACTTGTCGAAGGACACCCCTCATGACCGACCATGATCCGACCAAGGCAACCCTGACCGATCGCGCCCGCGACGCGGCGACCCATGCGGTCGAGGCGACGAAGGAAACGACGACGCACGCCGTCGAAGTGACGAAGGACGCCGCGACCAAGGCGGCGACGAAGACCGCCGACGGGATCGAGAGCAACCCGCTCGCCGCGCTGCTCGGCGGCGTCGCGATCGGCGTCGCGATCGGCGCGCTGCTGCCCCGGACGCAGCGGGAACGCGAAACGCTGGGGCCGCTCGGCAAGCGCCTGACCGACGGCGCCGGTGCCGCTGTCCGCGCCGCCCGCGATGCCGGTCGCCAAGAGATCGAGGCGCTGATCCCCGACAAGAACAACGCCAAGGAAAAGGCCTCGACGCTGCTCGGCAACGTCGCCAACGCGGCGCGCGACGCGGTGAAGTCCGCCGCCTGACACCTCCTCATCGTCACCCCGGATCTGACCCGGGGTGACGCTTTGTTTCGGGCTGCCGTAGCCCTTGAGCCACGCGCCGATTCCGCTATGCGGTCTGGCGCAGCCCGCCGCCAGCGCGGGTACAGCCCCTAGCATCGGAACCTTGGCGCATGAGCAAGCTTCATCTCGTCTTCGGCGGCCGCGTGAGCGATCCGCAGACCCTCGACTTCACCGATCTGAAGGGCCTCGATATCGTCGGCCTGTTCCCCGACTATGCCAGCGCCGAAAAGGCCTGGCGCGCCGCCGCGCAGCGGACAGTCGACGATGCCGAAATGAAGTACGTGGTCGTCCACCTCCACCGCCTGCTCGAGCCCGATCCCGCACTCAACCGCGGCGAGTAAGCGGCTCCCTACAAGGATTTTGGGGTAGCGGGGCGCGGGTCCCGCCCCCTAGTCTGCGGCGATGCACATGCCCGTTGCCCGCGACCTCGACGCACTGACCGACAAGGAGAAGGCGACGCTCCGACTGATCGTGCGCGGTCATGACGCCAAGTCGGCGGCGCGCACACTCGACCTGTCGGTCCACACGATCAACGAACGCCTGCGGGAGGCGCGGCGCAAACTCGCCGTGCCAAGCAGTCGCGAAGCCGCGCGGCTCCTGTTCGAGGCGGAGGGCAGTACCCCCGAAATCGTCGGGGACAGCAAAATCGGGGAAGCACCCCCGGCGAGACCGTCCGATCAGACAGCCGCGCCGGCCATCGGCGCGCGGCGGCGGATCGGCCCCGCCGCGATCTTCGGAGTGCTGCTCATGTTTCTCACTCTCGCCATTGCCGCGCTGATCGGCATCGGGTCTCCCACTCTTTACCGGACCCCGCCCGCGACCCAATCGACCGTCGATGCGTCGGTCGTGGAAGCGGCGAAGCAATGGCTCGCGCTGCTCGATCGCGACGACTGGGCCGGCACCTATCGCGGTACCGGCGCGGCGTTCCGAAAGCTCAATACCGGAGCGGTGTGGGCCAAGACCTCCAAGCAGGTCCGCGCCCGGTTCGGCAAAGCGCAGACTCGCACGCTGCTGTCGCAGGAGGAGCTTCCCGCCCCGCCCGCCGGCTATCAGCTGGTCAAGTTCCGCGCGCAGTACGCGAACAAGGCCGACGCGCTCGAAACCCTCACCTTCGAGCGCGAGGATGGCGCGTGGAAGGTCGTCGGTATCTACGTCGAGTAAGGCTCGCGGCCGGCCGGGATAGCCCCGGCCGGCTAACCGTCAGCCCCGCAGCACCGCGCCGAGCTTGCCTGCCGCCGCGACCACGCGATCGGCGATCGCCTTCAGGTCGGCATCGGTGAAGCTCTTGTCGCCGGGCTGGAGCACGACCTCGATGGCAAGGCTCTTCATCCCCTCGCCCACGCCCACACCCTCGAACACGTCGAACAGCCGTGCCTCGACGATCGCCGCCTTGTCGGCGCCGCGCACCGCGCGGACGAGCTGCTCGGCCGACAGCGATGCCGGCACGAGGAATGCGAAGTCGCGGCGTACGGCCTGAAGCGCAGGCGGCGCATAGGGCGCGCGCATAAAGCCCGACGACCGCTTGGCCGGGATCGCATCGGGGTAGAGCTCGACCGCCGCCACCGGCCCGCCGAGGTCGAACGCCTTGACGACCGAGGGGTGGACGATCCCGAACGCCGCAAGCACAGTCTTCGGCCCCAGCCGCAGCGTGCCGGACTGGCCCGGATGCCACGCATCACCCGCCTCGCCCATCACCGACACGTTGACGACCGGCGCACCGGCGGCTTCGAGCAGCGCGAACGCCTCGGCCTTGGCGTCATAGGCATCGAACGCCTGCGACTTGCCTGACTGCCAACCGCGCGACAACCGCTCGCCCGCTAGAACGACGGCCAGCGTCGGCCGCTCGGCATTGGCGAGGTAGCGGCGGCCGAACTCGAACAAGCGAACGCTGGTCGCCCCGCGCGACAGATTACGCTGCGCCGCCGCCAACAGGCCGGGGAGCAGCGAGGGGCGCATGACCTTCATGTCCTCGCTGATCGGATTGGCGAGTGTCCACGCGCCGCCACCGAAGACTTCGGCCTGGGCCACGGGCAGGAAGCTCCACGTCACCGCTTCGTTGAGGCCGCGCGCGGCAGCAGCGCGGCGCAGGCGCCGCTCGGTGCGCTGCTCGGGCGTCGCGGTCGGGCGCGCCACGCCCTCGGCGCGCGGCAGCGGGGTCGAGGGTACGTTGTCGAGGCCGACGATGCGGATCACTTCCTCGACGATATCGGCGGGCCCGTCCACGTCGCGGCGCCACGTCGGCGGCGTGACCCGCCAATCGTCGCTCACCTCGAACCCGAGCGAGGCGAGGATCTCGCGCTGGCGGTCGGGGGCAACGTCAAGGCCACCGAGGCTGGCGGCGAGCGACGGGTCGTAGGCGAAGTGCCGGGTGCCGAGAGGCGCTTCACCGACGCGCGTGATCGCCGAGGGGATGCCGCCGCACAGCGCGGTGACGAGATGCGTGGCGATGGCGAGCCCCTGGTCGAGGAATGCCGGATCGACGCCGCGCTCGAACCGCTGGCGCGCGTCGCTGGTGAGCGCCAGCGCCTGTCCCGTCCGCGCAATCGCCTCCGGCGTGAAATAGGCGCATTCGATCAGCACGTCGGTCGTGGCGTCGGTCACGCCCGATTCCTCGCCGCCCATGATGCCGCCGATATCGTGGACCGCGACGTCGTCGGCGATCACGGTCATGCCCGCGGTCAGCGTATAGGTCTTGCCGTTGAGCGCGAGCACCTGCTCGCCCGCCTTCGCCTTGCGCGCCACGAGCGGCCCGCTCAGCTTCGCCATGTCATAGACGTGGAGCGGACGGCCGAGATCGATCGACACGAAATTGGTGATGTCGACCAGCGCCGAGATCGGCTTCTGCCCGATCGCGGTCAGGTGGCGGCGCAGCCAGTCGTGCGAGCCGCCGTTGGTCACGCCGCGCACCGCCTGTGCGTAGAAAGCCGGGCAACCCTCCGCATCCTCGATCCGCACCTCGGGCGCGGGACCACTGCCCTCCACCGGGGCGAGCGGTGCGTCGAGGCGATAGGCGTCCTCCAACGACTTGAGCGTGCCGATCCCCGCGGCGGCGAGGTCGCGGGCGATGCCGCGCACGCCCATGCAGTCTTGGCGGTTCGGCGTCACCGACACCTCGATCATCGGATCGTCCAGCCCCGCAAACGCGGCGAAGGGCGTGCCGACCGGCGCGTCCTCGGCCAGCTCGATGATGCCGTCATGATCGTCGCCGAGCTCGAGCTCGCGGCTCGAGCACATCATGCCGTTCGATTCGACGCCGCGGATCGCCGACACGCGAAGCTGCATCCCGTTGGCCGGCACGACCGCGCCGGGCGTCCCGAGCACGCCGACCAGGCCCGCGCGCGCGTTGGGCGCCCCGCACACGACCTGAAGCGGCGCCCCGTCGCCCGTATCGACCGACAGCACCTGGAGCTTGTCCGCCTGCGGATGCCGCTCGGCGGTCAGCACGCGCGCAATGCGGAACCCCGCCAGCCGCTCGGCCGGATTGTCGACGCCCTCGACCTCAAGCCCGATGCGGGTCAGCGTGGTCAGGATCGTGTCGAGGTCGGCGTCGGTGTCGAGGTGCGACCTGAGCCAGCTCAGCGTGAACTTCATGGGTAAGCTTTCGTCGAAATGAGGTTCAGGCCGGCACGCCGACGCCGCCCGAAAGCGTCGGCACGTCGAGCGCGGCGAAGCCATAGTGGCGCAGCCAGCGCAGGTCGCCGTCGAAGAAGGCGCGCAGGTCGTCCATGCCGTATTTGAGCATCGCCAGCCGATCGACGCCGGTGCCGAAGGCGAAGCCCTGCCACTCGTTCGGGTCGAGCCCGCACGCCTCGATCACCTTGCGATGAACCATGCCGCTGCCCAGCACCTCCAGCCAGCCATCGGACCCGCCGATCACCCGCTTGCCGTTCACCAGCGAGTAGCCGACGTCGACCTCGACCGAGGGCTCGGTGAAGGGGAAGTAGCTGGAGCGCAGGCGCAGGACGATGTCGTCGCGCTCGAAGAACGCCTTGAGGAACGTCTCCAGCGTCCATTTCAGGTGACCGAGGGTGATGCCGCGGTCGATGACCAGCCCCTCGATCTGGTGGAACATCGGCGTGTGCGTAGCGTCGCTGTCGCTACGATAGACGCGCCCCGGCGCGATGATGCGGATCGGCGGCTTGTCCTTCAACATCGTGCGGATCTGGACCGGCGAGGTATGGGTGCGCAGCAGCATCCGCGCAGCGCGGCCCGCGGCGCTGGCCAAGCCAGCGCCGTCGGACGGCGGGCTTTGCCCGCCGCCGGCCGTGCTCGGTTCCTCGCAATAGAAGGTATCGTGCATCGCCCGCGCGGGGTGCGTCTCCGGAATGTTGAGCGCGGAGAAATTGTGCCAGTCGTCCTCGATCTCCGGCCCGCTCGCCACCGCAAAGCCAAGGTCCGCAAAGATTTCGGCGAGTTCGTCGAGCACCTGGCTAACCGGATGGACGCTGCCCGGCGGGGTGCGATCGGCGGGGAGCGTCATGTCGAGCGTCTCGGCCGCGAGCTTCGCGTCGAGCGCCGCACGCTCCAGCGCCGCCTTGCGCGTGCCGATCGCCGCCGTCACGCCCTCGCGCAACGCGTGGATCGTCGGCCCTTGGACCAGCCGCTCTTCGGGCGTCATCCCGCCCAGCGACTTCAGAAGCGCGGTGATGCGCCCCTGCTTGCCCAGCGCCTCGACGCGGATCGCCTCGACCGCCTCGATGCTCGCCGCGCCGTCGATGCGCGCGAGTAGATCGGCCTGAAGGGTTTGAAGCTCGCTCATCATCGTCCTTTGCGGTCCCCGCGACCGCGCACGCCCCGAAACCCCATGCGCGCGCGCAAATCAACCCTAGCGTGCGTGGGAAGCCGCTGGCAGAGCAAGTGCCATGGCCGCCCCGCTCTATCGCCCCGCCCTGTTCGCGCTCGATCCCGAGCAGGCGCATCGCCTGACGATCCGCGGGCTGTCGGCCTGGAGCAAAGCCGGAACGCCGTTCGCCGTCCGGCCGAAAGCGAAGGCCGTGCGCATCGCCGGCCTCGACTTTCCGAACCCCGTGGGCCTCGCCGCCGGGGTCGACAAGGATGCGGAGGCGATCGACGGGTTCCTCGGCCTCGGCTTTGGCTTCGTCGAGGTCGGCACGCTGACGCCGCGGCCGCAAGCGGGCAATCCGCAGCCGCGACTGTTCCGGCTGGTCAAGGACGAGGGCGTCGTCAACCGGATGGGCTTCAACAATGGCGGCATCGACGCCGCCCTGCCCCGCATCCGCGCGGCGCGGCGAAAGGCGGGCATCCTCGGCATCAATGTCGGCGCCAACAAGGATTCGGTCGATCGCGTCGCCGATTATGCGACTGCGGTGGCGAAGGTCGCGCCGCTCGCCGACTATGTGACGATCAACATCAGCAGCCCCAACACGCCGGGCTTGCGCGACTTGCAGTCGCAGCCGGCGCTGAGCGAGTTGCTCGCGGCCAGCGACGATGCGCGGCGCGGCGCGGGCGAGCGGGTGCCGCTGTTCCTGAAGGTCGCGCCCGATCTGGACCGGGCGGGGCTGGACGTCGTGGTCCGTGCAGCCATCGATCACGGCATCGGCGCGCTGATCGTTTCGAACACGACGATCTCGCGGCCGGACACGCTGAAATCCGCCAATGCCGGCGAAATGGGCGGGCTTTCCGGCAAGCCGCTCGCACCCCTCGCCCGCCGGATGCTGGACGAAGCGGTGGCGGCGACGGGCGGGGAGTTGCCCGTTATCTCGGCGGGCGGGATCGACTCGGCGGCGGAGGCACAGGCACGGCTCGATGCGGGCGCGTCCCTGGTGCAGCTTTACTCGGCGCTGGTCTATCATGGGCCGGGGCTGCCGGCGAAGATCGTGCGCGGCCTTAAGCGGTAACGATCTTGCCGTCCCGGACCGCGACCGGCCATGGCGTCAGCCGCGTATTCGGACACGGCCCGCCCAGGCACTCGCCATCCTCGATCCGAAACACCGCGCCGTGCCACGCACAGGCGATCTTCGTGCCATCGGGCGTCAGATAATTATCCAGCGACTGCGCCAAGGGCACGCCCATATGCGGGCAGCGATCGACATAGCCGATCACCTCATCGCCCCGCCGCACGACGAAGCCGTGGAAACGGCCCGCCCGCAATTGCAGCACGAAGTTGCGCGCCGCCCCCTCAGCGATCAGATGGACCGGCCCGAGCGTCACGCCCGGCGGCGTCGCGAACACGCGCGCACCGGCGGGCGCCTCGCTCATCCGGGAAGCCTCGCCTTGGAGAACGGCGCCCATGCGGCGTCGTAGTCGGGCTGTGCCGTCGCCAGCGCGTGCGCGGTCGGGCGATAGGGCCAGCAGCTTTCGACCATGAATGCCATCGTGCCGTCGATCTTGTGCGGTCGAAGGTCGGCGCCGCTCGCCTTTTCCCAAGTCGCCACGTCGGGACCGTGCCCGGCCATCAGGTTGTGGAGGCTGAGGCCGCCGGGCCGGAAGCCCTCCGCCTTGGCATCGTAGGCGCCGTGGATCAGCCCCATCGCCTCCGACATAACGTTCCGATGGAACCAGGGCGGCCGGAACGTGTCCTCCGCCACCATCCAGCGCGGCGGGAAGATGACGAAGTCGGCGTTGGCGCGGCCGGGGACGTCGCTGGGGCTGGTCAGCACGGTGAAGATCGACGGATCGGGATGGTCGAAGCTGACGGTGTTGATCGTGTTGAACCGAGCCAGATCATATCGATAGGGCGCGAAGTTGCCATGCCACGCAACCACGTCGAGCGGACTGTGGTCGAGCGTCGTCGTCCACAGCGCACCCATGAACTTCTGAACCACCTCGACCGTCTCGTCGCGGTCCTCGAACCAGGCAACCGGCGTCTCGAAATCGCGGGGATTGGCAAGGCCGTTGGCGCCGATCGGGCCGAGATCGGGAAGGCGGAACAGCGCGCCGTAATTCTCCGCGACATAGCCCCGCGCCACCCCGTCAGGCAGCTCCGCTCTGAAGCGAACCCCGCGCGGCACGACCGCGATCTGACCGGGCAACAGGTCGATGCGGCCCATCTCGGTCAGCAGCGTCAGGCGGCCCTGCTCGGGAATGAACAGCATCTCGCCATCGGCATTCTGGAACACGCGCGCGTTCATGTCGCGGTCGGCGGCATAGATATGGAGCGCGACACCCTCCAGATCGGCCGGCTCGCGATTGGTCAGCATCGTCGTCATGCCGTCGATCAGGTCGACGCCCTGCTCCCCTGCGTCGGGTAAAGCTTGCGGGTCCCAGCGCAGGCGGTTGGGGGCGAGCGGGGTGCGATCCGCCTCGGGCGCGAACTTCGCCGCGCCGGTGTAGCGGACGAAGGGCGGATGCTCGGCGGTGGGGCGCAGGCGATAGAGCCACGAGCGCCGGTTCTCGTGCCGCGGCGCGGTGAAGGCGGTGCCGGAGAGTTGCTCGGCGTAGAGGCCGTAAGCGGGCCGCTGGGGCGAGTTGCGTCCGATCGGGAGCGCGCCGGGCACCGCCTCGGTCGAGACGTGGTTGCCGAAACCGGGGATATAACCTTCGCTCATCGCAACCTCCGTTCTCTCTCCCGCCGGGCGTCGGACCCGGCAAAGCCGGGCCCAATGCCCGGCCTGCCGTGCCGGCCGGTCGACGGCGGCGCATTTGCGCCGCATCTAAATCGAAGCGGACGCTTCGATCTTCGATCAGGCGTCGACAGTGATGACGCCGCGCCGGATCTGGTCCAGCTCGATCGACTCGTACAGCGCCTGGAAATTGCCGGCGCCGAAGCCCTCGTTGCCCTTCCGCTGGATGATCTCGAAGAAGATCGGGCCGAACTGGTTCTCGGTGAAGATCTGAAGGAGGATGCCCTCCTCGCCGACATTGCCGTCGATGAGGATGCGGTTCGACTTCAGCCGGTCGAGGTCCTCGCCATGCCCGGGCACACGCTTGTCGACGAGCTCGTAATAGGTCTCGATCGTGTCCTGGAGCTTCACCCCGCGGTCGCGCAGCTTCTCGACCGTCGAATAGATATCGTCGGTGGTGAAGGCGAGGTGCTGGATCCCTTCGCCATTGTAGTCGCGGATGAACTCCTCGATCTGGCTCTTCTCGTCCTGGCTTTCGTTCAAGGGGATGCGGATCGCCTTGTCGGGAGCGATCATCGCCTGGCTGAACAGGCCGGTCGCCTTGCCCTTGATGTCGAAATACTTCTGCTCTTCGAAGTTGAAGATGCGATTGTAGAACTCGGACCAGACGCGCATCTGCCCGCGGCGGACATTGTGCGTCAGATGGTCGAGCAGGTCGAGGCCGACCGAATTGCCCGCCTCGGCTTCCTCGGCGCCTTCGATCGGCGTCCAGTCGGCATAGAGGCTGCCCGCCTCGCCGTGCCGGTCGACGAGGTACAGCATCGAGCCGCCGATCCCCTCCAGCGCATAGCCTTCGCCCAGCGCGCCCTTCGACGCGTCGGCAGGCTTGGCGCCGCGCGCGACGGCGTTGTCGAAAGCCGCCTTCGCATCGGCGACCCGGAACGCCATGCCCGACGCCGACGGGCCGTGCGCCGCGCGGAAATCGGCGGCGTGACCCTCGCTCATGCGGTTGAGGAGCAGGTTGATCCGCCCCTGCTTGTAGCGGACAACATCGCGGGTTGGGTGCGTCGAGAAGGCAGTGAAGCCCATCGCCTCAAGCTGTGTGCCCATCCGGTCGGGATCGGCCGAGGTGAACTCGCAGAACTCGAACCCGTCGAGGCCCAGCGGATTGACGTCCATATGCTCCACGGCGGCATCCTCCATAGATGGTATCAGTTGATACGAATATCGCTCGAACGAGGGCACTGGTCAAGCCGGCACGGAACCGGGCAGGCCCTTGCGCATTCGCAAACTGACAACACGGGCAGGAGGACAAGATGCGGAGCGGACTGAAACTGGCGATGGCGGGGATTGTCCTAGGCGGCGCTGCCCTTGGCGGCTGCACGATGAACGGCAGCGGCGGCGGCGCGGCCGAACCCACGGCGGTGGCGGACCTGATGACGGCCAACGGCCAGTCGGTGGGCCGGACGACCGCGACGGCGATGAGCGACGGCATCCAGATCGTGGTCGAGGGCCGCAACATGCCGCCCGGCGCGCACGGCGCGCATGTCCACACGGTCGGCCGCTGCGACGCGCCGACATTCGAGACTGCCGGTGGTCACTGGAACCCGATGACGAAGAAGCACGGCATGGAGAATCCTGCCGGGCCGCATGCGGGCGACATGCCCAATCTAGACGTGGGCGCGGACGGCACGGGCACGCTGACGGTGACGCTGCCCGGCGGCACGTTCGACGGACTGTTCGATGCTGATGGTTCGGCAATGATGATCCACGCGGGGCCCGACGACATGCGGACAGACCCGTCGGGTAACAGCGGCAGCCGAATCGCCTGCGGCGTGTTCCGGCGGAACTGATCCGGCGCAACGATCGATAGGTCACGGACGATGATGGGGACGCGTTCGTTTCGCGGCTACGTCCTTTTTGTCATATCCGTACAAGACCGGCCCGATCCACGCGCTTAGAGCGACCTTGCGACCCAAGAGGTTCCTAACAGGGGCCTTTTTCTAGGAGCGGCCCTCATTCCTGAGCGGCCGCTCCCTTTTTTTGGGCCCGGCGCACACGGCCTTTCGGCCCCTCCCTCGCTTTCTGCCTTTCGCTTTCCAGATGACCCCGGCATCGCCGTGGCAGGCGAAATCGTTCTCGGGGGCATCGGGGGCGGCGTCGCAAAACTGGGAAGCGTTTCGATGTTGCTGGATTTCCACCAACCGTCGCCGGCGATCGCACCGCTGGTGACGATCTTCTACCTCTATCGATCAGACGAGCCCATGGTCGAGGGGATCGAGCGCGCCGACGTCGGGCAGATCCGCTTCATGCTAAAGGGCAGCGGCCACCTGACCTTTGCCGAAGGGCATGTCGAACCCTCATGCCCGATCATGGTAAACGGCCCGGGAACGGGTGCGGCGGCGTACCGAGTAAAGGGGCCCTTCCACTGTTTCGGCGCCGCGCTCCGCCCCGTGGGCTGGGCGTCGCTGATCGGCGTTCCGGCGCATGAGCGCGCCGACCACGTCACCGATGGGGAGGCGGTGTTCGGCCCGGCGGGAAGCGCGCTGCTCGAGCGTCTGCGCACGCTGGGCGACGTGGCCGCGATGGCGGCGGCGGTCGAACCTTTCCTGCTCGAGCGCGCGCGCCCGATCCCGCCAGAGCATCATCGCCTGTGCGAATCGGTACGCCAGTGGCTGTCGAGCAGCGATGCGCCGCGGGTGGCGGCGCTGTTCGATGCCATCCCGCTGTCCTCGCGCCAGGTCGTACGGTTGGTAAATCATTATTTCGGTGCCCCGCCCAAGCTCCTGGAGCGCAAGTTCCGCGCATTGCGCGCCGCCACTGCGCTCGCTGACGGCGCGGATGCGCGCGAGGTGGCGGAGGCATTCTACGACCAGCCGCACATGATCCGCGAGATCAAGCATTTCACCGGCCACACGCCGGGCACGCTTGCCTCTCGAATGGATCCGGTGCTGGCGATGACCCTGTCGCCCGCGGCGTTCAACGAACTCGCCCCGCCGGCGCCCGCGATGCCCAATCGGGCTTGACCCCCCGCGCCTGCGCGCCCACATGGCAATCGGAACGAAAACGTCCGATTAGGAACCCATGCGCCTTTCCGCCCAGGCCGACTATGCCGTCGTGATGATGCGTGCCGCCGCCCGCCAGTGCGGGTCGGTGCGCCTCAACGCGACGCTGCTAGCGGCAGAGACGGGACTGCCGCTGCCGACGGTGCAGAAGCTCGTCAGTCGGCTGTCGGCGGCGGGCCTCATCGAAAGCTCGCGCGGAACCGGCGGCGGCTTTCGCCTCGCCCGCCCGCCCGCCGCGATCACGCTGGCCGACATCGTCGAGGCGATCGAGGGGCCGATCGCGATGACGCCCTGCGTCGAGCATGGCCGCCACGACTGCGCGATCGAGGGGTCGTGCGACGTCCGCCCCCACTGGGACGCGGTCAACGGCGCCGTCCGCGGCGCACTCGCTGGCGTCACCCTGAGCAATCTGATCGGCGCGCATGAGCCTGCGCGTCTTGGAGCCGAAGCATGACCGATACCGCCGTCGCGCCGAAGAACGCCGAGGCGCTGGCCGCCGCCAACAAGAAGTACGAATGGGGCTTCGCGACCGAGGTCGAGCAGGAGTTCGCGCCCAAGGGTCTGACCGAGGACACCGTCCGCTACATCAGCGCCAAGAAGGACGAGCCCGAATGGATGCTCGACTGGCGGCTGAAGGCCTTCCGCCTGTGGCAGACGATGGAGGCGCCCGACTGGGCCAAGCTCAACGTGCCGCCGATCGACTATCAGGACGCGTACTATTACGCCGAGCCGAAGGCGAAGAAGACGATCGCATCGTTGGACGAACTCGATCCAGAAATCCGGCGGACGTACGAGAAGCTGGGCATCCCGATCGCCGAGCAGGAAGTGCTGGCCGGTGTCGAGGGCGCACGCCGGGTCGCGGTCGACGCGGTGTTCGACAGCGTTTCGGTTGCGACCACCTTCCGCAAGGAGCTGGAGGCGGCGGGCGTTATCTTCCGCTCGATCAGTGAGGCGATCCGCGAATATCCCGACCTCGTCCGCCAGTGGCTGGGCAAGGTCGTGCCGATGCGCGACAACTACTTCGCGACGCTCAATTGCGCGGTCTTTTCCGACGGCACCTTCGTCTACATTCCCGAGGGTGTCCGCTGCCCGATGGAGCTGTCGACCTATTTCCGCATCAACGCCGAGAATACCGGCCAGTTCGAGCGGACGCTGATCGTCGCGGACAAGGGCGCGTACGTTTCGTATCTCGAGGGCTGCACCGCGCCGATGCGCGACGAGAACCAGCTCCACGCCGCGGTGGTCGAACTGGTCGCGCTCGACGATGCCGAGATCAAATATTCGACCGTCCAGAACTGGTATCCGGGCGATGAGAACGGCGTCGGCGGCATCTACAACTTCGTCACCAAACGCGCGCTTTGCCAGGGTAGGAACAGCAAGGTCAGCTGGACGCAGGTCGAGACCGGCAGCGCGATCACCTGGAAGTATCCGAGCTGCGTGCTGAACGGCGAGAACAGTGTCGGCGAATTCTACTCGGTCGCCGTCACCAACGGCCGGCAGCAGGCCGATACCGGCACCAAGATGATCCACAACGGCAAGGGGTCGCGCTCGACGATCGTATCGAAGGGGATCAGCGCGGGCCGCTCGGACAACACCTATCGCGGCCTCGTGCGCGTCGCGCCGGGGGCGGAGGGCGTGCGCAACTTCACCCAGTGCGACAGCCTGCTCCTCGGCGACCAGTGCGGCGCGCATACGGTGCCCTATATCGAGGTTCGCAATCCCTCGGCCCAGATTGAGCATGAGGCATCGACGTCGAAGATCAGCGACGACCAGATGTTCTATGCGATGCAGCGGGGGCTGGATCAGGAAGCAGCGGTCGCCTTGATCGTCAACGGCTTCGCCAAGGAAGTGCTGCAGCAACTCCCCATGGAGTTCGCGGTCGAAGCGCAGAAGCTGCTCGGCATCAGCCTTGAAGGGAGTGTCGGGTGATCCTCGCGCTGCTCCTTTTCGCGCAGGTGACGCCGAGCGATGCGGTGGCCGGCTATGCCGATTGCCTGTCGTCGCGGATCAATGCCGACCCGGCGATGATCGACCCGCCCGCCGAGGTGGCCGCGCGGCTCGCGATCCACGATGCGGCGCTCAAGCTGTGCGCGCCGAAGCGCAAGTCCGCACGGCCGGAGGACGCCACGATGTTCGACAAGGTCGATGCCTCGACGCGCAAGGTGCTCGAAGATCCCGTGTCGGCCGAACAGGTCGACGGCGACCTTGCCGACGTGCCCAAGCCATGATCGCGCTGACCCTCGCCTTTCTCGTGCAGGACCCCGACCTTGTCGTCGTCGGCAAGCGGTTCGACGCCACGCGGGGGACGGTCGGCCGCAACCTCGTCACTGGGAAGCGCCACTGCCGGGTGACGCGCACCAGTGGCGACGCGGCGATCGACAGCGGCGTCTGCGAGGTGGCGATGCAAAGCTTAGATAAGGGGCGCGGCGAGGCCTTTCGGACCTGCGTCCGCGACGGTCGCGCGCGCTTTCTCGACACCTATTTCGCTTCAAAGCAGGTTGATGATGCTCAGGATTGAAGACCTCCACGCCGAAATCGACGGCAAGCCCATCCTCAAGGGCCTCTCGCTCACCGTGAATGCGGGCGAGGTGCATGCGATCATGGGGCCGAACGGTGCGGGCAAGTCGACGCTCGGCTACGTCCTCGGGGGCCGCGCCGCCTATGAGGTGACCGGCGGGTCGATCAGCCTCGAGGGCGAGGACCTGCTCGAGATGGACGCGCACGAGCGTGCCGCCGCCGGCCTGTTCCTCGGCTTCCAGTATCCGGTCGAGATCCCCGGCATCTCGAACCTCCACTTCCTGCGCGAGGCGCTGAACAGCCAGCGCCGGGCGCGTGGGCAGGCTCCGCTGTCGGGTGCCGAGTTCCTCAAGGTCGCACGCGCGCAGGCGGCAGCGCTCGGCATGGATGCCGAGATGCTGAAGCGGCCGGTCAATGTCGGCTTTTCGGGCGGCGAGAAGAAGCGGAACGAGATGGTGCAGATGGGCATCCTCGACCCGCGCATCGCCGTGCTGGACGAAACCGACAGCGGCCTCGACATCGATGCGCTGCGCATCGTCGGCGACGGCATCAATCGCATCATGCGCGCGCCGGACAAGGCGGTGGTGCTCATCACGCACTATCAGCGTCTGCTCGATTACGTCCGTCCCGATTTCGTCCACGTGTTGGCCGATGGGCGGATCATCCGCTCAGGCGGCCCGGACCTTGCGCTCGAACTCGAGCGCGAGGGCTATGGAGCGATCGCGGCGTGACGCAGCTTCCCACCAATCGGATGGAGGCATGGCGCTGGACCGACCTCGCCGCACTGGAGGCGGCGCGAGCGACGGATCGCGGCAGCGCGCCCGCGATCGACGGCCTGTGGATCGATGGCGACGGCCCGCGCCTTGTGTTTCAGGACGGCGTCTTTCAGCCTGAACTTAGCACGCCGGGTGAAGTGTCGGTCGAGACGATCAGCCCGTCGACTGCACACCCTCTCGGCGCAGCGACGGCCGGTGACGGCTGGCGACTAACGCTGGCAGTCGATCAAACGGTTGCGGCGATACAAATTGTGCATATCGCGACGGGGGGCGAGAACCACCTGCCCGGCGTCATCGAGCTCGACCGCGATGCCGCCGCCTCGATCGTTGAGACGTATGTCGGCGCGGGCTGGACGAACCGCCTGACGACGATCCGCCTGGCCGACGGCGCGCGACTGACCCGCTCGGTCCGCCTGCTCCAGGCGTCGGGGTTCGTCAGCCTGCGCGAGGAGGCCGAGATCGGCGCGGCGGCGAGCCTTGCCAGCATCTTCCTCGGCGCAGGGAACGCCGCAAGCCGGATCGACGGCGAACTCGTCGTCACCGGCGACGGCGGGCTGGCCGAAATGGGCGGCGCACTGCTGACCCGCGGCGAACAGAAGCAAGAGTGCGCGGTCACCGTTCGCCACGCTGCGCTCGACGGCGCGAGCCGCCAGATCTGGCGCGCGGTCGCCGCCGATCGCTCAGCCGCCAGCCTAGCGGCGCGGGTCGATGTGGCGCGCGGCGCGCAGAAAACCGATGGCGAGCAGTCGCTTCGCGGGCTCCTCTTGCACCGCACGGCAACCGTCAACCTCAAGCCCGAGCTCGAAATCTTCGCAGACGATGTGAAGTGCGCGCACGGTGCCACGGTCGGGGAGTTGGACAAGCAGGCGCTGTTCTACCTGCAGTCGCGCGGCCTGCCCGAGGGGCCGGCCAAGGCGATGCTGACGCGCGCCTTCGTCGCCGACGCGATCGACCGGATCGAGGTCGAGGCGGTGCGACAGGCCTTCGCCGCCGATGCCGAAGCGTGGCTGAACGAGGCGCTATGACCCCGCTGACCGTCCCCCTGAACGAGGCTGCCCGCCCGCTCGACCGGCTCGCCGACTTCCCGGCGATCCCGGAGGGCTGGGCCTATCTCGACACGGCGGCGACCGCGCAGAAGCCGCAAACGGTGATCGACGCAATCACCCGCGCCTATGACACGACCTATGCGACGGTGCATCGCGGCGTCTATCAGCGGTCGGCCGACATGACGCTCGCGTACGAGGCGGCGCGGCGGCGGGTGGCCGGCTTCATAGGCGCGGCCAGCCCCGACGAGTGCGTGTTCGTCCGCGGCGCGACCGAGGGGATCAACCTCGTCGCGCAGTGCTGGGCGGAAACTCAACTTAAGGCCGGCGACCGCATCCTCCTTTCGCAGCTAGAGCATCACTCGAACATCGTGCCGTGGCAGCTGGCGGCGGAGCGCGTCGGCGCGGCAATCGATGTGGTGCCGCTGACCCCGGATCACGCGATCGACCTTGACGACATGGCGGCGATGCTGACGCCCGCGCACAAGCTGGTCGCGCTGGCGCATGTGTCGAACGTGACCGGCGCGGTGCTGGACGCAAGGCGCGCCGCCGAACTGGCGCACGGCGTCGGCGCGAAGTTGCTGCTCGACGGGTGTCAGGCAGTGCCGCGACTGCCAGTCGATGTGGCCGCACTCGGCTGTGACTTCTACGTCTTTTCCGCGCACAAGCTCTACGGCCCGACCGGGATCGGCGTGCTGTGGGGTCGCGGCGAACTGCTCGAAGCGATGCCGCCCTATCAGGGTGGCGGTGCGATGATCGACAAGGTCTCGTTCGCCGGCACCACCTATGCGGCCCCGCCCGCGCGGTTCGAGGCCGGGACCCCGCATATCGTCGGCGTTCTCGGCTTGCACGCGGCGATCGACTATGTCGACGCGATCGGGCTGGAGGCGATCCACGCGCATGAGGGCGCACTGGTTCGCGAGGCGCGAGAGGCGTTGTCGGGCCTGAATTCGGTGCGGCTGTTCGGACCGGCGGACTCGGCAGGCATCGTCAGCTTCATGGTCAAGGGCGTGCACCCCCACGACGTCGGCACGATCCTCGACGAGGGCCGTGTCGCAATCCGCGCGGGGCACCATTGCGCGCAACCGCTGATGGACCATCTTGGCATCCCGGCGACAGCGCGCGCCAGCTTCGGCGTCTATAACGGCCCGCGCGACGTTGCCGCGCTGGTCAAAGGAATTGAACGCGTTACACGGATTTTCGGATAATGGCTGACAATATCAAGGTCGAAGAAGTCGAGGCCGTAGCCCCCCCACCCCGCGCCCGCGTGAGCGATGCGGAGGATGCCGCGCCGCGCCCGGAGCGGACGCGGGACTATCTGGACGGCTTCCTCGCGCAGAAGCCCGAGGGCGTTTCGGCCGGCCAGCCCGGCGGCGCCACCTATGACGCGATCATCGAGGCATTGAAGGACATTTACGACCCCGAGATCCCGGTCAACATCTACGACCTGGGCCTGATCTACGGCGTCGAGGTATCGGACGACGGCCATGCCGCCGTCACGATGACGCTGACGACGCCCCATTGCCCGGTGGCGGAGACGATGCCGACCGAGGTCGAGCTTCGCGTCGGCAGCGTGCCCGGCGTGGGCGCAGTCGACGTCAACCTCGTCTGGGACCCGCCCTGGGACCCGATGAAGATGTCCGACGAGGCGCGCCTCGAACTCGGGATGCTGTAAGATGACGACGACCACCCGCGCCCGCCCCCAGGCAATCCACCTGACCCCCGCGGCCGAGGCGCGCGTCGCTGACCTGATGGCGCGCGCGCCCGACGGATCGGTCGGCGTCAAGCTGTCGACCCCGCGGCGCGGCTGTTCGGGCCTTGCCTATTCGGTCGATTACGTCGCCGCCGCCAATCCGATGGACGAGCGGATAGAGACGCCGGGGGGTACCTTCTTCGTCGATGGCGGATCGGTGCTGTACCTGATCGGCTCGACGATGGATTGGGTGGAGGACGACTTTACCGCCGGCTTCGTCTTCGCCAACCCGAATGCCAAGGGCGCCTGCGGCTGCGGCGAGAGCTTCACAGTTTGATGAGCCGGCGCCCGTTGCGGGCGCCGGCAATCAATCAGCGCACGCGCGTCCAGGTCTGGCTGCGACAGAACACCGCGATGCAGCCCTTCACGTCCAGCGTGTTGCCCGCCGCCTTGATGATCGAGCGATAGGTCTTGCCCGACTTGGGATCATAGATCTGGCCGCGCCAGTCGTCACCGTTGTTGGTGAAGCCGCTCAGGATCGTGATGCCAACATAGGGGCGGTTGCGCAGCGCCGGGTTCGGGTTCTTCGCATCGGTGGTCGGGCCGCCGGGCGTCGGCTTCACCACGCGCTCGATCGCGCCGCAGAGATTCTGACCGCACGGCTTGATCGAGACGATCGCCGCGCCCCCCTCGGTCAGCCAGCGGCCGGTGACCGGCTCGGCCGCGTGCGCGGCGGTTGCGGAGAGGCCCATCAGGGCCGCGGAAAACAGGGCTTTATGCTTCATGGCCTCATGGTTAGGGCGGCGAAGCTTTCGCGGCAATGACTGAACGGGGACGATGCATGGCAGGGTGGCACATCGGCATCATCGGCGGATCGGGCCTGTACGATGTCGAGGGGATCGAGGATGCCGGCTGGGTCGATGTCGGGACGCCGTGGGGCAAGCCGTCGGACGCGATCTATACGGGCCGGATCGGCCATGTCCGCGTCGCCTTCCTACCGCGCCACGGCCGGGGCCACCGGATCGACCCGTCCGACCTCAACGCGCGCGCCAACATCGACGCGCTGAAGCGGCTGGGCGTCACCGACGTGCTGGCGGTGTCGTCGGTCGGCAGCTTGGCCGAGGATCGGGCGCCGGGGACGTTCAGCATCATCGACCAGTTCATCGACCGAACGAAGGGGCGGACGGCCAGCTTCTTCGGCACCGGCATGGTCGCGCATGTCTCGATGGCCGATCCCGTCTGCCCGCGCCTGTCCACGCTGGCGGCCGATGCCGCCGAGGCGGCGGGCGCGTCGGTGCATCGCAGCGGGACGTATCTGGCGATGGAGGGGCCGCAATTCTCGACGCGGGCCGAAAGCAACCTATATCGCCAATGGGGCTGCGAGGTGATCGGCATGACCGCGATGCCGGAGGCGAAGCTCGCGCGGGAGGCGGAGTTGCCATACGCGCTGGTCGGCATGGTGACAGATTACGACTGCTGGCGCGAGGGCGAGGAAGCCGTCGATGTCGCCGCAGTGATCGGCCAGTTGTCGACCAACGCGGTGAAGGCACGGGCGATGGTCGTGAACCTTTTGCGGTCGCTGCCGGTGGCGCGGACACCCTCGCCGATCGACACCTGTCTCGATGCCGCGCTGATTACGGCGCCGTCGGCGCGTGACCCCGAGGTGCTGGCAAAGCTGGAAGCCGTGGCAGGCCGCGTCCTGCGTTAGGGCAGGATCCCCGCCCACTCCGCCTCGTGGCTCCCCTCGTGGTTCGCCATGCCGGGCTTCGTCAGATAGCCCCGCGCGTCGGGGACGTGGCTGTAGATCATGCGCGCCGGCGCCTCGTGCCAGTTCAAATTGAACGCCCAATAGACTGGGAAGAACTCCATCGTCGAATAGGGCAAATGGTCGTGCACCCACCAGGCGAGCTTCTGCCAGTCGCCGGGCTGGTCGAAGCGGTTGGCGAAGCTCGGCACGACGATGCACGCGGTCGCGCCCATATGGCCCTTTGCATCGCGCACGTCCCAGATATGCGCGGCGTGGTTGCGCTCGTTGGGCGCGCAATTATGCCCCTTTGCATTGCCCGTCCGATTGACCTCGGCCGAGCGATAGGCGGAGCGAATTGCGATCCGCCCGAACTCGTCCTGCAACGGTTCGAGCAATTCGGTGCACAATCGCTTACCCGCCTCGATCGCCAGATCGGGATTGTCGGGAATGTTCGACAGGCCATAGATCGCCGCCACTTCCGAATAGAGGAAGTCGCGCATGTAGAAATTGGGCGAGAGTTGCACGCGCCCCAATTCGGTCAACGCGGCGACGGTCATCGGTTTACGCAAGATCGGTCCCTTTCGGCTGACGCCGTCCTTAGCGGCAACAGCCTTACCGAACCATCAACCACATCGGCAACGGTGGCGGACCGCCGCGATACGGCAACCGCCTATGGCGTCAGCAGCCGCCCAGCCGCCGCGCCTCGATCTCGCTTTCGAAGGGAAGGCCGTTGGCCAGTCCCTGCGTCTCAACATGGATCAGCCGCGGCGTCTCGACCGAGATCGTCGTGCGCCCGTGTCCCGCGCCCGAGCAGGTGTAATGAACCGTGCCCGTCGCATCCTGATTGTCGACGATGAAGCGCGAGCACTGGCTGGCGCCGTGATGCAACTGGATCAGGATGCGCGGGTCGGACAGGCAGACGGTTCGCTCGGTCTTGCTGTCGGTCTCGCGAAGCTGCCAGCGGCCGGGCTCGATCTGGGAAAGGACTTTCAGCCCCGGTGCCTGCGCAGGCGCGGCGCTGGCAAGCCCGGCGCCCATCGCCAGCACGATGCCGGCCAGTACGCCATACCCCTTGCCCGTCGCCATCGCCGTCACTCCCTGTCATTCGAAAACGGCGGCGTCGGGAATAATCGACGCCGCCGTACAAAAAACCAAAGTGGGAAGCCGGGGTCAGGCTTGCAAGGCCCTGTTCAGTTTCCGGCGATCTCGCCCAGAGGAACCGGGAACTTGGTGGCGCAAAAGGCGCAGTCGACGACGATCATCCCGTCCTCGTCCGCCATCTCCGCGCGATCCGCTTCCGGGAACTTGGCGATGACCGAGCGGATGTAGTCGGGATCGCACCGGCACCCGCGCTTCAGGTCGACACCGACCAGCGTGCGCACCTCGCGCTCCTCGTTGAACAGGCGCCAGACGAGGTTCTCGAGCGGGATCGACGGATCGGCCAGCTCGTCCTGCCCCATCGTCGCCGCCAGCGTCTCGACATGCTTCCACTCGGGATGGTCCTCCCGCGCATGCAGCCGCTCGCGGCCGACCTCGCCCTCGGGCAGGTGCTGGAGGAACAGGCCCCCGGCGCGCAGCTTGCCGTCCGCACCGCGATGCGTGCCGACGGTCACCAGGCTCGGGATCTGCTCCGATTGCATGAAATAGGCCTGCGCCGCCTCGCCCAGCGTCTCGCCGTCGAGGGGGACGATCCCCTGGTACCGCTCGCCGCTCGACGCCTGGTCGAACGTGACCGCCAGATAGCCCTTGTTGAACAGCGCATGGACCGACGGGCTCTTGCCGAGTTGCGACAGGCGGTGCGCATCGAACTGGACATAGCCGCGCAGGCGTCCGCCCTGATAGTCGCAGACCATCAGGCTAACGATCCCACGCTCGGTCTGCGCCTGGATGGTGAGCTGCCCCTCCATGTCCTTCAGCGTCGAGCCGAGCAGCGCGGTCAGCGTCAGCGCCTCGGCCAGCAGCCGCTCGATCACCGGGGGATAGGCGTGCGCCGACAGAATCTCGTCGAGCACCGGCCCCAACCGCGCCACGCGCCCGCGCGCATGGCGATCGGGCAGCGTGAAGCCAATCGCACGATCGATGTCGGTGGGGGGCAGCGGCAGGTGGGACATGTCGAATATTCCTCGTCGCCCCGGCGTGAACCGGGGCCTCGGGCCAAAGGCAGAATGCAAGAGGCGAGAGACTCCAGCGATTGCTGGAGGGACAGAAATAGGCGCCGCGCCCGCCGTTACAAGTTCAGCCGATCTGGCCGAAGCACCAGCGCAGGATCGATTTCTGCGCATGCAGCCGATTCTCCGCCTCGTCCCAGATCAGCGACTGCGGCCCGTCGATCACGTCCGCCGTCACTTCCTCGCCGCGGTGGGCGGGGAGGCAGTGAAGGAAGGCGGCGCCGGGCTTGGCCTTCGCCATCAGCGCGGCGTCGACCTGATAGGGCATCATCGCCGCGAGCTTCGCCTCGGCATGCGCCTGCCCCATCGAGATCCAGGTGTCGGTGACGACCACGTCCGCGCCCTCGATCGCCTCGTCCGGGCTCGCGACAGAGGTCGCGCGGCCCTTCCCCAATGCCAGCACCGCCTCGGCGGGCTGGAACCCCTGCGGGCACGCGGAAACCACGCCGAAGCCGAAAATGCCGGCGGCCTCGACGATCGAGGCGAGGACGTTGTTGCCGTCGCCCAGCCACGCGACCTTTAGCCCCGGCAGCGAGCGGCCGGTGTCGAGGATCGTCAAAAGGTCCGCCATGATCTGGCACGGATGCGAATAATCGGTCAGGCCGTTGATGACGGGGACGGTCGCGTGCGCCGCCATCTCCTCGACCTTGGCGTGGTCGTCGGTGCGGATCATGATCCCGTCGACATAGCGCGACAGGACGCGCGCGGTGTCGGCCACCGTTTCGCCCCGACCGAGCTGCATCGAGCCGGCGTCCATCACCATCGCCTGCCCGCCGAGCTGGCGCATCGCCATGTCGAAGCTGACGCGCGTGCGGGTCGAGTTCTTCTCGAAGATCATCGCGAGGACGTGGCCGGCGAGCGGCGCATCGGCATCGACGCGCCCCTTCGTCCAGCCCGCCCGCGCCCGCTTGCGGTCGAGCGCGTCGGCGAGGATCGCGGCGCACCCATCGGGGCCGGCATCGGACAGGTTCAGGAAATGGCGCATTCTAAATCCTCCCCGCTTGTCGGCGAGGGGAACCGCCGGAGGCGGCGGCGGGGACTCTACCCCACGCAAACCGCTTGACGCTCTCCCCCTCCACCAGCCGCGGCTGGTCCCCCTCCCCGCAAGCGGGGAGGATCAGTTCATTCCTCGCTCACCGGCACGAACGCCCGCGCGGCTTCGGAGAGCTTCTCGATCGCCTCGGCGATGTGCGCCTCCTCGATCACCAGCGGCGGCAGGATGCGGACGACGTTCTCGCCCGCCGCCACCAGCAGCAGCCCGTGATGATCGCGGCAATGCGCGACGAAATCGCGGCACACCGCCGGGTCCTTGATCTTGAGGCCGAGCATCAGGCCGAGCCCGCGCACGCTGTCGAACAAGTGGTCGTGATTGGGGATCAACTGCTCGAGGCTCTGGTGCAGGCGGTCGCCCATCTTGGCGACATGGTCGAGGAACCCGTCCTCGAGGATCACGTCGAGGATCGCCTGACCCGCCGCCATGGCGAGCGGATTGCCGCCATAGGTCGAGCCGTGCGTGCCGAACACCATGCCCTTGGCCGCTTCCTCGGTCGCGAGGCACGCGCCGAGCGGGAAGCCGCCGCCGATGCCCTTGGCCGAGGCGACGATGTCGGGCTTCACGCCGTAATGCTCGTGCGCCCAGAACTTGCCGGTCCGGCCATAGCCGCACTGCACTTCGTCCAGCACCAAGAGCAGGCCGTGCTCGTCGCACGCCTTGCGCAGGCCCTTGAGGAACTCAGGGGACGCGGGGCGAATGCCGCCCTCGCCCTGCACCGGCTCGACCAGAAAACCGGCGGTGTTGCCGTCGATCAGCGCCAGCGCCCCCTCGAGGTCGTTGAACGTCGCATAGGCGAAGCCCGGCAGCAGCGGTTCGAACCCGTCGCGCATCTTTGCCTGGTTGGTGGCCGAAATCGCGCCGAGCGTGCGGCCGTGGAACGCGGTGTCGAAGGTGATGAGCGTGTGCCGCTCCGGGTTGCCGTTGACGTGGTGATAGCGGCGCGCGGTCTTGATCGCGCACTCGACCGCCTCGGCGCCCGAATTTGTGAAGAACACGGTGTCGGCAAAGCTGTTGTCGACGATCCGCTGCGCCAGCGCCTCGCCCTGCGGCGAGCCGTAGAGGTTGCTGACGTGCATCAGCGTCGCTGTCTGCTCCTGGATCGCCTTGGTCAGGTGCGGGTGACCGTGACCGAGCGCGTTGACCGCGATGCCGCTGGCGAAATCGAGATACCGCTCCTCCCGCTCGCCGATCAGGTAGCACCCCTCGCCTCGCACCGGACGCACCTCGCACCGCGGATAGACGGGCATGAGCGCGGGCATCGACATGGAATCACTCCTGACGTGAGAAACGCGAAAGGGCGACCACCGGCCGCCCTGCATGCCGCTCTACGACCGGGGGTGGTGGGGGGTCAACTCTTGATCCGCCACCCGCGGCGCAGGAGCACGTAGCAGGCGAGCGCCAGCGCCACGTCGACCGCCAGCAACACCGCGCCGCCGACGAGGATGTTCGAATCCGCCCGCTCGAGGAAACCGTATCGGAAGCCCGAGATGATGTAGAAAAACGGGTTGGCGTGGCTGATCGCGCGGAAGGTGGGGCTCAGCGCCTCGACCGAATAGAAGGTGCCCGAGAGGAGCGACAGCGGCGCGATCACGAAGTTGGTGACGGCGGCGGCGTGGTCGAACTTTTCCGCCCACATCGACGTCATGACGCCCGCCAGCGCCAGCATCGCCGCTCCGAACAGCCCGAACCACAGGATCGAGAGCGGATGGCGCGGCCAGACATCGACGCCCCAGACCGCCATCGCCAGCCAGACCGCCCCGCCCACCAGCACCGCGCGTGTGACCGACGCGCCTACCAGCGCCGCCAGGAGCTCGCCGGTGGACAAGGGCGGCATCAGGTAATCGACGATGGTGCCCTGGATCTTGCCGACGAGCAGCGAGAAGCTGGCGTTTGCGAAGCTGTTCTGGAGCATCCCCATCACGATGAGGCCGGGCGCGATGAAGCTGGCGAAGGGCATGCCCATCACCGTCCGCCCCGACCCGCCGAGCGCCACGGTGAAGATGACGAGATAGAGCAGCGTCGTCACGGCGGGCGCCCAGATCGTCTGGAGCTGCACCTTGAAGAACCGGCGCACCTCCTTCACATAGAGCGCCTTCAAGCCCCCCCAGTTGACGCTCCGAATCACCGGCGCGCCGGGCGGGGGCAGCATGTCGTCGGTGGGCAACGGCTGGGACGCCGGGAGTTCGCTGGCCATGGCAGAGGCGACTAGTCGCTGGCGCCGGGGCCTGCAAGGCGACATGCAGGCGATCTGTATTGGGAAGACGACGCGCATGAGCTGGACCGAGGAACGCATTGGTACGCTGACCCGGATGTGGGAATCGGGCATGACGGCCAGCCAGATCGCCGAGGAACTCGGCGGGATCAGCCGCAACGCCGTGATCGGCAAGGCGCACCGCCTGGGCCTCAAGCCGCGCCCGTCGCCGGTGAAGGCCAACGCCGTTGCGGCTACCGAGCCCGCGGCCGAGAAGCCCGCGCCGGTCGCCGAAGCGCCCAAGGCAGCGGCGCCTGCCCCCAAGGCGCAGCAGCCGGTCGCCGCGCCGCCCCCGCCCGCCCCCGCGCCGGTCGAGGCAGCCGAGGAGGACGAGGAAGAGGACGTGTTCGGCGAAGGCCCCGCGATCCCCTCCACCACGCCGACCGCGCCGGTTCCGCGCCAGCCTGAGCTGCGCTCGGTCGGTCCGGGCGGCTTCGTGCGCCAGAACCCCGGCGAGCAGGCGCCGCCCAGCACGCCCGCCCCGCCCCGCCGCCTCGTCCCCGCGCGCCCGTCGGAGGCGATCGCGGGCAAGACCAGCCTGCTCGACCTCAACGACCGCGTCTGCAAATGGCCGATCGGTCATCCGGGCGAGCCGGACTTCCATTTCTGCGGCGACAAGGTGAACCCCGGCTTCCCCTATTGCGTCGATCATTGCGGCCACGCTTATCAGGCGCAGCTGCCGCGCCGCGATCGCCGCCCGCCGCCGCCGCTCCCCTATGGCGGCCCGCGCGTTCGGTAAGCCGATCGGCTTGATCTAGACACTTGCGCATGGTGCTCCGGCGTCCGATGTTCGGGGCATCATGACGCAGTTCGCGCGTAGCCCGGTCACGGCAGTGCTGGGACCGACCAACACGGGCAAGACCCATCTCGCGGTCGAGCGGATGATGGGCCACGCCAGCGGCATCATGGGCTTCCCGCTCCGCCTGCTCGCGCGCGAGGTCTATGACCGCGTGGTCAAGGCGAATGGCGAGCATCAGGTGGCGCTCGTCACCGGCGAGGAGCGGATCGTCCCGCCCCAGGCGAAGTGGTTTCTCTGCACCGTCGAATCGATGCCGCTGCTCAGCGGCAACGCAGGCAAGGCAACGGGGATCGAGCGCGAGGCGGCGTTCGTCGGGATCGACGAGGCGCAATTGGGCGCCGATCCCGAGCGTGGCCATGTCTTCACCGACCGGCTGCTCCATGCGCGCGGCTATGCCGAAACGATGATCCTCGGCTCCAACTCGCTGCGCCCCATGCTGAAGGCGCTGGTACCCGATTCGGAGATCATCGGCCGCCCGCGCTTCTCGACCTTGACCTATGCTGGCGCGCGCAAGCTGTCGCGGTTGCCCAAGCGGTCGGCGATCGTCGCGTTCTCCGCCGAGGAAGTCTACGCCGTGGCCGAAGCGATCCGCCGGCTGCGCGGCGGCGCGGCGGTGGTGATGGGCGCGCTTTCCCCCCGCACCCGCAACGCACAGGTTGCGATGTTCCAGGCGGGCGAGGTCGATTACCTTGTCGCCACCGACGCGATCGGCATGGGCCTCAATATGGACGTGGCGCATGTCGCGTTCGCCGGGCTGCACAAGTTCGACGGCCACCGCCGCCGCCGGCTGACCGTCGCGGAGATGGCCCAGATCGCCGGGCGCGCCGGACGGCACCAGCGCGACGGCACGTTCGGCGCGCTGGTCGACGACGGCCCCGGCGCCTTCGCGCCCGAGGAAGTGCTGGCGATCGAGGAGCATCAGGTCCCACCGCTCAGCCACCTCTACTGGCGCGAGGGATCGCCCGACTTCGCCTCGCTCGATGCGTTGGTCGACAGCTTGGAGCGCAAGCCGCGCGACGAGGTGCTGCGCGCCGCGCCGCAGGCGGTAGATCTGGCGGTGCTCAAGAAACTGGCCGAGGAGGACTGGGTGCGCTCGCGCGCGCGGCATCCGGTGATCCTGCGGCGACTGTGGGCGGCATGCGGGCTGCCCGATTTCAGGAAGCTCGGCGTCGATCCGCACGCCCGCTTCGTCGGCCGCGTGTTCCAGCATCTGTCGGAGGGGCGCGGGCATCTGCCCCATCAGTGGTTCGCCGACGAGATCGCGCGGCTCGACCGGCTGGATGGCGATGTCGAGACGCTGGCGGGCCGCATCGCCGCGGCGCGAAGCTGGGCCTATATCGCGCACCGCAGCGACTGGCTGGAGGATCCCGCGCACTGGGCGGGCCGCACGCGCGAATTGGAAGAGCGCCTGTCCGACGCACTTCACGCCAGCCTGACGCAGCGTTTCGTCGACAAGCGCACGACCGCGCTCCTTCGACAGATCGGCGCGGGTGCGGGCCACCTACCCGTCGTCGTCGGACCCGAGGGCGAGGTGACGGTCGAGGAGCACGAACTCGGCCGCATCGACGGCTTCCGCTTCCGCGTCGCGCCGGAGGCGAAGGCGGCGGACAAGCGGCTGCTCCTGTCCGCGGCCGAAAAGCATCTGTCGGGCGAGTTCGCGAAGCGCGGCGGCGCGCTGATCGAGGCGCCGGACGAGGCGATGTCGCTTGGCACCGATGCGCCGGTGGTCGTCTGGCAGGGCCATGTGGTCGCGCGGCTCGAGCCGGGTCCGGTCCTTACCCGGCCACAGGTCGTGCTCGACCGCTCGCTCGACTGCCTCGACCGGGCGCTGCGCGACAAGGCACGTGCGCGGATCGTGGGCTGGGTGGAAGGACAGGTGCGGCGGCACCTCCCTGCGCTCGTCATCCTCGACGGCGCGGTGCGCGATCCCGAGGCGCCGGGTGTGCTGCGCGCGTTCATCGCCGCGCTGGCGGATGCGGGCGGGATCGCGCCGCGCGAAGCGCTCTCGACCTCACTCGATCATCTGGAGCCGGGGCCGCGACGCTGGTTGCGGCGAGCGGGGATCGTCATCGGCACGCTCGATGTATTCGATCCGCGGCTGCTGAAGCCCGGGCCGACCCGATGGCGCCGGGCGCTGGCCGCCGCGCGCGGCGCGTTGCCGCCGGGCGAGCCGCCGCCGGTGGGCGCTACGGTCCTCGCGCACCCCGCCCCCGGTTTTCGACGAATTGGCGGGCAATTCGTCCGCGTCGATCTGGTCGAGCGGATCGCGCGGGCAGCGCACGACGCGCGGCAGGGGCGCAAGCCGTTCGTGCCCGACCCCGCGCTCGCCACCTCGATCGGGCTGGCACCGGCGACCTTCGCGCGGCTGATGGCGATGCTCGGCTTCCACTCCAATGCGCGCGACGGCGAGGCGTTCGCCTGGACGTGGCGCGGGCGGCCACGGCGGCGCGAGGCGGCGGCACCGGCCAAGCCGCGCCCGGGCAATGCCTTTGCCGCCCTTGCCGGACTGGATCTGCGCGGTGGGTGACGGCCAGCGCCTCGACCTGTTCCTGTGGTACACGCGCTTTGCCAAGACGCGGAGCGCCGCGCAGGCAATTGCTGAGGCGGGGACGCTGCGCCTCGACGGGCGGCGGATCGACCGTGCGCATGCTTGCGTCCGCGTGGGGTCGGTGCTTGCCTTCCCATGCCACGGCGTCGTCCGCGTGATTCGCGTCGAGACCCTGCCCCACCGCCGTGGTCCCGCGCCCGAGGCGCAGGCGTGTTACGCCGACCTGGACCTTCGCCATGCCAAGGGCGTTGACGCACCCGGCGCCGCCGCATAGCAGGGGCCGCGATTTCCGACTGGAGCTGACCCGACAATGACCTATGTCGTCACCGACGCCTGCATCCGCTGCAAGTACATGGATTGCGTCGAAGTCTGTCCGGTCGACTGCTTCTACGAGGGCGAGAACATGCTCGTCATCAACCCCAGCGAGTGCATCGACTGCGGCGTGTGCGAGCCCGAATGCCCGGCCGAGGCGATCCTGCCCGATACCGAGAACGGCCTTGAAAAGTGGCTGGAGCTCAACAACACCTTCTCCGCCCAATGGCCCAACGTCACCCGCAACGCGCAGCAGACGCCGCCCGACGCCGACGAGTTCAAGGGCGTCGAGGGCAAGTTCGAGAAGTATTTCTCGCCGGAGCCGGGCGCCGGCGACTGAGCCTATTGGCTAGCCGTCAAAAGGGGGCGCAGCGTTCGATCGCTGCGCCCCCTTTTGCTTTTCGGCGATCTTCGCAGGCTGCTTACCCAGCCAGCGCCGTACGCACCGCCGCAACCGCCGCATCGCCCGCGCCACCATCCGGCCCGCCGCCCTGCGCCATGTCCGGCCGCCCGCCGCCGCCCTGCCCGCCCAGCGCCGCGACCGCAAGCTTGACCAGATCGACCGCGCTTTTCGTGTCCTTGAGGTCGTCGGTCACGCCGACCGCGACCGAGGCGCGACCGTCGTTCACCGCCACCAGCGCGACGACGCCCGAACCGATGCGCTGCTTTTCCTCGTCGACAGCGCCGCGGAGCGCCTTGGCTTCCAGCCCATCCAGCACGCGGCCGACGAAGTTGACGCCGCCCACCTGCTCCGGCCCGGCGACCGCCGCGCCGCCGCCCCCGAGCGCCAGCGCCTTCTTTGCGTCGGCCAGTTCGCGCTCCAGCCGGCGGCGCTCCTCGACCAGCGCCGCGACGCGCGCGGGCACCTCGTCCGGCGACGCCTTCAGCACCGCCGCTGCCTCACGCAGTTTCTCGTCGCGGCCCGCCAGATAGGCGCGTGCCGCCTCACCGGTCAGTGCTTCGACCCGGCGCACGCCGGAGCTGACCGCGCTTTCGCCGACGACCTTGAACAGGCCGATATCGCCGAGCGCGCGGACATGCGTGCCGCCGCACAGTTCGAGCGAATAGGTCGAGCCGTCGCCGTTCGTGCCCATGGACACGACGCGCACCTCGTCGCCGTATTTTTCGCCGAACAGCGCCATCGCGCCCTCAGCGATCGCGTCCTCGGGGGTCATCAGGCGGGTGGAGACCGCGCCGTTGCCGCGGATCTGTGCGTTCACGTCGGCCTCGACCGCCGCCATCTGCTCAGGGGTCACGGCCGTCGGCTGCGAGAAGTCGAAGCGCAGGCGCTCGGACGCGACGAGGCTGCCCTTCTGCGCAACGTGGGTGCCGAGATGCTCGCGTAGCGCCTCGTGCAGCAGGTGCGTCGCCGAGTGGTTGGCGCGGATCGCCGCGCGGCGGGCGTGGTCGACGGTCAGGTGGACGGCATCGCCGACCTTCAGCTCGCCCGCTTCGATCACCGCCTGATGGGCGAAGATGCGGCCGAGATGCTTCTGCACGTCGGTGACGTTCGCACGCACGCCGCCCTCGGTCGTCAGGCTGCCGGCATCGCCGACCTGCCCCCCGCTCTCACCATAAAAGGGCGTCTGGTTGACGACGACTTCCACCGCCTCGCCCGCGCCCGCGCGGTCCACGCGCACGCCGTCCTTGACGATGGCGACGATCTGGCCCTCGCCCTCCTCGGCCGCATAGCCCACGAACTCGGTCGCGCCGGCTTCCTCGGCCAGATCGTACCAGAGCTCGTCCGACGCCTTTTCGCCCGAGCCCTTCCACGCGGCGCGAGCGGCGCGCTTCTGCTCCGCCATCGCGGTGTCGAAGCCCGCGCGGTCTACCGACAGGCCCTGCGCCCTGAGCGCATCCTCGGTCAGGTCATAGGGGAAGCCATAGGTGTCGTAGAGCTTGAACGCGGTCTCGCCCGCCAGCGTGTCGCCCTCGCCCATGTCCGCTGTCGCCTCGTCCAACAGGCGCAGGCCATTCGCGAGCGTGCGGCGGAAGCGGGTTTCCTCCTGCTCCAGTGTCGTCTCGATCAGCGACTGCGCGCGTGCGAGTTCGGGGAAGGCGGCGCCCATCTGCGCCACCAGCCCGCCGACCAGGCGATGCATCAGCGGATCCTTGGCGCCCAGCAGATGCGCATGCCGCATCGCCCGGCGCATGATCCGGCGCAGCACATAGCCGCGCCCCTCATTCGCCGGCAGCACGCCATCGGCCACGAGGAAGCCCGACGCGCGCAAATGGTCGGCAATAACGCGATGGCTGGCCCGTGCCTCACCCTCCGCCGCCGTGCCGGTCAGCGCGACGCTCTCGGCGATCAGCGCCTTGAAAGTGTCGGTGTCGTAATTGTCGTGGACGCCCTGCATGACGGCGGCGATGCGCTCCAGCCCCATGCCAGTGTCGATCGACGGGCGCGGCAGGTCGCCGACGATCGTATCCGCTTCCTGCAGATGCTGCATGAAGACGAGGTTCCAGATCTCGACGAAGCGGTCGCCGTCTTCCTCCGGCGATCCCGGCGGGCCGCCCCAGATGTGGTCGCCATGGTCGTAGAAGATTTCCGAACACGGCCCGCACGGGCCATCCGCGCCCATCGCCCAGAAATTGTCCTTGGTGGCGATGCGGATGATCCGCTCTTCGGGCAGGCCGGCGATCTTGCGCCACAGGTCGAACGCCTGGTCGTCGGTGTGATAGACCGTCGCGGTCAGCTTCTCCGCCGGCAAGCCCCATTCGCGCGTCAGCAGCGTCCACGCATGCGTGATCGCCTGCTCCTTGAAATAATCCCCGAACGAGAAATTGCCGAGCATCTCGAAAAAGGTGTGGTGCCGCGCGGTGTAGCCGACATTGTCGAGATCGTTGTGCTTGCCGCCCGCGCGCACGCACTTCTGGCTCGACGTCGCGGTCGAATAGGGCCTGCTTTCGAGGCCGGTGAACACGTTCTTGAACGGCACCATGCCGGCGTTCACGAACATCAGCGTCGGATCGTTCTGCGGAATGAGCGGCGCCGAGGGCACCTTCGCATGCCCCTGCCCCGCAAAGTAATCGAGGAACGAGCGGCGGATGTCGTTGGTCGAGGTCATGTCGTGCGCTTATGCGAGGCGGCGGCGCGGCTCAAGCGGCAAGCGGCGCCCGGGGTTGCGCTCCCCCGCTTCTACCGGCATCCCACGCCGAACATCGTTGCCGGAGTGACTGCGTGGCCAAGCGCCTGACCCTTTTTATCCTGATCGGCCTTGTGCTGGGCATCGTCGTCGGCCTCGCGCTCAACCTGTCGCTGACCGACGGCGGCGGTGCGGGGGATGCGCGGCTGAAGGAGATCGCCGGCTATTTCTCGATCGTGACGAGCCTGTTCCTGCGGCTCATCAAGATGATTATCGCGCCGCTGGTCTTCTCGACGCTGGTCGCGGGCATCGCGCATATGGGCGATACCTCGGCACTTGGCCGGGTCGGCGGGCGCGCGATCGGCTGGTTCCTGTGCGCCAGCCTCGTCTCGCTCACGCTCGGACTGATCCTCGTCAATTTCTTCCAGCCGGGGGCCAATGTCGGCATCCCGATCCCGCCGATCGACACTGCCTCCGGCGTCGACAAGGCGGCGTTCAACCTCAAGGATTTCGTCACCCATATCGTCCCCGCCTCGATCGTCGAGGCGATGGCGACCAATGAGATCCTCCAGATCGTCGTCGCCAGCCTGTTCATCGGCGTCGCCATGACCGCGGTCGGTGAAAAGGCGGCGCCGCTGCTGCGCGGGGTCGAGGCGCTGGCGCAGGTCATCCTTCAGGTCACGAATTATGTCATGCGCTTCGCCCCGCTCGCGGTGTTCGCTGCGGTGGCGGGGACGCTGGCCGAGCGCGGCGCGGGGATCATCGGCAGCCTCGCCTATTTCATGGGCACCTTCTATCTCGGCATGGCCTCGCTTTGGGCGCTCCTGATCGGCGTGGGCTTCCTGATCGTCGGCCCGCGCATGGCCGAGCTGGTACGCTACATCCGCGATCCGCTGCTCCTCGCCTTCTCGACCGCCTCGTCGGAGGCAGCCTATCCGCGGACGCTGGAGGCGCTGGACAAGTTCGGGGTGCCGCCGCGCATCGCCAGCTTCGTGCTGCCGCTCGGCTATTCGTTCAATCTCGACGGGTCGATGATCTACATGACCTTCGCGACGATGTTCATCGCGCAGGCGTACGGCGTCGATCTGAGCCTGGGGCAGCAGATCACGATGCTGCTAGTGCTGATGGTCACGTCGAAGGGGGTGGCGGGCGTGCCGCGCGCGTCGCTGGTGGTGATTTCGGCGACGCTCGCCTTCTTCAACATCCCCGAGGCGGGGCTGCTGCTGATCCTCGCGGTCGACCATTTCCTCGACATGGGCCGCTCGGCGACGAACGTCGTTGGCAATGCGGTCGCCAGCGCGGTGATCGCCAAGTGGGAGGGCGGCCGGCTCGACACGCCGGAGGCGGCGGAGATCGAGCCGGCGCGCGCACCGAGCGGCGGGCCGCCGGCGACGGGGCCGGACAGCTTCGACAAGCTGGGCGGATGAATGAAGGGGCGCCCCGCAACGGGCGCCCCTTCCGCCATCAGAAGTTGAGCTTCACCGTGCCGCCGAACGTGCGCGGATCGCCAACCTGCGCCGCGATCAGGCCGGTGTTGCCGCCGGTACCCGCCAGCAGCAGGTCAATATAGTCCTGGTCGAAGGCGTTGCGGATCCAGCCGAACAGGTCGAACTTACCGGTGCGGAAGCCCGCGCGAAAGTTGTGAATCGAGTAGCCGTCGACATTGGTGTAGATCGATGGCGTCGGGTTCGACGACCAGTCGGAGCGGTAGCTGCCGTCATAGCCGACATAGAATTGCCCGCCCTCGCCGAACAGCCGCCCTTCGGTGTTCGCCTCCGCGCCCCAGGAGAAGGCCCATTTGGACACACCGGGGAGATCTTGACCCGAGGCGTCGACGAACGGCGGGCTGTTGCCCCCCGGCGTCCCCGGCGCGCTCACTGTTCCCGAATAGGTGCACGGTCCCGTCGCAGGGAGGGTGGTGCCTCCCGACAGCTCCGGCGGCGGCGGCGCGTCGCAGAACTTCACGTATTCCGCGTCGGTGAATGCGCCGCTGGCATAGGCGTTGAACCGCGCGCTCGGCCGGACGGAGAAGTCCGCCTCGAACCCACGGCTGCGCACCTTTTCGGCATTGGCGAGGTAGCCGCGCACGGTGCCGAACTGGCCGTTGCTGACGTTCGCCTGGAAATCCTTTATATTGGTCCAGAAGCCGGTGAGGTTGAAGGTCGCGCGGCGATCCCAGAACTGCGTCTTGATGCCCGTCTCGAAGTGGTCGACCTTTTCGGGCTTGATCGTCGCGGCCGCCAGGATCGGCGCGCCGTTCGCGTCGGCGGGGACGCCGTTCAGGTTGATGCCGCCCGTCTTGAACGCCCGCGCATAGGTCGCATAGACGTTGATGTCCCGCGCCACCTCGTACCGCAGATTGAGGTCGTAGCTGGCGTTCCACGCGCTGAACTGCGGCTCGAAGAACTGCGACGCCTGGATTCCGCGCTGCGCCGCGGTCCACGGATCGTTGTAGGAGGGCGAGCCGGGGACGGCCGAGACCACCTGCCGCGTGCCGTTCGACGCGGTGCCCGTCACGACCGAGTTATAGAGCCCGTCCTTCTTGTCGTAATTGATGCGGATACCGGGCGACACGACGAAGCGATCGGTGACTTCCCAGTTGAGCTTGCCGAACGCCGCGACGCTGGTGTTGTCGAGGCGGATGTCATTCAGCGCGACGACATTGTTCAGGACCGCCGGATTGTTCGACAGCGCGCTGGTCGGGTTGAGCAGCCACTTGCTCGCCGCGGTCCCCGTCTCCTGGATGCCGCTCGTCCGGATTTTCTGGTGAAAGCCGAACAGGCCGAGCGTCAGGTCGAAGCCATTGCCCTGGTGATTGTAGCGCAGCTCCTGCGTGTACTGGTCCTGCTTGGTCGGGTTGTTGACCTTGGTATAGACCGGCAGGCCGGTATAATCGCGGTCATTCGCCGGCTGCCAGTCCCAGTATCGCCACGCGGTGATCGAGGTCAGCGTATTCGCGCCATCGATCTCCCAGACCAGCCGCGCCGACAGCCCGCCATGCTCGTTGCGCGCGCGAAGCTGTGCATCGACGTCGGTCAGGCGGTCATAGGAGTTGGTGCTCGGCACCGCATAGCCGGGGAAATAGCTGACCAGCGCGGGATATTGGCGGTTCGCCGCGCGCTGTGTCGTGCCGTAGCTGCCGTAGGAAAAGGCGCAGCAGATCGGGTCCTGAAGGTTCCAGTCCCCCGACAGCGTGATGTCGAGGTCGGGCTTCACCTTCCACAGAAGCGACCCGCGCACGCCGACGCTGTCCTGCGACTGGATGTATTGGCCGGTACGCGTGTTGTAGAGCGTGCCGCGCCGGTCGGTCACGGTCGCGCTCAACCGCGCGGCGAGGTTCTCCGACAGCGGGCCGGAGACCGACACCTTACCCTGTTTGAAGTCGAGATTGCCGACTGACACCTCGGCCTTGCCCTCGAAATCGAAGCTCGGCGCGCGCGTGGTGATGTTGATCGCGCCGGCGGTGGTATTCTTGCCGTAGAGCGTGCCCTGCGGCCCGCGCAGCGTCTCGATCCGCTCGACATCGACGAAGTCCAGCGTCGCCGAGGCGATCCGGTTGTAATAGACGTCATCGATATAGATGCCGACGCCCTGCTCGAACCCGTCGTTGGTCAGGCCGAACGGCGCGCCGATGCCGCGGATGTTGATGAAGGTATTACGCGGGTTCTGCGAATAGAATTGCAGCGTCGGCGTGAGCTGCGTCAGGCGCGAGATGTTGTAGGTCCCCTGCGCATCGAGCGTCGCGCCACTGACCACCGAGACGGCGATCGGCACCTGCTGGACATTCTCCTCGCGCCGGCGGGCGGTGACGGTGATGTCGCCCCCCTGCTGCGCCTCAGGTTTCTCGTCCTCCTCGGGCGCGGCGGGCGTTGCGACGGGTGCCGGCACGCGCGGCGGCTCAGCGGCGGCGGAGACTTGCGGACTGGCTGCAAGCAGCAGGACCCCCTTCAGAACGGCAAGGCTCATCGATGATTCTCCCTAGAACATCGCCGAGCCTACAATTCCCATCGGGATAGTCGATAAAGAACGGATTGGGGCTTGCGAAGCCCGCCTCTCTCCGATCGTTCCACTTGAAATCGTACCGATCCGGCCCATCTTGTTCCTGTCGCCGACGCCGTTGCACGGGTCGCCGACCACGCCGCGCCAGATGGGCGGCGCGCTTCAGTCACATTGCTTCTTTGGA
This sequence comes from uncultured Sphingomonas sp., assembly GCA_913775315.1. GTDB lineage: Bacteria > Pseudomonadota > Alphaproteobacteria > Sphingomonadales > Sphingomonadaceae > Sphingomonas. Next base: position 5,059 of record CAJYIX010000007.1, on the reverse strand, counting down.
GGATTTGACATGCGTCAGTTCGACTTCACCCCCTATCGCCGCTCCGCGATCGGCTTCGACCGCCTCTTCGACCTGCTCGAGACGAGTGCGCGGCAGAATCAGGGGGACAATTATCCGCCCTTCAATCTCGAAAAGATGGGCGAGGACCAGTATCGCATCACGCTCGCCGTCGCCGGGTTCAAGGCCGACGAGATCGACATCACCGCGCAGCAGAACCTGCTGCTGGTCGCCGGTCGCAAGGGTGAGCACAACGACAACCAGGGCGCCAACTTCCTGCACCTCGGTATCGCCAACCGCAGCTTCGAGCGGCGGTTCGAGCTGGCCGACTTCGTGCGGGTGGAGGCAGCGAACCTCGCCGACGGGCTGCTGACGATCGATCTCGTCCGCGAAGTGCCCGAGGCGATGAAGCCCAAGAAGATCGCCGTCGCGACCGGTGCAGCCACCGGCCCCGCGATCGAGCACAAGGCGGCGTAACCCGCCGCCCGGCTCGGGCGATCACCTGATCCGCAGTACGCCTTGCTCCCTTGGGCGTCGCGGCGAAAGGCGTCCGGATTTCGGTCCGGGCGCCTTTTGATTATTCAGACCAACCGCGACTGCGCCACCGCCGCCGCGATGAAGCTGGCGAACAAGGGATGCGGGTCGAAGGGCTTGGACTTCAGTTCCGGGTGGAACTGCACGCCGACGAACCAGGGATGATCCGGACGCTCGACGATCTCGGGCAGCATGTCGTCGGGCGACATGCCCGAAAAGACCAGCCCGCCCTTCTCCAGCGCCTCGCGATAGCCGGTGTTGACCTCGTAACGGTGGCGATGCCGCTCCTCGATCTCGCTCGCGCCATAGATCGAGGCGACCACGCTGTTGCCGGCAAGCTTGGCCGGATAGGCGCCGAGCCGCATCGTGCCGCCCAGATCGCCGCCCGCCTCGCGCGTCTCGATCCCCTTGTCGCTCATCCACTCGGTGATGATCCCGACAACCGGCTCGTCCGTGGGCCCGAACTCGGTCGAGGACGCGCCCTCGATCCCGGCGAGATTCCGGGCGCCTTCGATACACGCCATCTGCATGCCGAAGCAGATGCCGAAATAAGGAACGCGCCGCTCGCGCGCGAAGCGGACGCTGGCGATCTTGCCTTCCGCCCCGCGCGATCCGAATGCGCCGGGAACGAGGATCGCGTGGCACGGTTCGAGCGCGGCGGCGACTTCGGCCTCGTCGCCCTCGAACAATTCGGCGTCGATCCAGCGGATATTGACGCGCACCTTGTTGGCGATGCCGCCATGGACCAGCGCCTCGTTCAGCGACTTGTAGGCATCCTGAAGCCCGACATATTTGCCGACGACGCCAACCGTCACCTCGCCCTCAGGGTTGAACAGGCGGTCGGTGATTTCGGTCCAGCGGCCGAGGCCCGGCTTCTCGCCCGGCTCGATGCCGAAGGCGCGCAGCACTTCCTCGTCCAGCCCCTCCTCGTGATACTGGAGCGGAACGGCGTAGATGCTCGGCGCATCGAGCGCGGCGATCACCGCCTCGGGCCGGACGTTGCAGAATTGCGCGATCTTGCGCTTCTCGCTCTCGGGCAGCGGCTTTTCGCAGCGGCAGACGAGCACGTCGGGCTGGACGCCGAGCGCCGCCAGCTCCCGCACCGAATGCTGCGTCGGCTTGGTCTTCAGCTCGCCCGCCGCGGCGATATAGGGGACCAGCGTCACATGCACGCTGATCGACTGCCCGCGGCCGAGGTCGTTGCGAAGCTGGCGGATCGCCTCAATGAACGGCAGCGATTCGATGTCGCCGACGGTGCCGCCGATCTCGCACAGGACGAAGTCGAGATCCTCGGTCTGGTCCTGCGAAAACGACTTGATCGCGTCGGTGACGTGCGGGATCACCTGCACCGTCGCGCCGAGATAGTCGCCGCGCCGCTCGCGCTGGATGATCGTCTGATAGATGCGGCCGGAGGTCACGTTGTCCGACTGGCGCGCCGACACGCCGGTGAACCGCTCGTAATGGCCGAGGTCGAGGTCGGTTTCCGCCCCGTCGTCGGTCACATAGACCTCGCCGTGCTGATAGGGGCTCATCGTCCCCGGATCGACGTTCAGATAGGGATCGAACTTTCGGATCCGCACGCGATAGCCGCGCGCCTGGAGCAGCGCCGCGAGGCTGGCTGCCATGAGACCCTTGCCGAGCGACGAAACCACGCCGCCGGTGATGAAGATGTACCGCGCCATGGGAGGAATCGCCTAGCTTGGATGGGGGGCAAACGACAAGAGCGCGCGGGGGTCTCCCGCGCGCGATTTACGACGAAACGTTGTGCGGCTTAACGCTGCAGCGGCACCGCGCCGTTATCGGCCGGCGCATTGGGCACCGCATCCTGCGCCGGTGCGAGCGGCTGGGCCGCCGGAGCCGGCGCCGCGGGAAGCGGACGGGCGAGCGAGGTGTCGATCGTCTGCGTCTGGCGATGCGCCGCGATGAAGGCGAGCGCGATCGACATGCAGACGAACACCGTCGCGAGGATCGAGGTCATGCGGGTCAGGAAATCCGCCGCGCCACGCGCCGACATCAGGCCCGACGGGCTGCCGCCCATGCCGAGGCCGCCGCCTTCCGACTTCTGCATCAGGATCACCGTCACGAGTGCGGCGGCGATGATGGCATGAACGACGAGGAGGAAGGTGAACATCGACGACCTTGGGAAAAAACGGATGAAGGCGCGCACATAGGCGAGGCGCGCCAAACGATCAACCGGCGTGGGAATGGGGGTGCCGAGGCATCGTTGGCCAATCCTGACCCTGGACGTGTTCCGGCGTCCACTTGGGGACTTGGGGGGCGGCTAGAGGCTCGGGAGCTGCCCTCGCGGCCCGGTGGACCCCGGAACAAGTCCGGGGTGACGGGGCGACGGGGTGACGGGGTGTTTGCGGTGGACGACACCTCGCCTCCAATCGTCATCCCCGCGCAGGCGGGGATCCAGACGCGCTACCGTTCCGACTCCATAAATACCGGTAGCGGTTATGGATTCCCACCTCCGCGGGAATGACGGCCGAGGTGGCATAAGCATCGACACGCCGCCCCCCACCCCGTTTATTCCGCCCACCGTTCATTTCCCGGAAACCACCACCGCACCGCGGCGTTATGACCCCGAAACAAAGCCCGAAAATGGCGCAGAAACGGATATTTGCACGTGGGAACAGCCGCGCAATCACTCGCGACGTGGATGAGCGCCCTGGTGGATTACGTGCGGTCGGGCGAGCCCGATCTCACCAACCGGCAGATGGCACTGCTCCTCCTCGTTTACCTCAATCCCGGCCCGCATACGGTGCGTGGCCTGGCCCGAGCGCTTAACGTGTCGAAGCCCGTCGTCACGCGCGCCTTGAATCGGCTGGGCGCCCTCGGCTATCTGCGCCGTCAGCGTGACGACAGCGACAAGCGCAATATCTTCGTCGCACGTACATCCGAAGGGGCAGAGTTTCTTGAAGAGTTCGGGCAATTCCTCGGCGACGGCGAATCACACGCACGCCAACCGGCCCTCGCGTAAAGCCTTTGCGCTGACCGGCCCCTCGGTCGATCTCGATCCGCGTACCCACGCCGTTCGCGGCGATCTGGCAGACGTCCGCCTCGCCGAACAGGTTTTCGCGCCCCATTATGCCGCGCCGATGGTCACCGTCGTGTCGCGCGCAGTCGGACTGTTCGGCGATCGCAACCTCAGCGATCAGATCGCCGATCTCAGCGTCGGCGACACGTTCGACGTGCTGGAGCTTGCCGGCATCCACGCCTGGGGCCGCGCCACGGCGCAGAACCTCGTCGGCTATGTCGATCGCACCGCCTTGGATATCGTCGTGCCGCAGGATGACGCGGCATGAGCGTCTCGGTCTTCATCGACGGTGCGGTCGGCACCACCGGCATCGACATCCGCGAACGGCTGAGCGGGCGCAGCGACCTCACCATCGTCACGCTCGATGAGACACGCCGCAAGGACGCCGCCGCGCGGGCCGAGGCGCTGAACGTCTCCGATTTCGCGATCCTCTGCCTGCCCGATGACGCCGCGAAGGAAGCCGCGGCGCTGGTCCGCGACGGTGGCGCGCGGATCATCGACGCCTCGTCCGCACATCGGGTCGCGACGGGCTGGACCTATGGCTTCCCCGAACTCGACGCAGGCCAGGCGGACCGGATCGCGCGGTCCCCCCGCGTCTCCAACCCCGGCTGCTACCCCACCGCCTTCCTTGCGCTCATCGCCCCGCTCATCCGCGCCGGACTGGTTCCTGCCGACTGGCCGCTGACCTATAACGCCACTTCGGGCTATTCGGGCGGCGGCAAGGCGATGATCGCCGAGTTTGAAGAGGGCGGCACCGACACCGCCTTCCGCGTCTACGCTCTCACCCTCGCGCACAAGCATCTGCCCGAGATGAAGACGCACGCCGGCCTCGCCTACCCGCCGATCTTCGCGCCGTCGGTCACGCGGCTCAACCGCGGCATGCTGTCCGAAGTGCCGCTGCCGCTCGCGCAATTGCCGGGCAGCCCCAGCATCGCGCAGATCGAGGACACGCTGGCCGCGGCCTATGCCGACAGCGCGCTCATTTCGGTCGCGCCGGGCGACGTCACCGCAATCGCCATCGAGGAGAATGCGGGCACCGACCGGATGACGCTGCGCGTCTGCGGCAATCCCGGCACCGGCCACGTCCGGCTGATCGCGACGCTCGACAACCTCGGCAAGGGCGCGGGCGGCGCGGCGGTGCAGAATCTCAACATCATGGCCGGGCTCGATCCGCTCGCCGGCCTCATCCTGTAACGTAAAGGATCGTCATGCAGCGCAATCCCGTCGGCAAGCTGCTCCTGTTCGGAGCCACCGGTGACCTCGCCAAGCGCATGTTGCTGCCGTCGTTATATGGCCTGCACGCCGACGGCCTGCTGCCCAAGGATCTGACGATCACCGGCTCGGCGCGTGGCGACATGGACGACGATGGCTATCGCGACGTCGTGAAGAAGGCGCTCGACGAATTCCTCCCCGCCGACCGCAAGGACGAAAGCGCGCTCGGCACCTTCATGCAGCGCATCCAGTTCCAGCCTGCCGATCTGTCGGACC
>CAJYIX010000006.1 GCA_913775315.1 uncultured Sphingomonas sp. | reverse complement strand
CGCTGGTGACGTCGCTGATGGACAGCCACGACGCCTTCGTCGCGCCGGCCACCAGCAACGGCAAGAATATCGCCCCGCGTGTCGCCGCTCTGCTCGACGTCATGCAGGTCAGCGACATCCTGTCGGTCGAGGGTCCGGACACGTTCACACGCCCGATCTACGCCGGCAACGCGATCGCGACGGTGCAGACCAAGGACGCGAAGCTGGTCCTGACGGTGCGCGGCACCGCGTTCGAAAAGGCCGCGGCCGAGGGCGGTTCGGCCGAGATCGAAGCGGTCGCGTCGACGGGCGACGCCGGTGTGTCGACCTTCTCAGGGTCCGAAATCGCCAAGCTGGAACGTCCGGAACTGACGAGTGCAAAGGTCATCGTCTCGGGCGGTCGTGCGCTTGGCTCGAGCGAGAAGTTCGTCGAGCTGATCGAGCCGCTGGCCGACAAACTCGGCGCTGCGGTCGGCGCGTCGCGTGCCGCCGTGGACGCGGGCTATGTCCCGAACGATTATCAGGTCGGACAGACTGGCAAGATCGTGGCGCCGGAAGTCTACATTGCGGTCGGTATCTCGGGCGCGATCCAGCATCTGGCGGGCATGAAGGATTCGAAGGTCATCGTCGCGATCAACAAGGACGAGGACGCGCCGATCTTCCAGGTCGCCGACCTCGGTCTGGTGGGTGATCTGTTCAAGGTCGTGCCGGAACTGACGGAAAAGCTGTGACCTTCGCGGGCGGGAGCGTCGTGAGCGCTCCCGTCTCATCTACAAGTGGGCGCCACCTCGGGGATGCTGTCATACTTTCGCGTTGCGAAACCGGCGCAGAGCGGGGGCCGACATATTTGATCGGACGCGGCTTACGTCGTTCGATTATCGCGTGGCCCGCCTCTATCGCGAGCTCCATCATATATGCTTCGGTGTAAAGATGGCCGACCATACGGCTTGCTGGATGCGAGGATAACGGAACGGTCGGGCGATACATCGCCATTTCGGATGCGGATTTTGCCAGATGTACGAAGCTCATGAATGCTGCGGCTTCGACAGAGCGCAGCGATCCGACTTTGGTCACGAAAAAATCTAGTTGTGCGAAGTAATCGTTGGAAGCTGGAAAGCGCGGAAAAGCCACGACGACGTGACCGTCACCGTTCGCAATCATTTCCTCGACGGCTTTAGCATAGTCTAGAAGGTGCCGATGAAGGCCGCGTATTTCAACGGTCAAGAGCAGCGAGGAAACGGCGGTATGAAGCCCAGCGCGCGTCGTCTTGACCTCTAGTTTTCGTAGTAACAGGTCACGGCCGACCTGCAAGCCACCACCAAGCAAAACACCGAGCAAGCTGCCAATCAGGCTAAAGAAGGCGGCGTCGGTGACATGCATAGCCGCATAGCAAGCCTGAAGGCTCGGACGTCGCAATCAATCGGTCATCCGGATTGAACCGTTAATAAGGTCTCGGGCGGTGTGTGCCTCGACTTATATGGACCGGTTTGGTCGCGTCGAGCCGAACCGCAGCACCACAAACCCCGCCAGCGCCGACACGACAGACCCCGCCAGCACCCCGATCTTCACCTCGTCCACCAGCATTTCGTTGCCGGGGAAGGCGAGGCCGCCGATGAACAGGCTCATCGTGAAGCCGATGCCCGCCAGCATCGACACGCCCCAGATCTGGCGCCAGCTGCAATTGGGCCGCGCGGCGAAACCCGTGCGATCGGCGACCCAGATCGCCGAGAAGATGCCGACCTGCTTGCCGACGAACAGCCCGAGCAGGATCGCGAGCGGCAGCGGCTCCAGAAGTATTGCCGGTGACAGCCCTGCGAACGAGACGCCGGCATTGGCGAAGCCGAACAGCGGCACGATCACGAACGCGACCGGCGTGTGCAGCCGGTGCTCCAGCCGGTGGAGCGGCGAATCGACCGCATCGGGTGCGGCAGGCGACTTCACGATCGGGATCGTCATCGCCGCCAGCACGCCCGCGACCGTCGCGTGCACGCCCGAATTGAACACGAACAACCAGAGCGGCAGCGTCAGGACCAGATAGGGCCAAAGCGCCAGCACGCCCCGCCGGTTGAGCGCGATCATCAGCCCCAGCACCCCGCTTGCGGCCGCCAGCCACCCCCAGCCGATGCCGGCGGTGTAGGCGACCGCGATCACCACCACCGCGCCCATGTCATCGACGATCGCGACCGTGGTCAGGAAGAGCTTGAGCGAGGCCGGCGCCTTCTTGCCGAGGAGCGCCAGCACACCGATCGCAAAGGCGATGTCGGTCGCCGCCGGAATCGCCCAGCCCGCGGTCAGCGCCGGATCGCCGCGCGTCGTCGCGAGATAGACGATCGCCGGCACGATCATTCCCGCCGCCGCCGCGACCACGGGCAGCCGCCGCCGCTCCCAACTCGCCAGCCGCCCGTCGACCATCTCGCGCTTGATCTCCAGCCCCACGAGCAGGAAGAACACCGCCATCAGCGCGTCGTTGATCCACAGATGCACCGTCATCGGCCCGTATTTGGGGCTGATGACCGGGCCGGTCTCATGATGCAGCAGGTGGAAATAGGCGTCACTGGTCGAAGCCAGGTTGGCCGCGACCAGCGCCAGCGCCGCCGCGACGATCAGGACGATTCCACCCGTCGCCTCGCTATGCAGGAAGCGCCGTAACGCCGACGCCGAGCGCCTGACCAGCTTGACCGCCATTGTTCGTCCCCTTTTTCGGCCTGCTTACCGATCCCTATGCACTGGCCGTCGCGGGGCAAAGCCCTTAACGACCCACCTATGTCGGTTTCCGCTCGTCGTCGCCCGTCGTTCCTCGCCATTCGCCGCTGGTGGCGGGCGCATGTCCGCCGCGACGTCGATCACGAGCGGGTGCTGACACAGGTTCGCGACGATGCAGGATGGAACGGGCGCTACGCGTTCATGATCCTTATGTCGGCGGGGATCGCGGTGCTCGGCCTGCTCCTGTCCTCGCCGGCGGTCGTCATCGGGGCGATGCTGATCTCGCCGCTGATGGGGCCGATCATCGGTCTGGGCTTCGGGCTTGCCACCTTCGACTGGCCGGAGATCCGGGCAAGCTTTGCCGCGCTGATCCTTGGCACGGTGCTGGCGGTGGGCTTCACCGCGCTCGTCGTCGCGCTGTCGCCGCTCCAGAACGTGACCGACGAGATCGCGGCGCGCACCCGGCCCAATCTGTTCGACCTCGTCGTCGCGCTCTTCTCGGCGCTCGCCGGGGCCTATGCAGTCATCCACGGGCGGGCGGGCACGGTGGTCGGCGTCGCGATCGCCACCGCGCTGATGCCGCCGCTGGCCGTCGTCGGCTTCGGCCTCGCGACGCAGAACTGGACGGTGTTCGGGGGCGCGCTGCTGCTGTTCGTCACCAACCTCATGACGATCGCGCTGTCGGCGGCGATGATCGCGCGGCTGCACGGATTCGGCTCGCACCTGTCGCCGCAGCACACGTTGTTGCAGACGGTGCTGGTGTTCGGCTCGCTCGCCGCGCTGGCCTTGCCGCTCGGCGTATCGCTGCGCCAGATCGCGTGGGAATCGCTGTTCACTCGGCAAGCGCGGGAGGCGCTTGTCGCCGAGTTCGGGGCCGATGCCAGGCTCAGTCAGGTGGACATCACCTATGCGGCCGACAGTATCCGAATCGATGCGACCGTTCTGACGCCGAAGCTCAACCCGGCGGCCGAAAAGCACGCCGCCGCGGTGCTGCGCCAGCGAACCGATCGGCCCGTGACCGTCACCATCGACCAGTACCGCGTCGGTACCGGGGCCGAGGCCGAACAGGCACAGATCGCCAACGCCGCCGGCCGCCTGGGCGACCGCACGGCGGAACGGCTGACCGAGCAGCTCGCGCTCGTGTCGGGCGCGCCGCGTGAGGCGATCCTGATCGATGCCGAGCAGCGGCACGCGGTCGTCCGTGCGCAGCCGCTGGAGGGCGCGACGCTGGCGGCCTATCGCACGCTGGAGGAGCGCGTCGCGGCCGTAGCGCCGGGTTGGCGCGTCGAACTGGTCCCGCCGATGGCTGCGTTGCCGTCGGTCGCTATTACCGATGACGTACCCGATCCGGCCGGGCTGGCGCTGCTTGCTTGGGCGGGGACGAGAACCGGGGTGCCGATCACGCTCAGCGGCCCCCGGGTTCCGGTCGAGGCGGCGGTGAATGCGCTGACCGGTGCCGGCGTCATGTCGACGGCGGGAACGGTGCGCAACGGCGACACGCTAACGGCAAGCTGGGCGACCGCCGCGCCCTGACCGTCAGCCGCGCGGGCGTGTCTCGGCCTTCGCCATCCGCAGGCCCTGCTGCTGACAGGCGCCGGTGATCTCGGGGAAGGACAGGTCCGAATTGCGCGCCAGCACGTCCGGCATCGCCGCCTGGCATTCGAGCGCGGTACGATAGCGGACCGGCTCGACCCGTGCCTGCTCGCATGCGGCGCCGGCATCGCCGCAGCCCATGATCGCCATCACGAAATAGAGCGGTTCCATCGGTCCTTCCTTTCGCCGGACTCAACGCAAGTCACGGCGAACGGTTGCGTTTTTCACCTGTGTTGCATCGCGGACGGCTTGACCCCAGATACGGGGCCGCATGCCACCCATCGACACCACCGGTTCGACCGTCGAGCGCCCGCTGATCCCGACGGTCCGGCGCTTCCTGCCTTATCTCTGGCCCAAGGGATCGCCGCGGCTGAAGGCGCGGATCATCGTCGCGATGATCTTCGTGATCGCGTCCAAACTGGTGCAGGTCTACGGCGCGCCCTTCGCGCTGCAGGGCGCGGTCGACGGGATGGCGAGCGGGGATCGCAGCGCCGCGACACTGATCGTGCTGCTCGTCATCGGCTATGCCGCCGCGCGGCTGGGCACCGTGCTGTTCGACAACCTTCGCAACGCGGTGTTCGAGCGGGTGGGGCAGGACGCGACCCGCCGGCTGGCGGCGGCGGTGTTCCGGCACCTGCACCAGCTTTCGCTGCGTTTCCACCTCGAGCGGCGGACGGGCGCGATCACCAAGGTCGTGGAGCGGGGGACCAAGAGCATCGACACGATGCTCTATTTCCTCCTCTTCAACATCGCCCCGACGATCCTCGAACTCGCCATGGTGCTCCAGATCTTCGGCTCGCGCTTCGGGTGGTGGCTGGTCGCCTCGACGCTGGCGATGGTGGTGATCTACATCGCCTTCACGCGGGTTGTCACCGACTGGCGGCAGAAGCTGCGCGAGGCGATGAACGACCTCGACACCGGCGCGGTCGCTCACGCGGTCGACTCGCTCCTCAATTTCGAGACGGTAAAGTATTTCAACGCCGAACGGCGCGAGGCCGAGCGGTACGAGCGCGCCGTCAACGCCTATGCCAATGCCGCGACCAAGAGCGAGAACAGCCTCGCCTGGCTCAACATCGGCCAGTCGGTCATCACCAACGGAATGCTGGCGATCGGTATGGGCGTCATCGCCTGGGGCTGGTCGATGGGCAGGTTCACGCCAGGCGACGTGGTGCTGGTGTCGACACTGCTCAGCCAGCTCTTCCGCCCGCTCGACATGCTCGGCTGGGTCTATCGCACGATCCGGCAGGGGGTGATCGACATGGGTGCGATGTTCGACCTGCTCGATACCGGGGCGGAGGTCCGCGACGTTCCTAATGCGCCGCCGCTGGCCGTCGGTGATGCCGGCGTGCGCTTCGAGAATGTCGTGTTCGGCTACGAGCCCGACCGCGCGATCCTGAAGGGCATCGACCTCGACGTGCCGGCGGGCGCGACGGTGGCGATCGTCGGCCATTCGGGCGCGGGCAAGTCGACGATCGCGCGGCTGATGTTCCGCTTCTACGACGTGCAGGGCGGCCGCATCCTGATCGACGGACAGGATATCGCCAAGGTGCAGCAGGAAACGCTGCGTGCCGCGATCGGCATCGTCCCGCAGGACACGGTGCTCTTCAACGACACCATCGGCTACAACATCGCCTATGGCCGCGAGGGGGCGACCGAGGATGAGATCGCGAACGCCGCCCGCGGCGCGGCGATCGGCGACTTCATCGAGAGCCTGACCGACGGCTACAAGACCCGCGTCGGCGAGCGCGGGCTGAAACTGTCGGGCGGCGAGAAGCAGCGCGTGGCGATCGCGCGGACCCTGCTCAAGAACCCGCCGATCCTGATCCTCGACGAGGCGACGAGCGCGCTCGACAGCCGGACCGAGGCGGAGATCCAGGCGACGCTCGAGGCCATCGAGCGCGGGCGCACGACGATCGTCATCGCCCACCGCCTGTCAACCGTCGTCCATGCCGACCGCATCGTCGTGCTTGAGGAAGGCAGGGTTGCCGAACAGGGCACCCACGCGCAATTGCTGCGCGCCAACGGCATCTATGCCGAGATGTGGACGCGCCAGGCGCGCGAGCGCGAGGAAGCGCTCGCCGCCGAATGAGGGAGCATGTGATGGCCGAGAAGCAGCGCACCAACCGCTGGGGCATCGCCGCGATCGCCGCGGGCGCGATCGGCGGCGGTCTTGCGATCTGGTCCGCGCTCGGCGCGCGCGCGGCGGAGCGGGCGGTGCCCGCGGACGGCCAATTCGTCGAGGTGGAGGGCGCGCGCATCCATTATGTCGATCTCGGCCCCCGCGACGCGCCGGTGCTGTTGATGGTCCACGGGCTCATGGGGCAGTTGCGCAACTTCACCTATGCGCTGACCGACAGGCTCGCCGCCGACTATCGCATCGTCGCGATCGATCGGCCGGGCTGGGGCCATTCGGTGCAGACCGGGCGGCGGCCGAACATCCTCGAACAGGGGCGGACGGTGGTCGCGGTGGCCGATGCGCTGGGTCTCGAAAAGCCGCTGCTGGTCGGCCATTCGTTGGGCGGGGCGGTCAGCCTTGCCGCCGCGCTCGCAACGCCGGGGCGCTTCTCCGGCCTCGCGCTGATCGCGCCGCTGACCCAGCCGGTCGAGACCGCGCCGCCGCAGTTCGCCGGCCTCGTCAGCCCGCCGGGCGTGCGCGAGGTGCTGTCTTGGACGCTCGCGGTGCCCAGCGCCACACTAACTGGCCCGACGGTCGCCAAGATGGTGTTCGCCCCCGATGCCGTCCCCGATGATTTCGTGACCAGGGGCGGCGGCGCGCTGTCCGCCCGCCCGCAAAGCTATCGCGCCGGCTCGTTCGAGGTGATGAACGCCAAGCCCGAAGTCGCCTGGATGGCCGCGCACTACGGCGAGCTGTCGCTCCCCGCCGCGATCCTGTTCGGCCGCGGCGACGCGGTGCTCGACCCCGAAATGCACGGGCGGGCCACGGCGGCGACGATCCCCGGCTGCCGGCTGGAACTGGTCGACGGCGGCCACATGCTGCCGGTGACGCACGCCGAGGTGACGGCGGCTTTCGTGCGGGGGGTGGCGGGGCGGTAGATAGGGAGCCTTCACCGCCATTTACGATCTGCCGTCCAACGCACGCCGTTTGGAAGGCAAGGGACGTTCAATCTTCAGCGTAGAATGCATGACCTGAGTTGATCGGCTTCAGAAGTTTGTGGAATGGCGCAACCCAGACTTCCTCAGCTTCCAGTCTCAACATCGCGCGCCCATCACTGACCCACCGCTGATCCCTGTCCAGATTCTGACGAACGCGATGGCAGGCGATCTCGACGGCGCGCGCCTGGTCAATGGCAAGCACGTATCGATGACAAAAGAAGCCCCGCGGCTGCCAGACTTCATCGCTCGGGAATGCGACGCTCCATTCCAACATGCCGTGCAGCAGAACGTAGTAGCATCTCATGCGTCCTCAATCGGCCGATACCTCAATGTCGGCAAGTGGGTGAAAACCGATGATCCGCGCGCTCAACCTGCGATCTGCACCCACCGTTCGGGCTGAGTTGGTCGACGCCCTGCCTTTCGTAGGACGCGCAACGAGAAGGACGTCGCTTCGACAGGCTCAGCGCGAACGGGTTCGGGTTCGGCGCTCGACCCGTTCCCCCCGCGCCAATCCTTGCTAAGGGCACCTGATGCCCGACCCGCTCGACGTCCTCCACGCCACCTTCGGCTTCACCCAGTTTCGCGGCGTCCAGGCCGAGGTGGTGGGCCGCGTACTGGCGGGACAGCGGACGCTGGCGGTGATGCCGACTGGCGCGGGCAAGTCGCTGACCTATCAGTTGCCGAGCGTGATGCTCCCCGGCACCTGCGTCGTCGTCAGCCCGCTGATCGCGCTGATGCACGACCAGCTTCGCGCGGCCGAAGCCGTGGGTATCCGCGCGGCGACGCTGACCAGCGCCGACAGCAACCGCGCCGAGACGATCGACCGTTTCCGCGCCGGTGCGCTCGACCTGCTCTACATCGCCCCCGAGCGCGCCTCGACCGGGCATTTCCGCGAACTGCTGGGCAGCGCCCCGCTCTGCCTGTTCGCGATCGACGAGGCGCATTGCGTCAGCGAATGGGGGCACGATTTCCGCCCGGATTACCGCCTGCTCAAGCCGCTGCTCGACCAATTCCCGGACGTCCCGCGCCTTGCGCTCACCGCCACCGCCGACGCGCATACCCGCGCCGACATCCTCGACCAGCTCGGCATCCCGCAGGAGGGCCTGATCGTCGCCGGCTTCGACCGGCCGAACATCCGCTACGCCATCACCCCGCGCGACAACACGACGCGCCAGATCATGGACGTGATCGCCGAGGCGGACGGGCCGGGCATCGTCTATGCCCAGACGCGCGCGGGGACGGAGAAGCTGGCAGAGGCACTCGCCGCCTCGGGCCGGCCGACGCGCGCCTATCATGCCGGGCTCGACCCCGCAGTCCGCGCCGCCAACCAAGCGGCGTTCGTGGCATCCGAGGACATGGTGATGGCCGCCACCGTCGCCTTCGGCATGGGGATCGACAAGCCCGACGTGCGCTTCGTCGCCCATGCCGGCCTGCCCAAATCGATCGAGGCCTATTATCAGGAAACCGGCCGTGCGGGGCGCGACGGGGACCCGGCGGTGGCGCATCTGTTCTGGGGCGCCGACGACCTCGCCCGCGCGCGCCAGCGCATCGCCGAGGTCGAGCCGCATCGCCGCGCGGGCGAGCAGGCGCGGCTGGCGGCACTCGCCGGGCTGGTCGAGACCGCCGAGTGCCGCCGCGCCGTCTTGCTGCGCTATTTCGGCGAGGACCCGCCCGCGCATTGCGGCAATTGCGACAACTGCCTCACGCCCCCCGCGACGGTCGACGCCACCGTTGTCGCGCAGAAATACCTGTCGGCGGTGTTCCGCACCGGCCAGATGTTCGGCACCGGCTATATCGAGCAGGTGCTGACCGGCAAATCGACCGACCGGAGTCTCTCCAGCGGCCACGAGCGCCTGTCGGTCTGGGGCATCGTCGAGGGGGAAGAGGTCGCGCTGCTCAAGCCCGTCGGCCGCGCGCTGATGCTGCGCGACGCGATCCGGGCCAATCCGCATGGCGGGCTCGAGTTCGGCCCCGGCGCGCGCGCAATCCTGAAGGGGGAGGCGGAGCTGGGCTTGATCGTGCCGCCCAAGCGCGAGCGCAAGGGACGGCGCGGTGGCACCGGCGCGAGTGCCAACCCGGTTGGCCATCCGCTGTTCGAGGCGCTGCGCGCCCGCCGGCGCGAGATCGCGCAGGAAACCGGGCTGCCGCCTTACGTCATCTTCCACGACTCGACGCTGCGCGACATGGCGATGGCCAAGCCCGCGACGCTCAGCGAAATGAGCCGCATCGCCGGCATCGGCGCGCGCAAGCTCGACGCCTATGGCCCCGCCTTCCTTGAGGTGATCGCCGACCACGCATAGATGGCGGTGCAAAGGAGACTTCCATGCCCGACATCCGCCGCATCGACGACCAGGTGAGCGTCGCCCCGCAGCTCTTCCCCGAGGAACTGGCCGACATTGCGGCATTGGGCTTCAAGGCGGTGGTCAACAACCGCCCCGACGACGAGGAGCCCGGCCAGCCGAGCGACGCCGACATGCGTGCCGCGGCGGAGGCGGCGGGGCTCTCCTACACTTCGATCCCGATCACCCATGCCGGCTTCAGCCACCCACAGATCGACGCGATGGCCGAGGCGCTCCGGTCAGCGGGCGGCCCCGTCCTCGCCTATTGCCGGTCGGGCACGCGCTCCTGCAACCTCTGGGCGCTGACGCAGGCGAAGGCGGGCGGCGACCCGGACGCGATCACCGAAAGCGGCGCGGGGGCGGGCTACAACCTCGCCGGCCTGCGCCCGATGCTCGACGCGCTGTCGGGCCGCGCATGAGCTGGCAGATGCTCGCCGGGTCGCTGGTCGCGGTGCTCGCGCTTGCCGCGATCGCGCGGCATTTGCGGCTCGGCGACATCGACATTTCCGATCCCGCGACGGCGATGCGGCTCGCCGAACAGCATCTGGCCGGGTTCCAGGCGCGGCATGCGCTGGTCGGCGGCAATGGGGAGGGGGCGCTGGTCGCGGGCAACGGCACGCTCGCGCTGCTGAAACGCCACGGCGCGCGCGTCGCCGTCCGCCGGCTCGTCTCGCCGCTCAACCTCGCACCCGCGGTCGAGGGGGTGGCGATCGACAGCGGCGAGGCGATGTTCGGCCGTGTCGCGCTGTTCGGAGTCACCGACGATCAGGTGCGACAAGCCGAGGCGCTGGCGCAGCGGCCGACAGTGCATTGAGCCGCCGCTGACACCGGTGTAAGTAATCCGGCGATGCCGCCGACCCTGCCCGATCCGGTCACATACGCGATCCCCGGCTTCGTCGTGCTCGTCCTCATCGAGATGCTGATCGCCAAGCGCCGCGACGCCACCCGTTACTGCCCGCGCGACACGCTGACCTCGCTGTTTCTCGGGCTCGGTAGTACCGTCGCCGGCGTGCTGGCGGGCGGGGCGGTGTTCGGCCTTGCGACCTGGGTCCATGGCTTCCGCCTCTTCGACATCCGCTGGGCGTGGTACTGGTTCGTGCTCGCCTTCGTGCTCGACGACCTCGCCTATTACGTCTTCCATCGATCCGCGCATCGCGTGCGGCTGTTCTGGGCGAGCCATGTCGTCCACCACTCCAGCCAGCACTACAATTTGTCGACCGCACTCCGGCAGACATGGACGGGGTTCTTCAGCCTCGGCTTCCTGTTCCGCCTGCCATTGTTCCTAGTGGGCTTTCCGCCGGCGATGATCTTCTTCGTGGCGGGCCTCAACCTCGTCTACCAGTTCTGGATCCATACCGAGACGGTGGGGCGGATGCCGCGGTGGTTCGAGGCGGTGATGAACACCCCCAGCCACCACCGCGTCCATCACGGCGCCAACCCCCGCTATCTCGACCGCAACTATGCCGGCGTCTTCATCGTCTGGGACCGGCTGTTCGGCACGTTCGAGCCGGAGGACGAAGGGGAACACGTCCGCTACGGCCTCGTCCATGATCTCGGCAGCTTCAACGTCCTGTGGGCCGCGTTCCACGAATGGGCGGGGATCGCGCGCGACCTGTGGCGCGCGCCGTGGGGATCGAAGCTCGGCTATCTGCTGCGCGAACCCGGCTGGAGCCACGACGGCAGCCGCGAGACGTCGGCGATGATCCGCTCGGCCGTCACGCGTCGGGACGGCTCCACATCCAACTGAGCGTCACCACCGCGATCAGCGCGGGGACGGGGCTGTACGGCCAGGGCACGAACGCAAACCCCAGCGCCGCACTGCCCGCAAGCCCGATCGTCGCGGCCCATTTGCCCCGCCGCGGGATCGCCCCCCGCTCCCGCCATGCCACCACCGGCGGGCCGAAGGTCGGGTGGTCGAGCAGCCATGCCTCGAACCGCGGGCTGCCGCGCGTGAAGCAGAAGGCGGCGAGGATCAGGAACGGCACCGTCGGCATGATCGGCAGGAACACGCCGATGAAGCCGAGCAGGATCGCGATGCCGCCGCCCAGATTCCACAGGTGCCGGATCATCGGCTGTCCCGCCGATTGTACGAAAACGATACTTCGCGCCGCGTTAACCTTCCGGTCGTCGGGTTCGGTCTAGCCGATGGGAAAGGGGAGAGGTTCATTGGCGATCCGGTTCGGTGGCAAGGCGGTATGGCAGGCGATCCTCAAGAGCCAGGCGATCGTCGAATTCACCCCGACCGGCGAGATCGTCGACGCCAACGCCAATTTTCTCGAGCTTACCGGCTATACGCGCGAACGCGTCATCGGGCGCCATCATCGCCTGTTCTGCACCGAGGCGGAAGTGGCCTCGTCCGACTATGCCGCGTTCTGGCGGAAGCTGGGGTCGGGCGAATACGACAGCGGCGTCTATGCCCGCGTCGGGGCCGGCGGACGCGAATTGTGGCTGCAGGCGACCTACAACCCGATCATCGGGCGGGAAGGCCGGCCGATCGGCGTGCTCAAGATGGCGACCGACGTGACCCGCGCGGTGCAGCTCGAACGCACGGTGTCCGCGCAACTGGCCGAGGCCGAGCGGCTTCAGGCCGCGCTCGCCGGCCGCGATGCCGAGCGGGAAAAGATGCTCGGTGAACTGCGCCAGACCGTCACGGCGATCGAGGGGATCGCGCGCCAGACCAACATGCTTGCGCTCAATGCCGCGATCGAGGCGGCGAAGGCGGGCGACGCCGGGCGCGGCTTCGGCGTGGTCGCGGCAGAGGTGAAGCGACTGGCGGGCGACACCGCCGCCGCCACGCGCCGCGCGGCCGACATGCTGGGCACGCACGAGGCCGCCTGACGCCCGCGCCATTGCCGAGCGCATCGCCTGCGTGCGATAAGCGCGATTGCGTCCAGTGTGTTGGCGCGATAATACAGTATTTCCGATGCGCATCGACAGCTACGACGCCTGGGGCCAGCCTCCGGCCCCGCCCGAACCCGCCGGTCCCGTGCCTGCGGGGTTCGACGCCGCGACGACCGGCGGCCCGCCGCCCCCGCTGCCGCCCGGCTGGCGGCCGAGCCCGATGCGCTGGGTGGCGCGCGGGCTGGGCGTCGTCATCGTGCTGCTCGTCATCGCGATCATCTGGCTGGCGATCACCGCGCCCTTGTCCAAGTCGCTCGAGCCGCCGGTCCCGCCCTCGATCACTTTGTTGTCGGCAGAGGGTGAGCCGATCGCGCGCCACGGGGCGGAGATCGGCAAGCCGGTCGACGCGACGAAGCTGCCCGCGCATGTGACGGGCGCGTTCTTGGCGATCGAGGACCGGCGCTTCCGCAGCCATTGGGGCGTCGATCCGCGCGGCATCCTGCGCGCGTTCGTCAACAACACCTTCACCTCGAACAGCTCGCAGGGCGGCAGCACGATCACCCAGCAGCTGGCGAAGAACGCCTTTCTCAGCAGCGACCGGACGCTGGCGCGCAAGCTGCGCGAGGTGATGATCGCCTTCTGGCTGGAGGCATGGCTGTCGAAGGACGAGATCCTCTCGCGCTATCTCTCGAACGTCTATTTCGGCGACAATGTCTACGGGCTCCAGGCCGCCGCCCGCCATTACTTCAGCCGTGACGCCGACGACCTGACGACGGGGCAGGCGGCGATGCTCGCCGGGCTGGTAAAGGCGCCGAGCCGGCTTGCCCCGACGCAGAACCTGAAGGGCGCGCGCGACCGGCAGGAAATCGTCGTCGCGGCAATGGAGGATGCCGGCTATCTGACCGCGGTCGAGGCGCGGGCGGTCGAGCCGGCGCGGCTCAAGGTGGCGCGGTCGAAGCGGCTGCCCACCGGCACCTATTTCGCCGACTGGGTGCTGCCGCAGGCGCGCGATCAGGCCGGTGCGATCGGCGCGGACCAGACGGTCAAGACCACGCTCGAAATGCGGCTCCAGCGCGCCGCGATCCGCGCGGTCGGCTCGGCGGGGCTGCGCCAGGCGCAGGTCGCGCTCGTGTCGATGCGCCCCGACGGGCGCATCGTCGCGATGGTCGGCGGCAAGGATTATGCGAACAGCCCCTTCAACCGCGCGACGCAGGCGCGGCGACAGGCGGGCTCGACCTTCAAGCTCTTCGTCTATCTCGCCGCATTGCGCGCGGGCATGACCCCCGACGACACGGTCGAGGACAAACCGGTGACGATCGGTAACTGGAGCCCGCGCAACAGCGACGGCCGCTATCTGGGCGACATCAGCCTGGCGCAGGCGTTCGCGCGGTCGAGCAACGTCGCCTCCGCCCGGCTGACGCAGCAGGTCGGGCCGAAGGCGGTCATCAAGGCGGCGCGCGACCTCGGCATCTCAACCCCGATCCCCAACGAGGCGACGATCGCGCTCGGCACCTCGTCGGTGTCGCTCCTCGAACTCACCGCCGCCTATGCCGCGGTCGCGGCGGGCGAGATGCCGGTGCGCCCGCGCGGGCTTGCCCAGCCCCCCGAGGGAAGCTGGCTCGAAAAGCTCGGCCTCGACACGCGCAAGATTCCCGCCGACCAGCTCGCCGGGCTGCGCACGCTGCTCGCCGCCTCGATCCGCGAGGGGACCGGGCGACAGGCGAACCTGTCGGTGGAGGCGTTCGGCAAGACCGGGACGACGCAGGACAATCGCGACGCGCTGTTCATCGGCTATGCCGACGGGATCGTCACGGGCGTGTGGGTCGGCAACGACGACAACACGCCCAATGCCGGCCTGTCGGGCGGCGGACTGCCCGCGCGGATCTGGCGCGACTATATGATGCGCGCGACCGGCGCGAGCGCGGCGGGGCGGCCCGACCCGGTTATCGAGGACGTGATCGAGGATGCGGGTGACGATGTCGGCAACCTGATCGACGCGATCGGCAATGGCGTCGACACGCTGCCGGGCGAGGTGCAGCGCCAGCTCGACGATCTGGGCGTGCGCGTCGGCCGCGACGGCGCGGTCGAGATCGACCGCGACCGCTTCCTCCCCGACCGCCGCCGGCCCGAGGACGAGCAGGGCCCGCCGCCCGAGGATGAGGGGCCTTAACCGCGTTGCCCTTTGCGCGCCGGGCGGTTAGGGGGCGTGCTTTCCCGTTCGGGGGCGAGAAAAGACAGTGAGCCAACCGCTCGTCGGCATCATCATGGGCAGCACTTCGGACTGGGAGACCATGTCGCGCGCGGCCGAAATGCTCGAAACGCTGGGGATCGCGCACGAGACGCGCGTCATCTCCGCCCACCGCACGCCCGACCGGCTGGTCGCGTACGCGCGGGAGGCCGAGGGGCGCGGCATCCGCGTGATCGTCGCGGGGGCAGGGGGCGCGGCGCACCTGCCCGGCATGGTCGCGGCGATGACGCACCTGCCGGTGCTCGGCGTGCCCGTCCGGTCGAAGTCGCTTTCGGGCCTCGATAGCCTGCTTTCCATCGTCCAGATGCCCGCTGGCATTCCCGTCGGCACGCTGGCGATCGGCGAGGCGGGCGCGGCGAATGCCGGGTTGATGGCCGCCTCGATCCTCGCGCTGAATGACGCGGGGCTGCGCGACCGGCTGGTGGCCTGGCGGCAGGCGCAGACCGACAAGGTGCCCGACAGCCCGCAATGACCGAAACGCTGCCCCCCGGATCGACCATCGGCATCCTCGGCTCGGGCCAGCTCGGGCGGATGATCGCCATCGCCGCGGCACAGCTCGGCTATCGCGCCCATGTCTATGCGCCGGAGACGGGGCCGGCCAACGACGTCGCGCCCGCCTTCACGCAGGGCGCCTATGATGACGACGCGGCGCTGGCGGCGTTCGCCGCCCAGGTCGACGTCGTCACCTATGAGTTCGAGAATGTCGAGGCGGCGCCGATCGAGCGGCTGGGCGACCTCGTCCCCGTCCGGCCGTCGCCCAAGTCGCTGAAGGTCGCGCAGGACCGCGTCTCCGAAAAGCGGTTCGTCGAGGATCTTGGCGGCCGCCCCGCGCGCTGGGCGGAAGTGCCCGATCGCGCGGCGCTGGACGCCGCGATCGCTGCGATTGGCTGCCCCGCGATCCTCAAGACCACGCGTTTCGGCTATGACGGCAAGGGGCAGGCGCGGCTCGCCTCGCCCGCCGATGCCGATGCCGCCTGGGAAGCGATCGGCGGTGGGCCCGCGATCCTCGAGGGGTTCGTCGACTTCGAGCACGAATTCTCGATCGTCATCGCCCGCGGTCTGAACGGTCGCACCGTCAGCTACCCGCCGCCGCGCAACGTCCACAAGGACGGCATCCTCGACACCTCGACGCTCCCCGCGCCCGCCGAAATCGCCGCGCAATGGACCGAGGCGGCGACGCTCGCCGGCCGCGTGGCCGAGGCGCTCGGCCATGTCGGCGTGCTGACGCTGGAGTTCTTCGCCGGCCGCGATGGCCCGGTATTCAACGAGATGGCGCCGCGCGTCCACAATTCAGGGCACTGGACGATCGAGGGGGCGGAGACCTCGCAGTTCGAGAACCATGCGCGCGCGATCCTCGGCCTGCCGCTCGGCCCCACGCGGCTGACGGGGACGGCGGTGAGCATGACCAACCTGATCGGCGACGACGCCGCGCGGTGGGCGGCGCTGGCGGCGGAGCCCGGCCTCCACCTCCACCTCTACGGCAAGCACGAGGCGCGGCCGGGCCGCAAGATGGGGCATGTGACGCGGGTGGTGCGCTAGAAGCCAGTAGGAGCAGGAAGAAGCGGGACCCCGGGTCGAGCCCGGGGTGACGGACTTGGTTGGAGGATGCGCTCGCCGATCCCGTCATCCCGGACTTGATCCGGGATTCCGCTTCTTCTTCTGACTTACTTCCGAACCAGCGTAATGATCGACAACCCCGGCGGCAGCGGCACGCGGCCGACTAGGTGCCTCTCCAGCCGGAACACCGCCTCCAGCGCCTTGTTGACGGGCGCGGCGGGCGGCGAATCGTCGCTGTCGTCCTTGCCGGTTAGCTTGCCCGCCACGCGTGCCGCGACCGCGACCGGGAACAGCAGCGAGTTGAAATAGCGCAGCCCGTTATGGCGCAGCCCCGCGTTGCGGATCGCCTTGTCCAGCGTTCTCTTCGAGTAACGCCGGTGATGGTGGTTCACCGTGTCGTGCGCCGACCACATCCACGGATGCGCGGGCACGGTGATGAGGATCGCGCCGCCGGGCTTCAGCACCTCGGCCATGCCGCGCAGCGCGCCCACATCGTCCTCTACATGCTCGACCACGTCGAGCACCGCGATCAGGTCGTAGGCGCCGCGCTCGACCCCGGTCAGCGATGGCAGGGGGGCGTCGCCCACCGCCTTGCCCAGCCGCTCGGCCGCGAACCCGCGCGCGGCGGGATCGATCTCGATCGCGTCCACCTCGCCGAACCCCGCCAGCATCGGCAGATTGTGCCCGGTGCCACAGCCGATCTCGAGAATGCGCGCCGCCTTCGGCAGCGAAGCCTCCCGCGTCAGATAGTCGGCAAGGATCTCGCGGCGGGCGCGGTACCACCAGTGGGTGGTGTCGTGGGCCGCCATGCGGTCGTAGACGATGCGATCCATGGTTTAGCGAAACACCCACTGACGGTTGAGGAAGAAGGTGACGAGGGGGACGAGGATCAGCCCGGGGATCAGCGGCGCCCAGGCGGGCATGCCCAGCCGATCGGTCACGAACCAGGTGATGGCGGCGTGCATCAGCAGCCCCGAGGCCTGCACGCCGACGAACTTGGCCCGCTGGCCTGCACCCTCCGACCGGGTGCCGTGCCCCTTGAAGCTCCAGTTGCTGTGCAGCCAGAACCCCGCCGTCACCGCCACGGCAAAGGCGAAGGGCACCGCCATCACCGCACGCTCGCGCCCGAACACCCACATGGCAAGCGGCAGGTAGACCGCGGTATAGAGGATCGTCGTGATCCCTCCGGCGACG
This sequence comes from uncultured Sphingomonas sp., assembly GCA_913775315.1. GTDB lineage: Bacteria > Pseudomonadota > Alphaproteobacteria > Sphingomonadales > Sphingomonadaceae > Sphingomonas. Next base: position 37,602 of record CAJYIX010000006.1, on the reverse strand, counting down.
AGGAAGCGCATAAGCTGGCCGACGATCGGCGCTTCCCTCAATCGTCCGATGCCGCCCGCCACGCCTGTCACCTGCTTGCCCCCACCCACTTGCCCTTTACGCACTTCGGAGTAGGGGCCGCCCTATCGTCCCACGCTCCCCGAGAAAAGCCCGACATGCAGCGCGACTTCCTTGACGTCCAACTCCGCCATCACTGGCTGCGCTGGACGCTGCTCGCCTGGGGCGTGTTCGCGGGGTGGTTCCTGTGGCAGCGTTGGGGCGGCATCTACTGGCTCGCGCTGTCCGACACCGACGACAACATGCGGCTGATACAGGTGCGCGCGTGGATGAACGGGCAGGGGTGGTACGACTTGCGCCAGTACCGGCTCAATCCGCCGGGCGGGTTCAACATTCACTGGAGCCGGATCGTCGATCTGCCGATCGCGGGGCTGATCCTGTTCTTCCGGCTGTTCACGACCCCCGCCTGGGCCGAGCGGCTGGCGGTGGGCGTCGCGCCGCTCCTGCCGTTCGCGATTTCGATGACGGCGGTCGCGGTCGCCGCCCGGCGGCTGATCGATGCGCGCGCGTGGCCGCTGGCGCTGGTGTTCCTGTTCGGCTGCTCGGCGACGCTTCTCATGTACATGCCGACGCGGATCGACCATCACGGGTGGCAGCTTGCGGCGCTGGCCGTCACCGTCGCGGCGCTCGCCGATCCGAAAAAGGCGCGCGGCGGCGCGATCGTCGGCGGCGCGAGTGCCTTCTCGCTGTCGATCGGGCTGGAGATGCTGCCCTATGCCGTCGGCGCGGGCGGCATCCTGGCGCTGCGCTGGGTATGGGACCGGGCGGAGGCGCCGCGCATGGCCGCCTACGGCGCGGCGCTGGCGGGCGGCAGCGCGATCGGCTTTGTCCTGTTCGCCTCCAACGCCAACTACGCGATGCGCTGCGATGCGCTGACGCCGGTATGGCTGTCGGCGACGGTCGCGGGCGGCGCGCTGCTCCTCGCGCTGGCAGTGTTCAACCCGGCGCGGCGGGAGGTGCGGCTGGTGCTGGCGCTCGCCGCCGGCGCGGTGCTGGGCGGCGCGTTCGCGAGCCTGTTCCCGCAATGCCTGTCGCGGCCGGAGGGGGTGTCGGACGAACTGGCCCGCACCTGGCTCAACAATGTCCGCGAAGCACGGCCGATCTACAAGCATCCGCTTCGCACCGCATTCCCGATCGCGGCGCTGCCGGTCATCGGCCTGATCGGCGCGATCTTCGCCACGTGGCGCGCGCGCGGCGATGCGACGCGGCTGGCGGGCTGGGTGCCGGTGATGCTGTTCACCGCGCTCGCCTGCGGCCTCCTTCTCTGGCAGGTGCGCGCCGGGCCGGCGGCACAACTTTTGGCGGTGCCCGGCGCCACCGCGCTCGGCTGGGTGATCTTTCCTTGGCTCCTCAATCACCGGCTGATGCCGGTTCGCGTGATCGGGACGGTCGGCGGCTTCCTGATCGTGTCGGGACTGTTCGCCGGCCTGATGATCCGCTGGCTGCCGATCGACCGGCCCAATGCGATGCAGCAGCGCGTGGGAAAAGCGAACCAGCGCTGCGCGACGATCCCGGCGATGCGTCCGCTCGACCGTCTGCCGCCGCAGACGGTGTTCACGCATGTCGACCTGGGTCCGCGGCTCATCACGCTGACGCATCACAATGCGATCGCGGGCCCCTATCATCGCAACGGTGACGCCATCCTCGACGTGCATCACGCGTTCCAGGGATCGCCCGCGACCTTCTATCGCATCGCCAAGGCGCACGGCGCGACGTTGCTCCTCACCTGTCCCAATATGGCCGAGACGACGGTCTATCGCGCGCGCTCGAAGAACGGCTTCTACGCCCAGATCGCGCGCGGCCAGCTGCCGCCGTTCCTCGAGCCGATCATGCTGCCGCCGACCTCGCCGCTCCGCCTTTATCGAATCAAGTAAGCGCCATTGCCGCGGGACGGGGGACGGCCTAACTCCTTCGCCATGCTCGATGCCCTGAACGCCCCCATTGCCCCCAAAGCGGTCCGCCGCGCCGATTACCGCGCGCCGGAGTGGCTGGTGCCGCGCATCGCGCTCGACTTCGATCTCGACCCCGCCGCGACGCGCGTCCGCGCGGTGCTGGAGGTGGAGCGGAGCGGCGATCACGATGCGCCGCTCGAGCTCGACGGCGACGGGCTCGAACTGGTGTCGGTCACCGTCGACGGCCAGCCCGCCGAGTGGCAGCAGACGGCCCGCGGCATTTCGATCGCGCTGACCGGCGATACCCATCGCATCGAGACCGAGGTGCTGATCCACCCCGAGCGCAATACCCAGTTGATGGGCCTCTACGCCTCGGGCGGGCTCCTTTGCACCCAGTGCGAGGCGGAGGGGTTCCGCCGCATCACCTATTTCCCCGACCGGCCTGACGTGCTCACCCGCTATTCGGTGCGGATGAGCGCGGACAAGGCGCGCTACCCCGTGCTGCTTGCCAATGGCGATCCGGTCGGGGCGGGCGATTTGCACGGCGGGCGGCATTTCGCCGAGTGGGACGATCCGTTCCCCAAGCCCTGCTACCTCTTCGCGCTGGTGGCCGGCGACCTCGTCGCCAATCGCGACACCTTCGTTACCCGCTCGGGCCGCGCGGTCGAGCTCGGCATCTGGGTGCGCTCGCCCGACTTGCCCAAGACCGACCATGCGCTGGCGGCATTGAAGACTTCGATGCGCTGGGACGAGGACGTCTATGGCCGCGAATACGATCTCGACGTGTTCAACATCGTCGCGGTCGATGACTTCAATTTCGGCGCGATGGAGAACAAGGGGCTGAACATCTTCAACAGCCGCTACATCCTCGCCGATCCCGACACCGCGACCGACTACGACTACGACGCCGTGGCCGCGGTGGTTGCGCACGAATATTTCCACAACTGGTCGGGCAACCGCGTCACCTGCCGCGACTGGTTCCAGCTTTCCCTCAAGGAAGGCTTCACCGTCTATCGCGATCAGAGCTTCTCCGCCGATCAGGGCTCGGCTGCGGTCAAGCGGATCGAGGATGTGCGCTCCCTGCGCGCGGCGCAGTTCCCGGAGGATGCCGGGCCGCTGGCGCACCCCGTCCGCCCCGACGCCTATCTCGAGATCTCGAACTTCTACACCGCCACCATCTACAACAAGGGCGCCGAGGTCATCCGCATGATGTCCACGATCCTGGGGCCGGAGAAGTTCCGCGCGGGCAGCGACCTCTATTTCGAACGCCACGACGGCACCGCCGCGACGGTCGAGGATTTCGTGCGCGCGATGGAGGATGCCGGCGGCGTCGACCTGTCGCAGTTCCGCCTGTGGTACAGCCAGGCCGGCACGCCGCGCGTCTCGGCGCGGCTGGAGCATGAGGTCGGCAGCGGCCGCGCGCACCTCTATCTGCGCCAGACCGTCCCGCCGACGCCGGGCCAGCCCGCCAAGGACCCGATGGTCCTGCCGCTCCGCCTCAAGCTGTTCGGCAGCGAGACGGCGGGCGCGCTCGGCACCGAGCAGCTCGTCCTCCTGAAGGACGGCGAGGCCGAGGTCGCGTTCGAGACGGTGACCGAGCCGCCCGTCCTGTCGATCAACCGTGGCTTCTCCGCCCCCGTGATCGTCGAGACCGACCGCAGCGCCGCCGAACTCGCCTTCCTCTCCGCGTACGACGACGATCCGTTCGCGCGGTACGAGGCGATGCAGCAGCTGATGCTCGACACGCTCGTCGCCGCCGTCCGCCACGGCCGCGCCGATCACGCGCCTGTGGTGGAGGCGGTGCGCAATACGCTGAGCGACCCCAATCTCGACCCGGCGTTCGTGGCCGAAGCGGTGCTGCTCCCCTCCGACAGCTTCATCGGCGACCAGCTGGCCGTCGTCGATCCCGAGGCGATCTATCAGGCACGGGAAGCCTTGCGCGGCGAGCTCGGGCGGACCCTCGCCTACCATTGGCGCACCGCGTACGAGGGGGCGCAGGGCAACCGGTTCGAATATTCGCCCGCCGCCAAGGGGCGCCGCCGCGTGCGCACGGTGTCGCTCGGCTATATCGCCGCCTCGGGCGCGGCCGACGCCAGCAGCCTCGCCTTTCGCCAGTTCGAGGCGGCGGACAACATGTCCGACCGGCAGGGCGCACTGACGACGCTCGTCAATTCGGGCGACGACGCGGCGCGGGAGGCGGCGCTCGACATCTTCTACAACCGCTATCTCGGCAACGCGCTCGTCCTCGACAAATGGTTCTCGACGCAGGCGCTGTCGTCACGGCCCGAGACGCTGGCGCGTGTGGTCGAGCTGTCGCACCACCGCGACTTCACGCTTGCCAATCCCAACCGTGCCCGCTCGCTCGTCGGCGCGTTCAGCGTCAACCAGCGCGCGTTCAACGCCGCCGACGGCGCGGGCTATCGGTTCGTCGCCGACCAGCTGATCGCGCTCGACAAGCTCAATCCGCAGACCGCGGCGAAGCTTGTCCCGCCGCTCGGCCGCTGGCGCCGCTTCGACGAGGGGCGCGCCAGGCTGATGCGTGCCGAGCTCGAGCGGATCATGCGTACCCCCGGCCTGTCAAAGGACATGGCCGAACAGGTCGGCAAGAGCCTCGACTGAGCGCACGATGATCGCGCATCTGAAGGGCGTGCTGGCCGCCGCCGGGCTCGACCATGCGGTCATCGACGTGGGCGGCGTCGGCTATCTGGTCGGCGCCTCGACCAGGACGCTCGCTTCGCTGGGTCCCATCGGCACGACCGCAGTCCTCCATACCCAGATGCTGGTGGCGGAGGATTTCATTCGCCTCGTCGGATTCGCCAGCCCCGAAGAGCGCGACTGGTTCGGCTATCTGACCGCAGTGCAGGGGGTGGGCGCGCGCGTGGCGCTGGCGATCCTGTCGGTGCTGTCCCCCGACGAGCTGTCGACTGCGATCGCGCGCGGGGACAAGGCGATGGTCGGGCGCGCCAACGGCGTCGGGCCGAAGCTCGCCGAGCGAATCGTCCGCGAGCTGAAGGACAAGGGCACGATCGCGATCGGTCCGGCGGGCGCAATTGGCCCGCTCGGCGGACAGGCGCAGGATGCGGTCGCGGCGCTCCTCAACCTCGGCTTCCGGCCCGCCGAGGCAAGCAGCGCGGTCAAGGCGGCCGAGGATGCGCTGGGCGACGCTGCCCCCTTCGACGCGCTGGTGCGCGAGGCACTGAAGCGCGCGGCGAAATAGCGGTTACGTATTCATGGCCGGCACCCAAGCGATTGGGATTGCCCGCTTGTCCCCATCCTATAGCATCTGCCGCGTCGACCGGGGAAACACCCGGCGGCGGGGGTGGCACCATGGCCGTGCTACGAGGATGAGAGGATATGACAGGCTATTCGCGGCGCCAGACGCTGGCGTTCGCCGGCGCGCTCGGGCTGACGGCGTGCAGCGGCGGTAGCGGTAACAGCGGGACTCCGGCCCCGACACCAGCTCCCACGCCGACACCTACCCCTACGCCGACGCCCACACCGTCGCCGTCTCCCAGCCCGACGACAACGCTCGCCGCCGCCGCGGCCGCGAAGGGCATGCGGTTCGGCACCACCTTCGCCTTTGCTGCGCCGGGCGCGGATGCGGCTTCGTTCAACAACCCGGCCTATGCGGCGCTGATCGAGCGCGACTGCCAGCTTCTCGTTCCGGAAAACGAGATGAAGTGGGAATATCAATCGAGCGCCGAGAACGTCTACGACTGGACCCGCGCCGACGCGATGCTGAACTATGCGGAGAGCAAGGGCTTGCAGATGCGTGGCCACGTCATGCTCTGGTACCTTCAGGATCGCCTGCCCGCGTGGCTGCGTACCTACGACATGGGCACCAACCCGCGCGCCACCGCCGAGCGGATCACGCGCAGCCATGTCCAGAACGTCGCCCGCCATTTCGGCACCCGCATCAAGAGCTGGGATGTGGTGAACGAGGCGATCGAGCCCGCGACCGGCGCGATCCGGCGCAACATCCTGGGTGATGCGACGGGCGGCGGCGCGGACATCATGGACCTGGCGTTCCGCACCGCGCGCGAGGAACTGCCGGGGACCGAGCTGGTATACAACGACTACATGGACTGGGGCTCGACCACGCATCGCAACGGCGTGCTAAACCTGCTGCGCGGCTTTCGCGACCGGAACGTGCCGGTCGACGCGCTCGGCATCCAGTCGCACATCGGCTTCTATTCGTCGGGCACCGCGCAATCGATCGCCGATGCGCAGATCCCGCAGATGCGCGCGTGGCTCGATCAGGTGACGGGCCTCGGCTACAAGCTCATCATCACCGAATTCGACGTGAGCGACCAGAACCGGACCGGTACGATCGAGCAGCGCGATGCCGACGTGGCCACCTATGGCAAGGCGTGGCTGGACCTGCTCTTCAGCTATCCACAGCTCAAGGACGTGCTCGCCTGGGGGCTCAACGACAAGTACAGCTGGCTGCAAAGTTTCCAGAAGCGCCCCGACGGGTTGCCCGTGCGCCCGTGCCCCTATGACGCGTCGGCCCAGCCCAAGCCGCTCTACGACGCGATCCGGCAGTCGTTCGCGGCGACGAGCGTGCGGACCTAGCTTGCCTTCGCGGGGGCCGCATCCTTGCGCCAGCGGATGCGGACCTCGCGGGTCGACGCGACGGGCTTGCCGTCCTCCAGCTTGGGCTTGAACCGACCCTTGGTGGCGAGCGTGCGGCACGTCGCCTCGTTGACGTTCTGCGGCGCTTCGCTCTTCTCGATCGCGCAGTTGGTGATGCGTCCGGCCACGTCGATCTCGACCTTGGCGACGATCGTCAGTTCTTCGCCGGGGGCAGGGGCGGTGGCGGCCTGGAGCGCGAGGGCGAGCATCAGCATGGCCGCCTTCTACCCGCCCGACCGGCGACCGCCAATCTCGTCCCCTCGCGTCCTGCTTTCGTTCCGCCGCGCACGCGGCTAAGCGTGAGGGCGTGACCGACACCGACCGCATCCTGACCCCCGCACGCCGCCCCGAAGACGTCGATGCGGCGCTCCGCCCGCGGCACCTCGACGAGTTCGTGGGGCAGAAGGCCGCGCGCGAGAACCTGCGCGTGTTTATCGAGGCGGCGCGGGCGCGCGGCGAGGCGCTGGACCATGTCCTGTTCTTCGGGCCCCCCGGCCTCGGCAAGACGACGCTGGCGCAGATCATCGCGCGCGAGATGGGGACGGGCTTTCGCGCCACCAGCGGCCCGGTGATCGCGCGCTCGGGCGACCTTGCCGCCCTGCTCACCAACCTCGAGGACGGCGACGTCCTGTTCATCGACGAGATCCACCGCCTCGCCCCCGCGGTCGAGGAAGTGCTGTATCCAGCGATGGAGGATCGCGCGCTCGACCTGATGATCGGGGAGGGGCCGTCGGCGCGCAGCGTGCGGATCGACCTGCCGCGCTTCACGCTGGTCGGCGCGACGACGCGGCAGGGGTTGCTGACGACGCCGCTGCGCGATCGTTTCGGCATCCCGGTGCGGCTGCAATTCTACACCGTCGAGGAACTGACGCGGGTGGTTACGCGCGCGGCGGGGCTGCTCGGCCTCGCCATCGCCCCCGATGGCGCTACCGAAGTCGCGCGTCGGTCACGCGGCACCCCGCGGATCGCCGGGCGGTTGCTGCGCCGGGTGCGCGACTTCGCCGATGTGGCGGGCGCGCCGGTGGTCGACGCTGATGTTGCCGACCGCGCGCTCAACCGCATGGAGGTCGACCGCCTTGGCCTCGATGCGATGGATCGGCGCTACCTCAACATGATCGCCGATATCTATCGCGGCGGGCCGGTGGGGGTGGAGACGCTGGCCGCCGGCCTTTCCGAACCGCGCGACACGATCGAGGAAGTGATCGAGCCCTACCTCATCCAGATCGGCATGGTCGCCCGCACCGCCCGCGGCCGCTGCCTGAATGCCGCCGGCTGGAAGCACCTCGGCATCGAGCCGCCCGCGGGATCGCAGGACGGATTGTTCGACTAAGCGGCCCTAACGCTTTGACCCCCCGGACAACCGCCGATAAAGCCGCGAGGGCATGACGTCAGACGTCCTTCCTGCCACCGGCCGCCTCGACGGACCCGAACACCGCTTCCCGGTGCGGGTCTATTTCGAGGACACCGATCTTTCGGGCGTCGTCTATCACGCCAATTACCTGCGCTACATGGAGCGCGCCCGCTCCGACATGCTGCGCGTCGCCGGCATCGACCAGCGCGCGGCGTTCGAGGCGGGTGAGGGCGTCTATGCGGTGCGCGACGTGTCGCTTCGCTTCGCCGCGCCCGCGCGCCTCGATGACGATCTGGTCGTCGTCAGCCGGCTGACGGGGTTCCGCCCCGCATCCGCCACCATTCAGCAACGAGTCATGAAGGGGACGGCCATTCTGGTCGAGGCCAGCGTCGAGGCGGTGTTCATCACCCCTTCGGGCCGCCCGCGCCGCCAGCCGCCCCAGTGGCTCGACATCTTCGCCCGCCTTTTGCCTCAAGGGAACTGAGCCCGCATGGACGCCGCCTTCGTCAGTACCGATGCCGCCACGCTGTCGCCGATCGCGCTGTTCATCCAGGCCGATTTCGTCGTGAAGGGGGTGATGCTGGGGCTCCTGCTTGCCAGCATCTGGACCTGGGCGATCATTATCGGCTTTCGCGTGAAGGTCGGCCGCACGAAGAAGGCGATCGACACGTTCGAGGCCGATTATCGCCGCGCCGACGACGTCGACGCCTTCCATCGCAAGCATGCCGAGAGCGAGCTGCCGATCGCGCGGGTCTTTTCCGCCGGGGTCGCCGAATGGCGCCGCTCGACCGCGGGCAAGACGATCGACCGCGAGGGCACGCGCGAGCGGCTTGGCACCGCGATGGGCGCGGCGGTGGCGGCGGAGATCGACCGGCTGGGCGACCGGCTGAACATCCTCGCCACCATCGGGTCGGTGGCGCCGTTCGTCGGCCTGTTCGGCACCGTCTGGGGCATCATGCGCAGCTTCACCAGCATCGCCGCCGAGCAGAACTCGTCGCTAGCGGTCGTCGCGCCGGGCATTGCCGAGGCGCTGTTCGCGACCGCCATTGGCCTGTTCGCCGCGATCCCCGCGGTCATCGCCTACAACCGCTTCAGCCACGCGATCGACCGGATCGAGGCGCGACTCAACCGCTTCGCCGACGGCTTCCACGCGACGCTCAGCCGCCAGCTCGAGCTCGCCTGATGGGCGCGAACCTTCCCTCCCGCCGGGGGCGCGGGCGGCGCGCGCCGATGGCGGACATCAACGTCACGCCGCTGGTCGACGTGATGCTCGTTCTCCTCATCATCTTCATGGTGACCGCGCCGCTGCTGACCGCGGGCGTGCCCGTGAACCTGCCAGAGAGCCGGGCCAAGGCGCTCGACCAAGAGCAGGAGCCGGTACAGGTCGCGATCGACGATGCCGGCCGCATCTTCGTCAACGAGCGCGAACTGACCGAGGCGCAGCTGCCCGACGCGCTGGTCGAGATCGCGCGTGCCAATGCCACGGGCGAGCCGCCCGCGATCCTCGTCCGTGCCGACCGGACGACCAATTACGGCAAGTTCATGAGCGTGATGGGCGAACTGAACCGCGCCGGGCTGAACCGCGTGTCGCTGGTGACGCTCGGCTCGAACGAGCGCTAAGTCCGGATGGATCGCGCCGAACGCATTGGCCTTGGCGTCGCCGTTGTCGGCCATGTCGTGCTGTTCGGCCTGCTCTCGGTCGGGTTCCTCGCGACGCCCAACCCCACCGAGCTGAAACCGGTGCCGATCGACGTCAGCCTCGTCGACGAAGTGGGGCTGGAGGCGCAGGCGCCCGCTTCGATCGAGCCGCCCGCGACCTCGATCGCGCCCGAGCAGGGCCCGCCCGAGGATGCCGCGCCGCCCGAACCCGCCGCGCAGCCCGAACCCGAACCGCAGCCCCAGCCGGAGCCTGCACCGCCCGAGCCGGCCCCCGAACCGCGCCCGGCGCCCAGGCCCGCCCCGCCGCAACCCGCGCCCAAGCCGCGCCCCGCACCCAAACCCGTGCCCAAGGCGCAACCGCAGCCGAAAAAGCCCGCCGAAGCTCCGGCCGAAAAGCCCAAGGCCGAGCCGAAGCCGGCGGCTAAGGCAGCCGCCAAGCCCGCGTCCAAGGCCGCGCCCGCGACCAAGGCGTCGGCGAAACCGGCGGCGACTAAGGGCTCGGGCAGCGATGCCACCGCCAAGGCCAGCCGCCCGCGCGGCTCTCGCCTCGGCGACGACTTCCTCAAGGGCCTGTCGGACACGCCGAGCGAGAGCAAGGCGACCAATCCGCCCGGCGCGGCCAAGATCGACGCGCGCGCGCTCGCCGGCATCCGCGACGCGATCCGCCGCCAGATCCAGCCGTGCGCCGACAAGCAGGTAAATCCCGGGCCGGGGGCGAACAACATCGTCACCGTCCTCAACCTGCGCCTCAACCGCGACGGCACACTGGCCGGCAATCCGAAGATGGTGCGCCAGTCGGGCATCTCGGGCGAGAACGAGCGGTACGCCCAGCGCGTCGTCGACCTCGGGATCGCGGCGTTTCGCGCGTGCACACCGCTCAGGCTGCCGGCCGAATATTACCAGACCGCCAATGGCGGCTGGGGCAATATCAACTATAACTGGCAGCTCCGTTGAGCCGGCCATCCCATGTTCGAGAGGAGCGTTCGATGCTGAAACTGCGGATGACGATCGCGATGTCGGGCTGCCTCGCGCTCGGCCCGCTCGCCGCACAGGAAGCGCCGCCCGCCGCCCCGCTCCAGGTGCCGCAGGTTGCGGCGCCCGGCGCGCCCGCCGGACAGGATGCGCCCCCGTTGGAGGTCGACGTGACCGGCGGCATTTCGGCGCCGATGCCGATCGCAATTCCCTATATGCCGACCCCCGCGGTCCAGTCGACGCCCGCGGGCTCGACCGACGATCTCGGCCGGCAGATGGCGGAGATCGTCACCGCCGATCTCAAGAACTCCGGCCTTTTCACGCCCCTCCAGCCGGGTCAGCTTCGCGCTGTGGTGTTCCCGGAGGTGACGGCCCCCGCCTACGACTATTGGGGCGGGACGGGCGCACAGGCACTGGTGCAGGGGTTCGTCCGCTCGAACGGCGACGGCACGCTGACGGTCGGTTGCTACCTCTACGATGTGTTTTCCAAGATCGAGCTGGCGCGGCAGGGCTTCGTCGTCCAGCCGTCGGACTGGCGCCGCGCGGCGCACAAATGTGCGGACACCGTCTATACCCGGCTGACCGGCGAGGGGCCGTATTTCGACAGCCGCATCGTCTATGTCAGCGAGACGGGGCCGAAGAACAAGCGGATCAAGCGCCTCGCGATCATGGATCAGGACGGCGCCAATCACCGCTTCCTGACCAACGGCCAGTCGATCGTGCTGACCCCGCGGTTCGCGCCCAACCAGCAGTCGATCGTCTATATGAGCTATGTAGGCGACCAGCCGGCCATCTATGTCTACGACCTCGCCAGCGGGCGGCAGCGCAAGGTGGTGCAGGGGGTCAGCCTGACCTTCGCGCCGCGCTTCTCGCCCGATGGCCGGTCGATCCTGTTCTCGATGGCGCAGAACGGCAACACCGACCTCTACCGCGTGTCAGCGCAGGGGGGCAGCCCGCAGCGGCTGACCAACTCGCCGGGCATCGACACCGGCGGCAGCTATTCGCCCGACGGCAGCCGCATCGTCTTCGAAAGCGATCGCGGCGGGTCGCAGCAGCTCTATGTCATGAATGCCGACGGATCGAACCAGCGGCGGATCAGCTTCGGCGGTGGTCGCTACGGCACGCCGGTGTGGAGCCCGCGCGGCGACTTGATCGCCTTCACGCGCATCCAGGGCGGCTTCAAGATCGGTATCATGAGCCCCGATGGCGGCGGCGAGAAGCTGCTCACCGACGCCTGGGGCGACGAGGGGCCGAGCTGGGCACCCAACGGCCGCGTGCTGACCTATCTGCGCTCGGCGCAGGGCTCGGGCCGGTCGCAGGTGTGGTCCGTCGATCTCACCGGCGTGAACGAGCGGCGGATCGGCACCCCGCTCGACGGATCGGACCCAAGCTGGGGGCCGGTAAGGCCCTAAGGCGAAACGAAACTTGCTTTGAACGGTTCGTCGCGCAGACGGACCTGCATTTCCAAGGAGGAGACCGACATGGCCAACCGTACCGCCGCCCTGATGATGGGCGTCGCACTGATCGCCGTCGCCGGCTGTGCCAAGAAGCGCCCGCCTGTGCTGCCGCCTGCGCCGGGGGAAAGCACGACTGCCCCCGGCACCGGCGGCGAGGGCACCGGACAGGTCGGCAACGGGGTACTTCCCGGCTCGGCCGCTGACTTCAAGCGCACCGTCCGTTCGGACACGGTCAACTTCGCGCTCGACAGCGTCGACATCGACCCCGAAGCGCGCGCGATCCTCGATACGCAGGTCCAGTGGCTGACGCAGTATCCGAACGTCCGCGTGACGATCGAGGGGCATTGCGACGAACGCGGCACCCGCGAATATAATCTCGCGCTCGGGGATCGGCGCGCCAACTCGGCGAAGAACTATCTCGTCGCCCGCGGCATCGACGCGGGCCGGATCACGACCATCAGCTACGGCAAGGAGCGCCCGCTGGCGGTCGGCTCGGACGAGGGCGCCTACGCCCAGAATCGCCGCGCGGTAACGGTGGTCATTTCCTGATCGTATGAAGGGAGCGGGACCCCGCGCCTAAGCGCGGGTCCCGCTTCCAGGCATCACCCGCCGCGATAGGGCGGCTTCTTTTCCGGCACATAGGCTTTCGCCGGATCGAGCGCTTCGTCCAGCATCCGCGCCAGCCGCAGCCCCGCGCGTTCGATCTGGAGGCGCTGCACCGGAACCATCTTCTCGATTGCTTCGGGTGTGACCGCGACCGGCCCGGTCGGCTTCTGCCCGCACGCATCGCTTAGCGCCAGACCGTAAGCGGCGTCACGGCTCGCTTCCCAGCTTTGCCGGCTCCAGTCCTCGACCGTCCCCGCCGCCAGCGCGGCGCGCTCGTCCGCCGAATAGACGCGGAACGGGGAGGGCGGGGTCGTCACCGCGCGTTCGGCGAGCGGCGAGTCCCAGATCGAATGGAGGTTGAGCCATTTCGCCGTCACCGGGCCGTAGCTCGCCTTCACGTCGTTGCCGCCGCGATCGCCGCGGTCGCCCCCATGCGGGGGCGCATGCAGGTCGCCGACGAAGTGGATAAGGAAGACCAGCGCCATCGCCTTTTCGCGAGCCGGCACGGTTCTGTTCTGGATCAGCTTCACCTGCCGCTCGATCTGCGCCGATACGCAATTGCCGTCCTTGCACGCGGCCTTGAGGTCGAAGGGCTGGCAAATGTCGACATTCTGATAGTGCCAGCTCGCGGTATAGCTGAACCGCTCACCCAGATTGCGGACGCAGTCGGGCCAGGTCGCCGCCTGCTCGGGCGTGGCCACCTTGCATTCGGGCGTCTGCAGGAGCGGCGGGGCGCCGCGCAGCATTGCCCGCACCATCCGCGCCGTTTCCGGGCGCACGTTCAAGAGCGCGATCCGCGCGATCGCCTCATGCGTGAAGAAGCCGTACGCCTGCGCGCTGGCGGGCGCGAGCAGTAGCGCCAGCGCCAGAAGGGCGCGGATCACTTCTCGTCGCCGTAGATCGCGACCACACGCTCGCCGCCCGCGCTCACGCGGCCGCGATACATGCCGGGGGTGTTGTAGCTCCACGCCATCTCGCCGGTCGGCCCCGTGACGATGACGCCGCCGGTGCCGCCGAGCGCCTTTGTCTCCGCCATCACGGTGTCGGCGGCGGTCTTCAGGCTCTCGCCCTTGAAGCGGACGCGTGCGCAGATTTCGTGTGCGACCCCCTCACGGATGAAGAACTCGCCCGCGCCCGTGGCGGAGATCGCACAGGCGCGATCGTCGGCATAGGTGCCCGCGCCGATCAGCGGCGAATCACCGATCCGGCCCCAGCGCTTGCCCGTCACGCCCCCGGTCGAGGTTGCCGCCGCCACATGCCCAGCGGCGTCGCGCGCGACCGCGCCGACGGTGCCGTATTTCATGTCGATGTCGAACGCGTCCGCCTTGCGCGACTTGAGTTCTTCCAGCTGTCGGCGGCGCTCCTCGGTGCCGAACCAGTCCGGCCCGGCCTGCTCCAGCCCCTGCTCCTTGGAAAAGGCATCGGCGCCCGCGCCCGCCAACATCACGTGCGGGCTGTTCTCCATCACCCGGCGGGCGAGGCCGATCGGGTTCTTGGTCGCAGTGACGCCCGCGACCGCACCGGCCTTGCGCGTCGTCCCCTCCATGATCGCCGCATCCAGTTCGTTCCTGCCCTCATAGGTGAAGACCGCGCCGCGCCCGGCGTTGAAGCTCGGATCGTCCTCCAGCACGCGCACCGCCGCTTCGACCGCGTCGAGCGCGCTGCCGCCGCTCGCGAGCACCTTCTGCCCCGCGCTGAGCGCGGCATCGAGGCCGGCGCGCGCCGCCTTTTCCCGCTCCGGCGTCATCCGCTCGCGCTCGATCACGCCGGCACCGCCATGGATGACGAGCGTCCAGCCGGGCTTTTCCTGATCGGCATGGGCAGGGGCGGCGGTCATGGCGAGCACTCCGGCAAGGGCGAGGAAGCGGATGGACATGGCGAACCTCGGACAGGGTTGGATGCGTGCGCCCTTGCCAGAAAGCGGCGGCGCTTGCACGCCCCGGAACGGCCGCTATCGTTCCGAATGTAACTGCCGAGAGGGCCCTGATAACGTGCGTTCTTTTCTGCTGATGGGGGCGGCCTTGTCGGCGCTTTCCACGCCGCTTCTTGCTCGGCCCGCCGATCCGGCCCCTGCACCCGTCGCCGACCTTCTGAAGTCGATCGACATCCCCTATGAAAGCTTCACGCTCAAGAACGGGCTGCGCGTCCTGGTCCATACCGACCGCAAGGCCCCCGTCGTCGCGGTCTCGGTCTGGTACGATGTGGGCTCGAAGCATGAGCCGAAGGGCAAGACCGGCTTCGCGCATCTGTTCGAGCATCTGATGTTCAACGGGACCGAGAATGCGCCCGGCGACTTCTTCGACCCGCTGCGCTCGGCGGGCGCCACCGACTTCAACGGCACCACGAGCTTCGATCGCACCAACTATTTCGAAACGGTGCCGCGCGCCGCGCTCGACCGCGTGCTGTTCATGGAAAGCGACCGTATGGGCTATCTGCTCGGCGCGGTGACGCAAGGGGTGCTCGACGAGCAGCGCGGCGTCGTCCAGAACGAGAAGCGACAGGGGGACAACCAGCCCTATGGCCTTGTCCGCTACAAGTCGGTCGAGGGGCTGTTCCCCGCCGGCCACCCCTATCACCATTCGACGATCGGCTCGATGGCGGACCTGTCGGCCGCCAGCCTGGCCGACGTGAAGACGTGGTTCCGAAGCTATTATGGCCCCAACAACGCCGTCGTGGCGCTGGCGGGCGACATCGACGTCGCGACCGCCCGGCCGCTGATGGAAAAGTATTTCGGCGGCATCCCCGCGGGGCCGAAGGTGGTCGCGCCCGATGCGCCGGTGCCGACACTGCCCGCCCCGGTTGCCGAGACGATCACCGACCGCGTCGCGACCACGCGGCTCTATCGCTACTGGGCGGTGCCGGGCCTTCGCGACGGCGATTCCGCGCTGCTCGACGTGGCGGCGGGGGCATTGGGCGGCCTCGCCAGCTCGCGGCTCGATACCGAACTCGTCCGCAAGCAGAAGGTCGCGGTCAGCGTTTCGGCCTATAACCAGTCGTTCACGCAGGTCGGCATTTTCGGCGTGACGATGGACGTGGCGCCCGGCACCGACCGCAAGGTCGCCGAAGCCGCGCTCGACAAGGCGATCGCCGACTATCTCGCATCCGGCCCGACCGCGGACGAGGTTAAGCGCATCGCCACCACCGCGATCGCCGGTCGACTTGCGGGGCTGGAATCGGTGGGCGGCGGCGGGGGCAAGGCGGGGACGCTCGCCTCCGGCCTCATTTTCGCGGGCAATCCCGATTACTACAAGAAGGAGCTGGCCGAACTGGCGGCGGCGACGCCGGCCGCGGTAAGGGCGGTGACGATCAAATGGCTGTCGCGCCCGGTCTATTCGCTGGCGGTCGTGCCGGGCAAGCGAGAGGCCTATGCCGAGGTCGGCGGCGCGCCCGCGGCCACCCCCGGCAACAATGCCGCGCCGCAGCCCGCCAATGCCGAGGGGCCGGCCAAGGGCACCCGCGGCGCGCTGCCGGCCGTGGGCGAGGTGCGCGACATCAGCTTCCCCAAGGTCGAGCGCACGCGCCTCTCGAACGGGATCGAGCTCGTCTATGCGCGTCAGGCGGCGCTGCCGGTCACGCGCGCGGTGATGAGCTTCGATGCGGGGATTGTCGCTGATCCGGCGGGCAAACTGGGCCTTGGCAACCTGACGCTCGCGCTGATGGACGAGGGGACCAAGACCCGCGATGCGCTCGCGCTGGCGGAAGCGCAGGAGCGGCTGGGCGCGCAGATTTCGACCGGCAACGATGCCGATCGTGCGCGCGTCGGCGTGTTCGCACCGAGCGCGAATCTGAACGCCGCGGTCGCGTTGATGGGCGACGTGGTGCGCAATCCCGCCTTTGCGCCGGCCGACATCGAGCGCGTGCGCGGCCAGACGCTGGCGCGCATCGCCGCCGAAACGACGAGCCCGCAGGGGCTGTCCGCGCGTGCGCTGCCGCCGCTCGTCTATGGCGCTGTCTCGCCCTATGCGAAGCTGGCGGCGGGCACCGGCGACCCGACGGCGGTGAAGGCCGCGACGCGCGCCGATCTCGTCGCCTATCAGCAGGCGTGGATCCGGCCCGACAAGGCCAAGGTCTTCGTCGTCAGCGATCGTCCGCTGGCCGAGGTGAAGGCGGCATTCGATGCCGCCTTCGGCGACTGGCGTGCGGCAGGGGTGGCTGGGACCAAGCCCGCGGCGACGGGCGGAACCACCGCGACACCGCGCATCGTCCTGATCGACCGGCCGGATTCGCCGCAGTCGCTGATCGCCGCGGGGCAGCTGACGCCGCTCGACGCGCGCGCCGACCTCTTGCCCGTCCTCACCGCCAACGAGGTGCTCGGCTCGGGCTTTTTGAGCCGCATCAACATGGACCTGCGCGAGGCGAAGGGCTGGTCCTACGGCGTGCGCGGCGGCTTCTCGCGGCTGGAGGGGGCGGTTCCCTACACGATCAATGCGCCGGTACAGGCGGACAAGACCGGCCCGGCGATCGCGGCCCTGCGCGACCAGATCGGCGGCTTCCTGACGACCAGGGGCGTCACGCCGGCGGAGTTCACGCGCACGATCGACGGCGAAACGCGCGAGCTGGCCGGCAATTTCGAGACGAGCGCGGCGGTGCTGGCGGGGATGGAGACCAACGACCTCTATGGCCGGCCCGACGATTATTACGACACGATCGCGCAAAAATATCGCGCGCTGACCGCGGCGCAACTTGACGCTGCGGCAAGGCGGGCGATCGACCCCAACCGCTTCGTCTGGGTCGTCGTCGGCGACGCCGCCAAGGTGCGCGGCCAGCTTGACAGCCTCGGCTTGCCTGTCGAGGTGGTGCAGAGCGGCGCCGCCCCGGCGCGCGCTGCGGCCAATTGAGGAGTGGATGAGATGGCGAACGTCGACGGCAAGTGGAACGTGACGGTCAAGTCGCCGCTGGGCGACCAGCAGGCGACGCTCGACGTGCAGAGCGCGGGCGACAATTTCTCGGGTACCTTTTCGGGCGGGATGGGCACCAGTCAGGTCAACGGCGCGCTGTCGGGCGACACGATGACGTGGAAGATGGACATCACCGTGCCGATGCCGATGACCCTCGATTGCGAGGCGCAGGTGTCGGGCGACAATCTCGACGGCAAGGTGACCGCGGGGGCCTTCGGCAGCTTCCCGCTGACCGGCACACGCGCATGATTTTCGCGTCACCCCGGCTTCACGGCCGGGGTGACGTACGTTACTTGGCCGTCTTCAGCGCCTCACCCGCGCGCGGGTTTTCGGGCGGCCCCTCGACCGCCTCGGGCACCAGTTCGCCGCCGCCAAGCGAGCGATAGAGCTCGACCAAATTGGTCGCGCGCACCAGCCGCACCTGCGCCAGCGCGCGACGCGCCGAATAGAGCGTCCGCTGCGCATCGAGCGTGTTGAGGAACGGGTCGATCCCCTCGCGATAGCGCGCTTCCGAAAGCCGCAACGTATCTGAGGCGGCCTCGTACAAGCCCTGCTGCGCCTTGAACTGATCGGCGATCACCGCGCGCCGGGCCAGCGCATCGGCGACTTCGCGGAACGCGGTCTGGATCGTCTGGCGATAGGTCGCGGTCGCCGCGTCGCGCCGCGCACGCACGCTTTCCAGATTGCCGGTCAGCGCCCCACCCTGAAAGATCGGCGCGTTGACGTCGGCGCCCGCGTTCCAGATCAGCGTGTTGCCGGTGAAGAGCGAGGTGAGTGCGTTGCTCGCGAATCCGACCAGCCCCGTCAGGCTGATCGTCGGGAAGAAGGCCGCACGTGCCGCGCCGATCCGCGCATTGGCGGCGCGCAGCGTATATTCGGCCTGCACCACGTCGGGCCGTGCGAGCAGCACGCGCGAATCGAGATTGGCGGGCACGTCGGCGATCAGCGGCTCGGCGCTTTCGATCGCCGCGGGCAGTTCCGCATCGGTGACGGGCGCGCCGACCAGTAGTTGCAGCGCATTGCGATCCTGCTGGACCAGCGCGGTCAGGTCGGCGCGGTCGGCCTCTGCCTGACGCAGGACCGTCTCCGCCTGGCGAAGGTCGGTGCGCGCGATGATCCCGCCGGTCAGGCGGGCACGGGTGAGGGCGACCGACCGCTCGGCGCTCTTGACTGTTTCCTCGGCGACCGCGAGCAGGCTGCGGTCGCTAGCCAGCGTATAATAGGCGGTCGCCGTCTCGGCAACGAGCGTCAGCCGCGCGGCACGCACGCCCGCGACGGTGCCCAGATATTCGGCAAGCGCAGCGTTCGATTGCGAACGGATGCGGCCGAACAGGTCGATCTCGAACGCGCTGAGGCCGATCGAGGCGTTGTACTGCTCGCTGACGCT
Source organism: uncultured Sphingomonas sp. (assembly GCA_913775315.1). Lineage (GTDB taxonomy): Bacteria > Pseudomonadota > Alphaproteobacteria > Sphingomonadales > Sphingomonadaceae > Sphingomonas. Next base: position 18,688 of record CAJYIX010000006.1, on the reverse strand, counting down.
GCCGCCATTGGCGCCGAGCCCCTGTGCCGCGCCGCGATTGCGGGCAATCGACGCACCGGCGGTGACGTCGACCTGCGGCAGGAACTCGGCCCGCGCGACGCGAAGCTGGCCGCGCGCCTCGCGCACGTTCGCCAGCGACACCTGCAGGTTCTGGTTGTTGGCAATCGCGCGGTCGATGACGGCGATCAACCGCGGGTCGCGAAAGATCTCGCGATAGGTGACGGGCCGCGCCCCGCTGGCGGGCAGCGGCGGCTGGTCGCCGCCCGGCACGATCGGGAATGCGCCGGGCACAGCGGGGGAGGGACGCTCGTAAGCGGGCTCGAGGCTGCACGCGGCGAGCGCGAGCGGCGGCAGGGTGAGGAGAGTCAGGCGGCGGATCATAAAGTCGGTTCACCCTCGGTCCCGCGTTCGCGCTGGTCGCGGCGGTGCGCTTCCTCTTCCTCGGCGCCGTGCACCTTGCCGCCGAACAGCTTGCGCACGAGCACGTAGAAGAGCGGCACGAAGAAGATGGCGAGCACGGTCGCGGCGATCATGCCGCCGATCACCGCGGTGCCGATCGCGACGCGGCTGGCCGCACCCGCGCCGGTCGAGATCGCCAGCGGCACGACGCCGAAGATGAAGGCGAAGCTGGTCATCAGGATCGGGCGCAAGCGAAGCCGCGCCGCCTCGAGCGAGGCTTCCATCGGGCTCATCCCCTCGCATTCGGCCTGTTCGGCGAACTCGACGATCAGGATCGCGTTCTTGGCGGACAGGCCCATGGTGGTGAGCAGCCCGACCTGGAAATAGACGTCGTTCTCGAGGCCGCGCAGCCACACCGCGATCGCCGCGCCGAGCAGGCCGAGCGGCACCACCAGCAGCACCGAGAACGGCACCGACCAGCTTTCGTAGAGTGCGGCAAGGCACAGGAACACGACGAGGATCGACAGGCCGTAGAGAAGCGGCGCCTGACCGCCCGACAGCCGCTCCTGATAGGAGAGGTCCGACCAGGCGACGCTGACGCCCTGCATCTGGCCGACCAGTTCCTCCATCTTGTCCATCGCCGCGCCCGAGCTTTCGCCCGCCGCCGGCTCGCCCTGGATCTGATAGGCAGGCTGGCCCTGGAATCGGGCGAGGACGGTGGGGGCGACGCCCCATTCGGCCTTGGCGAAGCTGGTGAAGGGGGCCATCTGGCCGCTCGATCCGCGCACGAACCAGTTGGACAGGTCCTCGGGCCGCGCGCGATAGCCGGCATCGCCCTGGACATAGACGCGCTTCACGCGGCCGCGGTCGACGAAATCGTTGACATAGACGCCGCCCCAAGCCGCCGACAGCGTCTGGTCGACCTGCGTAGCGCTGAGGCCGAGCGCGCCGAGCTTGGCCTGATCCATCTCGATCTGGAGCGTTGGCACGTCTGGCAGTTCGTTCTGGCGGACGTTCGACAGCGCCGGATCAGCCGATGCCTTGGCCAGCAGCTCGTCGCGCCGCGCCTTGAACGTCTCACGGTCGAGGCCGCCGGTGTTTAGCAATTGCAGCGTGAAGCCGCCCGCCTGGCCCAGGCCGCGGACCGGCGGCGGATTGAGCGCGAAGAACTGCACGTCGCGAAGCCCGCGCAGTGCCTGCGTCGCCTGGCGCGTGATCGCCTGTGCGCTGTTCTCGGCGCCCTCGCGCTGGTCCCAGGGCGAGAGCGCGATGAATCCGCGACCGGCATTCTGGCCCGCGCCGCCCGGACCCGAACCGCTGATCGTGTAGACGATCGAGACATTCTCCTTTGCCGGGCCGAGGAAGTATTTCTCGATCGCCTGCGCGGCGGCGAGCGTTCGCTCCTGTGTCGCGCCGGCGGGCAGCGTGTACTGGATCTGCGCGCGCCCCTGATCCTCGCTCGGCAGGAAGCTGGTCGGCAGGCCGATGAAGACGAGGACGAAGAGGGCGCAAAGGCCCGCATAGACGGCGAGCGCCAGGACGCGCTTGCCGAACACCCACTTTACCGTGTCGCGATACTTGTTCGACGTCTTTTCGAACCCGCGATTGAACTTGTCACCGAATTTCTCGACCCATTGGCCGATCTTGTTTTTCGGCTTCTTCTTGTCGGCGGGGCGCTTGAGCAAGGTGGCGGTCAGTGCGGGCGACAAGACGAGCGCGACGATCACCGACAGGATCATCGAGGAGATGACGGTGATCGAGAACTGACGATAGATTTCGCCGACCGACCCGCCGAAGAACGCCATCGGCGCGAACACCGCCGACAGGACGAGCGCGATGGCGATCAGCGCGATCTGGATCTCGCTCATCGAGATGATCGTCGCCTCCTTGGGCGACATCTCGGGATTTTCCTCCATCACGCGCTCGACGTTCTCGACGACGACGATCGCGTCGTCGACGAGCAGGCCGATCGAGAGGACGAGGCCGAACAGCGTCAGCGTGTTGATCGTGAACCCGGCGATGGCGAGGATCGCGAACGTGCCGAGCAGCACAACGGGCACCGCGATCGCCGGGATCAGCGTTGCGCGCCAGCTTTGCAGGAACACGAACATGACGATGACGACGAGGATGATCGCCTCGATCAGCGTCTTCACCACTTCCTCGACCGACAGTTTGATGAAGGCGGTGGAGTCATTGGGGTAAGCGTATTTGTAGCCCGGCGGGAAGGACGCGGCCTGGCTCTCGACCTCCGCCTTGACCAGTTCGGCGGTGGCGAGCGCGTCGGCGCCCGGCGCCAGCTGGATCGCGATGCCCGCGCCCGGATGGCCGTTGAGGCGGCTGATCGTCGTGTAGTTCTCCGCGCCCAGTTCGACGCGCGCGACGTCGGAAAGGAGGACGCGGCTGCCGTTGGTCTGCGTCTTGACGATGATGTTCTTGAACTGCTCGGGCGTCTGAAGGCGCGATTTCGCGGTCACGGTGGCGTTGAGCATCTGGCCCGGCGGGGCAGGCTGCTGGCCGATCTGACCGGCGGCGACCTGCGTGTTCTGCGCCTCGATCGCGGCGGTCACGTCGCTCGGCATGAGCTGGTAGGACGACAGCGCATAGGGGTTGAGCCAGATGCGCATCGCGTACTGCGTGCCGAACACGTTGACGTCGCCGACCCCGGTGACGCGGCCCAGCCGGTCCTGAAGGTTCGAGACGAGGAAGTCGGCGACGTCGATCGCGGTGGTCTTGTCGCTCTCGTCATAGACCGACACGACCATCAGGAAGTCGGCGTTCGACTTGGTGACGGTCAGGCCCTGTTGCTGCACCTGCGCCGGCAGGCGGGGGAGCGCCTGCTGCACCTTGTTCTGGACCTGCACCTGCGCGATGTCGGGGTCGGTGCCCTTCTCGAACGTCACGGTGACGGTGACCGAGCCCGCCGAGCTCGACTGTGACGAGAAGTAGATGAGCCCGTCGATGCCGGTCAGCTGCTGCTCGATCACCTGTGTGACCGAGCTTTCGAGAATTTCCGCCGACGCGCCGGGATAATTCGCACGCACGTTGATCTGCGGCGGGGCGATGTCGGGATATTGCTCGATCGGCAGCGTCAGGATGGCGCCGACGCCCGCCAGCATGATGACGATCGCGATGACCCAGGCGAAGATCGGCCGGTCGATGAAGATCCGTGAGATCACGAGCGGTTAGCGCCCGCTCTTGGCGGCGTCGCCGCTGGGCTTGGGCTGTTGGCGCGGTGGCGAGCCGGCGGGCACCGGACGCACCGCGGTGCCGGGCTTCACGTTCGCCAGCCCCTCTGTAATCACCTTCTCGCCGGCACGGAGCCCTGCGGTAACGAGCCATTTATCGCCGATCGTCCGCGTCGCGCGCACCTTGCGCTGTACCGCCTTGTTGTCCGGCCCGATGACGAAGACGGTGGCGTTGCCCCGCGCGTCGCGCGCGACGCCCGCCTGCGGCACGAGGATCGCTTCCTCGGCGGTCGCCTGGCTGAAGCGGGCGCGGACGTACATGCCCGGCAGCAGAATGCCCTGCGGATTGGGGAAACGCGCGCGCAGCGTGACGGCGCCGGTGGTGGCATCGACCATCGCCTCGGCAAACTGGAGCGTACCGACCTGGCCGTAATCGCTACCGTCCTCGAGGCTCAGGCGAACCTCGGCGGTCGACGGGATCACGCCGTCGGTCGCGAGCGCGCGGCGAAGCTGGAGCAGCTCGGTCGAACTCTGCTGGATATCGACGAAGATGGGGTCGAGCCGCTGAATCATCGCCAGCGGATCGGCCTGGTTCGCGGTGACCAGCGCGCCGGTCGTGAACAGGCTGCGCCCGATGCGCCCGGTGATGGGCGCGGGCACGTCGGTGAAACGAAGATTGATGCGCGCGGTGTCGAGCTGTGCGCGCCCTTGCTGCACCTGGGCCGCGGCCTGGCGCGCGGCGGCGACGGCGTCGGTATAGTCCTGCTTGGCGACGGCCTCGATCTCGGCCAGTGGACGGAAACGCTCGGCCTTGGCAGTGGTCGCGACGCGGTTCGCCTCGGCGTTGGCGACGTTGGCAGCGGCTTCGTTTACCGCCGCGCGGTAGAGGCGAGGGTCGATGCGGTAGAGCGTCTGGCCCTTGCGCACGATACTGCCCTCGGTGAACAGCCGCGCTTGGATGACGCCGGATACCTGCGGGCGTACTTCGCTAGTCTCGTAGGCGGCGGTGCGGCCAGCCAGTTCGTTGACCAGCGGCACCGCCTCGCTCTTCATCACGACATAGCCGACTTCGGGCGGGCCGCTTTGTCCCTTGCCCTTCGCCTTTTCCTGATCCTTGCCGCCCCCCGAGCAGGCGGCGATCATCAGCACGACGGGGAGCAGGGGCGCTAGGACGGGTCGCAAGGCGGGCCTTCCGAAGATTACAGGCATAACAGGGCACCGCAGCGTGCTGCGGTTAAACGCCGACCGGAACGGGCCATCAACGATTTGGGTTCCAACGGACTTTGGACCATGTCGCCGCTTTCGCCGCAGTGCGCAACGACGCGTTTGTCGCAAAGTTTGTCAGCGGCGGCGGGCGCGCCACTCGGCCGCCGTCTGGCCCCAGGCGCGAACGGCCAGATCGGCAAGCGGCGGGGGCAGCGCGACCGGCCCGCGATCGCGCGATCCCAGCCGCTCGGCGAGCGCAATCGAGCGGGCGTTTTCGGCCGCGATCGTGTGGATCACGTCGTCCCAGCCGAGCATTTCAAACACGAAGTCGATGCAGGCGACCGCCGCTTCATGCGCATAGCCGCGCCCGGCAAAGGCGGGGTGGACGCCCCAGCCGACCTCGGTCCCCGGCCACCCCTCGGGCTGCCACGGGCCGATCCGCCCGACCCAGGCACCGGTCGCGCGCTCGACCACCGAGAACATCGAGAAGCCCCGCACGTCCCATGCACCGCGGCGCAGCGCGAAGTCGCGCCACGCCTCCTCGCGCCCGCGCGCACCGCCGAGGAAGCGCATCGTCCCCGTGTCGGCGGACATCTCCGCCCAGCCGTCGAAATCCTGCGGCTCCGGCAAGCGAAGAAGGAGCCGGTCAGTGAAAAGGACCGGCCCCGTGGTCATGCGAAGCGTTCGCGAAGCGCCATCAGCGCGAGCGCGGCCTTCGCCGCCTCGCCGCCCTTGTCCTTTTGGCGGGGATCGGCGCGGACGATCGCCTGTCCCTCGTTCTCGGTTGTCAGGATGCCATTGCCGATGGCGAGGCCGTCCATCGTCATCGCAAGGATCCCGCGCGCGCTCTCGCCCGCGACGATCTCGAAATGATAGGTCTCGCCGCGGATGACGACGCCGATCGCGACATAGCCGTCATAGAGCCCCGACTGATCGGCGAGCGCGATCGCGGCGGGAATTTCGAGCGCGCCGGGCACCGTCACCGTCTCCGACGTGTGGCCCGCGGCCTTGATCGCGGCGCGGGCGCCCTCGATCAGCATGTCGTTGAGGTGGTCGTAGAAGCGCGCCTCGACGATCAACAGCTTGCCCATCAGGCGGCGTCCTCTTCCAGGGTGATCGGCCGCTCACCGACGATCGACAGGCCATAGCCTTCGAGCCCGACGAGCGTGTGGTGGGTGTTGGTGAGAAGCGTCATCTCCTCGACGCCCAATTCGGTCAGGATCATCGCGCCGACGCCGTAATCGCGCAGCTCGTCCATGTCGGCGGGCGCGAGCTTGCCCTCGCGCGCCATCAGCGCGGTGGTGAAGGCGTCGCTGCGCGGCTTGTTGATGACGACGATGACGCCCGCGCCCTCCTCGCCGATGATCTCCATCGAGCGGCGGAGGAGCGATCCGCGCTGCCCCGCCTCACCGAACAGGTCGGGCAGGGGGGAAAGGGCGTGCATGCGGACCAGCGTCGGCTTGGTCGGGTCGATCCGGCCCTTGACCAGCGCGATCTGCTCGGTGCCCTGCGCGCGGTTCCAATAGGTGATCGCCCGCCACTCGCCGCCCCAGGCGCTGTCGAAGCGGGTCTCGGCGCGCTTCTCGACGAGGTGATCGTAGCGGCGGCGATAGGCGATGAGGTCGCGGATCGTGCCGATCTTAAGGTTGTGGAACTGCGCGAATGAGACGAGGTCGTCGAGGCGGGCCATCGTCCCGTCCTCTTTCATGATCTCGCAGATCACGCCCGAGGGATTGAGCCCGGCGAGGCGCGACACGTCCACCGCCGCCTCGGTATGGCCGGCGCGGACCAGCACGCCGCCCTCGCGCGCGACCAGCGGGAAGACGTGGCCGGGGGTGGTGATCTCCTCCGGCCCCTTCGACGCGTCGATCGCGACCGAGATGGTGCGCGCGCGGTCGGCGGCGGAAATGCCGGTGGTGACACCCTTCACCGCCTCGATCGACACGGTGAACGCGGTCTGGTGCCGGGTGCCGTTGGCGGCGCTCATCAGCGGCAGGCCGAGCTGGTCGGTCCGCGCCTTGGTCATGGCGAGACAGATCAGGCCGCGGCCATGCGTCGCCATGAAGTTGATCGCGGCGGGCGTCGCCATCTGTGCGGGGATGACGAGGTCGCCCTCATTCTCCCGATCCTCGTCGTCGACGAGGATGAACATGCGCCCGTTACGCGCCTCGTCGATGATCTCCTCGGGGCTGGAGAGGAAGGCGTGGCGGAGACGGGAGACTTCAGGTTGCGGCACGCGCCTGTTCCATGCGCTGGAGGTAGCGGGCGAGCACGTCGATCTCGAGATTGACGGCGCGGCCCGGCGTGAGGTCGGCAAAGGTTGTGACCTCGGCCGTGTGCGGGATGATGTTGAGGCCGAAGCGCACGGCGTCCGGGGTGTCATCGACCGAATTGACGGTCAGCGAGATGCCGTCGACGGTGATCGAGCCCTTCGCCGCCACATAGGGGGCGAGGTCGCGCGGCGCTTCGATGGTCACGCGCAGGCTGCCGCCCTCGGGCTCGACCGCGGCGACCGTGCCGACCGCATCGACATGGCCGGTGACGATATGCCCGCCCAGCTCGTCGCCCAGCCGCAGCGCGCGTTCGAGGTTGAGCGCGCGCCCCTCGCTCCACATGCCCTCGGCGGTGCGCGACACGCTCTCGGCCGACAAGTCGAAGGCAAGCCGGCCCGGCGACTTGTCGACCACGGTCAGGCAGACGCCCGAGCACATGACCGACGCGCCGAGGTCGATCGCGGCGGTATCATAGGCGGTGGAGACGATGACGCGCAGGTCGCCCTGCGTTTCGACGGCCTCGATACGGCCGACATCGGTGACGATTCCGGTAAACATCAGGCGCGCCCGTACACCTCAAGCGTATCGACGCCAAGCGTCCGCCGGTCGGTGCGGCGCCAGCGCCCATGCGCCTGCCCCAAATCCCTAAGCCCGATATCGCCGAGCGTCCGCGCCGCCCCGATCAGGATCGGCGCGCGATAGACGAGCAGCCGGTCGACCAGACCCGCGGCGAGGAAGGCGGCGGCGGTCGCCGCGCCGCCCTCGATCATCAGAAGGTCGCCCGGCAGGTCGGCGATATCGCCAGGGCGATCGACGCCCAGCCAGCCTTCCGGTGGCCGGACCGTCCGGCTGAGCAGGACCCGCCGGGGTGCCCGATCCTCAAGCCCTTGTAGCCGCACGTCGAGGCGGGGGGCATCGGCTGCAAGCGTGCCCGCGCCTACCAGTATCAGATCGTGACGGGCGCGCTCCAGATGCGCATGCGCGCGCGCTTCGGCTCCGGTGATCCACTGGCTCCGGCCGTCGCCCATCGCCACGCCGCCGTCGAGCGACAGCGCAAGCTTGAGCGTGACGTGCGGCCGACCCAGCACCCGGCGGGTGAGAAACCCCGCCATGCTCGCGCGCGCTTCGCCCTCGCGCAGGCCGCAGCGCGAGTCGATGCCGGCCGCGGCCAAGCGGGCAAGGCCCGCGCCGTCGGTGCGCGGGTCGGGATCGCGCAGCGCCGCCACCACCCGCGCAACGCCGGCTGCGGCGAGCAGATCGGCACAGGCGGGCCCCCGCGCCGACTCGTGCGCGCAGGGTTCGAGCGTCACATAGGCGGTGGCGCTTCTGGCGGCGTCGCCCGCCTGCGCCAGCGCCATCGCTTCCGCATGCGGGCGTCCACCAGGCTGGGTCCAGCCGCGACCGACGACGCGGCCGTCCTTCGCGATTACGCAGCCGACGCTTGGATTGGGAGCCGTGCGCCCGACGCCCCGCGCCGCCAGCGCGAGCGCCGCCCCCATCCAGCGCTCGTCATCGGTCAAAGGCCCCAGCGCTCCAGCTTGTCGTTCAGGCGCTTGAACTCGGCTTTTCGCTCTTCCTGTTTGGCCTTGAGTTCGGCCATCAGCTTTTCTTTCTTGGCCTGGTCGATCGCCTGCTGCGCTTTGATCTGCGCGTCGGTTCGATCCGCGGGCCAGCTTTCGAAATAAGTGATCTCGGGCGGCTTGTACGGCTTCTCGATCTTTGAGTCGACGTAGAAGGCGGCGATGACCACCGCCGTCACGATGATCGCCAGCGCCAGGAAGATCAGCTCATAGGGCTGCCGGTACGACAGGAACAGGCGCAGGTCGCGCCACGCCCGAAGCGGCGAGAGACGTTCGAGGAAGGTCATGAGCCAAAGATAGGGCGTCGGGCCGCGACAGGCCAGCCCTGTGCCCCGCGCGCGACCGACTCCCCTCCTTTGGAAGGGAAGGGCTGGGGGTAGGTCGGCCTGCTTGGTGCACCCGGCCCCCGACAAGCCGGCCGACCCACCCCCGACCAGCATCAGGTGAGCCGCGCCCCGCGCGGCTCAGGGCAGCTGGGGGCCTGCTTGACCTGATGCTCTTGTCCAGGGAGGGGAGCACCCCCCAACAATTAATGCTGGCGCTCGCCTGCTTCTATTGATAATCGCTCGCAATGCTTTCGCCGACGCTCAGCCTCGTCCAGTTGTCGCGCGACGCCCGCGCGGTCGTGCAGGCGGTCGACTGGCAGTCGCTCTCGCTGCCGGAGGCGCGGCGGCTGCGCGAACTCGGCCTCGACGAAGGGGTCGCGGTCGAGATGGTGCATCGCTCGACGCTCGGCGGCGGGCCGATCGCCTGCCGCATCGGCCGCATGACCATCGCCATCCGCCGCCACGTGGCGCGCGCGATCCACGTCGCGCCCGCCAGCTAGTGCACGCTCAGCCCCTGATCGCGCTGGTCGGCAATCCCAATGCCGGCAAGTCGGCGCTGTTCAACGCGCTGACCGGCGCGCGCCAGAAGGTGGGCAACTATCCCGGCGTCACGGTCGAGCGGCATACCGGCCGGCTCTCGCTCGCCGACGGGCGCCCGGCCGAACTCATCGACCTGCCCGGCACCTACAGCCTCGATCCTGCCAGCCCCGACGAGCGGGTGACGCGCGACGTGGTGCTCGGAAAGCTGGCGGGGGAGCGGCGGCCCGATGCGCTGCTCGTCGTCGTCGATGCCGGCAATCTCGACAATCACCTGCGCTTCGTCCTCCAGCTCAAGGGGCTGGGGATGCCGATCGTCGTCGCGCTCAACATGATCGACCTCGCCGAGCGCGACGGCCTGACGCTCGATCCCGAGCGGCTGTCGCAGGCGCTTGGCCTGCCCGTCGTGCCCACCGTCGCCGTCCGCCGCCGCGGCCTCGACGCGCTTCGCGAGGCGCTGGTCGAGGCGCTGCGCCACGTCTCAGACACGCCCGCCGAGCCGGTGCTGCTCGACATCGCCATGCTCCAGCGCGAGGCGCGCCAGCTTGCCGCCGCCGCGACGGTCAGCGAGACGCGCTCGCGCCGGCTGGCCCATCGGCTCGATGGCGTGCTGCTGCATCCGGTCTGGGGAATGGCGGTGCTGCTGGCGTTGCTGTTCGTCATCTTCCAGTCCGTCTTCGCCTGGTCGGAGGTGCCGGTCGGCTGGATCGAGGAGGGGGTGGCGGCGCTTGGCAGCTTCGCGGGCGATCTGCTGCCCGAGGGGTTCGTCCGCTCGCTGATCGTCGATGGCATCATCGCCGGCGTGGGGGCGGTGATCGTGTTCCTGCCGCCGATCCTGATCCTGTTCGGCTTCATCCTGCTGCTCGAGGCATCGGGCTATATGGTCCGCGCGGCGTTCCTGATGGACCGGCTGATGGCGAGCGTCGGGCTGTCGGGCCGCGCGTTCATCCCGCTTCTCTCCAGCTTCGCCTGCGCGGTGCCGGGGATCATGGCGACCCGGACGATCGACGACGAAAAGGACCGGCTGACGACGATCCTGATCGCGCCGCTCATGACCTGTTCGGCGCGGCTGCCGGTCTACACGATCATCATCGGCGCCTTCATTTCCGATCGCGCGGTGCTGCCGGGCGTGGGGCTTCAGGGGATCGTCCTGTTCGGGCTCTACATCGCCGGGATCGCGGGGGCGTTCGTCGCCGCGCTGGCGCTGCGCCGCTCGGTGACGAAGGGCGCGTCGTCGGGCTTCATGCTCGAGATGCCGCGTTACCAGATGCCCAACCTGCGCGATTTCGCGCTCGGCCTGTGGAGCCGCGCGGTGGCATTCCTGAAGCGGGCGGGGACGATCATCCTCCTCACCACCGTCATCCTCTGGGCGCTCCTGAGCTTCCCCAAGGCGCCGCCGGGCGTGCCGCAGACCGAATATTCGGTCGCCGGCCGGATCGCCAGCGGCCTGGAGGTCGTCGTCCGCCCGATCGGCTTCAACCACGACATCGCGCTGGCGCTCATTCCCGCGATGGCGGCGCGAGAGGTGGCGGTGGCGGCGATCGGCACCGTCTATGCCGTCGACGATGCCGAGGGGGACAAGGGACAGGCAACGATCCGCGAGCAGCTTCAGAAGCGCTGGAGCCTCGCCACCGCGCTCGCCTTCCTCGCGTGGTTCGTGTTCGCGCCGCAGTGCATCTCGACGATCGCGGTGACGCGGCGCGAGACCAATGGCTGGAAATGGCCGCTGTTCATGGTCGGCTATCTCTTCGCGGTCGCTTACGTCGCGGCGGGCATCACCTACTGGATCGCGGTGGCGGCGGGGCTGGGGTAGCCGTCCGCGCCAGTAGCTCGACCAGATCCTTTTCCCAGAACCGCGCCCAGGTGTGCGTGCCGTGCCCGCGCGTTTCGGGTGTCTCGGCGATCATCCGGAACCTTGCGGTCGGCATCCGCTTCAGCGCTTCCGCCGGATAGGGCAGGCCGCGCGGGTTGATGAAGTCGTCGGCCGAATTGATCCACGTCATCGGCGTGCGGATCGCTTCCAGCCGCGGCCATGGATCGTAGTTCCGGCTGGCGTCGAGCTGATAGATGAGGTCGTTGGCATCCAGCCCGGCGATCGACGCGGCCACGCGCTCCTGCGCATAGGCACTTGCCTTCGCCCGCGTCGGATAGGTGGCCTGGAGATAGAGCGGGGCGCCGCCCGCGACGAACAACAGGCTCGCCGCCGTCCGCAGCCCCGCCGCCGGCTGCGTCTTGTACTCGCCGCCCGCCCAGGCCGGATCGGCCTTGATCCCGTCGATCGCGAGCTGCCGCCACATCCGGTTGAGTCCCGCGATCGCCACCGGCTCGCAGGCCATCGGCATCAGCGCGCGGGCGAAATCGGGATGCCGCTCGGCCATGACGAAGCCGTGCATGCACCCCATCGACGTGCCGAAGACGAGGCGCGGATGCGCGATGCCCAGCCCCCTGGTCAGCAGCGCCACCTGCGCATCGACCATGTCGTCATAGTCATAGGCCGGGAAGCGCATGTGCAGGCCATCGGAGGGCTTGGACGACCCACCATGGCCGATATTGTCGGGCAGGATGATCCAGTATCTGGCGATGTCGAGCGGCTGGCCTGGGCCATAGAGCCGATCGGCGAATTGTGGCTGGAGGAACTGCGCGCCGGTGCCGCCGGTGCCGTGCAGAACCATCACGGCGTTGTCGATCGCACCCGACTTGTCGCGATGCGGCTTGCCGAGCGTCCGATAATGCATCCGCAAGTCGGGCAGCCGTTCGCCGCTCTGGAAGGCAAAGTCGCGGATGACGTAGTCGCCCTCCTTCACTGCCCAGCGAGACGGTGCGGGGGCAGGGGCAGTGCTGGCCGCGGCGGGGGGCGGCGCCGCGGTCTGGGCCAGCGCGGGGCCGGCCATGAAGGTGGCGGCGGCGGCGAGCAGGGCGGCTTTCATTCGGTCTCCTCGCGCCTGGCACCCGACAGCAGCCGTTCGGCCCGCGCTTTGTCGAGCGCAGCGGCGTCCTTCTCGGCCTTGGTCCGGCCGAAGCGGATGCGGTTCGCGTCGGCAGTCGCGGTGCGCTCGGCCTTTGCCTTGGCCTTGCGCGCTCGGTTCAGGTTCATCAGGTCGCCCATCAACGGCTCTCCGCGGTTCGCCGGCATCTTGGCGGGCAGCGGGGGCGAAGTCACCCTCCGTTGGCGCGACCGCTATCCCGCCAGCAACTGCGGCGTCTCGCAGACGATCTCCTCCCATGTGCGCGGGCGGCTGAGATAATAGCCTTGGACGAAATCGATGCCGATCAGCCCGGCTTCGAGGAGATGGGCCTCCATCTCGATCCCCTCCAAAACGCATTGCAGCGACAGCGACTGGGCCAGGCCGCGGATCGCGCCGATCAGCTTGCGCCCCTCGGCATCGGACAGGCGCGCGGTGAAGCTGCGGTCGATCTTCACATATTGGAACGGCAGCTGGTGCAGCGACGACAGGCTCGAATAGCCCGTCCCGAAATCGTCGAGCGCCAGCATGCAGCCGCCCTCGCGCAACCGGCGCAGCGATCGGCCCGCCGCCTCCATGTCGGTGATGAGCGAGGATTCGGTAAGCTCGAACACGACCTTCGACGGGTCGACGTTGGCGCGCGCGATCTTTCGCAGCAGCGCCTCGACCGTGGGATCGCTGACGAGGTCGAGCGCCGACAGGTTGAAGTTGATCCGCTTGCCCGGCGGCAGCGCGCCCAGCACCGACAGCGACTTGTCGAACAGCTCGAGCGTCAGGCGGTTCATCATCCCCGTCCGCTCGGCCGCGGCGATCAGGATGTCGGCGGGCACCATGCCGATCCTCGGCGAATGCCACCGCGCCAGCGCCTCGTAGCCGACGATGTCGAGGCTTCGCGCCTCGTAGATCGGCTGGAAGACGACGCTCAGTTCCTGCGTCAGGTCGGCGGTCTGGAGTGCAGCGTCGACCAGCTTGCCCGTCTGCAGCACCTGGTCGAGCTCGCGGGTATACGAAACCCAGCCGCCGCGCCGGTTCTCCTTTGCGTGATAGAGCGCGGCATCGGCATGGTCGAACAGGTCGTGGGCGGTCCGCCCGCCCTCCGGGAACGAGGCTAGACCGACCGAGCAGCCGACCGACAGGCGGGTGTCGCCCGCGCGGATCGGATCGTTGATCGCCGCGCACACTGCCTCGGCGATCCCGGCGACCCGGTCGGCGCCGCCGCTGACGAGAAGGCCGAACTCGTCGCCGCCCAGCCGCGCGATCATCACGTCCGGTGACACCAGCGTGCGCAGCCGCTCCCCGATCGCCTGGAGCAGTCGGTCGCCCTGGGTATGGCCGTAGATGTCGTTGATCGGCTTGAACCGGTCGAGATCGACGACGCCGACCGTCAACGGGGGGCCGTCGGCCGCGAGCAGCCGGTCGAGCTCGCTGAAGAACAGCCGCCGGTTCGGCAGGCCCGTCAGCGCGTCGGTATGCGCGAGCACCTTGTTCTGCTCGCTGAGGCGGTTGGCCTGCTGCCGCTCCCGGCTGAGTTCGGCCTGCGACTGTTCGAGTTTCAGGAAGGAGGAAAAGGAGTCGTTCAGCACCTTGATGATGACCGCGCTGACCAGCGCGATGTTGATCGCCACCGCGACCAGCACCTCCGTTCCCTTGATGAGGCAGTAGACGAGGAAGGTGCCGATCACGAGCACGCACACAAGCTCGGCCGCCCGCGGCAGATAGGTGAGGCAGAAAACGCAGCCGAGCACGGTGACCGCGATGAACATCGCGACATGGCCGTGTTCGTACGGGCCGCCATATTGGTCGAGCTTCAGCGCCCAGGTGACGAACCCCGCGGCAAGGACGACGGCAAGCCGCGTGGTCCGACGCATCTGCGCGGTCGCGGCCTCGACGGTCAGCCGCGCCGGGTCGACCGGCAGCGTCCAGGCCAGCAGCCGGACGACGCAGGCGGCGACGAGCAAGCCGGCGACGCCGATCGTCAGCCACGCGGGCGCAAGATGGCGATGGGTGAAGGCGAGCGCGGAGGCATTGACCGCGAGCAGCGCGTAGAGCGGGGGAATCTGCCGACGCAGATGGAGCAACTGCGCAACCTGTACCGGAAGCCGTTCCAAATACCGATCCTCGTCCCACGTTTCCCGCTGTCGCTGAGTACGATCCGGTACTGACGCATCACGGATAAGAATTGCCTAACCCATCGCATCCGTAACATTACGGGGGTGCGCGCGGCCGGGTTTCCGGGTCGCGACCGGAAGGCGTGACGCCGCCCGAAACGAGCATTATATGCGCATCAGCTGCGGCCGAGCGCGACGCCTATCCAGACTGTCTTGGTGGGGAGAAACGACGCGAACGCGTTGAATTTAAGATAAAGAAGGGAACAAGACATGGCAGGTTCGGTGAACAAGGTGATCCTCGTCGGCAACCTTGGCCGCGATCCCGAATCGCGCAGCTTCTCGAACGGCGGCAAGGTCGTGAACCTGCGCATCGCGACATCGGAAAGCTGGAAGGACCGCAATACCGGCGAGAAGAAGGAAAAGACCGAGTGGCACTCGGTCGCGATCTTCAACGAAGGATTGGCGAACGTCGCCGAGCGGTTCCTGCGCAAGGGATCGAAGGTGTATATCGAGGGCCAGCTCCAGACCCGGAAGTGGCAGGACCAGAACGGCCAGGACAAGTACAGCACCGAGGTGGTGCTGCAGGGCTTCAACAGCGTGCTGACGATGCTCGACGGTCCGGGCGGGGGGCAGGGCAGCGGCGGCGGCGGCTATGGCGGCGGGTCGCGCGGCGGTGACGATTTCGGCGGCGGCGACTTTGCGGGCCAGTCGTCGGGCCGCAGCGGCGGCGGTGGCGGGTCGCGCGGCGGTGCCGGCGGGTCGGGCGGTGGCCGCTCGAACGATTATGGCGGCTTCCCCGACGATCTGGACGACGACGTGCCGTTCTGACTCCGGGGGGGGTAACAAAAACTGTAACTGACCTCATTTGACGAGACAAATTGGCCAATTCCTTTGTAACTAGAGTGGTTGAAAGGATAGGGTTGGATAACGGGCTCCTAGTTGTAACTAGGAGCCCGTTTTTTGTCCCATTATGAATCGATTTCTATCGGGCCGCCTGGTAACCTGTTGCACCACAGTCAGGTTCTGCATACGTTCTTCGGTTGTTGCCGCAAGAACGAGATTGATGAAGCTGTTAGCCGAAACACCACCAAGCTCATATTATCGCAAAAACGTTCGCTTTGATAACGGCGAGCGCTTTGCGTTTATGTGTGCCCGGAGCACAGACCTGCCCGATGCTTGGGTGCTGCGCTATGCACTCGCGAGGCTGCGGCAGAAATCGATAAACCTCGCGAACCGCGTCGTCGACTCGCTCTGCCTTTTTTACGAATGGGCGGAAAACGAGGGCATCGACGTCGCGCAGCGCCTCGGATCCGGTGACCTGTTTTCTCCGATTGAAGTAGAAAATCTCTCCGAATTCATGCGCACCAGCAAAAAGGCGCCGCTCGACATCAAGGGATTGAAGGTCAAACGCGTCGTCGTCGGCAATACCCACAAAGACAGAATGAAGCGCGTCGTAGCTTTTGTGGAATGGAGGATGTCCCACCTCACGCTGGCAATGACCGACCAGTCCCGAGTCTATATGGTCAATGCGCGCCTTGCGGTTCTTAAGAACGTGGCGGCGAACATCAGGGGAAGCAAGCAGAAGCAGCGAAACGCCCTTACCGACGAAGAACTTGAATTCCTGATGCAGGTCATCCGCCCGGACGATCCTCGCAACCCGTTCGCTCCGCACACCCGGCACCGCAATTTCTGCATAGTTCTGTTCTTCGTCGAGCTTGGCATGCGAGAGGCAGAGCCGCTTGTGTTGAAGTCGGAACACGTCAACGTCGCGGGCCGGTACCCCGGCATCAGCATCGTTCCCAACCCGAACGATCCCGAAGAGCACCGCACCGATCCGCCCTTGGTCAAAACGGCTGGTCGCGATTTGCCGATCAGCCCGCTTCTCGCCTTCTTCATGGACGAGTACATCATGAAGTGGAGGACCCGGCAGCCGGGCCACAAAAGAAATCCGTACATCTTCCTGGAGACGAATGGCGGCGCAGCCATGTCGCTCGATGCGCAGTATGACATATTCCGGATATTGAGAGCTCGCTTTCCCGGAGATCTACCTGCGGACCTATCGTCCCACAAGCTACGCCATACGTGGAACTCGCGTTTCCGCCGGTTGGCCGCCGAATACGGATGGCCTGAGCCTTTCCGCCGCATCATCAACAATTACATCATGGGCTGGAATAAAACGTCCGAGCAGGATGCGCGCTACGCCCATTCCGAAATAGTGCGCGAAGCCGCCAAGATCCTGCGCGCCCTTCATGCCCCGACTGATGCGATGAAGGCGGGAGCGTGATGGCGGGTCTGCGCATCACGGCGCATCAGAGCCCCGAGCGCAGGTGGCCTCCGCGTGACACCATTATCATGGATCG
This sequence comes from uncultured Sphingomonas sp., assembly GCA_913775315.1. Lineage (GTDB taxonomy): Bacteria > Pseudomonadota > Alphaproteobacteria > Sphingomonadales > Sphingomonadaceae > Sphingomonas. Next base: position 1,751 of record CAJYIX010000006.1, on the reverse strand, counting down.
CGCAGGACTGCCTGTCGATGTGTCGGGCGCGGTGTGGCGAATGAACGACCCCATGCGTTCGAAGTCGATCAACTGGGCCAGATTGCCGCTGCAGGATTGCACCGCTCTAGATGCGATCAAGAGTTATTTCGCTCATCTCATCAAAAGTGTTTCGCCAGCGGCCGTGGGGAACGCCTTTTATCAGATCGGCATCCTCGCCCGGATGCCGGCCTTCCAGCAGGCTGCGGTGACAGCCGACCTTATACCCTACCTCGCGTTTAGCGAAGCGCGGGAGTATCTGGGGAAGGAGAATCAGTGGAAGCTCCACTACGGCCGCGCGATGTATCGTTGGTGCACGCAGAACGGCCATGCTGGCTTTGATCAGGGTGTCCTAGATCAAATCGAGGATTGGCGGATCGGCGGAAACAGCAAGGGCAAGGCGGTCCGATCTCGCGATCCTGATGAAGGGCCACTGACAGCACGCGAAGTATCGGCAATTATTACTGCCCTGCGTGCCGCCCGGCTTTCTGGCTCGATGCCGTTGCCTGAACAGGCAGCGCTGGCCTTGGCGCTTGCGTTTGGTTCGAACCCCAGCCAGTTTGCTTCTATGCGCGAGGGGGACGTTGAACCTCTGCGCTCGGGCGACGAGATCGCGGCGTGGATCATCAGTATTCCCCGGCACAAAAAGGGCGATGCACTATCGCGATCATCCTTCAGGAAACGAAAGCTCACCGGTCTATTTGGCGAGATCATACAGGACTTGATCGAGTGGAACCAATCCCGACCGGCCTTTGAGAACGACGCTCGGCCGCTCATGCGAAAAGGCAAGCTGCGTAAGCGCTTCACGATGGACGACCAGTGGCAGGCCCATATGTCAGCTTCAGCCTACACGGCGTTGCTCCAACGTGCAGTACTTCGCCTAGGAATCACGACATACGGCGGCAAACCGCTTGAGGTCACATGCCGCCGCTTCCGCTACACCTTGCCGAGCAGGATGGTGGCGAACGGGGCATCACAGGCCGCGGTCGCCGACGTCCTCGACCATAGCGACTTGCAGAATGTGCCCGTCTACTGGGAAATCCACTCCGACATTGTTGATCACATCGATGCTGCGATGACGACGGCCCTTGCCCCGCGTGCGCAAGCGTTCTCCGGCATCATTCGATCCGAAACCGAGGCCGTCAGGGGTGATGACGAGGCCAGTCGACGCTTCGTTGCCGACCGCGAAACTAACCGGGTCGAGGTCATCGGCAACTGCGGCGAGTTTCGCTTCTGCGGCATCACCGCTCCCTATGCGTGCTATACCTGCGTGAAATTCCAGGCGTGGATGGACGGTCCGCACGAAGAAGTTCTCGATCAGCTGCAGCGCGCCAGAGAAGAGCGCGCAAACCTTGGGCTTCATCCAAAGATGATCGGGATCGAGGACGAACTTATCGACGCGGTGAAGGATACAATAGCGAGGATCGCGGTTAAGCGTGCCGACGAAGACTCGACCAATGTTTGAGCGGATCGTAGCCATCCCCGAGCGAAACGCGCGCTCGGCGCTCGAGGCATTCATTAAGCGCGCTCGCTACGATTGTGCCGCCTTCGGGTCAGATCTGGTTTTCGACGAGCCCGTATGGGACGTGACGAAGAGTTGTCCGCGACCTAGGGTCAGGACTCGTTGATCACAGCCAGAAGATGATGGTGGCAGCGAGGGCGACGGCGGAGAAGAAGGCGTTTGGGCACCGATCGTAGCGGGTGGCGACACGGCGCCAGTCCTTCAGACGGCC
>CAJYIX010000005.1 GCA_913775315.1 uncultured Sphingomonas sp. | reverse complement strand
CGCACGGCGCGCGATCGAGGGTGCCTGGCCACCCGCGGGCACGACGGGGAAGCCGGTGCCGGCCGACGTCCTCGCGCTGATCCGCGAGCGTCGGGGCTGATTCCTCAGCGCCCGGCTTCAATCCGCTGGGTCACGCCGTCCAGAAATTCGGCGACGCCTTCGACGCCCTCGCGGGCGGGAGCCTGCCCCGCGAGGGCGTCGTCGACGCGCTCAAGCGTGCTCCCGTCGATGCGCGCCGCCATGTCCGACGCGATCGCCCCCGCGAGCGCCTCGATCGCGCGCATCAGCTCGCCCTCCGCGGCCGGCGCGCTGCCGGGAAAGGCGCGCGTCGCCATGTCGGCGACCTCGCGCAGGCGATAGGGGTCGGCGGCCGAAGATTGCCGGCCGCCGACGCCGATCCCCAGTTCGTCGACGATCCGGCCCACCACCGCCAGCGCGACGCTGCGCACGCTCGCCTCGCCGATGGTCGCGGGGCTCCGCCCCTCGCGCCCGGCGGGGTCGATCGGGGCCAGCGGCCCGGTGTGGATACGGTCGATCGTCATCGTCTTTCCCGATCAGCTATATGGGCCAGCGACCGCGCCGACGCGCTCCGCGAAACGCTTAGCCGGGATAGTCGGAACGATTAGCAGCGCGGTTCAAAGCCCCAAACCGTCGCACAGACGATAAAGCCGCCGAACCCTCGCGTCACCCGTTCCGTGCGCTTTCGCGAACCGGGCCTTGCCGGCACAGGCGATCCGCTGTTGCCGCGTCTACCGCGGAACCTTGCGCCCATTTCGCTGGAGATGCGCGTTCACCGACACGGTCCCGGCATGTGAACCCGCCGTCGAAAGACTGTCCGAGGCGGCCGCCCCAAAGTCCTGCGCCATCGCGCCCGATGGAATTAGCACGGCCAACACCGTTCCGATAATGACGGCGAAGCGAGCCGGTGTCATCGAAAGCCCGCCTTTTCGCAGAGAGCCTGAAGGCGACGGACCTTCGGATGACCGGCGCCATGGCGGGCACGCAACTGCCGGCGCTGAGCGCAGACGTTTCTCGCCTCCCGCGTCGCCCGATCGGTCGATGGAGCGCGACCGCGAACCGAACGGTCCACCGCTCGATTGCCAATGTTCGTCCGCGCGATATCCCCCGCATTGCGCGTATAGCTCATGTCGAGATCGACCTGAGCGATAACGGGTGAACTCAGACCCAGGATCATGAAAGCCAGTACGGTGCGCATTGATTGACTCCGGTTCGGTTCGCAAATTGCGGTCTTCCATATCCGGCCTCCTCGTATTTCAGAGGCCCACGCTTCGACAGAGGTTGTACAGTCGCTGGACCTTCGGATTGTCGGCGCCATATTGTGCGCGAAGCTCGCCCTTTTTCGCACAGGCGCGGGCCTGTGCCGGGGTCGCGCGGCCGCTCGATCGTGCATAGGCCTCGCGACCGACCGTCTGACGAACCAGATTGCCCTGACAAACGGTATCGGCGTGCCGCTCAAGCTGATCGGTGGGCAGGTCCTGCGCCGTCGCGGGGACCGCTGCTGCGATCGCGAGGCACATCGCAACCGATGCCATGATACGCTTTCCTGGCTCTTCGCCGATCGACCGCTTCTTAACAAAGGTAGAGATGCTCGCCGCCGCCAGCGACAAGCGCCCCTCGCACTCGTCCGTAGCGACCACCGCACGAGCGGTCGGATCAGACGCACCCCGGTTACGCTCAATACCGGATCGTGCGTCGTTCGACTGGTTTGCCGTCCGGGTTCCCGTCTCAGCATCCCGCGGGGGACGGACAGGCAGGTGCCATCGAATGGCGCTGACGCCGGAAGCTGCACTTACGATCATGGCGGCCGCTCCCCTGCCGAAGTCAGTAGCCATTTGCCCTGCACAGAACAGACAGACGGCGTACCTTGTGTTGTAGGGGAGATGCAGAACTGCATTGCTCCCCGCCGTGCTCGTATCAGGGCGGGCATCATCGGATTTGCCAGCCCTCTTCCCGAAGATCTCCATCGACTTGCCACTCAAATGGCACAATTGGATCACGACGCTGTCACCTGAGACGTGCCTGGCCCGAGCCCGCCCGCAAGCATAAATTATTATACGCCATACGATTGGAGCGCCGCGCCGGCATTCAGATTCCGGATCGGCTATGACAGATCTCGGACCAGCACTCTTCCCACGCTCTCATCCCACGAACCGGACGTTAAACTATCATTCTCGTGTCGCATCTGCGTCTCCGAATTAGTCGGGGTTCGGACGGGTAACGCCCAACGTGCAGCCAAAGTCGTTTCTAAAGCTTGCTCGATCATCAGACTGTTCGTGTCTATGTTCCCGTTCTCAAACCTCTACCTTGCTTCGCGCAGAGATCGTAAAGCTGGATAACGCCAGGGTGACTGCTGCCAAGCTTGGCTCGGGCCTGTTCCTTGTTTGCGCAATTTCTAGCCGGAATGACCGGGCGCGATGACCTGAGAGACTTGGACCCGCGACGTGCCTTCGCGTTGATGGCACCGTGCATGACCATTTGTCGACTATAGGCTGATGGGTCCAGTACCGGCATATCCTGCGCACCGACAGGCGTCACCGCCACCGAGCCTGCTACCGCGACTGAAACCGCAGCGACATATCGGACCATAGATAACACTTCCTGTAATCAGGACTTTATCACAGAAATGGCCCGCTCGAACGGCAGCGCCCTCGAGAGCCTCGCCATACTTGGCACGAGGAATCACTCCATTCGAAGCCGTACGGCGAATGCTTCCGTGATTTGAGCGGAGATTGAACGGGTCACCGCGCCGTGAACAACCGTATCGCCGTGAACCTGAAGCTGAGTCGTCGGCAGGTCATGCGCGCTTGCGAGGGAGGGTCCGAAAAGGGGAATAGCGATCGCCAAGCGCAGCATTCGCGCGCTCATCGCATCCACTTGCCCGTCAAGCTGACGCGGCATCGACCCGACAACGCCCCTCAGCCTCGTCAAACGTGATCGTGCCGAACGACCCGCCGACGCCATCGGCATGGGCGGCGTCGGGATCGCTGTTGTCGCCGGCCGGTCCCACCTTTCCGTGCGTCACGCGAGGGGGCGTGGTGATTTCGTTCGCCCCGACCGCATACGCCTTGTTGTCGGCGTGGGTCGCCATCTGATCGTTCGCGTTGCGCTCTCCCGGCGTCGTCAACGACAACGCGTAACGCACGCCGGTGATCTCACTCGTCAACGTCGTCACGTCTACCCTCCCCAATCGGATTAATAGCCGGCGCGGCGGCAGAGCTGTGCCAGCCGGACGACTTTGGGATGGTTCGCGCCGTACTGACTGCGGAAATTGGGCAGGTTGCCGCAGGCGCTAGCCTGCCTGGCCGACCGTGCGCGTGGCGACGTTCCACCCCCCGCCCGTCGGCTTTCGCTCCAGCGAACATGGTCCTGCGCAAGCGTTCCCGTCAGCTGCCCCATGTCCAGTGCAGGTCCAACATCCTGCGCCGATGCGGTCAGCGGCAATCCGATTGCCAGTGCGATGAATGCCAGTCGCATGATGTCACCTCCACCTTGGAAATCAAGGATATAAACAGAAAAGGGGCTTTCGTCGTGCGAAAGCCCCCGATCCGTGCATCTTGAGCGACAAGCCGGGCTTATTGCTTGCGGGCGGTATTCGCCATCGCCTCGCCGACCGTCTTGATCGCCGTCGTCGTGGCGTTCATCATGATGCTGAACTGCTGCGACAGCGCACCGAACTTGGCCGTGAGGTCGGGCGTATCCTTGCTGATCTGACCGGCCATTTCTTCCATGTCGGCGGCCATTTCGTTCAGCTTCTTGCCGAGCACGGTAGCCATTGCCATCAGCCAGCCGCCCCCGCCGCCGCTGCTCTTAGCCGCCTTGAAGTCGTCGCCTTCGCTCAGGCTGCTGACGAAATCGTTGATCGCGTCCGAGAATTCGCGCTGCGCATCGGCGGTTTGCCACGGTGTCGCGCCGGTTTCCTGACCGAACGCGTCAAGCGCCTGGTCAAGATTGGCGGCCCCACCCCGGAAGTCGCCATGCGACGCCGCGAACGCACCCTGTGCGAGGTCGATCGACGACTGCGGCAGGCCCAGATTCTGGCCGAGGTTCTGGATCAGCTGCTGACCCACCTGCGACATGACCTGGCTGGCAAGCTGCGCAACGATCCCGCCCATCGGGCCGAGCGCTGCGGTGGCGAGAAGCGAAACCGGGTTGAAACCGCCGATACCGAACATCGTCTGTCTCCTTGCTTGATCCGTCTCGGCGATGATCGCCACCGCCTTCGCCGATCCTTCTGGCCGATCCCATCGGCCGCCACACTCACCGATCCGACTAGCCGCCTAGTCGAATCGCTTAGCTGAGCGGGTGAAACAGGACGCCCGCCAGCGCGATCAGCTCGCGCACGCCGTCCAATTCGAGCTTGCGACACATGTTGTTGAGGTGGACGCGCACGGTGTTCTCGCTGATGACCAGGAGCGTCGCGATATCGGCGTTGGCGCGCCCCCAGCCGAGGAAGCGCAGCACCGCCGCCTCCGTCCGGGTCAGCGTCTGAATGCTCTCCAGATGGCGCGCGGGGATGCGGCTTTTCGGGATGCGGAACTCGCCGATCAGTTCCTCTTCTTCCGCCGCCACGGCGTCGGCCTTGCGCAAGAGGCGCATCAATTCGCGCAGGCGGGCTTCCTCGGCGGGATCGAAAGCCTCTTCGCTCATCGTGCCAGCGCCCCGATCACGGCCTTCACCACGCCGCCGCGCTCGGCCAGGTCGTTGACGACCGCCTGTGCGATCGCCGGGATCAGCATGACGAGCAGCAGCGTCGCCGCCCAGCTTTTCAGCGACAGCGACAGCGAGAAGACGTTGAGCTGCTGCGCGAAGCGGTTGAGGAGGCCAAGGCCCGCGTCGATGACGTAAAGCACCATCAGGATCGGCGCGGAGACGAGGAAAGCGAGCATCATCAGCCGCCCGAACTCGTTCTCGAACACCGCGAGCGAACCCATGTCGAGGCTCGGCCAGTCGGCTGCGATCGGCCAGATCGCATAGCTTTCGATCACGGTGCCGACGAGCAGGAGCAGCCCGCCGCTGGCGCAGAAGATGACGTTGGCCAACCGGCCGAGCAGCGCGCCGTTCAACGAGGTCATGCTGCCGCCCATCGGCTCCAGAACCTGACCGATCGTCGCGCCCACCTTGGCATCGATGATCTCGCCCGCCGCCTCGATCGCCCAGAGCAATGTGCCGAAGAAGAATCCGATGACGAGGCCCGCGGCGGCTTCCTTGAGCAACATCCGCGCCCACTGGATCGCGCCCATGCCATTGGGGTCGACGGAGGGCTGCATGACGAACGCGACACCGCCCAGCGTCAGGATGATCGCATTGCGCACGGTCGGCGGGATGACGTCGCGCGCGAACACCGGCACCAGCACGAACGCGAAGCCGAACCGCGCCGACGCCAGCGCCACGAGCAGGATCTGCGCGCCCCAGGGTTGCGATGAAATGCCACCGCCCATCAGCCGCGCACCATCCCCGCAAAGCCCGAGAAGATCTGGTCGCTGAAGGTGAACAGGCTGCCCGCCAGCAATCCGGCGGTGACGAACAGCGTCGCAACGACGGCGAAGAACTTGAGCGTATATTGCAGCGTCTGTTCCTGAAGCTGCGTCGCCGCCTGCACGATCGCGACGAGCAGGCCGACCGCCGACGCCGCGACGATCGGTGGCGCAGACAGGAGCAGGACCAGCCACAGCGCCTGCGTCGTCACCGACAGGATCGAATCGGTCATGCCGCGCCCCCGTCAGACATAGCTTAAGACCAGATTGTGGCTGATCTTCACCCACCCATCGACCAACACGAACAACAGCAATTTGAACGGCAGCGAGATCGTCACCGGCGACAGCATCATCATGCCGAGCGCGAGCAGGATGTTGGAGATGACGAGGTCGATGACGAGGAACGGCAGGAACAACAGGAAGCCGATCTGGAACGCGGTCGTCAGCTCCTTCACGATGAAGGCGGGGATGACAACGATGAAGTCGGTTGGCGCCGCGGCCTGCGTATTGGTCTTCGACGCGACGCGCGCCTGGGTGCGGACGAAGAAGTCGCGCTCGCCCGGATCGCTATGCTCGATCAGGAAGGCGCGCAGCGGCTCCTTCGCGCGGTCGGCGGTGTCGAAGATCTGCTCGGTCTGCTGCCCGGTCGGGTTCGGCCCGGCGGCGGCCTGCATCTGCTGGATCGTCGGGTACATGACGTAGAGCGACAGGATCAGCGCCAGGCCGTTGAGGACGAGGTTCGGCGGCACCTGCTGCAACCCCAGCGCATTGCGCACGAGGCTCAGGACCACCACGATCTTGGTGAAGCTCGTCACCATGACGGCGAAAAACGGCGCGAGCGCGATGAGGACGACGGTGACGAGCGCCGTGCCCGGCGTGAAGGTGGAAAGGTCCATCGTCCTACTCCCCGATCAGCACGCCGTAAGCGTCACCCACCGACACCAGCGTACCGCGCGCAAACGGCCGCCCGCTGGCCATCAAGCGGACCGCGATGCCGCCCCCCTCACCCGCATCGACGGGCACGACGCTCCCCTCGCGCAGGCCCTGGATCTCCGAGAGCGTCAGCGCGCCCGCATCGATCTCGATCGTGACCGGCACGGCGAAGCGCGCATCGGGGGATGGTGCCGCTGCCGCCTCGGCAACGGGTCGGTCGGTCAGGTCCTGCATTCAGGATGCTCCGATGGAATGAATGTGAAAGCGGTGCGTGGCGGGGTCGTAGCGGCCGGTGATCGAACGCCCGGCGACCGCCAGCCGCGCGGGCAGCATCGCCCCGCCGACGAGCAGCAGGTCCCCCGGCTCGAGGCCGGCGGCTTCGTGCGGGGCGATACGCGGGCCGTCGACGGCAAGCGTGATCGGCAGCGGAACCCGGCCGACGATTTCGGGCGCGAACTCGGGTCTGGCGGGCAGCAACGGCAGGCCGACGGGCAGCGCCAGCCGCAGCCGGGCGGCAGCGCCTTGCTTGATCGTGACGATCAGACCCTCTGGCGGCTCGGCGCTCAGTGCCTCTGGCACCAGCGACACGCCCAGCGCAGCCTCGATCGCAGCGATCAGCGGCTCGGCGCGCTCGATCTGGGTCGCGGCGACGATCGCGTCGTCGTCTAGGCGCAGCGGCGCGCCGTCCAGCCGGTCGATCGCCAACGCCGCGCCGTTGGCGAAGCGCAGCCAGCCGCCGCGCCGGTCGGGCACGCGCTCGATCCGGGCCGCGAGCACTGCGTCGCCCGCGCGAACACCGCTGAGCGCCGCGACGACGACGCGGCGCATCTCGGCCTCATCGGGGTCGACCCCGGGCAGGTTCAGCTCGGCGCTCACGCCAGCGGTTCCTCGCCCGCGGGCCAGCTCTTCAAGAGGCTGATGCCGCCTGCGGTCACGCCGACCAGCATCACCTCGCCCCGCGCCTCGATCAGGACGACGCGCTCGGTCTGGCCCAGCGGCATCGCGCGCAGGAAGCGGATCGGGCGCTCGCCCTCGCTTTCGGCAGTCTGGAAACGGTCCTGCCAACGGCGCAGGCCCTTTAGCAGCACGAACGCAAGCCCCAGCACCACCGCCAGCGCGATGACGACGGCGAGCAGGCTCGACAGCACGGTCCACACGCTCATGCCCATTCCCCATGGCCGTCCTCACGCAGGCGCGGTGTCTCGTCGGCGCGGGCGCGTCTGGCCCACAGGATGATCTCGGCAATCACGTCGAACTGGTCCTCCGGAATGACGTCGCCTACGCCCGATGTGGCGAAGACGGTGCGGGCGAGCGGCACGTTGCGCACGATCGGCACGCCATTCGCCTCCGCCTCCGCGCGCATTGCGGCGGCGAGCGGCCCCTCACCCTTGGCGGCGATCACCGGCACCGGGCAGTCGGCGGGGTCGTAGTCGAGCGCCACCGCAAGATGGGTCGGGTTGGTGAGCAGGACATTGGCCGTCCCCGCCGCCGCGACGGCGTTCTGGTTGGCCCATTCCTCGTGCATCTGGCGCCGCTGCTGCTTCAGCATCGGGTCGCCCTCGTTATCCTTGTGCTCCTGGCGAATATCGCGCCGGCTCATCATCAGCTTCTTGGTGTAGCGGTGCTGGACCCAGGCGCGGTCGGCGGCAGCGACGACGAGGAACACCGCCACCGTCCAGCCGACAAGCTGGAGCGTCAGCGATTGCGTCAGGTCGAGCACGGCGGCGGCGAGACGCGGGCCGGCGCGGCTGTCCAGCCCCCAGCCCGCCGCGTGCATCAGCGCCGCGAACTTGTCGATCGAGGCGTAAAGCACCCCCGCGGTGATCGCGATCACCAGCGCGGCCTTGTGGATGGTCTTGGCAAGCTCGAACAGATTGTCGGGGCTGAACATCCGCTTCAGCCCCTCGACGGGGTCGAGCTTCGAGAGCTGCGGCTTGAGCTTCTCGGTCGTTAGTAGCGCGCCGGTCTGGAGGAACTCGCCCGCCAGCCCCGCGATCGCCGCGGGGATCAGCACAATCGCCGCGACGACCAGGACGAGGACGAAGGCGCTGGTGCCGAGCGCCTGGAGCGTCGCGCGGAACGAATCACCCGTCGAATGCGCGAGGCTCAATTCGGTGAAATCGGCGATTCGGGCCGCGACGAAGCCCGCGCCGACCATGAACAGAACGCCCCACGCGACCATGGAGAGCGCCGCCGACAAATCCTTGGACTTTGCGATATCGCCCTTCAGCCGCGCATCGCGCAGTCGCTTGGGCGTGGGCTTCTCGGTCTTGTCGCCGCCTTGTTCCTTGTCCGCCATCCGCTACTCCGACGGCGCCGCGCGACCTCGGTCCGGGGTGCGGCGCTGATTGATCGGGTCGCCCAACAGGGGCGTTTGGAAGTGGGGACTTCGCTACACGAACAAGTAATGCCCCTTAAAAGACGTGGCAGAATTGCGGCGGTCAATCATTTTCGGACAATGAGCGGCGAACGGTTTCTCGCTCGCGTTGACCCGAAATAGCGCTTGTGGCGCCGTTATCGCTCTCATCAATGAGTCGCATCGGTTCGTCCGATTTTTCCTATCGGATTAGCGCTCCACGCTTTCATCTCGTCGAAAAGCGCAACATTTGAGCAACATATGGTCGCTAGTCGGCCTGACGGGGATTGGGTGGACCGGCGTATCTCGGCTCCACCTCGTTGCACGGATCGAACCTGGGCCTGGCGGCATCGCCATGTCCGATGGGAGGGGCGAGCCCGTGAAGAAGAACGATTTTCGGATGATGACCGCCGGCGTTATGCTGTCGGTTTTCTTTACGACGACTGTCGCTTCGGCGCAGCACACCGACAAGACTGCGCAGAAGATGAAGCGTGAGGCCGAGCGTTACTTCGGCGATTGTCCGGTCGAGGGTCAGGTGCGCGTCGCCAACCCCCGCGCCGGCGACCGCTACGCCGCGCTCGCCAATTGCGGCGACAAGATCGTCCACGCACCGCCCGTCGCCCTGCCCGCCGATCCCAGCGTCGCGCGGATCATCGGCGTCGAGGACGAGGATGAAAGCCCGGCAAAGAAGCGCGCCCGCGAACGCCGCGCACGCCAGCCGGTCAGCCTGTCGATGCGCAGCGGCGGGCGCGTGCCCGTCAGCGCCTATGACGCGCACATCTTCCGCACGGCGGCGGCCTACAAGGTCGATCCGCTTTTCCTCCACGCGATCATCGCAACCGAATCGGCGGGCAACCCGCGCGCGGTCAGCTATGTTGGCGCTCGCGGGCTGATGCAGATCATGCCGGAAACGGGCCGCGGCTTGGGCGTCCAGCCGGTCGCGCTGTTCGATCCGGCGGTCAACGTCGATGCGGGTGCCCGTCACCTCAAGAAGCTGCAACGCCGCTACGGCCGCAACTTCGACCTGATCCTGGGCGCCTACAACGCCGGCGAGGGCGCGGTCGCGCGCTATGGCAACCGGGTGCCGCCCTATGCAGAGACGCAGGCCTATGTCCGCAAGGTCATGGCCCGGTACGAGGGGTATCGCCGCGCGGGGCTGACCCGGTGAGCGCCGCCGCGCTCCTGGCCCGCCTGCCGCGCGGGGGGCTGCGTCCCGCCGACGTCATGCTCGTCGCGGGCGTGGTGGCGATCGTCGCGCTGCTCATTCTGCCGCTGCCGGCGCTCGTCCTCGACATCCTGATCGCGGCGAACATCACGATCGGCGTGCTGCTGCTCTTGAGCGCGCTCTATATCCACAAGCCGCTGGATTTCTCGACCTTCCCGACCGTGCTCCTGCTCAGCACGCTGTTCCGCCTGTCGCTGTCCATCGCGGCGACGCGCATGATCCTGACCCAGGCGCACGCCGGGCACATCGTCCAGCAATTCGGTGAGATGGTGGCCGGCGGCGAGCTCGTCGTCGGGCTGGTCGTGTTCCTCATCATCACGATCGTCCAGTTCATCGTGATCTCGAAGGGCGCGGAACGCGTGGCGGAGGTCGCGGCGCGCTTCAGCCTAGACGCGATGCCGGGCAAGCAGCTGTCGATCGACAGCGATCTGCGCTCAGGCCTCATCACCAAGGACGAGGCGCGGGCACGCCGCCGTACGCTCGAAAACGAATCGAAGCTGCACGGCAGCCTCGACGGCGCGATGAAGTTCGTGAAGGGCGACGCGATCGCCTCGATCGTCATCGTGCTCGTCAACCTGATCGGCGGGCTCGCGGTCGGCATGTTCTCGCGGGGCATGGAGATCGGCGACGCGGTCGAGACCTATTCGATCCTGACGATCGGCGACGGCCTCGTCGCGCAGCTGCCCGCGCTGTTCAGTGCGATGGCCGCGGGCCTGCTGGTCACGCGCACCACCGACGAGGATGCCGAGCGCGACCTCGGCCCCGCGATCGCGGCGCAGATGGGCGGAAAGCCCCGCGTGCTGTTCATCGCCGGCGGCATCTGCGTGCTGATGGGCCTGATCCCCGGCTTCCCGACGCTGGTCTTCCTCGGCCTCGCCTCCGCCCTGCTCGGCGGCGGCGCGATGCAGCATCCGACCACGCGCAAGTGGATCGATGCGAAGTGGGCGCGCGTCGATCATCGTCCCGCGGTCATGCCGACCGAGGTCGAGGTCCGCGCCCCCGCCCCGCGTCAGGTGCGCCCGCTGCTGATCGAGGTTGCCGCGCCCGGCCTCGATGCCTCGCGCGTTGCGCAACTCGCCGACGGTATCGCCGCGATGCTCGAGCGGGTGCAGGAACGCACCGGCCTGCCCCTTCCCGCCGCCGCGATCGAGCCCAAGGCGCTGTCCGCGGGCGCGCCGGGCAAGTGGGCCGCGTACGTCCACGACGCCCCCGTCGCCAGTGGCGCTATCGAAGGCGAGGACCTGTCACAGGTCGCGCCCGCGCTGGAGGCGATGCTCCGGCGCGAGATCGGCCGCTTCCTCGGCCTTCAGGAAACGACCGCGCTGCTCAACCGTGTCGGCACCGATTATCCCGACGTGGTCAAGGAAGTCGTCCGCGCGGTCCCGCCATCGAAGATCGCCGAGGTACTCCGTCTTCTCGCCGAAGAAGAAGTGCCGCTGCGCAACATGCGCGACGTGCTGGAGGCGATTGCGGAGGCGGGTCAGGCGGAGCGGAACGCAATCCCGATCGCCGACCTCACGCGCAATTCGCTCAAGCGCTACCTGTCGCTGCCGCATGTCGTCGATGGGCGCTTCCCCGTCCTCGTGGTCGGCGCTGCGCTGGAGCGGTTCCTGCGCGACAATATCCGCATCGTCGACGGCGTCGCCCGGCTGGCGATGGAGCCCGACCATGCGCGCCAGATGATCGCGATGCTGCGCGAACAGGTCGCCTCGACCGGCGCGCGCGCGGTGCTGACCGCGTTCGAGCTTCGTCGGCCGCTGCGCCGTCTGGTCGGCCCCGACCTGTTCGAGGTGCCGATCCTCGCCTTCAACGAGCTGTCGCCGTCGATCCCGTTGGACGTGGTGGGACAGCTCGACCGGACCCCTGCCGCCCTGGAGAACAACGATATGGGAGCGACTGAGTGAGCCTTGCACGGACCTTTACGCTGACCGGCACCGCCACCGCCGCCATCGCGGCGCTGATGCTGGCGGCGCCGCAGCCGACCATCGCCGCCGACCCGCCCTTCCGCACGCGGCCGGTGACGCTCACCCCGCGCAACCAGGACGTCGGCGCCTTCGTGCGCGAGTTCTTTTCCTCCGCAGGCCTGACGGTCAACGTCGATGCGCGCGTCACGGGCAAGATCAACGGCCGCTTCTCCGGCGCGCCGGCTCAGGTGTGGAACCAGGTGTCGCGCGCGTTCAACCTGATCGCCTATTATGACGGATCGGTGGTGACGGTCTATTCGGCCGATCAGGTCGAGAGCCGCACCGTGTCCGTCCCCGCCGGCCGCGCCCCCGAACTGGCGGCGGGCGTGTCCGATGCCGGGCTGGCCGACGCGACCAACCGCGTGCGCCCGACCGGCGACGCGACGATCCTGGCGACCGGCGTGCCGCGCTTCCTAGACCAGGTGCAGCAGCTTGCCGCCGCCGCGCCCAACCGGTCGATGCCGGGAATGGGCGGCACCGGGCCGAACACGGCGCAGATCGCCCCGGCCGCGGCGCAGGGACCGAGCTATATCGAGCCCTACGAGCTGCGCGTCTTCTACCTGCGCTATGCGCGCGCCGACGACACCAAGCTGGTGGCGGGCGGGCGCGAGCTGACCGTGCCGGGTGTCGGCACGTCCTTGAGCCGGATCATGGGCGACGGTTCGGCGGTTGCTGGCGTCAGCGGCAGCTATGGCGGTCGCACGCTTCGCCAGAGCGCGCAGCGCCTCGGTGGGCGCGGCCTTAACAGCACTGCCCCCGATCCGGGCCAGACGGCACAGCTTGCCCCCTATGACGACGAGTATCTCGGCCTGCCGCCCGCGACGCCCGTCCCCGTCGCCTCGGCCCGCGAGCCGGGGCCGCAGGGCGGTCCGCGGATCGCGATCGACCCCTCGCTGAACGCCGTCATCGTGCGCGACCGGCCCGAAAACATGCCGGCGTACGAAGGGCTGGTCCGCGCGCTCGACATCGCGCCGCAGATCGTCGAGCTCGAAGCGACGATCATCGACCTCAACATCGAGAAGCTGCGCGACCTCGGCATCGACTGGCGGATCCGGAGCCAGGGATTCAACGCATTGTTCGGTGGCGATATCCTGCGCCGCTCGGGCAATCCGGCGAACGACATCAGCCGGCTGGGGGCGGTGAACGAGGGGCTGTCGCTGTCGGGCGTGATCGGCGCCAATCGCGAATTCATCGGCCGCATCTCCGCGCTGGAGCGCAAGGGGGCGGCCAAGATCGTCTCGCGGCCCCAGATCGTCACGCTGTCGAACATCGAGGCCGTGTTCGACCGCACGCGCACCTTCTACGTCCGCATCGCCGGCGACCGGCAGGTGGACCTGTTCAACGTGACCGCCGGTACCGTGCTGCGCGTCAATCCGCACGTCCTGATCGACAACGGCCAGCCGCGCATCCGCATGGTCGTGGGGGTCGAGGACGGTACGCTCCTGAACCAGGAAGTCGACGACATTCCGGTGGTCGAGCGCGCCAGCGTCAACACGCAGGCGATGATTAACGAGGGCGAGGGCCTTCTGCTCGGCGGCCTGACCGTCAACGCACAATTCGATGCGGAATCGAAGATCCCGCTGCTCGGCGACATTCCGATCCTCGGCGAGCTGTTCAAGACGCGCAACCGCAACCGCCAGCAGACCGAGCGGCTGTTCCTCATCACCCCGCGCATCATTCGCCTCGATCAGGTCCAGCCGGGCGGCGCCGTCGCCGCGCTGCCGGTACCGGGCGGGGCCGAGGTCACCGCGCGGCTGCCCAGCGGCAATCCGCTGACGCCGCCGGTGCTCCAAGAGAAGAAGGGCAAGCCATGACCCAGCATCGCGCCACCCCGGCAACCGACCTTGCCGCCGTCCTCCGCATCGTCGGCGGGCGGCTGGCGGGCAAGGATTATCCCCTCGCCCGCGACCGGCGCGTGTGCATCGGCCACGGCCTTGCCAACGACGTCGTGCTGCGCGGCGCGGGGTGCCAGGGGTGCGCGGTCGAGCTGACGCTGGGCGACGGCGCGGCGGACCTGCGCGTCCTGTCGGGGCAGGTCGAGCTGCTCGGGCGGACGCTGGCGGCGGGCGACGAAGCGCGCCTGCCGCCCTACCTCCCCTTCCGCCTGGGCGAGCACCTCGTCGCGCATGGCGAGCGCGCGTCGCCGCGCTGGACCGACGCGACCGAGGTAGCGGCGGGCCCGATCGCGACGCCGGTCACGCCGCTCGCCGCGCCGACGATGCTCGACCGCGCGGAGGCGATGGGCCGCACCGCACTGTCCACCGTCTCCGAGCGGGTGAGCGTCATGCACGTCGCGATCGCCAGCGCCGCGATCATGCTCGTCGCCGCCGCTGCCGGCCCAACCGGCGCGTTCATCGAGGAACAGTTCGGCGGCCCCGCCTCGCTCGAAAGCGCGTACCGTGACGCCGGCTATCGCGCGCTCGAGGTGACGCGCAATCCCAGCGGCGGCCTCGTCGTCGCGGGTGCGGTCGAGAGCGAGGGCGATATCGCCCGCGTTCGGGAGATCGCGCAGCAGGCTTACGGCCCCGTCATGGTCGACGTGAGTTCGGCCCAGTCGCTGGCGAGCGCGGCCACCGATATCCTGACCGCACAGGGCCTCGACGCGCGCGCGGTGCCCTCGGGGCTGGGCGGCATCGCGGTCGAGGCGCCTTATCTGCCGGCCGACCGGCAGGACCAGCTTCGCCAGATCCTGTCGCGCGACCTGCCCGGCCTGCGCCGCGTGAGCTTCCGCGTCGACGACAGCCGCGGCGGCAACCCGCTCCAAACGCTGTTCGCCTCCAGCGGCACCGGCCTCGCCACCGTGGTCGAGGATCCGCCGCATATCGCCACCGCCGATGGCTCGCGCTGGTTTCCCGGCTCGGTCCTGCCGACCGGGCACCGCCTGATCGCCGTCGAACACGGCCTCGTCCGCTTCGAGAAGGACGGCCGCGTCGAAGAACTTCGTCTCTGAAATCCCCCGAAGGAGAGTGCCCGTGACCCAGATCAACAGCATGCCGGTCGCCACCGACCTGTCCACCATGGCCGCCGCCCCGCTCAACACCCAGCGACCAGCCCGCAACGGATCGGGCAACTGGTTCGAGGCGTTCGCCGCCGCCTGGGGCAACGCGCTCGACCGGCAGGCGTCGGCGATCGAGCAGCGCAGCGACCTGATGGCGAACGACGGCGGCGACACGCCCTCCGCCATCACGCAGCTCACTGCCGAATCGATGAAGATGAGCTTCCTGTCGAACAGCTCGCATACCTCGCTCGACAGCGTCTCCAAGGCGCTCGAGACGATGGCGCGCAAGGGCTGACGCCGGTGTCGATCGAGGCCATCGCCGCACAGGCGGCGTCGCCGGAAATGGTGGGTGCGAAGTCGTTCGACATCGCCCCCGCCATGCCGCAGCAGGTCGGGCCGGAGGCCACCGCCCAGTTCGAGAACGCCATGGCGGCACAGTCGGCGCAGCGCGTCGGCGGCGCCAGCGACGTGCCCCCCGCGGTCAAGGACCTGCTCGGCACGCTCGACAAGGTGAATACGGAGGCCAAGTCGGTGTCGGACTATGCCCGCACCGCCGAGACCTCCGGCGGGGAGCTGACGCCGGGCGAGATCGTGAACCTCACGATGCGCTGTCAGGAGTTCATGTTCCACTGCCAGCTCACCTCCAACATCGCCAACCGCAGCTCGGATGGCGTCCAGCAACTGTTCCGCCAGCAGAGCTGAGGCGGACGGGAGAAGCCTATGCGCGCCCTTACGCGCCGTCTGATGCCGATCGGCCTGATCCTCGCCGCCGCCACCCTGTCGGGCTGCGGCGAGCAGGAGGTCTATGGCAAGCTCAAGGAACCGCAGGCGAACGAGATGATCGCGGCGCTGCGCGGCGCGAACATCAGCGCGACTAAGCAGGCCTCGGGCGAGGGGGAATGGTCGATCACGGTCAGCCAGGACCAGTTCGCCCGCGCGGTCGAGGTGCTGAAGGCACAGGGCCTGCCCCGCGACGAGTTCCAGTCGCTGGGCGACGTGTTCGCCAAGAAGGGATTCGTGTCTTCGCCGGTGGAGGAGCGCGCGCGGCTGATCTACGGTCTGTCCCAAGAGCTGAGCCGCACGGTCAGCGCGATCGACGGCGTGGTCGAGGCGCGCGTGCATCTGGCGATCCCGGAAGTCGATCCCTTGTCGGACAAGACCAAGCCGTCGTCCGCAGCGGTGTTCGTCAAGTATCAGCCGGGCTTCGAGCTGCGCAGCCAGACCGGCGCGATCAAGAGCCTCGTCACCAACTCGGTCGAGGGGCTTCAATACGACAAGGTGTCGGTCGTGATGTTTCCCAGCCAGGCGGCGCCCGTCCAGCGCGACCTGTCGGTGGCGCAGTTCGATACGCCATTGATGCGCGTCCTGCTCGTGCTGGGCGTGGTCGCGTGGCCCGTCGTCCTGCTGCTGCGTCGTCGCCGCAAGCCCGCGGGCGTTCCCGCCACGGTGGAGCCGAAGCCTTGAGCGAGCGCGACCGTCTCTATACCTCGCTCGCGACAGCGCGGGCGGCGGGGGTTTCGACCACACGAGCCGCGCGCCTGCTTGATCGCCGCGGGCGGGCAGGCTCGCTGGGCGACCTGCTGGGCTGGCCGCGCTGGCCGGCAATGCCCGACGAGGGGCGCGAGCAGGTCTGGCGCCTTACCGCCCTGATCGCCGCCCGTGACGCGCTGCCCGAGGTGATCGACGGCGCGACGCTGCGCGGGCTGGCGACGGCGGTGGGCGAGGATCGGCTGGAAGCGGTACTCGACCTGCCCCCCGGCGGGGATGCGCCGTTGCCGCCGGCGGACTTGCTCGGCGAGACCGGACGCCGGATCGCGGAAGCGGCGCTGCCCGCTGCGCTCGCCATGCAGTTGGCCGTGCTTGCCGACTACGGCGATCCGGCGCACGTCGCGGCGGCAGAGTTAATCGCGGCATGAACTTCATCCTCCATCGCAGCGACGGCGCGCTGCTCTCGACGGATCGCCCGATCGTGAAGGCCCGCGACCGCGCCCACCTGACCGACGCGCTGGCCCTGATTGAGCGCCTTCGGACCGAGGCCGCGGCAGCCGACGCAGCGCGCGAGGCGGCCGAAGCCGAAGCGCGCCGCAGCGGCCATGAAGCGGGCTACGCCGCCGGCCGCGCCGCCTTTGTCGAGGCAATCGCGGCGCTGGCGGCACAGGCATCCGCCGACCGCGCGCAGGCGGAAACCGAAGTCGCCGCGCTTGCCCTCACCGCGCTGCGTCAAATCGCCGGCGACCTCGGCGACGCGGCGGTGATGCAGGGCGTCGCGTTGCGGGCGGCGCGCGCCGTCGTGCCACAAGGGCCGGTGGCCATCGAGGTTACGCCGACCATCGCAGCAGAGGTGGAAGCCGGCCTCGCCCGCCTCGACCCCGGCGCCGAAGTCACAGTCCGCGCCGATCCCACGCTCGGCGAGCGGCAGTGCCGCGTCACCGGGCCGGACAGCCGGATCATCGCCGATCTCGACCGCCAGATCGCGGGCGTCGCCGAACGCTGGGGAGTCGCCGATGAGTCTTGAGGCACGCGTCCAGGACCTCGTCCGCACGCTGGGCGAAGCGCCCGCGTTCGAACAGCGCGGGCGCGTGCGCGGGGCGATCGGCACCTCGATCCGCGTCGCCGGCCTGTCGGCACGGATCGGCCAGACCTGTGCCCTGCTCGACCGCGACGGGGCGGAGGTGCTGTCGGCAGAGGTCGTCGGCCTCGCCGATGGCGAAGTGCTGTTGTCGCCGCTCGGCGACCTGCGCGGGTTGTCGAGCGAGACCGAGGTCATCGTCCGCGTCGGTGAGGATCGCGTGCCCGTCGGCCCGGCGCTGCTCGGCCGCGTCGTCGATGCGCGGCTGCGTCCGCTCGACGGCGGGCCGCCGGTCGAGGCCGACGGCTTTCGTGCGCTTTACGGCGACAGCCCGAACCCCATGTCGCGCGCGCGCATCACCGCGCCGGTCGAGACGGGCGTGCGCGCCATCGACGGCCTCATGCCGCTCGGCCGGGGGCAGCGGATGGGCGTGTTCGCGGCGGCGGGCGGCGGCAAGTCGACGCTGCTCGCGACCCTCGCCCGCCAGACGCGCGCCGATGCCGTCGTCATCGCGCTGATCGGCGAACGCGGCCGCGAGGTGCGCGAATTCGTCGAGGACAATCTGGGCGCAGAGGGTCTTGCCCGATCGGTCGTCGTCGTCGCGACCTCCGACCGCCCCGCGCTGGAACGCGCGCGCGCCGCGCACGCCGCGACCGCGATTGCGGAGGGGCTGCGCGCGGAGGGTCGCCACGTGCTGCTCCTGATGGATTCGGTCACGCGCTTCGCCCGTGCACTGCGCGAGATCGGGCTGGCGAGCGGCGAGCCGCCCGTCCGCCGCGGCTTCCCCCCGTCGGTCTTCGCCGAACTGCCGCGCCTGTTCGAGCGGGCGGGCGCCGACGACACCGGCGCGATCACCGCGCTCTACACGGTCCTGCTCGAGGATGAGGTTGACGATCCGGTGGGCGAGGAAGTGCGCTCGCTGCTCGACGGGCATATCCACTTGTCGCGCAAGCTCGGCGCGCGGGGCCATTACCCGGCCATCGACGTGCTGGGCAGCCTGTCGCGTCTGATGCCGCAACTGGCCGATGCCGCACAGCAAGGCGCCGCGACGCAGCTTCGCGCGCACTTGGCCAAGCTCGCCGAGATCGAGATCCTGCTTCAGGTCGGCGACTACAAGCCGGGCCAGGACGTTGCCGCCGACCGCGCCATCGCCGCGCGCGAGGCGATCGACGCGTTCCTTCGCCAGCCGCACGACCAGCCGGTGTCCGCGGCGACGACGATGGCGCTGCTCAGGAGCTTCGGATGACAACGCTCGCCACCCTCGTCTCCCTGCGCGACCGCGAGGTCGATCGTGCCGCGCGCGCCGCCCGCGACGCGGCCGAAGCCGCCGAAGCCGCCGCCGCGGAGGTTCACGCGGCCAGGATCGCGCTCGATGCCGCGATCTCTGTTCGAGAGGCCGCCGCCGCCCGCCGGCTGCTTAGGCCCGGCGAGGAGTGCGTGGCGCTCTACCTCAAGCGCTGCGACCTTGCCGTGGCCGCGGCGGATCGGGCGCTCGACGATGCGCGCCGGACCTTTGCCAGCGCCGATCATGCTGCCGAGCTTGCTCGCCGCGACTGGCTGCGCGCGGAGGCCCGCCGCGACGCGATGCGCGGGCTTGCCGACGAGGAGCGCCGCGACGCTGAGCGCACCGCTGAACGGCGAGCCGACGACGACCTCACCTTACGAACAGGCGTAACCCGATGACCCCGATCGCTAACGACCGTCCGATCGCAGCCACGCCGCAGCCCCGACGTGCGGACCGCCCGCCCGAACCCGAGCAACGCTCCCGGTTCGAGGATGCGCTATCGCGCCGCGACGGCAAGCAGGAGAGTAAGGAACCGCTTGGCGAAAAGCCGGCGCCCGAACCCGCACTGCTCGGCCACGGCGCGCATCAGACGTTTGACCTGATGCAGGGCAGCGGCGGCCAGCGCGAGCGGGGCAAACGCGATCAGGAACTGGCGATGCTGGACGGCCTGCGCCCCGCCCCGACCGCCGCCGCGCCCGCCGCTGTCGAAGCTCAGGCCCCGCTACAGAACGCACCGATGCTCTCGCCCGGCCATGCCGAGTTCGCTGCCCGGCTCGACCTGCCGACGCACGCGGTAAGCGGCGAGTTTCAGGTTTCGATGTCCGACACGCGCTGGCTCGCGAGCCACGCGGTCGTCGCGCGGGATAATGCGGGTGGCCTGTTGCTCAACCTGTCGTCCAACGGCGACGGCGATGCGGAAGCGCAGCGCGCCGAGCTTCGCGCCCGGCTGGAGGCACGCGGCCACCGGGTCGATCGCATCGATTTTGCCGAATAGGCCGCTTTTTACGCTTGCGCCCCCCAACCGGCGCGGCTAACAGCGCCACTCCCGGCGGGCGTGTAGCTCAGTGGTAGAGCACTGTGTTGACATCGCAGGGGTCGCAAGTTCAATCCTTGCCACGCCCACCATCGAAAACCCCGCCAGCTCAACGAGTTGGCGGGGTTTTTGATTTCTCACTCCTGCAGCACCCATTTGACCGGCGCGCGGACGACGACCGGCCTTGTCCGTCCCGACACCCGGAACGCCGCCCGCTCGCGATACAGCTCGCACGACCTGCGATCGAGGTCGGTATTCCCCGAGCTGGCATAGAGCCGACAGGCCGAAACCTTGCCGTCGATCTCGATCGTCAGTTCAAGGTCGCTCACCCCCTCGGCATCGACCCGCTTTGCCGCCGGCGGATAGTCCTCGTCGCCCGCGGCCACGGGGACGAAGCTTAACATCCCGCCATCCGCCAGCGCGACGGTAACACGGGGCCGCTCCTCGACCTGGACTTGCGTCAGCAGCAGCAACGCCCACCACATCGCGATCAATCCTCGATCCGGCGGCGGAAGGTTTCGGGCAGGAAGGTGAGCCCGATCACCACCGTCGCGCCCGCCACGATGACAGGATACCAGAGCCCATCATAGATATTTCCCGTCGCCGCGACGATCGCGAACGCCGTCGTCGGCAGGAACCCGCCGAACCAGCCATTGGCGATGTGATAGGGCAGCGACATCGAGGTATAGCGGATGCGGCTGGGAAACAGCTCGACCAGGAGCGCCGCGATCGGGCCGTAGACCATGGTGACGAGCAGGACGAGCGCGAACAGGATCGCGACGACGCTCACCCGGTCAATGCGCGCCGGATCCGCCTTTGTCGGATAACCCGCCGCCGCGACCGCATCGCCCACGGCCTTCCAGCGCGCGGGGTCGTTCGGCACCGTCGCGGGATCGGGCACGTCGAACCGCGCCGCACCGATGGCGATCACGCTTTCCCGCCCCGCGGCGGCCTCGGTCGAATAGGGAAGCCCCGCCTTGGCGAGATAGGCCTTGGCGAGGTCGCAGCTCGTCCGGTCGAACTTGTTGCGGCCCACGGGATCGAACTGGAGCGAGCAGGTCGCCGGATCGGTGCGAACGACGATGGGCGCCGATACGCTTGCCGCCGCCAGCGCGGGATTGGCCGCGCGCGTGAGGGCATGGAACAGCGGGAAGTAGCTCACCATCGCCAGCGCACAGCCCGCCAGGATGATCGGCTTGCGTCCGATCCTGTCCGACAGCCAGCCGAAGATGACGAAGAACGGCGTGCCGATCGCCAGCGCGATCGCAATCAGGATATTGGCGGTCGCGCCATCGACCTTGAGCACCTTTTCCAGATAGAAGAGTGCGTAGAACTGCCCCGTGTACCAGACGACTGCCTGTCCCGCGCCCGCGCCGAACAGCGCGATCAGCACCCAGCGCAGGTTCTTCCATTCGCCGAACGCCTCCTTGATCGGCGCCTTCGACGTCGTCCCCTCCTCCTTCATCTTCTGGAAGATGGGACTTTCGGCGAGTTGGAGCCGGATCCAGATCGACACGGCGAGCAGGACGATCGACACGAGGAACGGCACGCGCCAGCCCCAGGCGGCGAAGTCCGCCTCGCCGATCGCGCTGCGCAGGCCGATGACGACGAGGAGCGCGGCGAACAGCCCCATCGTCGCCGTCGTCTGGATCCAGCTGGTATAGAGCCCGCGCTTCCCCTCCGGCGCGTGCTCGGCGACATAGGTCGCCGCACCGCCATATTCGCCGCCGAGCGCGAGGCCCTGAAGCAGCCTCAACCCGACGAGGACGAACGGCGCCGCCACGCCGATCGTGGCGTAGGACGGCAGCAGGCCCACCGCGAAGGTCGACAGGCCCATCAGCCCCATGGTGACGAGAAACGTGTTCTTGCGCCCGACCAGGTCGCCAATCCGCCCGAAGACGAGCGCGCCGAACGGCCGTACCGCGAACCCAGCGGCAAAGGCGGCGAGCGCGAGGATGAAGCCCGTCGTCTCGTTCACGCCCGAAAAGAACTGAGCCGAGATATGCGCGGCGAGCAGGCCGTAGAGGTAGAAGTCGTACCACTCGAAAACGGTGCCGAGCGACGAGGCGGCGATCACCAGCTTCTCGTTCTGGCCCACGCGTCCCTGTCCGGGCACCCAGCCCGCCGATCCCGCCATCCATGCCTCCCCGCCTTGCTTTACCGCTAACAAGCCATGTTTTCGGGGTAAAGCCAATGGGCGATCAGGGGCGGCGGCGTTCCAAGCCATAGTCGATGCGGATGCGGACCCATTCGCCGACCTTGTAGTCGCCGCCGACGCGCGGCGGTCGCACCTTGAACTGCCAGGCAGCGGCCAGCACGGATCGGGCGATGTTCGACCCCTCCGGCGATTCGCCGAGCGAGACGCAGTCCTCGACGCGATAATTCGGCACGGTGCGGCAGGCGATTAGGCCCCAGCCCGGCCCACTGGCCGTGGACAGGTAGCCGCGTAGCTCCTCCGGATAGGGCTCACGATACCAGGCGGCGGCGTAGAGCGGCTGGCCGTTGGGGGCGCGGCCGACGACCTCGCTGTCGGGTGGGCCGGCGGGGCCGCGATCGACGGGACCGTAGGTCGGGCGGCGGGCCGGCGCCGCGGGGGCTGCCGGCGCGGCGGGCGGCGCGCTTGGCCGTGCGATATCGGCCTGCGCCAGCACCTGACGCGGCAACAGGATATAGGGCGGCGGCGACGGCGCGGGCGGGGCATCGCTCGGCGGCTGCGGTCGCGGCGGCGTGGGTTGCGTCTCGACCGGGGGCGCGTCGGTCGGCGGCTTCTCGGTCTCGCTCGGCGGGTCTTCGCTCTTCTGCTGGTCCTCAGTCGCGGCGTCGGGGGCCGCGTCGTCGGCGGCGGCCATCGTGAACACGGGCGTGGACTTCGCATCCTTGCGGCCGACCAGATCGGGTTTCAGCGTCAAGAGGACGAGGACGAGCAGCACCTCGACCAGCAGCGCCAGCACGAAGCCGGCGATCCGGCGCGCGCGATCACCGCGCAGGCGTTCGGGCAATCGGTGAAGGACGGGGGCAAGCGACAAAGCCAAGCGGACGTTCAACCTTCAACCGACTTCGCGCGGTTAGCCCGCCTTTGCGACCAAAGCGAGGCGTTCAGGTCAGTTCTTCGTCAGGAAAGGTTTCGGTGTCGATCTGCGCCTGCATCGCCGCGGCATAGCGCGGGCCGCGGATCGCCCCGGCGGCGAAGATCGCGTCTATCCGGGCGGCGATCTCGGGCGTGATCGTCACGCTGGCGGCGCCGACATTCTCCTCGAGATGCGCGACCGACCGCGTGCCGGGGATCGGTACGACATGGCCCGCCCGCGACAGCACCCAGGCGAGCGAGAGCTGCGCGGACGTGCAGCCGATCTCAGCGGCCAGCGTGTCGTAGGCAGCGACGGCGCGCAGATTGTGCGCCAGCGCCTCGCCAATGAAACGCGGCATCGCGGCGCGGATATCACCCTCGACATAGCGGTCGTCGGCGACCCCGCCGGCCAGCAGCCCGCGCGCGACGGGTGAAAAAGCGACGAAGCCGATGCCGAGCTCGCGGCAGGTATCGAGCACCGCGATCTCCGCATTGCGGACGACGGGCGAATATTCGGTCTGCACCGCCGCGATCGAGTGGACGGCGTGGGCGCGGCGGATCGTCTCGGCACCCATCTCGGACAGGCCGATCGCGCCGATCTTCCCCGCTTCCTTTGCGCGGACGAGCGCACCGACCGACTCTTCGACCGGCACGTTCCGGTCGAGACGGTGGAGATAATAGAGGTCGATGTGATCGGTCCCGAGCCGGCCGAGCGCGGCATTCAGCGTGCGGTCAATCGCAGCGGGAGAGCCGTCGAGGCCGCGCTTGCCGTCAATCACGTCGAGCACGCATTTGCTTGCCAGCGTGTATTCGCTGCGGCGATGGCCGACCGCGCGGCCGACCAGCCGCTCGTTCTCGCCGAAGCCGTAGAGCGCGGCGGTGTCGAGCAGCGTGATGCCGAGGTCGAGCGCGCGATTGAGCAGCGCCTCTGCATCCGCGGGCTCGGGCTTCTCGCCATAGGCATGGCTGAGGTTCATACAGCCGAGGCCGATCGCCGAGACCTGAAACGGGCCGATCGTGCGGGTGGGAAGCGTCATCATGCCTTCTCGAAATCGGGGGCGTGAACGTAGGACAGGCCCAGCGCGTTCGCCAATGCCTTGTGCCGCCGCTCGACCGCCTCGCCGTAAAGCGCGGCCTGCTTAGGCTCTGTACGCAGCGTCAGCCTATCGCCGTCGCGCGCGATCGCGGTGCGCTTGAGCGGCCCGGCGACCCCGCCCGACAGGCGCTGGCCGAGGCGCATGGCCAGGCCCCAGCGCGCCGCCGCCTCCAGGCGCTCGGGACTGGCGAGGCGCGCCAGCGGGTCGGGCGATTCGGTGCCGCCGCCGAAACAGGTGAACAGCGCCTGCGCCAGCATCGCGCGTCCGTCCGCGTCGATCGCCACCCAGTTGCCGTGGAGCGCGATCTCGATCCCGCGCTCGGCCCGGAACTCGGGGTTGGCCAGCCAGCCCACGTCTGCCAGCAGGCAGGCGGCATGGCGCAGCCGGGCAAGTTCCGGCGCCTCCTGCCCGAACAGCGGCGCGATCCAGGTGTCGAGCAGATCGCCATGCTCGGGAAACCGCCCCAGCCGCCGCCCCTCCTCGCGTGCGGCGACGATCAACGGGTCGAGCGCGCGGGTCGCGGGGTCGAGCCGCTCGTGCAACAGGCCCTCGCGCAGGCCGAAGGCGGAGGTGATCGCCGCCTCGCTGCCCAGATGCTTCATCAGCACGGTCAGCAACCGCGCGGCATCGTCCAGCGTCGCGATGCGCCCGCCCGACAGGTTGGGGATCGTCCGCAACTTGGCCTTGGGCAGCGTGCCGAGCTGGCGGATCAGCCGCTCAATCGTGTCGATCGACAGGCCGTAGCCATGGATGACCGGCAGCGGATAGGCGGTCTGGTGCATGTCGAGCCGGGCGAGTGCGCGCCACGATCCGCCGACCAGATAGAGCGGCAATGCGGTCCCTGCCCCCAGCCAGCCCGCGTCGGCCAGCGTCCGGTGGACATGCCGGTCGAGCGCCCCCTTGCCTTTCGCACGGATTGCCGCGATGCGCAGCACGCCGAGCGGGAACGACACGCGCTCCCCCACCTCACCGTTCGAGACGCGGACCAGTTCGAGGCTGCCGCCGCCCAGATCGCCGACGATGCCGTCGGCATCGGGGATCGCCGACAGCACGCCGAGGCCCGAGGCCGTCGCCTCCGCCTCCCCCGGCAGCAGCTCGACCGAGAGGCCGAGCTCCTTTGCGATGGCCAGCAGTTCCGGCCCGTTCGAGGCATCGCGGACCGCGGCGGTGGCGACGGTGCGCGTCTCGTCGACCTCCATCGCCCTGGCGAGCATGGCAAAGCGCGCGAGCGAGGCCCTGGCGATCGCCATCCCTTCGGCACTGATCGCGCCGGTTTCGGCGAGCCCGCGACCGAGGCCCGCCATCACCTTTTCATTGAACAGCGTAGCGGGTAGCCGCGCCGGCCCCTCATAGACGACAAGGCGGATCGAGTTCGAGCCGATGTCGATGATCGCGGTACGCGCTCGGCCCTCAGCCGAGGGCTTGCGGAAGAACAGGCTCACGCCGGGTCTAAATCCTGCGCCGGCTCGGGCGGCGGCGGCAGCGGCTGGACCGGTCCCAGCGGCACCGCGCGGCGCAGCTTGAGCTTGGGCACCGCCCCGCGGCTGGCCAGCGCGGCGCCGCGGCCCGACAGCGACGGATTGGTCATGAAATAGCGATGGAGGTTGAAGGGCTTCGACCCCGGCTCGTCGCGATCATAGGTTCCATCGGGCTGCAATTCCCAGCTCTGCTCGGTATCGAGCAAGTTGGCGGTCATCACCTGGTCCAGCACCTGATCGTGGACGGTCGGATTGGTGATCGGCAGCATGAACTCGACGCGGCGGTCGAAGTTGCGCGGCATCCAGTCGGCGGACGAGATATAGACGCGTGCATCGTCGTTGGGCAGCGGCTTGCCGTTGCCGAACGCCCAGATGCGGCTGTGCTCGAGGAACCGACCGACGATCGACTTCACGCGGATATGGTCGGACAGGCCCGGCACGCCCGGCCGCAAGCAGCAGATGCCGCGCACGATCAGGTCGACCTCGACCCCCGCGCCGCTCGCCTCATAAAGTTTCTCGATGATCGCAGGGTCGACCAGCGAGTTCATCTTGGCCCACAGGCTCGCCGGCTTGCCAGCGCGTGCGAAGCCGATCTCGCGGTCGATCAGCGCGATCAGGCTGGCCCGCAGGTCGCGCGGGCTCATGCGAAGCTGCTCCAGCCCCTGCGGCTCGACATAGCCGGTGATGTAGTTGAACAGCTGCGCCGCATCGCGTCCCAGCGCCGGGTCGGCGGTGAAGAAGCTGAGATCCGTGTAGATGCGCGCGGTGATCGGGTGATAATTGCCCGTGCCGAAATGGACGTAGCTGCGGAACTCGCCCCCCTCGCGCCGGACGACCATCGACACCTTGGCGTGCGTCTTCCAGTCGATGAAGCCATAGACGACCTGCACGCCCGCCCGCTCCAGCGCGTCGGCCCAGAGAAGGTTCTGCTCCTCGTCGAACCGCGCCTTCAGCTCGACCACCGCGGTCACCGACTTGCCCGCCTCCGCCGCGGCGATCAGCGCGCTGATGACCGCGGACTGCTTGCCCGCGCGATAGAGCGTCTGCTTTATCGCCACCACGTCGGGATCGGCGGCGGCCTGCTTCAGGAAGGCGAGCACCACGTCGAACGTCTCGTACGGGTGGTGGACGACGATATCCTTTGCCCGGATCGCCGCAAAACAGTCACCGCCATATTCGCGGATCCGCTCGGGAAAGCGCGGGCTGAACGGCGGAAATTTGAGGTCAGGGCGATCCTCGTCCACCAGCGCCGACAGGTCGGTGATGCCGAGGAAGCCGACCTTTTCGGTGAGCAGTGCCTCGCTCCCCTCCAGCTCGTCGATCAGCACCGCTTCGAGCTCGGCGGTGATCGCGGTTTCCATCTCGAGGCGGATGACGCGGCCGCGGCGGCGGCGCTTGATCGCGGTGCGGAAGTAGAGGACGAGATCCTCGGCATCCTCCTCCAGCTCGATGTCGCTGTCGCGCAGGACACGGAACCCCGCCGACCCCTTGATCTCGTAGCCGGGGAAGAGCTGCGGCGCGAACCGCTTGAGCATCGCCTCCATCGGCACGTAGCAGGCCCGCTCGCCCGGCACGCGAACGAAGCGGGGCAGCGTCGGCGGCAGCAGGACGAGCTCACGGATCGCCTGTCCGTCGGCCTTGCGGACGAGGTCGAAGATCACGCTCGACCCCTTGTTGGGGATGAACGGGAACGGATGTGCAGGGTCTAGCGCTTGCGGCGTCAGGATCGGGAAGATCTGCTCACGGAAATGGCGGTCGAGCCATTCGTCGGCCTCGTCCTCGATCGCGTCCTCGCCCAGCACGCGGATGCTTGTCTCGGCCATCAGCGCGGACAGGTCGCGCCAGATGGCCTGCTGCTCGTCGGCGAGGCGCCCGGCCTCCGCCACGATCGCGGCGAGTTGCTGGTTCGGATTGAGGCCGTCGATCGATCGCGAATCGACCTCCTGCACCTGCTGGCCCTTCAGGCCCGCGACGCGGACCATGAAGAACTCGTCGAAATTGGAGCCCGAGATCGACAGGAAGCGGAGCCGTTCGAGCAGCGGATGCGCGGCGTTGCACGCCTCCTCCATCACCCGCTTGTTGAACGCCAGCCAGCTCAACTCGCGATTGAAATAGCGTCCTGTCGGAAGCTCGGGGGCCGGCGCCTCATCGGGCACGGCGTCGAAGTCGGGGCGAACGGGACGGGTCATGCTTCCTCGTGCCGAAGTTCGCCGCCCCCTTGGACCAGAAGCCCCCGTGCTGACAAGGCGGGGCGTGCCAGCGGGATCGAAATCCGCCGTTTGTCCGCCTCGTTCGCGGCATCGTCGAGCGCATCGACGATGCGGACAAGCGACAGATAGGTCCGCTCGACCCGCTTGAGCAGCCAAGCGACCAGCTCCTCGCCGGCGTAAAGCTCGCGCCGCTCGAACTGGTCGCGCAGCAGCGCGGCGAACAGGTC
Organism: uncultured Sphingomonas sp.; assembly: GCA_913775315.1. Lineage (GTDB taxonomy): Bacteria > Pseudomonadota > Alphaproteobacteria > Sphingomonadales > Sphingomonadaceae > Sphingomonas. The sequence continues at coordinate 45,208 of CAJYIX010000005.1, read as the reverse complement.
GTCGTCGGGCTCCTCGATCCGCAAGACCGGCGTGGCGGCGAGGCGCGAGCGCAGGTCGGGCAGGCGCGGCATCCATTCGGGCGGCGCATGGTCGGCGACGATCAGCAGCGGCTTTCGCTCCGCCTGCGCGATGTTCCAGGCGTGGAAGATGTCGGTTTCGCTCGCGCGCTCGGCATCGTCGATCATCCGCCCGCCCGCGCGCCGGGTGAACAACCGCGCGAGCAGGCTGCGCCCCGACTTGCGCGGCCCGACCAGCAGCGCGGCCATGACCGGCCAGGTGCCCCAATGTTCGAGATGATGGACGGCGGCCATGTTGGCGTCGCCGACGATGAACTCGTCCTTGCGCGCTCCTTCGGGGCGTTGGAGCGGCAGGCGAAGCTGGCTCATTGCGGCGGCGGCGCCTCTGGCTGGCCCGCGCGGCGGATGCGCAGGCTGTTGCCGCTCCCCTCGACGCTCCAGCCGCGCTGGCTGAGCGCGACCGCCAGCACCGCCGGGTCGCCCGCGAAGTCGACGCGCATTAGCGATACGCCGCCAAGCGCCAGGCTGCTCGTCACCGCGCTCTGCACGCCGGGAATGCCGCGGACCGACGCCTCGGCCGCACTGACCGCACCGACGCCGGGCGTGTCGAACTGCAGCGTCACCGTCGCCACCGGCTCGGCCGGCAGCGTCATCGCGCCGCTGTCGTCGATGAGCGGCGTATCCTCACCGGGCGTCGCAAGCGTCTCTTCGGCGACCGGCTGGTCGGTCGGCGCAACGAAGTCGAGCAGCGGGTCGGGCCGCAGCAGGCCGCCGCGTAACGCAGCCTGATACATCTCGTCCAGCCGCTTGACCCCGGTATCGAGCAGCGCGGGCAGGCCGTCGCTGCTCGCCACGCGCAGGCTGAAGCTGCCCGCATCGCGATTGTCGGGACCGTAGCCGGCGCGGAACACGCCGATCACCGGCCCGCCCGGCCACTGGCGATAGAGCGTTACCTGCGGAATCAGCACGTCGTTCGCGCCGTACTGGTCGAGCACGCTGCGCCACCATCCGCGCCCCGGCCGCCCGAGCAGCCCCGCGTTCATGAGGAGCGCGTCGGTCCCGTTGCCCGCGGGCCGGATATAGTCGATCGCCGTATTGCCCGTGCGGAACCGGCCCCAGGCGGCGTGCCAAGGCGTCTCCCGCTCGAACACCGTGTCCGTCCCGCCGGAGCGAATGACCGGCATCAGGAGCAACGGCGGCGAGCGGGTCATGAACCCGCTGACGCCCAGAATCTCCGCCGCCCGCGCGCGATTAAAGAGAACGCCCAGCCGCGCGATGTAGCGATTGGGACCGATCTGTTCGTTCTCGACGACGATGCCTGTCACCAGCCCGTCGAGCGTTCCGTCGGGCAGGTCGCCCGCCTTGCCCGTCAGCCGCTGCGACAGCATCGACCAGCCCTTGCGCTGCGCCAGCCGCCAGCCGCCCGTCCGCGCCGCCTCCGCCGTCTTCGCCGTCACGTCGACCGCGACGCCCGACACTTCGAAGCTGCCCGATCCGTCCTGCGCACGGCTGGAAGTCACGCCCAGCACCATCGCGGCGCCGGCGGCAAACATGGCGAAACTGGCGACCCGACCCCGCATCGCCGCCCTTTTGGCGAAGGTGCGGCCGAAATCCAAGGGGGTTGCGGCGGGCCCGCCCCATTGCCTAGCCCGCGCGCCGGGCTTATCGGGCGGCCATGACCGATCCCAAGTCTTATACCTATGCCCAGGCGGGCGTCTCGATCGACGCCGGCAACGCGCTCGTCCGCGCGATCGGCCCATTGGCGCGCGCCACGCGGCGGCCGGGGGCGGATGCCGATCTGGGCGGGTTTGGCGGGATTTTCGACCTCAAGGCCGCGGGGTTCAGCGACCCGCTGCTCGTCGCCGCCAACGACGGCGTCGGCACCAAGCTGAAGCTCGCGATCGAGCATGAGGCGCATGACGGCGTCGGCATCGACCTCGTCGCGATGTGCGCCAACGATCTGATCGTGCAGGGCGCCGAGCCGCTGTTCTTCCTCGACTATTATGCCAGCGGCAAGCTCGACAATGCGGTCGCGCAGCGGGTGATCGCCGGGATCGCCGAGGGATGCCGTCAGGCTGGCTGCGCGCTGATCGGCGGCGAGACGGCGGAGATGCCGGGAATGTACGCCGACGGCGACTACGACCTTGCCGGCTTCTGCGTCGGTGCGGTGGAGCGCGACGCGCTGCTGACCGGCCGCGACATCGCTCCCGGCGACGTGGTGCTCGGGCTCGCGTCGACCGGCGTCCATTCCAACGGCTATTCGCTCGTCCGCCGGCTTGCGGCCGACAAGGGCTGGAAGCTCGACCGCCCCGCGCTGTTCGATCAGGACACGATCCTGATCGACGCGCTGATGGCGCCCACGCGCATCTATGTCGCCAGCCTGTTGCCGCTTCTCCGCGCGCGCCGGATCAAGGGGCTTGCGCACATCACCGGCGGCGGCCTCCTGGAGAACATCCCGCGCGTGCTGCCCGAGGGGACGCACGCCCGCATCGACGCCGATGCCTGGGAACAGCCGCGGTTGATGGCGTTCCTCCAGGCACAGGGCGCGATCGAGCCCGAGGAGATGGCGCGTACCTTCAACTGCGGCATCGGCATGGTCGCGATCGTCGCGGCGGACGCGGCCGATACGATCGCCGCCGAGCTCGAAACGGCGGGCGAGACCGTCCACCGCATCGGCACGATCGACGGCGGCGCGCGCGGCTGCAGCGTCACGGGCAGCGTCGAAACCTGGTCGGCGCGTGCCGCGTGGGAGGCGACGCACCACCATGGCTGACCGCGCGCGCGTCGGCATCCTCCTGTCGGGTCGCGGCTCGAACATGCAGGCGCTCGTCGCCGCCAGCCGCGAGGGCAACGCGCGCTACGACGTGGTCCTCGTCGCCAGCGACAAGCCCGAGGCACCCGGCCTCGCCTGGGCCGCGGAACAGGGCATCGCGACCTTTGCTGCCTCGCCCAAGGGTCGTCCCAAGCCCGAGTACGAGGCCGAGATCGACGGCGCGATGCGCAATGCCGGTGTCGAGGTGATCGCGCTCGCGGGTTACATGCGCCTGCTGTCGCCCGCCTTCGTCCAGCGCTGGGCAGGCCGCATCCTCAACATCCACCCGTCGCTGCTGCCGAAATACAAGGGTCTCGACACCCACGCCCGCGCGATCGAGGCAGGCGATACGGTCGCGGGCGCGTCGGTTCATCTGGTGACCGAGGCGCTAGACGACGGTCCCGTCATCGCGCAGGCCGAGGTTCCCGTCGAAGCCGGCGACACGCCAGACACGCTCGCCGCGCGCGTTCTGACCGCCGAGCATCGGCTCTACCCGCAAGCGCTCGACCGCTTCCTGTCGCGATAACCTTGCCGTCGGCACGGGCCTGCGCGACACTCGGCCGATGCTCAGCCCCGATCCCGACGCCGCCCTTGCCCGCGTGCGCGACCTCGCCCTCGCCCTGCCCGCCGCGATCGAGAAAGTGAGCCACGGCTCACCTGGCTTTCATGTCGAGAAGGGCAAGTTCTTCGCCTATTTCTGGCACGACCATCATGGCGACGGGGAAACCGCGGTGATGGTACGCACGACCGGCGCCGACGAACAGGCGATGCTGATCGAGAGCGACCCCGACCTCTATTATCGCCCCGCCTATCTCGGCCCGTCGGGCTGGGTCGCGATGCGCGTGAGCGGGCGGGACCCGGATTGGGAGCGAGTGGGCGACCGGATCGCGGTCAGCTGGGAACTCGCCGCCCCGCGCCGGTTGCTTGAGATGGGCGGGCGATAGCCCCGCTCGCGCCCACAAAAGCCAATCCCCGGTTGCATGGTCGGACTTTAGGTTCCAACTGACGGCGCATGTCGGCTCCCCATCCATTCCGCATTTCCAGTTTCCGCGCCTATTTCATCGCGCGCCTCGCTTCGACGCTCGCGCAGATGGCGATGGTCATCGTCATCGGCTGGCAGGTCTATGACATCGCGCGCGAGACGATGGGCATCCAGGGCGCGGCGTTCCAGCTAGGCCTGATCGGCATTGCACAGTTCGTGCCGCTTCTCCTCCTCAGCCTCGTCACCGGCTGGGCGGCCGACCGCGTCGACCGGCGCTTCATCGCGCGCGCGTCGGTGGCGCTGGAGATGGGGTGCGCGGGCGTCCTCGCCTGGCTAACCTATACCAACGCGATCACGCTGCCCGCGTTGTTCACCGTCGCCGCGCTGCTGGGTGTCGCGCGCGCCTTCGCCAGCCCCGCGCTACAGGCGCTTGCCCCCAACCTGGTCCCCGCCGCCGTGCTGCCGACCGCGATCGCGCTGTCGTCGCTGGCGTGGCAATCGGGGTCGATCGTCGGGCCGGCGATGGGCGGCTACCTCTACGCTTGGGCCGACTGGGGCGCCTATGCCGCCTCGACCGGCCTGTTCGCCCTCGCCTTCCTCTGCCTGCTCTTCATTCAGCCGATCCCGCGATCGAAGATCACCGGCGCGGCCAATCCCTGGGCCCAGATGGTCGATGGCCTGCACTATGTCCGCCGCAACCGCCTGGTGCTCGGCGCGATCAGCCTCGACCTGTTCGCGGTGCTGCTGGGCGGGGCGACGGCCATGCTCCCGATCTATGCCCGCGACATCCTGATGGTCGGCGCCGAAGGGCTCGGCCACCTGCGCGCCGCGCCGGCCGTGGGCGCGGTTGCTGTCGGCGCGTATTTCGCATGGCGGCCGCTCAAGACCAACGTCGGCGGCAAGATGCTGGCCGCCGTGATCGGCTTCGGCATCGCCACCGTCGTCTTCGGCCTTGCCGCACCAGTGCTCGTCCCCATTCTCGGCCCCTCGGCGGTCGGCAGCGACTTCGCCCCGGCGGTCGCGCTGTCGCTCGCGGCGCTGGTCGTCGTCGGCGCGACCGACATGGTGTCGGTCTATGTACGCCAGTCGCTGATCCAGCTCTACACCCCCGACGAGATGCGCGGCCGGGTCGGCGCGGTCTCGACGCTGTTCGTTTCCGGCTCGAACGAGCTGGGCGAGGCGCGCTCGGGCTTCCTCGCCGCCGCGGTGGGGCCAGTGGTGGCGGTCGCGGGCGGCGGTGCGCTGGCGGTGCTCGTCACGATCTTCTGGGACCGGCTGTTCCCGGAACTGCGCGCCGCGCGCAGCTTTGACCCACCCGAGACGCTCGAATATCCCCCGCTAGAGGAGAAGTTGGCATGAAGGCACAGACGATCCTGGCGACGATCGGCAATACGCCGCACGTCCGCATCCAGCGCCTGTTCGGCGACCGAGAGGTCTGGATCAAGTCGGAGCGGTCGAACCCCGGCGGCTCGATCAAGGACCGCATCGCGCTGGCGATGATCGAGGCGGCTGAGCGGGACGGCAAGCTCCAGCCCGGCGGCACGATCGTCGAGCCGACCAGCGGCAACACCGGCGTCGGTCTGGCGATGGTCGCGGCGGTCAAGGGCTACAAGCTGATCCTCGTCATGCCAGAGAGCATGTCGATCGAGCGCCGCCGCCTGATGCTCGCCTACGGCGCAACATTCGACCTCACCCCGCGCGAAAAGGGCATGAAGGGCGCGATTGAGCGCGCGCTGGAGATCGTCGAGGCGACGCCCGGCGCTTGGATGCCGCAGCAGTTCGAGAACACGGCGAACGTCGACGTCCATGTCCGCACGACGGCGCAGGAGATCCTCACCGACTTCCGCGACACGCCGATTGACGTCATCATCACCGGCGTCGGCACCGGCGGCCACATCACCGGCGTCGCCGAGGAACTGAAAAAGGCATGGCCCGACCTCAAGGTCTATGCGGTCGAGCCCGAACTCTCGCCCGTCATCTCGGGCGGCCAGCCCGGCCCGCACCCGATCCAGGGCATCGGTGCCGGCTTCGTCCCCGCCAACCTGCATACCCAGGCGATCGACGGCGTGATCCAGGTGTCGGCGGACGCGGCCAAGGACTTCGCTCGCCGTTCGGCGCGCGAGGAAGGGATGCTGGTCGGCATCTCGTCAGGCGGGACACTGGCGGCGATCGCCAAGAAGCTGCCCGAACTGCCCGAGGGCACGCGCGTGCTCGGCTTCAATTACGACACCGGCGAGCGGTATCTGTCGGTTCCGGACTTCCTGCCCGAGCAGTAAACCCGATCTTTGCCGTTTTCGGCGAGATACGCTAACGCCCCGCCGCTTCGCACGCGCGGGGCGTTTCGTTTATGCACCAGATGACCCCGCCCCCCACGCCGCTCGTCAAGCGCCTGCTGCCGGAAGGGCCGGTGCCCGCTTGGCTGCTCGCCGTGCTCGGCCTTGTCGCGCTGCTCGCGATCGCCGTGCCGCTGGTCATCGTCGCCACTGCGCCGCGCATCGTCCCCGTCGCGAAGAAGGTCGCGCGAGCGGTCCCGCCCGCCCGGGTCATCCCGCCCGCCGAACTGCCGCCGGTCGAACCCGCCGTCTTCGTCGCGCTCGCGCCGCAGGAAGCGCTCGCCTACAATGCTTCGATCCCCTTCTCGTCAGCGCCGCTCCTCCCGGCGCGTCCGTTCCGGGTGACGGGTGACGAGGGCAGCATCGCGCGCGCGACCGACTGCCTGACCGCGGGCGTCCTCTACGAAGCGGGCGACGACACCGTCGGCCAGCGCGCGGTGGCCCAAGTCATCCTCAACCGCGTCCGCCACCCCGCCTTTCCCAAGACCGTCTGCGGCGTCGTCTTTCAGGGGGCGGAGCGCCGGACGGGCTGCCAGTTCACCTTCACCTGCGACGGCGCGCTCGCGCGCCGCTATTCGGACGAGGCGTGGGGCCGCGCGCGCGACGTCGCGGCGACCGCGCTCGCCGGATCGGTCGAGAAGTCGGTCGGCACCGCCACGCACTATCACACCAACTGGGTCGTCCCCTATTGGTCGTCCAGCCTCGACAAGATCAGCGAAGTGCACACGCACCTGTTCTTCCGCTGGACCGGCTGGTGGGGCACGCCGCCCGCGTTCCGGGGCCGCTATCTCGCCAACGAGCCGTTGATCGCCAAGCTCAAGGGCATCGCACCGTCGCATGGCGAGGCGAGCGATCTTCTCGCCGGGGGCGACGTGCCCGTCGACGCCGCGCTGCTGCCGCCCGACGCGCTGCCGCAGCCGCTGGCGAGCGATCCGAACAGCTTCCTCGTGACGCTCGACCCGCGTCTGCCGCCGGCGGAATATGCGGCGTTCGCGGGTCGCGTGTGCGGCGACCGGCCCTATTGCAAGCTGCTAGCCTGGACCGATCGCGCCGACACGCCCGCCGCGCTGCCCGGCGATCCGCGCCAGATGGAGCGGCTGGCGTTCAGCTATCTACGCGACCGCACGCGCAATTTCGACAAGGCGCTATGGGCGTGCGACCGCTTCGCGCGGCCCGATCCGACGCAGTGCATGAAGGTACAGGTCTTCGCGCCCGCCGCGGCGAAGGCCGACGCTTTCAAGCTGGAGGCGATGCCGGGATCGGGGCTCCGCGCCGCGCTGGGCCTCGGCGAGCAGAGGGAAGCGCCGCCGGCCGAACTGGGCGGGGTCCGGCGCAAGACCGGCACGCTTGCCCCGCCGACCGCTGCCACACCGCCGCCGCCGGTCAAGCAGGCGACCGGGCCGGCAGCGGCGAAACCCGACTGACCACAACCCGCCGTCACCCCGGGTCTCGCCCCGGGGTGACGGTGAGCTGGATTTACGCCGCCATGAACAGCTCGGGCTCGAGCGCCATCACGCTCTCGGCCCCGCCCTCGATCTTGCGGCGAAGGGCGCCGGCGTCGGGCAGGATGCGCTCGGCATAGAAGCGCGCGGTAACGAGCTTGGCGTTCAGGAATTTCGCGTCCCCCTCACCCGCCGCGATCAGCTTGGCCGCGGCGCGCGCCATGCGCAGCCACATCAGGCCGGTCGCGACGATACCCATAAGGTGCATGTAGCTGTGCGCGCCCGCGCCGACATTCTCGGGGTTCTTCATGCCGTTTTGAAGGAACCACATCGTCGCCGCCTGAAGCTCGTTCAGCGCGCGCTCCAGCCGGTTGGCGAAGTCGGCCGAACCCTCTTCCTGCTTGGCCGCGGCGATCTCGTCGCCGACCAGCTTGAAGAACGCCTGTACCGCGCGGCCGCCATTCTGGGCGAGCTTGCGACCGACGAGGTCCATCGCCTGCACGCCGTTGGTGCCCTCGTAGATCATGGCGATCCGGGCATCGCGGACATATTGCTCCATGCCCCATTCGGCGATGTAGCCGTGGCCGCCATAAACCTGCTGCGCGTTGGTGGCGATGTCGTAACCCTTGTCGGTGCCATAACCCTTGATGACCGGGGTCAGCAGCCCGATCAGGTCGTCGGCCAGCTGGCGTTCCCCCTCGTCGGGCGCCTTGTGCGACAGGTCGACCTGGAGCGCGCCCCAGAGGCAGAGTGCGCGCAGCCCCTCGGTCAGGGCCTTGGCTTCCATCAGCATCCGGCGCACGTCGGGGTGGACGAACAGCGTATCGGCCTTTTCCACGGGCTCGGCCGGGCCGGTCAGCGCGCGGCCCTGACGGCGATCGTGCGCATACTGAACGGCGTTCTGGTACGCCACCTCGGCGACGCCCAGACCCTGGAGCCCGACGCCCAGCCGTGCGGCGTTCATCATGATGAACATCGCGGCGAGGCCCTTGTTCTCCTCGCCGACCATCCAGCCCTTCGCGCCGTCATAGTTCATGACGCAGGTCGAATTGCCGTGAATGCCCATCTTGTGCTCGATCGAGCCGCAGGACAGCGTGTTGCGCTCGCCCAGCGAGCCGTCCTCGTTCACCGTGAACTTGGGCACCACGAACAGGCTGATCCCCTTCGAGCTGTCGGGAGCGCCGGGCGTCTTTGCGAGGACGAGGTGGATGATGTTCGAGGTGAGGTCGTGCTCGCCCGAGGAAATGAAGATCTTGGTGCCGGTGATGGCGTAGCTGCCATCCGCCTGCGGCTCGGCCTTGGTCTTGATGAGGCCGAGATCGGTGCCGCAATGCGGCTCGGTCAGGTTCATCGTGCCGCCCCACTCGCCCGACACCATGCGCGGGACATAGAGCGCCTTCTGCTCGTCCGATCCTTTGGCGAGCAGGGCGGCGATCGCGCCGTGGGTCAGCCCCGGATACATGGCGAACGCCATATTGGCCGAGATCATATACTCCTCGAACGCGGTCGAGACGGTGTGCGGCATTCCCTGCCCGCCGAACTCCTCCGGCGCGCCGAGCGTCATCCAGCCCGCTTCGCGAAGCTGGTCATAGGCTTCCTTGAAACCCTTGGGCGTCGTCACGCTCCCGTCGGGGTGGCGGGTGCACCCCTCCTGATCGCCCGAATGGTTGATCGGGAACAGCACCTCAGCGACGAACCGCCCACCCTCTTCCAGCACCGCGTCGACCATGTCGGGGGTCGCATTGGCAAAGCCGGGCAGGTTGGCGTGGCGCTCAAGCCCGACGACATGGTCGAGCACGAAGCGGGTATCGCGGACGGGCGGATTGTACTGGGGCATGTGCTTCCTCTCAGGCGTGCTTGTTGTCGCTCGCCGACTCGACGACGGCGAGGAATTCGTTGAGCTCGGTGATGGCGGCGTCGATATCGCGCTTCTGCGCCTCGAGCAGGTCGATGCGCGCGCGGCATTTCTCGATCGTCACCTGCCGCTGGGCGCGGCGGCCGTCGCCGATGTCATAAAGGTCGATCATCTCGCGAATGTCCGACAGGCTGAAGCCGACGCGCTTGCCGCGCAGGATCCAGGCGAGCCGCGCACGGTCGCGGTGGGAATAGATGCGCTGCAACCCGCGCCGCTCGGGGCCGATCAGCCCTTCGTCCTCGTAGAAGCGGAGCGCGCGGGGCGTGACGCCGAACTCGGCGCACAGGTCCGAGATGCTGAAGGCGTCGCGGTCGTGCCGCGGCTCGATCGGCGCAAGCGCCTCATGGGTGGCGACGGTGCTGAGCATGTCGCCGAAATACCTTCCCCTGACGTAAACGTCAACTGGGACAGAGTAACCTGCCGCGCGGATCGCGCAGCGCCGAGGCTTCGGATTCGCTGGCCGACAGCCGCTCGACCGAGAAGGCGGACAGCGAGGCGCGGGGATCGCAGAACCGCTTGCAGCCGTCGGGCAGCTTCGCGGGAAAGACGATGCGCTCGCCGTCGAACTGCGCCTCGAACGCGCAGTCGCCGGCGGCGCCGAGCTCGACCGACAGCGACTCGCCGCTTCGCCGCGCGACGCCGGTCGCGGCGCAGGCGAGGCCGTCGCCATAGTCGCTGACCATGCCGATCCGCGCCGCCCCGCCCTGTTCGATCAGGCACAGCCGATCGTTCGCACGCGCATAGAGGCCGGTGAGCGGGGCGTCGGCGGGATCAACGATCAGCCCCCGCGCCCGCGCCGCCGCCTCCAGCGACACGGCGTTGCCCGCCTCCGGCGCCCCCTGCCCGCATCCTGCGAGCAGGAGCGCGGCGATCAGGCTAATCGACCGCTTCGAGACCATTTTCGGTCACGCGGCGATAGAAGCAGCTGCGCGCGCCGGTGTGGCAGGCGGGACCGGCCGGCTCGCAGATCAGCCACAAGGCGTCCTGATCGCAATCGATGCGGATATCGCGGACCGTCAGCACATGGCCGGACGTCTCGCCCTTCTTCCAGAGCTTGCCGCGGCTGCGCGACCAGAAGGTCGCCTCCCGGCTCGCCAGCGTCGCCGCCAGCGCCTCTGCATTCATGTGCGCGAGCATCAGCACCTCACCGGTGGCAGCATCGGTCACGACCGCGGTGACGAGGCCGGCGGCGTCGTATTTCGGATCGAAGGTTAGGCCGGTTTCGCGGGGGTCGGGCATTGGGATGCGATAGCCGCGCGCGGCGAGGTGCGAAAGTCAGAAGGGCGGCGGGATACTACGGCTCAACGCGACCCGAATGATCCGCGAGTTCCGGATCGTAACAACTCCGCTCCACGAACCGCTGGCGTAGAAGCCGATCTGGATCGAGTCATCGGCAGCGGCCGTCATCGCGTTAGAAAATCGCGCTCGACTTGCAGGCCCAGCCCAACTCACCTCGCGAAGCGGCACTGCGCGCAATGCGGCCACGCCATCCGGATATCGGTCGCCATCGACGCTTTCAGGCATCCTGTCGTCAAACATCACCGAAACGTCGATCCGTCGCCGCTTCTGAAGGGCGTCAAGCGCACGGATCGCATCGCGAGCAATCGTGTCGCTGTACTCTCCATACGCATTTCGACCAACCGCGCAGCGAGCGCCAAGACGATACAGGACGCGTGTATCCGCAATTCGACTAGTCGCCGCCGGACCGGGGTTAAGGACGATCAAGTCGATCGCCGTGCGTTTGCAGAAACCGGGTTCGGCGGGTTCAGGACGCGTCTGCAATTGGACGCGAAACTGCGGTGGCGAACCTGGCGGCGGCGGGGGCATTCCCGTCCAGCGATCGACCTGAGCGTCATCGACAGGCGGATGACCCGGCGCCAGCAATTCGTCAGCCAGCGACTGCGGTAGCGCCGCCATCGCCCTTGCCTGCTCCTTGCTCTCGATCACCACCGGCCCGCTTGCCGCGACGATCGCCTGTGCCAGCATCAACCACGCCATCGCTTACCTCCGGCCGGCACGGTGCCGCGAAGGTCGCGCCATATCAATGGCTTCGGATCGCCTTTACCAGCTCGGCCTTGGTCATCGCCGAGCGCCCCTTAATGCCGATCTTCTTCGCCTCGGCATAGAGATCGGCCTTGCTGCGATCCTCGAGTTCGGTCGACTTAGGCTTGAGCGTGCCCGTCGCCTTCGCATTGGCGATGCGCGCGGCCTTTTCCTTCGAGGCGCCGTCGCGGCGCAGGTCCTCGTAGAGCTTGTCGTCCTTGACCGAATTGCCGTGGTCCGCCGCCTTCTTAGCTGCCATTGCCTGTCTCCTTAGCCGTTGAGAACGCAGGCGAGCCGGGGCGGGTCCCGGTATCGCATGTGACAATGGGGCGACAAAGGCGATGCGCGCCCCTATATGGCGCGCAACGAATCCCCCAAGGGAAAGCTCCGGGCGCATGCTGACCACTCACCCGTTCGACGACGACCACCTGCGCGAGGAGTGCGGAATCTTCGGGGTTTCGGGCGCAGAGGGCGCCGCCGCGCTCGTCGCGCTCGGCCTTCACGCGCTCCAGCATCGCGGGCAGGAAGCCGCCGGCATCTCGACCTTCGACGGGACCCAGTTCCACACCCACCGCGCGATGGGCCATGTCGCGGGCAATTTCGACCGCGACGAGATCATCCGTGCGCTGCCGGGCGGCGTCGCGGCGGGCCATGTCCGCTATTCGACGACGGGCGAGACGGCGCTGCGCAACGTCCAGCCGCTCTATGCCGACCTCGCCAGCGGCGGGTTTGCGATCGCCCACAATGGCAATATCTCGAACGCGCTGCGGCTGAAGCGCGACCTTGTCCGCTCAGGTTCGATCTTCCAGTCGACCAGCGATACCGAGGTCATCATCCACCTCGTCGCGACGTCGAGCTATCGCTCGCTGCTCGACAAGTTCATCGATGCGTTGAAGCGGATCGAGGGCGCCTACTCGCTCATTTGCATGACGCCCGAGGGCATGATCGCCTGTCGCGACCCGCTCGGCATCCGGCCGCTCGTCATGGGCCGGCTGGGCGAGACGGTGATCTTCGCCTCCGAAACCGTCGCGCTTGACGTGGTGGGCGCCGAGTTCGAGCGTGCGGTCGACCCGGGCGAGCTCGTTATCGTCCAGGACGGCAAGGTCCGCTCGATCCGCCCGTTCAAGCCGGTGCCGCCGCGCCCGTGCATCTTCGAGCATGTCTATTTCAGCCGCCCGGATTCGATCGTCGACGACCAGTCGATCTATTCGGTGCGCAAGAACATCGGCGCGCAACTCGCGATCGAGGCGCCGGTCGAGGCCGATCTCGTCATCCCCGTCCCCGATTCGGGCGTTCCTGCCGCGATCGGCTATGCCCAGCAGTCGGGTATCCCGTTCGAGCTCGGCATCATCCGCTCGCACTATGTCGGGCGCACCTTCATCCAGCCGGGCGACAAGGTTCGGCATCTGGGCGTCAAGCTCAAGCACAACGCCAACCGGGCGCTGATCCAGGGCAAGCGCGTTGTCCTGATCGACGATTCGATCGTCCGCGGCACTACCAGCCTCAAAATCGTGCAGATGATGCGAGAAGCGGGCGCGGCCGAGGTGCACATGCGCATCGCATCGCCGCCGACGCGCCACAGCTGCTTCTACGGCGTCGACACGCCGGAGCGCGCCAAGCTGCTCGCCGCAAAGATGGACGTGGGCGGCATGACCGACTTCATCCACGCCGACAGCCTGGCGTTCGTGTCGATCGACGGCCTTTACAAGGCGCTTGGCGAGGCAAAGCGCGCCGACATCCGGCCGAGCCACTGCGACGCCTGCTTCACCGGCGATTATCCGACCAGCCTGACCGATCAGGACGAACTCGGCACGGTCGAGCAATTCTCGATGCTCGAAGAGCGCGTCGGCTGACCAACCAGAAGGAAGAATGATGACCCATAGCCCGCTTGCCGGAAAGCTTGCGCTCGTCACCGGCGCGTCGCGCGGGATCGGCGCAGCGACTGCGATCGCGCTCGGCCACGCGGGCGCGCATGTCGTCCTGACTGCGCGCACCGCGGGCGGGCTGGAGGAGGTCGAGGACGCGATCTATGCCGGGGGCGGATCGGCGACGATCGCGCCGCTCGACCTGACTGAGACCGACGGTGTCGCCAAGCTTGCCACCGCGGTGTCGGAGCGGTGGCAGGCGCTGGACATCATGGTCCTCAACGCCGCGATGCTGGGGTCGCTGGCCGCGGTGCCGGCGATCGATATGAAGGAACTGGCCAAGGTCCTGACGCTCAATGTCAGCGCACAGGCCGCGCTGATCGCGTCGTTCGACCCGCTGCTGCGCCGCAGCGACGGTGCGCGGGTGATCGGCGTCACCTCCAGCGTCGGACGTACCCCGCGTGCCTATTGGGGCGCGTACGGCGCGTCGAAGGCGGCGTTCGAAACGCTCCTGTCTGCGTACGGCGAGGAGATGAAGAACATCACCAGGGTACGCACCGCGATCGTCGATCCCGGCGCGACGCGGACGAAGATGCGCGCCCGCGCCTATCCGGGCGAGGACCCCGCCAGCGTCAAGCCGCCCGAAGCGGTGGCGGAGCGCATCTTGGCGCTGTCGATCGAAGGGTTCGAGGCCCTGCATACCGAACGGGTGAGCTGACCAAAGCCTGATGATTTCGAGCGCGCCGGGCCTCGCCGCACGGCGCGCTTTTCATTGCCGCACCCTCGCGCGAAAAAAGAAAGGCCAGCCTCACGAGGAGACCGGCCCGAAAAGTTTTAGGAGAGGATGCCTGAAAGGCACGCTCTTTGTGCAGTGCATCAGGCCATGCTGCAAGTGCGAACGCTAACATCGCGATTGCAGTTTCTGCAATCACCAAGTGCATCAGTCGGGATTGAACCTGCCCCGCCCGCTTTTGATCGCGCCGCGCCGCGCCTTGGCATCGACCCGCCGGGTCTGGGACGCGCGCGTGGGCTTGGTCGGGCGGCGCGCCTTGGGCACGATCGTCGCCTCGCGGATCAAAGCGATCAGCCGCTCGCGCGCCTCTCGCCGGTTCATCTCCTGCGACCGCGCGGCGTCGGCGCGCAGGATCAGCATGCCGCCTTCCGTCATCCGGCTGCCCGCCAGCATCGCCAGTCGCGCCTTGACCCGGTCGGGCAGGTTGGGACTGGCACCCACGTCGAAGCGAAGCTGCACCGCGCTGTCAGTCGTGTTGACGTGCTGCCCGCCGGGGCCGCCCGCGCGCGTGAAGCGCTCGTCGATCTCGTCGCTATCGATCGCGATGGCGCGGGTGATGACGATGCGGGCCATGGGGTCTTCCTGACAGAGGCGGCGGGCCGGATCACGTACGAATAGGTGAAACGATCCGTTTCCCTCGTTTCCATTTTCGATGCCAAGCACATCGCCTATCTCCGACGCAACCAAGGAGATCGACCGATGATCGACAAACGCCCCTTCGCTTCGCTCGGCCATGCCGACCATGGCTGGCTCAACGCGCGGCATCATTTCTCGTTCGCCAATTATTACGATCCGGCCCGCATGGGCTGGGGTGCGATCCGCGTCTGGAACGACGACGAGATCGCCGCCAACAGCGGTTTCCCCCCGCATCCGCACCGCGACATGGAAATCATCACCTATGTGCGGAAGGGTGCGATCACGCACCAGGACTCGATGGGCAACCAGGGCCGCACACAGGCGGGCGACGTCCAGGTGATGTCGGCGGGCACCGGCGTGCGCCACGCCGAATACAACCTCGAGCCCGAGACGACGACGTTGTTCCAGATCTGGATCGAACCCAAGCGTCAGGGCGGCGCGCCGAGCTGGGGGGCCAAGCCCTTTCCCAAGGGCGAACGCTCGGGCCGGTTCGTCACGCTGGCGAGCGGCTTTGCCGAGGATACCGATGCCCTCCCCATCCGCGCCGACGCCCGCGTCATGGGTGCAACGTTGAAGGCCGGCGAGAGCACCGAGCATGTCGTGGGTGAAGGCCGTCACGCCTATCTCGTCCCCGCCACGGGCGCGATCGAGGTCGATGGCGAGCGGTTCGACGCGCGCGACGGCGCGGCCCTGACCGGCGGCAGAACCTACACGATTCGCGCGATCGAAGAGGCCGAGCTGGTCCTGGTCGACAGCGAATAACCCCCTCGGCGCCCGCCCGTCCCTCCCGGCGGGCGCCCCGGGAGGAAGGTACTCCCCTACACCCCCGCCTTCCTCCCACCCCCATTCTCAAGGAGACGTTCGATGGCAAAGGTTCTGGTCCTTTATTACTCCTCCTACGGCCACCTGTCGCAGATGGCGGATGCCGTTGCCGACGGTGCCCGCTCGGCCGGTGCCGAGGTCGATATCCTGCGTGTCCCCGAGACTGCCCCGGCGGAGGTCGTCAAGACTGCCGGCTTCAAGTCCGACCACACGCACGCCGTCATCGAGAGCGTTGAGCAGCTCGCCGATTACGACGCGATCATCGTCGGCAGCCCGACGCGCTTCGGCCGGGTGTCGAGTCAGCTTGCCAGCTTCCTCGACCAGGCGGGTGGCCTATGGTTCCGCGGCGCGCTGAACGGCAAGGTGGGCGCGGCCTTCACCTCGACCGCCAGCCAGCATGGCGGGCAGGAGACGACGCTTTTCTCGATCATCACCAACCTGTTGCACTTCGGCATGACCGTGGTGGGTCTGGACTATGGCTTCCAGGGCCAGATGGGGTTGGACGAGATCAAGGGCGGCTCGCCCTATGGCGCGACGACGCTGGCAGATGGCGACGGCAGCCGCCAACCGAGCGGGGTCGAACTCGACGGCGCCCGCTATCAAGGCAAGCGCGTGGCGGAGACGGCCGCGAAACTGTTCGGCTGACAAAAAAGGGGCGGCTTCGACGAGCCGCCCCCCTTCCTCTTACTCCGCCGCCTCGGCCAGCGGCGTCTCCTTCCAGACCAGCACCGGCTTTCGGGCCGCCTGCGTCTCGTCGAGGCGTCGGCGCGGGGCGTAGTGC
Source organism: uncultured Sphingomonas sp. (assembly GCA_913775315.1). Classification (GTDB taxonomy): domain Bacteria; phylum Pseudomonadota; class Alphaproteobacteria; order Sphingomonadales; family Sphingomonadaceae; genus Sphingomonas. The sequence continues at coordinate 28,766 of CAJYIX010000005.1, read as the reverse complement.
GGCGCGGCCTTCAGGCTGGCATCGCCCGCCTTCGCCCGCTCGGCCACGCTACCCAGCGCACCGATGAACTGGTCGAGCGCCGCCTTCGACTCCGTCTCGGTCGGCTCCACCAGCATCGCGCCGTGCACGACCAGCGGGAAATAGACCGTCATTGGGTGGAAGCCCTCGTCGATCAGCCCCTTGGCGATGTCGAGCGTCGAGAAGCCGGCGGGCAGGCCGTCGTCGCTGAACAGCGCCTCGTGCATGCAATGCCCGGACTTGGCGAACGGCGCGTCGAGCACACCCTCCAGCCGGCGCAGCACGTAGTTGGCGTTGAGCACCGCGTCGCCCGCCACCTGTGCCAACCCGTCCGCACCGTGGCTGAGGATATAGGTCAGCGCGCGGGTGAACATGCCCATCTGGCCGTGGAACGCGGTCATCCGGCCGAAGCTGTGCGGATGATCCTCGCCCACCGTCTCCTCCTCGACAAGCTGGATATGCCCGTCCGCGTGGCGCGCAGTGAAGGGGAGCGGGCCGAACGGTGCCAGTGCCTCCGACAACACCACCGGCCCCGAGCCTGGCCCGCCGCCGCCATGCGGCGTGGAAAAGGTCTTGTGCAGGTTGATGTGCATCGCATCGACGCCAAGGTCGCCGGGCCGCACGCGGCCGACGATCGCGTTGAAGTTGGCGCCGTCGCAATAGACGTAACCGCCCGCCGCATGAACGGCATCCGAGATGATCTTAAGATCGCGTTCGAAGAGGCCGCAGGTGTTCGGGTTGGTGATCATCACGCCCGCGACGTCGGGACCGAGCCGGCTTTTAAGCGCCTCGGTATCCACCCGCCCCTCGTCGGTGGCGGGGATGTTCTCGACGCTGAAGCCAGCGAACGCCGCGGTTGCCGGGTTCGTCCCGTGCGCGCTTTCGGGTACAAGGATGACCTTGCGATGCCCCTCGCCCCGCGCCTCGAGCGCGGCCTTGATGCACAGGATGCCGCACAGCTCGCCATGCGCGCCCGCCTTCGGGCTCATCGCGACGCCGTACATGCCGGTCAGCTCGATCAGCCACACCGCCAGTTCGTTGATGACGCCCAGCGCGCCCTGCACCGTGTCGACGGGCTGGAGCGGGTGGATGTCGGCGAACCCCGGCAACCGCGCCATCCGCTCGTTGAGGCGCGGGTTATGCTTCATCGTGCACGAGCCGAGCGGGAAGAGGCCCAGGTCGATGGCATAGTTCTGGCGGCTGAGGCGGGTATAGTGCCGAACCGTCTCCGGCTCCGACAGCCCCGGCAGGCCGATCGGCTTGGCGCGCGCGAGCGAACCGAGCCGGCTCCCGCCCTTCGGCACCTCCGGCAGGTCGACGCCGGTCGTCTCGGTCGTGCCGATCTCGAAGATCAGCGCTTCCTCCAGCATCAGCGCGCGGTTGCCGGTGCTGGTGGCAGGGGCCGCGCCGTCGGCGGTGTTCATTTCGGGCTTCCACCCGCTCTGGTTGATCGCGTTCATGCCAGCAACTCCTGAAGCGCGGTGGCGAGCGTTTCGACATCTTCGGCGGTTGCGGTTTCGGTCACGGCGACGACCAGCCCATTCTCCAGCGCCTCGACCCCCGGATAAAGGCGGCCGAGCGACACGCCCGCCAGGATGCGGCGGTCGGCAAGCTCGCGGACGATCGGGCGCGCCTCCTTCGACAGCTTCAGCGTGAACTCGTTGAAGAAGGCGGGCGTGACGAGCTCGACTCCCGGCACCCTGGCCAACCGGTCCGCGGCGGCGCTGGCGGCGAGGTGATTGGCCTCGGCAAGCCCGCGCAGGCCCTTCTCGCCCAGCAATGTCATGTGGATCGAGAAAGCGAGCGCGCAGAGCCCCGAGTTGGTGCAGATGTTCGACGTCGCCTTCTCGCGCCGGATGTGTTGCTCGCGCGTGGAGAGCGTCAGGACGAAGCCGCGCTTGCCCTCGGCATCAACGGTTTCGCCGCACAGGCGCCCCGGCATCTGGCGGACATATTTCTCCTTGCAGCCGAACAGGCCGACATAGGGCCCGCCAAACTGAAGCCCGACGCCCAGCGACTGCCCTTCGCCCACGACGATATCCGCGCCCATCTCGCCCGGCGACTTGATCGCACCCAGCGCAACCGGCTCGGTCACGACGGCGATCAGCAGCGCCTTCTTCGCCTGGCAAGCGGCGGCGAGCTCGGAGAGGTCGGCGATGCGGCCGAGAATGTCGGGATACTGGACGACGACGCACGAGGTATCCTCGTCGATCGCGCCGATCAGCGCGTCGATGTCACCCTCGGCCGACAGGTCGGGCAGCGACGACTTGACGTCATCGCCGGTGAACTTCGCCATCGTGTTGGCGACCGACACGTAATGCGGGTGCAGCCCGCTCGACAGGATTGCCTTGGCCCGCCGCGTCACCCGCCGCGCCATGACGATTGCTTCCCAGGCTGCGGTCGAGCCGTCGTACATCGAAGCGTTGGCGACGTCGGTCCCGAGCAGGCGCGCAACCTGCGTCTGGAACTCGAACAGCATCTGCAGCGTGCCCTGCGCGATCTCGGGCTGGTATGGCGTGTAGGCCGTCAGGAACTCGCCGCGCTGAATCAGGTGATCGACGCTCGCGGGCACATGATGCCGATACGCCCCGCAGCCGAGGAAGAACGGTACCTCGCCCGCGACGACGTTCTGGCGCGCGAGGGCCGACATGTGCCGCTCGACCGCCAGTTCGCTGGCATGGTGTGGAAGACCGTGGATCGGGCCGGTCAGCCGCGCTTCTTCGGGCACGTCGGCGAACAGCGCGTCGATCGACGACGCGCTGATGACGTTCAGCATTTCCGAACGGTCGGTATCGGTCAGGGGGAGATAGCGCATCACTTGCTCCTGCCCGCCCAAGAGTGGCGAGCGGCTAGAAATCAGAGACTTGCGACGAAGTCCTTGTACGCGGCCTCATCCATCAGGCCGTCGAGCTCGCCCTTGTCGGCAAGGGTCAGCTTAAAGAACCAACCGGTTCCCTCGGGGTCGCTGTTGACGAGCGAGGGGTCGTCGGTCAGCGCGGCATTGCCCTCGGTGACGGTGCCGGTGACAGGGGCATAGACGTCGCTGGCCGCCTTCACGCTCTCGACCACCGCGGCCTCGCCGCCCTTCGACACTTCGCGCCCTTCCTCAGGCACTTCGACGAAGACGATGTCGCCGAGTTGGCCCTGCGCGTAATCGGTGATGCCGACCGTTGCGGTGTCGCCGTCGACGTCGATCCATTCATGTTCGTTGGTGAAGTAACGGGTCACTTGGGCGCTCCCTTGCGGACATAGCGGTGGGGGACGAAGGGCATGGGCACGACGGTGGCGGCGTGCGGCTTGCCCCGCTGGAGAAGATTGATCGCGGTGCCCGGCACGGCGAGCGCGGCGGGGACGAAGGCCATGGCGATGGGCTGACCGACGCTCGGCGCGAACCCGCCGGAGGTGACGCGGCCGATCGGCGCGCCTTCGCCGTCGACGACGAGCGCACCCTCGCGCACCGGCTGGCGTCCCTCGACGGTCAGCCCGACGCGCTTCATCGCGCTGCCGCTGGCATGCTCGCCAAGGATGCGCTCGGCGCCCGGAAAGCCGGCTTCCTCTCGCCGCCGCTTCGACAGCGCGAAGCCGAGGTCCGCCTCGACCGGCGTCGTCTCGGGCGTCAGGTCGTGGCCATAGAGCGGCAACCCTGCCTCCAGCCGCAGCGAATCGCGCGCGCCGAGGCCGATGGGCTTCACTTCGGGCTCGGCGACAAGCGCCGCTGCCAGCGCCTCGACCGCCGTGTCGGGCACCGAAATCTCGAACCCGTCCTCGCCGGTATAGCCCGAGCGGCTGATCCAGAGCGCGCTGCCGTTCCAGTCGAACGCGCCCGCCTGCATGAAGCCGAGCGTCGCCACGCCCGGCACCAGCCGGTCGATCACGTCGACCGCCTTCGGCCCCTGAAGCGCGAGGAGCGCGCGTTCGTCGAGCAGGTTGAGCGTGATCGCATCGTCCAGCCGCTCGCGCAGATGGCCCATGTCGTCCCACTTGGTCGCGCCGTTGACGACCATGTAGAAGGCCGTCTCGCCATCCTCACCCTCGCCCAGCGGATCGCCGGCGGGCAGCCGCGCGAGCATCAGGTCGTCGAGGATGCCGCCGTCGTCCGCGAGCAGCAGTGAGTAACGCTGACGCCCCTCGCCCAACCCGGCCACGTCGGCGGGCAGCAGCGCCTCGAGCGCGGCGACCACGTTCGGCCCGGCGATGCGAAGCTGGCCCATATGGCTGACGTCGAACAGGCCCGCGGCCTCGCGCACCCACTGGTGCTCGGCCATGATGCCTTCATACTGGATCGGCATGTAATACCCGGCGAACTCGACCATCCGCGCGCCCTGCGCCCGGTGCCAAGCATCGAGCGGCAGCGTCAGCGTCTCGGGCGGGGCAAGCTCGTCTTCGAGCAGCGTTTCGTCGGTCATGGGCGGTTCCATGGTCACAGGGGGTGGTCACGCGACGAGCGCGATCGTCCTGTCCGGCCGATCGACCCGTCGCCCCCTCTGTCACGGGAACCTGAGAGCTTTCCCCGGGGCGGACCCGGGTTACCCCTTCGGTGGGCACCGGACGAACCGGCACCGCTTTCCAGAGTGTCGCCTGACCCGCGCGGTCCTTGGCACCTGAGAGATTCCGGGGCGGTTGCTCCTTCGGTGGCGTGCCCAACGGCCCGCACTCTCCCGCGCGTGTCCGCCGGTTGCCCGGCCGCGACGCGAACAGACCTGTCGCGGTGCAGCAGGACTGTCAATCGGGGATGCGCCGCGATGACCGTTTTTGATGGCGCCGCCCGCCAACCCCTTCGTTGGCACGAAATCATCGCATATCGGAACAGGCGCGGCGTTGGCGCGATCGGGGTATAGAAACCGGACATGTCCGATTCTCCGCCGCCCGCCGCCGCCACGACAGCGACCGTCAAATCGGCGATGCGCACGCTCGACATCCTCGAATATGTCGTCGCGCACGGCCGCCCGCTCGTCGCGCAGGAGATCGCCGGGGCACTCCTGATCCCGGTGTCGAGCCTGTCCTACCTTTTGACGACGCTGGTCGAGCGCGGCTATCTCTCGCGGGAGGGGCGACGCTACTCGCCCGGTCCCCGGCTCGAGCGGTTGCAGGCGCGCGGGGCCGGCTTCTCGCTGGCGGAGCGTGCCGCGCCGCTCGTCCGCGCGCTCAGGATCCAGCTCAACGAGACCGCTTCCTTCTTCGTGCGCCGCGGCTGGGAATGCGAGGCGGTGGTGACCGAAACGAGCGACCACGCGCTGCGCTATGCGGTCGAGGTCGGACGCCGCGTGCCGCTCCATGGCTTTGCCGCGGGCAAGGTGTTGCTGGCGGCGCTGAGCGATGCCGAGGTCGAAACCTACCTTACCGAAACCGAGCGGAGCCGCTTCACGCCCACGACGATCTGCGACGGGGCTGGGCTGCGGGCGGAAATCATGGCAATCCGACGGGCGGGGTTCGCTCACACTCACGAGGAACACACCCTGGGCATCCACGGTATCGCCCGCCTCGCGATCGTCGATGGCAAGCCGGTCGGCGCGTTCGGCTTCGCCATTCCGATCGTTCGCTATGACGAGCCCACCGCCGCAAAAGCGTCGGCCTTGCTTCGGCGCATCACCGATCTGATCGCGGCGAATTGAGCGCCAATCTGCTAGGATGCTGCGACGAAGCGCGCTAGGCGTGCGGCCGTGCGTTGGAACCTCGTCCTGCTGGCGTTCGTCGCCCTGCCCATTTCCGCGGCGCCCGGCGTCCCTGTCGACGTCGCCGAGCCGCTGCTCGCGCATGATGCCGAGCAGCGCTGGGTCCCGTTCGAGCTGACCCCCGGCAACCAGATCCGCTTCGCGATGAATATCGGCGGCACCCGCGCGACCGCCATCCTCGACACCGGCGTCAGCACCAGCGTCGCCTCCCGCCTGTTCGCCAACCGTGCGAGCCTGAAGCTCGAACCCGGCCGCGGCGAGCGGGCGGATGCGATCGGCGGTGCCGTGCCGCTCGGCTGGACGCGGGTGGAACGCCTTTCGCTCGGCGCCCTGACGCAGGCGCGCGCGCGGCTTGCGGTCGTGGACCTCTCCGCGATCGCCACGGGCGGCGCCGAGCCCGTCGACATTCTGATCGGCAGCGACCTGCTCGCCTGCTGCGCGCTCGACATCGATTATGCGGCGCGCCGTTTTCGCCTGTTACCAAGCGGGCGGATGCCGTTCGCGGGGCCGCGAGCGCCGCTCGCCCGGTTGCCGCGCACCGGCGTCTTCTCGACCGCGGCGACGATCGCGGGTCGTCAGGTCCGGCCGCTGATCGTCGATACCGGCGACGGCGCCGCGCTCACGCTCTCGCGCACCGGCTGGGCCGGGCTTCGGGCAAAGCCTGCTGCGACGACCAGTGCTGTGGCGTTCGGGCTGGGCGGCGCGATCGAAACCGATCTCGCGGTCCTCCCCTCGGTCCGGTTCGGTAGTGTCGGCCCCGTCGCGATCGAGACGCGGATCGAGCCCAAGGGCGGCTTTTCCGATCAGACGGGGACGATCGGGCGGCTCGGCAACGGTCTGTTCCAGCGCTATCGCGTGCTCATGGATGCGCGCGCCGGCCACATGATTCTCTCGCCCACCGCGACCGCGAAGGATGCGCCGGTCCGCTCGACCAGCGGCCTGCTGGTCGGCTATGACAGCGGCCGGCTGAGCGTGCTTCACGTCATGCGCGGCAGCCCCGCCGCCGCCGCAGGGTGGAAGGCGCGCGAGCAGATCTGCACCGTCGACGGCACGCCGGTCCCGCCCCCCACGGGCGGCAGCGTCGATACCGGCTGGTCCGCGGGCGCGCCGGGGCGCGTGCTTCGCTTCGGCATGTGCGACGGGACCGAGCGGCGGCTGACGCTCAAGAACTTCTACTGACATGCCCGCGTTGCCGGTCCGCCCGCGGGCTGCGGTCCCGCTTCTCCTGCTCGCGTTCGTCGCACTCGGCCTGCGCGTCTGGGATTTCGGCAACCCGGTCATCCATGTCGACGAGCAATTCTATCTGCTGGTCGGCGAGCGGATGTGGCACGGCGCGGTGCCGTTCATCGACATCTGGGACCGCAAGCCCGTCGGCCTGTTCCTGATCTATGCCGTCGCCGCCGCCTTTCCGGGCGACGGCATCCTCGCCTATCAATTGATGGCCACCGCCGCCGCGATCGCGACCGCCGCGGTCGTGCGATCCGCCAGCCTGCGCGTCGGGGCGCGGCCGAGTGGGGCGCTGCTGGCCGGGATCGCCTATCTCCTCTGGTTGCCGATGCTGGGCGGGCGCGGCGGACAGGCGCCGGTCTTCTACAATCTGCTGATTGCGGTCGCGGTTTTGTGGACGCTGGCGCTGCCGGCGCTCGCCGCGACGCAACGGCGGGGCGCGATCCTGCGCTCGGGGCTGATCGCCTGCCTGCTGGCGGGCGTCGCGATCCAGGTGAAGTACACCGCCGCGGTGGAGGGCGCGTTCGTCGGCTTGGCCCATCTCTGGTGGCTGTACCGCGCGGGTGGGCGCCGAGGCGGGCTGATCGCCGCCGCTCTGGCATGGGCAGCGGCGGGACTGTTGCCCACCGCGATCGCCTATGCCGCCTATGCCGCGATGGGACCCGCCGCCGCTGAAGCGTTCTGGTTCGCCAATTTCAGCTCGATCTTCCTGCGCGCACCCTACCCGCCCGGTGAGTTGGCGATGCGGCTGCTCGGCATCGCCGCGCAGCTATCGCCGCTCATCGCCTGCGCGCTGCTCGGCTGGCGACTGCGGCCGCGGCCGACGCCCGCGCCGCTGGCGATCGCCTATGGCTGGCTGGGGTCGGCGCTGCTCGGCTTTGCCGCAATCGGTACGTTCTTCGATCACTATGCGCTGCCGCTGATCGCGCCGCTCGCCCTCCTGTCCGCCGCGACCTTCGGCCGCCGCCCGCGCGCGGCGGTGGGGGCGCTCGGCATCGGGCTGCTACTGTTCCTGGCCGAGCGCGCATTCGTCGCCGACGATGCCCCCGGCGCGCGCGAGACGGCGCGGCTGGTCGCGCTCAACGCGCGCGGCGAGTGTCCCTACGTCTTCATCGGCGACACGATCACCTACGCGCTGTCGGGCACCTGCCTGCCGACCGCTTATGTGTTTCCGAACCTGCTTGCCTATTCAACCGAGCAGGGCGCGACCGGGACCGACGAAGCGGGCGAGGTTCGTCGGGTCCTGCGCCGCCGGCCGCCGGTGATCGTCACCTCGACACGCACATTGACGATCTGGAACCCCGGCAGTCTCGCTGCGGTCAAGGCAGCGATGCGGCGCGATTATCGGCGGGTCTGGACGACGCCGCGCAGTGGTTGGCGAACCGTGATCTATTTAAGGAACGATCTAAGCTTCCGACGCTAACGCACCGTAAAACCGAACTTCTTCAGAATAGATTGCCCCGAGTTGCCGAGCAGGAAGCGGCGAAACAGTTCGCTCCCTACATCCCGCGACCGGGCGAGCCGCGCGATCGGATAGCGGATCGGCGGATGGCTTGCCGCCGGGAACACACCGACGACGCGTACCCCGCGCGAGGCCCGCGCGTCGGTGGCATAGACGATCCCGAGCGGCGCCGCACCCCGCTCGACCAGCGCCAGCGCCGCACGCACATTCTCCGCGCGCGCTACGCGGCCTTCGACGCCGCGCCAGGTACCCAGACGCGTCAGGGCTGCCCGACCATAGCGTCCCGCCGGCACCGCATCGGGATCGGCCATCGCCAGCCGGCCGCTGCCCAATACCCGCAAAAGATCGACGCCGGGCCGCAACTCAACGCGGACCCGGCTCCTTGCAGGTGCGACAAGGACGAGGCGATTGCCAGCAAGGGTTGCGCGTGTTCCCCGTGCCAGCCGCCCGCGCTTCTCTAAATCGTCCATCCATGGCTCGTCGGCCGACACAAACAGATCAGCCGGCGCCCCCGCCGCGATCTGCCGCGCCAGCACGGAGGATGCCGCGAACGATAGGACGGGCCGCGGGCGTCCGCCCCGCGCATAGGCGTCGGCCGCCGCCTCCAGCGCATCCTGCATGCTCGCCGCCGCCAGCACCAGAGGTCCACGCTGGGCAAGCGCAGGCGAGGGAAGAAGGGACAGGGCGAGCGCGGCGACGAGTTGCCGCCGCGCCGCCGAAAAGCGCTGTCTCAACGGCGGCCCGTCATCTGTCCGATCGCATTGCGGCCGAAATCGGCGATCAACTCGCCGATCTCGCGGACCTGGCTCACCGATCGGCTGCCCTGCTCGCGCAGGAACTCGGCCTGGATGCGCATCACCTCGGTCACGTCGCTCGCCTGCGCGGCCGATCGCATCGCCTGGAACGCCTCGCGCGTGTTCGTCTCGGCCTGGTCGAGCATCTTGAGGCCGAGTTGCGATCCGGCATCGGCCATCGCCTCGCCCGTCGCCTTCATCCGCTCGCCCGCGGCCTGCATGCCCTCGGTCGCGCGGGCCATGCCGTCCTGCATCTGCTCGCCGGCGCGGCGGGCGCCGTCCTGCGCCGCATCCATGCCAGCCCTTGCCGACTCCGTCGCCTGATCCATCGCCTCGTTCGGGTTCTTCGCCATGACCTTATGCTCCCGTGATATCGATCGTTTCGGGTGTCCGACGCCCGAAGCGGCACGGGGTTCCGAAAGGGTCGTCACCGGGCGGGCGGCGGTGCCCGGCCCGGTCCGGTGGTCACAGGATGACGTCGGCCTGCGTGATCTGGCCGTGCACCTGAAGCGAAAAATCCGCCACGCGGTCGCCGTTCACGTCGAGCGTCAGGGTCGTGAATCCGGTCGAGGCGCTGTACGTAAATCGCGCCTCGCCGCCCGCCCCCGTGAACGCACCGACCACGGCGAACGCCTGATCCCCCGCGACGCCGGTCCGTGCGTCGATCGCGGACAGGTCGATGCGGTCGCTGCCACGCGTGAAGTCGAGGATCTGGTCGGCGGCACTGACCAGCGAGTCCGACAACTGGTCGTAGACGAACCGATCCGCCCCCGCCCCTCCATAGAGCTGATCCGCACCGCCATTGCCGTCGATCACGTCGTTGCCCGCATTGCCGCGGATCACGTTGGCGACGTCGTTGCCGATGATGATGTCCGCACCCGATCCGCCGTTCGCATTCTCGATCGTCACGCCGCGCGCGATCGCGACATTGCCCGTCAGCCCACCGACATTGGAAAAATGCCCGTCGTTCAGGTCGATCAGTTGCGCCTGGCTGTAGCCGGAGAAGTTAAGCGTATCGCGGCCGCCCGCGTCCCACACCGCGAAGACGACCGGGGTCGACGACGACGTGGCGGCATAGAAGTCACGGCCCGCGTTCGATGAGAAGCCATAGGTCGTGTCACCCGTCCGCGTCGCCATGTTGGCGCCGTACAGCCGCTGGATCGCCGCAATATCGTCAATGAGCGGCGCAGCGGCATAGTAACCCCCGTTGTTGCCGCCGGTGTTGCTCTCCGACCAGTAGCTCATCAGCGTGTACTGGCGCGTATCCTCGTAATAGAGCGCGCTGTTGGCATAGGTGGGCGAGCCGTTGCCCGCATTGTAATCGCCCGGATGGCCCAGGCCCAGCGCATGGCCGATCTCGTGCGTCAGCACCTGACGCCCGTAATTCAGGTTGGCCGGCGCGCGATTATAGCTGAGCGAACTGTTGTACCAGCTGTCGCCGCCGACGCCGCCCCCAGGGTAATAGGCGAATGCCGCCGCGCCCGCGGCGCCCGAGGCATAGTTGCCGAACAGCATCTGCGCATTGTTGCTGTAGGCCGCCGAGCCGCTGGACCCGCTGCCGACCCGCTGAAAGGTGAGGTTGGCGACGTCGGACCAGCTTTGCAGCGCCAACTGCGTCTGCGCGATCTGTGCCGCGTTGAAGACCGAGAAGCCGGCGGTGCCGTTCGGCATCGACGCGGGCGCGTTCGCGCGGAACGCATAGGTGATCGTCGCCGCCTCGCCCATCGCGCCGACGCCGTTCCACGTCGTGTTCGCGCGGCCGATCTGTGCCGCGGCCTCGTCGATCGTGAAGCTCTGCTTGCCGTTGGTGCCCGACCCGCCGCGATCGTCCAGATTGAGCGCGGCGAGCGCGCCGTGGCTGTCTCCCGCGCGCGGCGTGCTCGGCTCGACATAGCCGCCGCAGCCGCAACCGCAGCCGCCCTGTGCCGCGAGCACGGCCGAATGACCGGCCGGCATCGATCCCAGGGTCGTCATGAAGGCGTTCTGGTAATAGGCTCGGCCCGTCTCCAGATCGTCGGCGAATTGCAGATGCGAAAACGGCTTCATGAACCGACCTCTCCCTCACCCGGCCGGGTGCCCGATGCAGCCGGACCCGCTGCCGCCGCCGACACCCCGGCTAAAGCAGCATGAGAAGTTTTTGCCAATTCGTTAACGCGGCAATGCTGACCGCGCTCGCTTCATCGCAAGGATCGCCAATGGACGCCCAACTGCCTCGAAACCAAGCCAACCTGCGCATGGCCGAGCCTGCCGAACTGAAGGGGGCGTGGACCGTTGCGGTGCCGGGCTCAGCGTCGTGCACGATCGATCTTCGGACCACACGGGTCGAAGCGGCGAACGCCTATTCGCTCGGCGACGAGTCGGGCTGTCTGGCAGCGCTCGCGGCCGCGCCGATCGCGGGCTGGCGCCCTGCCCCCGACGGGATCGAGATCGCGGGCAAGGACCGGCGCACGCTGCTGATGTTCGCCGACCAGGGCGACGGCACGGCCATCGCCGCCACTCCGCGCGGCGAGGCGCGGCTCGCGAGGCAGTCCATCTAGTCGATCAGCTATCGTCACCCATGCGCAGCGCGGCGATGAAGGCTTCCTGTGGGATGCTGACCGAGCCGTACTCGCGCATCCGCTTCTTGCCTTCCTTCTGCTTGTCGAGGAGTTTGCGCTTGCGGCTGATGTCGCCGCCATAGCATTTGGCGGTCACGTCCTTGCGCAGCGCCGCGATCGTCTCGCGCGCGACGACCTTCCCGCCGATTGCCGCCTGGATCGGGATCTTGAACAGGTGGCGCGGGATCAGGTCCTTCAGCCGCTCGCACATGCCGCGCCCGCGGCTTTCGGCGGTCGAGCGGTGGACGATCATCGACAGCGCATCGACCGGCTCGTTGTTGACGAGGATGCTCATCTTGACGAGGTCGCCCTCGCGGTAGCCCACTTGCTCGTAATCGAAGCTGGCATAGCCGCGGCTGATCGACTTGAGCCGGTCGTAGAAGTCGAACACCACTTCGTTGAGCGGCAGCTCGTACTTCACCTGCGCGCGGCCGCCCACGTACGTCAGGTCCTTCTGGATCCCGCGGCGGTCCTGGCACAGTTTCAGAATTGGGCCGAGATACTCGTCGGGGACATAGATCGTCGCCTCGATCCACGGCTCGGCGATCGTCTCGATCTTGTTGGGATCGGGCATGTCGGCCGGGTTGTGGAGCTCCAGATGCCCGCCGCCATGCGTCAGCTCGATCTGATAGACCACCGACGGCGCGGTGGTGATGAGATCGAGGTCGTACTCCCGGCTCAGCCGCTCCTGGATGATCTCGAGGTGCAGCAGGCCGAGGAACCCGCAGCGGAAGCCGAAGCCGAGCGCGGCCGAGGTCTCCATCTCGAAGCTGAAGCTGGCGTCATTGAGGCGCAGCTTGCTGATCGATTCGCGCAGCTTTTCGAAGTCGTTGGCGTCGGTCGGGAACAGGCCGCAGAACACGACCGGCTGCACTTCCTTGAACCCCTCGAGCGGCTCGGCCGCGGGCTTCTTGGCGTCGGTGAGCGTGTCGCCGACGCGCGCCTGTGCCACTTCCTTGATCTGCGCGGTAATGAAGCCGATCTCGCCCGGGCCGAGGTCCGACAGCTGCTCGATCTTGGGCCGGAAGCAGCCGACCCGGTCGACAAGGTGCGTCGTCCCCGACTGCATGAACTTGACCTGCTGACCCTTTTTCAGCGTCCCGTCCATCACGCGCACGAGGATCACGACGCCCAGATACGGGTCGTACCAGCTGTCGACGAGCATCGCCTTCAGCGGCGCATTCGCATCGCCCTTGGGCGGCGGAATGCGCTCGCACACCGCGTTGAGAATATCCTCGATCCCGATCCCCGCCTTGGCGCTGGCGAGCACCGCGTTCGATGCGTCGAGGCCGATGATCTCCTCGATCTCGTGCCGCACCTTTTCGGGCTCGGCCGAGGGCAGGTCGATCTTGTTGATGACGGGCACGATCTCATGGTCGTGCTCGATCGACTGATAGACGTTGGCGAGCGTCTGTGCCTCCACGCCCTGCGCCGCGTCGACGACCAGCAGCGCGCCCTCGCAGGCCGCCAGGCTGCGGCTCACCTCATAGGCGAAGTCGACATGGCCCGGGGTGTCCATGAGGTTCAGGACATAATCCTCGCCGTCCGGGCCTTTCCAGTCGAGGCGCACGGTCTGCGCCTTGATTGTGATGCCGCGTTCCTTTTCGATATCCATGTTGTCGAGCACCTGCTCGGACATCTCGCGGTCGGCGAGGCCGCCGGTGCGCTGGATCAGGCGGTCGGCCAGCGTCGACTTGCCATGGTCGATATGGGCGATGATCGAAAAATTGCGGATCTTGGACTGGGGCGTGCTCATGGTCGGCGCGGCCGATAGCATCGAATGCGGCACTTGCCAAAGCGGGCTTTTCGCCCGTGGGGCATCAGCGCTTCGGCGGCGTTATCCGGGCGAAGTCGTACGCCGCCTCACCCTGAAAAAGCGTGATGCGCGTCGGCGCGGGCAGCCGGTCGAGCCGCAGCTTCACCGCGCGCGCCGATCCGTCGATCTCGAACCGGCGATAAGGGAAGGCGCCGACATAGAAATGCGGCAGGATGTAGGGGCCGCGCTCGTCACGGCCGACGACATAGCGGACCGCCTTTCGATCGTTGAGCAGCAGGTCGCCGTTCGACAGCGCCACGGTGCCGCAGCACATGTTGCGGAACACCCCCGCCTCGCCCGCCGGGACATAGGCATCGTAGAGGAACAGCCGATAGCCCACCGCCGCGAGCACCATTGCGAGGACGACCGCGCCGACCGTGGCAACTCGTCCCATGCGCTCTCTCCCCACGCGCTGCAACCGCATCAGGAAAATAAGCTATATATGTAGACTTGATAGTCAATCGATTTCGCCGAGCGCGAACGGTAGCGAAGCGGAAATTTCGGAGGCGGGCGGCGCCGAAGCGCCAGACCCTCTCGACGAAGCGGGAAAGAAATTGGTCGGGGAAAGAGGATTCGAACCTCCGGCCCCTGCCTCCCGAAGACAGTGCTCTACCAGGCTGAGCTATTCCCCGACCGGCGCCAACGGGGCGAACCCCGGTGGCGAGGCGCGCCGTATAGCAGGCTGTTTCGGCGACGCAAGCGGCCTTCGCCGACTTTTCACGATGCGGTCGCAGCGGCCTGCATCTCGGCGATCAGCGCCTCGTCCGCCGCCTTTGCCGACCGCGCCGCGGGCCGCTCGGCCAGACGCGCGGCATAGGCCTCGAACGCGGGCAGCGTCGGCAGCGAGCCGAAGCGCAGCCCCCACATCACGTGCGAACCGACATAGACGTCGGCCGCGGTGAAGCGTCCCGCTGCGATAAAGTCGTGCCTTTTCAGCCAGTCCTCGAGCGTCCCTACCGCCTCGTCATAGGTCCCGAAGCCGACCATCGCGCGCTTCTCGGTCGCCACTTCGATCCCCAGCGCACGGGTAATGATCGCCTGTTCGAGCGGCCCGGCGGCGAAGAACAGCCAGCGATAATAATCGCCCCGCTCGGCCGGCGCCGGGGCGAGATCGCGGTCGGGCACCGCGTCCGCCAGATAGGCACAGATCGCCGCACATTCGGTCACGACCTGCCCCTTGTGAAGGATCGCCGGCACCTTCCCCATCGGATTGATCGCGCGATACGCGGCCGCCTTCATCGTCGTGCCGTAGTCGAGCAGGACGACGTCATGCGGAAGGCCGGTCTCATGCACCATCCAGCGGGCGATCTGCCCGCGTGACATGGGGTTGGTGTAGAGTGTCAGGTCGGCGGCCATGGCAATTCTCCCTCGACCGGAACGGAACACGAACCGTGCGGCGCGTCAACGCAGCTTGCGGTCGAACAGCGCCAGCGTGCGGCTCCATGCCAGCTTCGCCGCCGCCGCATTGTACCGCTCGGCGGAGGTGTCGTTGTTGAACGCGTGCTCGACGCCCGGATATTCGTAGACGGCGACGTCCTTGCCCGCCGCCTTCAGCGCCGCCCCCCATGGCTTGGCGGTCGCGTTGACGCGCGCGTCGTTGCCGGCGAGTTGAAGGATCATCGCCGCGCCTACCTTGCCCGCCTCGGCCGGATCGGGCGCGGGGCCGTAATAACTCACCGCCGCGTCGAGCGCCTGCCCCGCCGCCACCGCGACGCGGTTCACCATCGCCCCGCCCCAACAGAAGCCGACGACTCCGACCTTCATCCGCTTGCCATCGCGCGTGCCCATCGATCGGACCGCGCCCGCCGCGGCGGCGACCGTCTGCGCAAGGTCGAGCTTGCCGATCAGGTCGCGTGCCTGGTCCGGATCGGCGGGCGTGCCGCCGGCCAGGGTCAGGAAATCCGGCGCGACCGCGATATAGCCCGCCAGCGCGATGCGGCGGGCCACATCCTTGATATGCGCGTTCAGCCCGCGATTCTCGTGGATCACCATGACCACGCCCCGCGCAGCCTTGGCCGACGCCGGGGCCGCGAAATAGGCATCGAGCGGCGCCCCGACGCCGGTCGGCAGCGGACTGCGCCCCGTCTTCAGCCGCTTGTCGGCGGGGTCGACCTGCTCCGCCGCCGCGGCGGAGGGGGCGAGTCCGGCGATCAGCGTCTCCGCCGCTGCGACGCTGCCCGCCAGCACCGTCATCTCCGCCAGCATGCGGCGGCGATCGCGATGCTCGTGGGTGAAGGCGTCGTAGATATCGATGGCCTGTCGGCGAAGATCGGTCATGGCTGCATCTCTCCCGGCGAGTCGGATCGCGCTGTCACCGGCGTAGCGCGTCGTCCGCATCGGCGGAATGCCCGCGACCTTTAGGCGCTCTTAACCCTTTTCCGGTTATCGCCCCATCCGTGACCGCCATTCGGGGGACAGGGGAGATTTCGATGCGTAAGTGGTTTGCGGCGCTGCCGCTTTTCGCGCTGGCCGCTTGCGGCGGCGGCGGTACCGACGCGCAGACCGCGGGCAGCATCGCGCCGCCCACGGGCGGAACGGGCACGGGAACCGGCGGCGGTTCGGGTGGCGGCATCGGTGGCGGCACCGGCGGCACCGCGACGCCCACCCCGACGCCCGCGCATTTCCTCGACGTCGGCGCGACGACCAGCTTCCAGGCGGTGGGCGGCCTCCAGTCGCTCAACGTGACGGAAACCGGCGTCGAGGGTGTGGAGGGGCCGGTGCTCTATTCGGGCAACGCCGCGACCGTCCGCGCGCCTTCGGGCCAGGTCAGCTACAACCCGCGTGACGGCATCTTCACGGTGACGCTGGCCGATACCGCCGCGAACGTAAGCCTGAACAACTACCGGTTCCAGGACCCGGCGCACCGCACCGACTATGGCGGCGTCGCCAACCCGCAATGGGGCACGCCGACCAACCTCACCGACTTCAACTATCTGGAGGGTGTCGGCCCCTCGAGCTCGACCGAGCGTGTCGATGCGATCACCTTCTTCTATCAGCGGCCGGGATCCCAGACCAAGTACGTCTCGCTCGCGGGCTATGTGCGCAACGCCTTCAACCCGACGCGGAACCCGCTCGCCAACGCCGCAAACAGCGAATCGGTGTTCGAGCGCGGCGCCTTCGTCTTCGGCGAATCGACGGGGCGGACGCAGATCCCGCTGACCGGGCAGGCGACCTTCTCGGGCGGGATGCTGGCGACGATGGTGTCGAACAACTCGCTCGATAATGCTCGCTTCCCGACCTATTTCCAGTGGATCACGGGGACGAGCGAGCTCAAGTTCGACTTCGCCGCCGCAACCATGTCGGTGCTGATGAACGGCACGGTGTCGGCCGCCAACTATGGCGGGCAGATCATCAGCGACAGCTTCGTCGGCGTCGCTTCCGGCTCGACCTTCAAGGCCGAGGGTACGGGCAAGATCGACCTGACCAAGACAGGCGGCTTCACCGGCAACTTCGTCACCGCCGCTTTCACTCAGCCCAACGGCACGGTGGTCCGCCCCGATTTCGCGGGGGTCAACGGCAGCACCTCGACCGCCGGCGCCAATTCGATCGACGGCAGCTTCTATGGCCCCAATGCGGTCAATGTCGGTGGCGGCTTCCGCATCATCGGCGGCATCCCCGATCAACGGGTCGACATCCTCGGCGCCTTTACCGGCGCGAAGAAGTAAGCGGCCGGACCGGGACCGCCCCGATGCGCCCGATCCTGGGTTTCCTCGCCGCGCTGTTCGCGGCGGGGAGCGCCGCCCCCGCGCTTTCGGCCGACGAGGTGACGCCCGTCGCCGCGGAGACCGGCACGCCGAGCTGCATCGCCGGCCGGTGCGAGGTGAAGCTGACCGCGCCGCAGCTGCTCGGCCATGTCGAGAAGCTCGTCGCCGCAAAGCGCTATGACGAAGCGCGCCCGCTGATCGCGGCGCTGCGCCAGGCACCGGGCTTCGACTTCCAGACCAAGTTCCTTTCGGCCTATGTCGCGCAGCAGTCCGGCGACCTGCACGGCGCGGCGGAGCAGTACAAGGCGATCCTCGCCGACGACCCGGCGCAGACGCGCGTCCGGCTCGAGCTGGCCTCGACGATGCTGGCGATGGGCGACCGACAGGCCGCCGACCGTCAGTTCCGGATGGCGGAGCAGTCGGGCGACCTGACGCCCGAAGTCGCCCGCACGATCCGCACCGTCCGCGACGTCATCCGCCAGCAGCGCGCATGGCGGCTCGACTTCTCGGTCGGCCTCGCCCCCGACAGCAACATCAACAACGCGACCAGCGTCGACACCGTCATCGGCCGCTTCGGCGAGTTCGAGATCCCGCTCCAGTTGAGCGACGAGGCCAAGGCGAAGTCGGGCACCGGCCAGACCGGCACGCTCTCCGCCGGCCTCCGCCTGCCCGTCGCCAAACAGATGTCGATGCTCGTCGACCTCGACACCGCGGGCACCAACTACAAGGGCGCGGCGTACGACGACTATTCCGCGCAGCTCGCGGTCGGCCCGGAACTGCGCCTCGGCCAGATCGCCGCGGTTTCGCTTCAGGCGGTCGGGTCGCAGCGCTGGTTCGGCGGCGACCTGCTCACCCGCCAGGCGGGCGTCCGCCTCGGCGCACAGACCGCGGCGGGACCGCGCGCACGCCTCGGGCTTCAGCTCGACATGCGCCGCACCGATGCGCGCTTCGACGACGGGTTCAGCGGCTGGCAGGGCGGGCTCTATGCCACCTATGAGCGCGGCATCTCGCGCACCCTCGTTGCCTCGGGCGGGCTGTTCGCGCGCCGCGACTGGCTGAACCAGGCCGCCTGGTCGAGCCGCGAGCTCGGTGGGACGCTGGGCCTCGGCGGCGAATTGCCGCTCGGCGTCAATTTCGGCGTGTCGGGCACCGTGTCTCGCGCCGCGTTCGATGCGCCGATCGAGTTCTTCTCTCCCGACGCGCGCCGTGACTGGCGCCTCGTCGGCCGCGCGACGATCGGTTATCGCAAGCTGCGCTTCCTCGGCTTCTCGCCGCAGGTGAGCTACAGCTATACGCGCACCGCGACGCCGATCACGATCTACGACAACAAGCGCAGCCGCTTCACCTTCGCGCTGGCACGCTACTTCTGACGGGTTGCGAGCGCGGGGCCAACGCGCCATAGCGGCGGCGACCCCGCCCCTAGCGAACAGGCCAATCCATGAAACTCCGCGTCGTCGTGACCCTCAAGCCCGGCGTCCTCGATCCGCAGGGCAAGGCGATCCAGCATGCGCTGGGTTCGCTCGGCTTCGACGGCGTCGCCGATGTGCGCGCGGGCAAGATCTTCGAACTCGAGGTCGCCGACGGCACCAGCGACGCGGCGATCGGCGAGATGTGCGAGAAGCTGCTCGCCAACACCGTCATCGAAAACTACCGGGTCGAGCACGTCGCATGAAGTCGGCGGTCATCGTCTTTCCGGGATCGAATTGCGACCGCGATGTTGCCATCGCGATCGAGGCCGTGACCGGCACCGCACCCGCGATGGTGTGGCACGGCGAGAGCGAGCTGCCCGCGGGCACCGACCTGATCGCGCTGCCCGGCGGCTTCTCCTATGGCGACTACCTCCGCTGCGGCGCGATCGCGGCGCGGTCGGCGGTGGTGAAGAGCGTGGTCGCCGCGGCCGAGCGGGGCGTGCCGGTGATCGGCATCTGCAACGGCTTCCAAATCCTGACCGAGATCGGCCTGCTGCCCGGTGCGCTGATGCGCAACAAGCGGCTCGATTTCGTCTGCCGCGACGTCGACCTGACGGTCGAGAGCAGCCAGTCGATCTTCACCAGCGGCTATGACGCAGGTGAGACGATCCGCGTTCCCGTCGCGCACCATGACGGCAATTACTTCGCCGACGACGCCACGCTCGACCGGCTCGAGGGCGAGGGCCGCGTCGCGTTCCGCTATGCCGAGGACGTGAACGGCTCGGCGCGCGGGATCGCGGGCCTGCTCAACGATCGCGGCAACGTGCTCGGCATGATGCCGCACCCGGAACGCCGGATCGAGGGTGCGCATGGCGGCACCGATGGCCGCCGCCTGTTCGAGGGACTGGTGAAGGCGGTCGCCTAGACCTTTGTGCGGAAAGGGGTAAAGTCGGTGCCGCGGTCGAACACATCGACCCCCTCGGCGCGCTTCAGGCTGCCGACGATCCAGTAAGTGACGGGGGTGAGGATCACTTCCCACGCCACCTTCATCGCCCAGTTGGTGACCATGACCGTCAGCACCTGATCGGTGGTCCACACGCCCAGGAACGCGACGGGGTAGAAGATCAGGCTGTCGACCGCCTGCCCGACCACGGTCGAGCCGATCGTCCGCGTCCACAGCGCGCGGCCTTGCGTCAGCACCTTCATCCGCGCGAGCACGAAGCTGTTGACGAACTCGCCCGCCCAGAACGCGGTGATCGAGGCGATGACGATCCGCCACACCTGACCGAACACGGCCTCGTAAGACGCCTGCCCCTCCCAGCCCGGAGCCGGCGGCAGGCTGACGACCACCCAACTCATCAGCGCGAGGAAGACGAGCGCACCGAACCCCGCCCAGATGCAGCGGCGCGCGCGCGCATAACCATAAACCTCGGTCAACACGTCGCCGATGACATAACTGACCGGGAAGAACAGAATGCCCGCGCCAAAGACATAGCCGCCGACTGACGACAGCTTCGCCGCGCCGATGACGTTCGACAGGACTAGGACGACGACGAACGCCGCCATTACGAAGTCGAAGAAGCGGAACGGGCGATCGCGCAGTTGCGCGGCGTCGGTGGCGGCGGTCATCGGGATGCGTTCTGACACGCGCCCGACCCGGCTTCAACGGGGCGAAGGGCAGTGCCCGCATTTGATCCAAGCGAACCGCCAACGCAACAAAAGCCCGCCTTGCCGCATTTGGCCGTCAGGGGCGGTAACAGGAGACGGTGATGCGTGGGATCAAACTGGCGCTTGCGAGCGCGGCGCTCGGCGGCGCGCTGCTCACGGCGGGCTGTTCGGACTATGGCCTTGGCGGGCCGCGCTATGCGGATGCAGGCGGCTATTCAGCCTATGACTGGGATCGGCCCGATCCTGCCTATGGCGGCTATGAGGCCGATCGCTATTATCGTGACGACCCGCGCTATCGCCCCCGCCGCCTGTCGCGCAACGACCGCGTCTATGCCGGGCGTGACGGCCGCTATTATTGCCGCCGGTCGGATGGAACGACGGGCCTGATCGTTGGCGGCCTGGCGGGCGGCGTGCTCGGCACGGCGATCCAGCCGGGCGGCTCGGGCCTGCTCGGCGCATTGCTGGGCGGCGCGGCGGGTGCCGCGGCGGGCGAGGCGATCGATCGTCGCAACGTCGAGTGCCGATAGACTGACACGAAAAAAGGGCGCCGATCGCAAGACCGGCGCCCTTTTCCCTAAGTCGTCAGCCAAAGCTTAGGCCGCCTTGGGCAGCGCCTTCTTCGCCTGCGCGATGATCGCCGAGAAGGCGTCGCCCTCGTGCATCGCGATATCGGCCAGGACCTTCCGGTCCAGTTCGATGCCCGCGAGCTTCAGCCCGTGCATGAACTGCGAATAGGTCAGACCCTCGGCGCGGACACCGGCGTTGATACGCTGGATCCACAAGCCGCGGAACGTCCGCTTCTTAACCTTGCGGTCGCGATACGCGTACTGGCCGGCCTTTTCGACGGCCTGGCGCGCGATGCGGATGGTGTTCTTGCGGCGGCCCCGATAGCCCTTGGCCTGATCGAGAATCCGCTTGTGCTTGGCGCGGGTGGTGACACCCCGTTTGATACGGCTCATGTTCTATGCGCTCCTAATCAGCCCAGCCCGTAGGGCGCCCACTTCTTGATCGTCTTCGCATCGGCGTCGGAGATGACGTCGGTGCCGCGATTCTGGCGGATGTACTTGGCGTTGTGGCTGATAAGGCGGTGGCGCTTGCCGACGACGCCGTGCTTCACCTTGCCGGTGGCGGTGAGGCGGAAGCGCTTCTTCACGCCGCTCTTGGTCTTCAGTTTGGGCATTTTCGTCTCCTTCGTCGGGGACACGTACGACCGGCCCTGGCAGCCCTTTTCGCCAGGCCGGCGCGCGAATCTCCATCACGGAGGTTCGATCGTGCCGATTGAAGTGCGCGCGCCTAGCGATGTACTGGGCGGAAAGCAAGGATTTGGTTCACGCGGAGGCGCGAAGACGCGGAGGAAGGGAGACAAGAAAAGGATTTTCGCGCGCAGAGGCGCAGAGAGGTTCCGCTCGGCCGTCAGGCCCATCGCCACTCAAACTCGCCGCTAAACGCATTGTCGAAGGAGAAGGCGGCTTCGCCGCAAGCGCGGCCTCTCTGCGCCTCCGCGCCTCCGCGCGCGCCAATTTCTACTTCTCCTCCGAACCGCCGCCCACACCAAAACAGAAGCGGCCCGCCCCCCAGGTGGGACGAGCCGCCTCGTGTTGCCCCCGCAACGAAACGGATAGGATCAGGCCGCCACGTCCTGCTCGTCCGGATCGCGCAGAACGTAGCCGCGGCCCCAGACGGTTTCGATGTAGTTCGCGCCACCGCAAGCGTGGGCGAGCTTCTTGCGCAGCTTGCAGATGAAAACGTCGATGATCTTCAGCTCAGGCTCGTCCATGCCGCCGTAGAGGTGGTTCAGGAACATTTCCTTGGTCAGCGTGGTACCCTTGCGGAGCGAAAGCAGCTCCAGCATGGCGTATTCCTTGCCAGTCAGGTGCACACGGGCGCTATCCACTTCGACGGTCTTGGCATCAAGGTTGACGATCAGCTTGCCGGTCTTGATCACCGACTGCGAGTGGCCCTTCGAACGGCGCACCACGGCGTGGATGCGGGCGATCAGTTCTTCGCGGTGGAACGGCTTGGTGACATAATCGTCCGCTCCGAAACCGAACGAACGCACCTTGCTGTCCATCTCGGAAATGCCCGACAGGATCAGAACCGGGGTCTGCACCTTGGCGACACGCAGTTTCTTCAGCACATCGTAACCATGCATGTCAGGCAGATTCAGGTCGAGCAGGATGATGTCGTAATCATACAGCTTACCCAGATCGAGGCCCTCTTCGCCCAGGTCCGTGGAATATACATTGAAGCCCTCGGCCGACAGCATGAGCTCGATAGCTCGGGCGGTTGTCGGCTCGTCCTCGATCAACAGCACACGCATTCGATTATCCTTTGGTTGCCCCGGACGGTGCGACCCACCAGCTAAGTGCGTGAGTGCTGCCGTGAATTAACCATAGGACGTATGAAGATTAAAGGTTAATTGCGTGTAAACGGCCAACCGGGGTAACGGCGTGGTTTGTTGATTTTTTTGAAAAACTGAACGCCGCCCCGCTCAGGCGGTGACAGCAGCCACGCCGGGGCGCATCGGCGGACGCTGCATGATGCGGCTCGCCATCTTAGGCTCCACTCGCCCTAGATAGCTCCACAACCCGCATTGCACGCCGATCAGCATCAGGATGAAGGGCTGGAAGGCGATGCCCACGAACAGCGATCCGAACAAGTAGATCACTTGCGCCAGCTGGAGTGAAACCGCCAGCGGGGCTTGCCATTGTTCATCCGGTCCGGTGCGTTTCTTCCAGCGACGGCGCAGGATCTCCATCTGGATCAGACCGGAGATCTGCAGCGTCAGCCAGATCAGCAGCCCCGGGATGCCCTGCTCGCCCAGCATCTCGAAATAGCTGGAGTGGAACGCGCGGCTGCCATCCTCCTGCGTCTGGGTGACGAGTATCGTGGTATTGCCGCTGGTCTGCGCCTGCACCGTCTCGAAGCGCAGCGAGTTGCCGAGATACGCTTCGAAGCCGCCACCGAAGGGATGATCGCCGACATAGCCCAGCGTCCACTTCCACACCGCCAGGCGCGTGCTGGCGGACTTGTCTGACTGGTTGTTTTCGATCGTGCCCATCCGGGCGGTGTACGAAGCCGGTAGGAAAGGCACCGCCAGCGCGACAGACCCTGCCATCAATGCCATGATCAGGAACCGGTGCTTGGCCGTGCGCAAATAGAGCACCGCCAGAATGCCCAGGCAGACCAGCCCGGTACGCGCCTGGGTGCCGATCGGGATCAGGGCGCAGGAAAAGATCAGCGCGACCGCGAAGGTCCAGACCCGCCAGTCGGACGGGAAGATCGTGCCATGCCGGGCCAGCCAAAGGATCAGCGGGATGATCGCGATGGCGACGCAGCTGATGATGGAGCCTTCGTATAGCCCGGTGTTGTTATCCACGAAGAAGCGCAGCGCGCCATAGCCGCCGCCGCCGCCCAACGTCTTGATCGCACCGTCGATGATAATCGCGCTGGCCGCCAGCACCATCACCAGGATCACCGCCTCGATTCTAAGGCGGGTGCGCAGGGTCAGCGGCAGGAAGATCGCGAAGACCAGCGCCTTCCACACCCAAGACCATTTAGCCGCCGCTTCCACCGGAAAGTCGGCGGTGATGGTCGAATAGGCGCAATACAGCAGCAGCAGGACGATCAGGAACTGGCGGAAGGTAAAACGCGAATCGCTCTTGTCATCCAGCAGCAACCAGCCGGCGAACGAGGCGGTAAAGAAGATCAGCGATGTCGGCAGGTGGGACAGAATGCCCCATGAGATCACCTGCGGCGCAAGGATATCGACATAGAGATAAGCCAGCACCCAAAGGAACGGGCGCTTCAACCCCAACGCCAGGTACAGGCACAGAAAGGCGGTGAGGCAAAGATCGATCACGGGCGCGGGTCCGTATCGTCGACTGGCCTGGCCTTGCGAAATCCTCCGAAGGGCTTTTTCACCTCACCCTCACGGTCAAGATCATCGCGCAGGAACAGCCGTATGCCGGCCAGCACCAGCAGCCCATGTGCTACGGACAAGGCGAACATATCGACCATGTCCGCTGCGATAGCCGGACGGGGTTGACGGCGCGTTAAGCGTTCCTGTGGCAAAGGTTGGCGCATGATAAGAGTGCTCCACGTCCTTGACCATTCGCTGCCGATGCACAGCGGCTATACCTTCCGCACGCGCGCCATCCTGAAGGCGCAGCAGCGTCTGGGGATCGAGGTGCGCGGCATCACCGGTCTGCGCCACACCCAGCCCAGCGCCGTGGCGGAGGAAGCGGACGGCCTGCTATTTCACCGCACTCCCGGGCAGGCCACCGGCCCTGCCGGCCTGCGCGAGTGGCGCGAGGTCGGCCTGTTCGCCGACGCGATCGAGCGGATCGTGGAGGATTGGCGGCCCGACATCATCCACGCCCACTCCCCCGCGCTTTGCGGGCAGGCGGCGCTGCGCGTGGCGCGGCGGCAGGACATTCCGCTGGTCTATGAAATTCGTGCGTTCTGGGAGGACGCCGCGGTGGGCAACCTGGCCACGCGCGAAGGCTCTTTGCGCTATCGCCTGACGCGGCGGCTGGAGAACTCCGTCGTCCGCCATGCCGATGCCATCGTCACCATTTGCGAGGGCCTGCGCGGCGACCTGATCGCCCGTGGCGTTGCGCCCAAGCGGATCTCGGTGGTGCCCAACGGCGTCGACCTGTCGCTGTTCGGCGAGCCGCCCGCGCCCGACATGGCGCTCGCCCGCGAATTGGACCTCGTGGACGAAACCGGCGCGCTGCGCCCGGTGGTGGGCTTTATCGGCAGCTTCTATGACTACGAGGGCCTTGACGTCCTGATCGAAGCGATGGCGACCCTCGTCCGCTCTCATCCCGAGGCACGCCTGTTGCTGGTCGGCGGCGGCCCTTGCGAAGAGGCCTTGCGCGCCCAGGCCGCCGCGTCCCCGGCGGCGCAGGCGATCCGCTTCGTCGGCCGTGTGCCGCATGATCAGGTGGACCGGTACTACGCGCTCACCGATATCCTGGCCTATCCGCGCAAGCACAGCCGCCTGACCGATCTGGTAACGCCGCTCAAGCCCCTAGAATCCATGGCGCAGGGCAAGATCGTCTGCGCCTCGAACGTCGGTGGTCACCGCGAACTGGTCGAAGATGGAGTGACCGGACGCCTATTCGCGCCGGACGATCCGCAGGCCTGCGCCGGGGCGCTCGCCTCGCTGCTGACCCATCGCCAGCGCTGGCCCGCGTTCCGGGCCGCAGGGCATCGCCATGTCGAGATCAGCCACGACTGGGCGCGCAATGCGGAGCGTTATGAAGTTGTTTACCAAACGCTCCTAGGCCTGAATGCCAGAACCCGCCTGGGAGCAGCCGCCTGATAGACGATTCGGGCAAGAAGCGGGGTCGCGCAGAAACAGGAATGGGGTAAGACCGTGACCGAGACAAAGCGCAGGAAACCGGCCGCAACGCCGCCGTTGACCAGCCATCCGCTATTCCCGGTCACCGTGCTTCTATGGTTCGGCGCGCTGTTCGGCCTGTCCAGCATCGCGATTCGCTCTTCGCTGATCGAACACATCGTGCTCGTGGCCGGAATCGATCGGGTGATCCCCATGGCCGCACCGCCGCTGGGCAATACCATGCGCGTCCTGCTGGCTCTGTTGATGACGGGCATCGGTTGCATGGTCGGCGGCGTCGTTGCCCGCCTGCTGACGCGGTCTGCCCCCAAGCCTGCCGCCACGCGCCGTCGCCAAGCCGGCGCTACCCCCGAAGCCGAATCGCCTGTCACCAAGTTCGGTAAGTCGGAGCCTGAAGCCGACACCGATGCGCTGACGGATGAGGAGGAACTCCCCCTCCCCACTGTGCGCCGCCGCCAGCTCCTGCCCGCTCCGGCTGAGCCGATCGCGGCAACGGAAGACGCGCCGCTGCCTGGCACTTCGCCGATCCTGAAAGTGGCCGATCTTGAGATCGCCAGCTTCGACGCCGCGTTGGAAGAGGAAGAGTGGCAGCCGCTGCGCAAGCGCTCCGCCAAGCCCTTGGCGGAAGTCGAGCTGTCAGCCACTCCGGAACCATCGCGTCTGCACTTTGGCCGCGCCGCACCGATCGACCTGCATGACGAAGATACCGCGCCGATCCCCAAGCCGGGCTTCGAACTGCTCCCCCGGATCGAGGATGAACCGATCACCGCCGAGGCCACGCCCGCAGCAGTCGCATCGGAGGTAGAGAGTCAGCCCGAGGTCGCCGCGATCGAGCACGAGCCGGAGGTTGCACCTGAGCCCGAGATCGAACAGCCAACCGTATCGGCGGCGCCCGCGCGCGCTACTTCGCGACCGATTCCCGCCAGTGCCGCGGAGCGCCTCGCCAATGCCCCACTGGACGATCTCTCCCACATTGAACTGCTGGAGCGCCTGGCGCTGGTGATCGCGCGTCGCCGCGAAGCCGCTGCGGCTCTGTTGGCTGCCGCAGCCGCCAAGGCGTCGATTTCGACCGAAGGAGATGCGCCATTCGGGCTGCGCGCCGTGCATTCGCAGCCTGATCATGGCGATGAGGCAGTGCCTGCTGCGGTCGCACCGCGCTTCATCGGCGCCCCTGTCGCTCCGGATGACCAAGCCGAGGGCGAAGATATCCTGGCTTCGGGATATACCTCCCTGCGCGGCCTGACCCGCTCCACGCCGCTGCCAACGCCACCCCAAGGCGAAGCGGCGGCATCGAACGTGCGGGCTTTCGACGCGCCGGCATCTCGCAATCGCGAAACGGATCGGACCGAGCAAGCCTTGCGCGATGCCTTGGCGACGTTGCAACGGATGAGCGGAGCGGCCTGAAACGCGATCCTACTGACCTGTCAGCTTCCACTATCCCTCTCGGCCCACGTAAGAAAATCACGCGGTTTGCCGCTTTCTCGATAGCGATCATGTCCGGAAGGCGGGCTTCGCAGTTGCAAATATTGCCCGTAATCGTCATGGGAGACATTCGGGCCAACCTGCCGCGCGTCGCACCACCGCGATTCGCGATCTTCGTCAACGACCGAAAAGGTCGTGGCGGAAAAGATCATCAGGCAGGGATGACCCGGCAAATGACAGGACGGGTATTTATCGATGGGATTTCCGAAGCCCCAGGGCCTCTACGACGCGCGTAATGAGCATGATGCATGTGGTGTGGGCTTCGTCGCCCATATTAAAGGCACCAAATCGCACGCCATCGTATCGCAGGCGCTGGAGATTCTGAAAAACCTGGACCACCGCGGCGCGGTGGGTGCCGATCCGTTGCTGGGTGATGGCGCGGGCATCCTGATCCAGACGCCGGACGCCTTGTTCCGCAAGTGGGCGGACGGCGAAGGCCTGACTTTGCCGCAGCCGGGCGACTATGCCGTCGCCATGTGCTTCATGCCACAGGACCAGGCCAGCCGCGATCTGATCACGCAGATCTTCGAGAAGTTCATCAAGAAAGAAGGCCAGAGCCTGCTCGGCTGGCGTGACGTTCCCGTCACGCTCGACGGGCTGGGCAAGGCCGTGATCGAATCGATGCCGGTGATCCGCCAGTGCTTCGTCGCGCGCGGCTCCAACTGTGCGGACCAGGACGCGTTCGAGCGTAAGCTGCTCGCTATCCGCAAGCAGACGCAGAACCCGCTGGCGCAAATGGCCGAAAAGCATGGGCTTCCCGGCTTGACCGAGCTGTACATGCCCAGCTTCTCCACCCGCACCATCGTGTACAAGGGGCTTTTGCTGGCGACGCAGGTAGGCTCGTTCTACGACGATCTGCGCAACCCAGATTGCGTTTCCGCACTCGGCCTGGTCCACCAGCGGTTCAGCACGAACACCTTCCCCAGCTGGAAGCTTGCGCACCCTTATCGCTTCATGGCGCACAACGGTGAGATCAACACCGTGCGCGGCAACGTGAACTGGATGAACGCGCGCCGCCGCACGCTGGAATCGGACCTGCTGGGCGCCGATCTTGACAAGATGTGGCCGCTGATCCCGCATGGCCAATCGGACACCGCGTGCCTCGACAACGCGTTCGAGCTGTTGCTCGCGGGCGGCTACAGCCTGTCCCATGCGATGATGATGCTCATCCCCGAGGCGTGGGCCGGCAACGCGCTGATGACGCCTGAACGCCGCGCGTTCTACGAGTATCACGCCGCGCTGATGGAGCCGTGGGATGGCCCCGCCGCCGTCGCCTTCACCGATGGCCGCCAGATCGGCGCCACGCTGGACCGCAACGGCCTGCGCCCCGCGCGCTTCCTCGTCACCGACGACGATCTGTGCGTCATGGCGTCGGAAAGCGGCGTGCTGCCGATCAAGGAAGACAACATCGTTCGCAAGTGGCGCCTCCAACCGGGACGCATGCTGCTGATCGACTTCGAGCAGGGCCGCATCATCGAGGATGAGGAACTGAAGACCCAGCTCGCGTCCGAAGAGCCGTACCAGAAGTGGCTCGACCAGGCCCAGTACAAGC
>CAJYIX010000004.1 GCA_913775315.1 uncultured Sphingomonas sp. | reverse complement strand
TGGCCTTCAAGCTGGACAGCCACAAGATTCCGGGGCTGCCCGCGCCGCTGCCCTGGCGCGAAATCTGGGTCTATTCCCCGCGTGTCGAGGGCATCCATCTGCGCGCCGGACCCGTGGCGCGTGGCGGCCTGCGCTGGTCGGATCGCCGCGACGACTTCCGCACCGAAATCCTGGGCCTGATGAAGGCGCAGCGGGTGAAGAACGCGGTCATCGTGCCGACCGGCGCGAAGGGCGGATTCTATCCCAAGCAATTGCCGCCGTCCTCGGACCGTGAGGCGTGGCTGGCCGAGGGGACGGAGAGCTATCGCATCTTCATCCGCTCGCTTCTGTCGATCACCGACAACATCGTGGACGGCGCGGTCGTGCATCCCGACAGCGTCGTGATCCACGACGGCGAGGACCCCTATTTCGTCGTCGCCGCCGACAAGGGGACGGCGAGCTTCAGCGACGTCGCCAACGCGATCGCGCAGGAGCGCGGCTTCTGGCTGGGCGACGCCTTCGCCAGCGGCGGGTCGAAGGGGTACGACCACAAGGCGATGGGCATTACCGCCAAGGGCGGCTGGGTGTCGGTGCAGCGCCACTTCCTCGAAATGGGCGTCGACGTTCAGACGCAGCCGATCGACGTCGTCGGTTGCGGCGACATGTCGGGCGACGTGTTCGGCAACGGGATGCTGCTGTCCAAGGCGATCCGCCTGCGCGCCGCATTCGACCATCGCCACATCTTCCTCGACCCCGATCCCGATCCGTCGGCGAGCTGGGCGGAGCGCGATAGGCTGTTTGCGCTGCCGCGGTCGAGCTGGGCGGACTACGACCCCTCGCTGATTTCCAAGGGCGGCGGCGTGTTCGCGCGCACCGAAAAGTCGATCAAGCTGTCGAAACAGGTCCGCGAGCTGCTGGGCGTCGACGCTGCCGAACTCGATCCCACCAGCCTGATCGGCGCGATCCTGAAGGCGCCGGTCGACCTTATCTGGTTCGGTGGCATCGGCACCTATATCAAGGCCGGGCACGAGAACAATGCCGAGGTCGGCGACCCCGCGAACGACCGCCTGCGGGTCAATGCCGAACAGGTGCGCGCCAAGGCGATCGGCGAGGGCGCGAATCTGGGCGTGACGCAGGCCGCGCGCATCGCGTTCGCGAGCCGCGGCGGGCGGATCAACACCGACTTCATCGACAATTCGGCGGGCGTCGACTGCTCGGACAACGAGGTCAATATCAAGATCGCGCTCAACCGCGAGGTGACCGAGGGCCGATTGAAGCTCGCCAAGCGCGACGACCTGCTCGTGTCGATGACCGACGAGGTGTCGGACCTGGTGCTGGAGGACAACCGTCTCCAGACGCTGGCGCTGTCGTTCATGGAGAATGACGGCTCGGTCGCGGTGCCGAGCTATGTGCGCGTGATCGAGATCCTCGAGGCGAACGGCCGGCTCGACCGCGCGGTCGAGGGGTTGGGCTCGAACGAGGACATGCTCCGCGTCGCGCAGGAGGGCCGTGGCCTGACCCGGCCGGAACTCGCGGTGCTGCTGGCAAGCGCCAAGCTCGCGCTGCAGGACGCGATCGAGCAGGCGGAACTGGGGCAGGACCCCGAGCTCGAACCCGATCTGATGGCCGCCTTTCCCCGGCCGATGCAGAAGAAGTTCGCGGATGCGATCCGCCAGCATCGCCTGCGCAACGAGATCGTCGCGACCAAGCTCGCCAACCGCGTCGTCAACCGCCTGGGCGTTCTCCATCCCTTCGAGCTTGCCGAAGAGGAAGGCGCCGGGATGGCGGACATCGCCGGCATGTTCGTGGTGGCCGAGCGGCTGTTCGGTCTGCCCGCGCTCTGGGAAGCGATCGAGACGACCGACATGCCCGAGGGGGCGCGCCTTGCGCTGCTGGAGGAAGTGGCGGTCGCCACCCGGTCGCAGATCGCCGACCTGCTCCGCGTGGCGGCACCCGGCACGCAGCCGGGCGAGGTCATCGCGCGGCTGAAGCCCGGCATCGCCAGCCTGGACCGCCAGACCCGCGACCTGTTGCTGGAGGAAGCGAGCGCGCAGTCGGCGCGGATCGCCGACCGGCTGGAGGCGGCGGGCGCGCCCGCGGCGCTGGTCAAGAAGGTCGTGCGCATCTTCGAACTCGACGGCGCGGTGGGCCTTGCCGATCTCAGCCAGCGGCTGGGGACGGAAGAGGCGGTGCTGACGCGCGCGTTCACGCATCTGGGCCACGCGCTCGGCCTCGACTGGGCACAGGCGAATGCCGCGCGCGTTGCGTCGGGCGATCCGTGGGAGCGGTTGCTGATCGCGGGCCTTGCGCGCGATTTCCAGCAGCTCCGCCTCGATTTCCTGTCGCGACAGGAGGGCCGCGATCCGCAGGCGGCGGTCGATGCCTGGCTGGCGGCGAACCGCCCGCGCGTGGAGCAGTTCGCCTCGCTCGTGGCACGTGCGCGCCGCGCGCCGAGCCCGAGCGCGGCGATGCTCGCGCAGATCGCCGGACAGGCACGCGTCCTCCTCGGGCGCTGATTTCCGGGCGGGTGTGACTCATCGTCACACCCACCCGACTTAACTTGCGTCAGCAATGATTTGTTGCGGTGCGGTGCGAGTAACGCAACGCGCGCACTCTTAGCTGTCCCCTCGACGCGGCACCCGCCGCGCAGATTCAAGGGGACGGCTCAACGTGTTCGACTTCATCGACCTTTCGGCCCGCCTGATCGACCTCGGACCCTCGTGGAACGATGCCGCCAGCGCGCTGATTGTCGCCATCGCGCTGGGGCTCGGCGTTGCCGTCGAACTCCTGCGGCCACGCTGAGCGCCCCTTTTCGAGGAGAGATGCCGGTATGCGGACGATGATGGCGATGGGGGTGATGACCGGGGCATTGATGCTGGGCGCGTGCGGGACGAGCGACGCGTCGAGCAATGACGGCGGCACCGTGGTACTGCGCAATCTGGCCGAGACCGAGGTGGCGGCGCCCAAGCCGGCCCGCCTCGATATCGTCGGCGACCTGATCCCCACGCCGTCGGACGCGCGGTCCGATTATTACCTGCTGCGCCACCGCTCAACGCTGGCGGGCACGAGCATCGCGATCATCCGGCAGGAGCATGACGACCGCGTTGCCTATGCCCGGACCGAGGTGGATTGCGGAAAGCGCCTGTTCCACGTCGTCGGCGTCGCGCCGACGCGCGGGCGGGTGGAAAGCGACGTGGCGCATGACGGCCCGCTGCGCTCGATCCACGGTATGCCGCTGCGCGAGGAACTCGCCCGCTATGTGTGCGAGCGGTCGGGCACGCCGCTGGCGGGTGCCTAGCCCTTCCTGAGCACGTCGAGCGCCGCGGCGGTCATTGCCTCCGCGGCGGTCGCGATCACCTTTTCGGCGTCGGGCGCCCAGGCGGGGCTGTGCAGGGAGGGCAGCGACGCGCCCGACGCCTGCACCGCGTCCCATTTGGCCTGCGGCACCCCGCCGACCCAGAAGAGCAGGCTCTGCACCCCCGCCTTGTCGGCGAGGTAGTAGCGGCTGAAATCCTCGCCCACCATCGCGGCGGGCACGTCGGCGACTCGCGCCTTGCCGAAGCGCGTCTCGAACACGCTGCGGATGCGCCCGGTCAGCGGGTCGGTGTTGAACGTCGCGGGCGTCGAGTTCGGGCGGACGGTCATCACCGGCATCCGGTCCTCCGGCACGCCGCTCGCGATCGCCTCGCCGCGGGCGATGCGGGCGATGCCGTCGAGGAGGAGCTTTCGCGTCTTCTCCTCATAGCTGCGCACAGTGATGAGGAGCGTCGCCTCGTCGCCGATCACATTGTGGCTGGTGCCCGCGCGGAAGCTGCCGACCGTGACGACCGCGGGGGATTGCGGATCGTTCTCGCGGCTGACCAAAGTCTGGAGCGCCATCACGATCTTGGCGCCTAGCACCACCGGATCGCGCGTGCCGCTGGGATAGGCGCCGTGCCCGCCAACCCCGCGCACGACCAGATCGACCGAATCGACCGTCGCCAGCGCAAAGCCAGGCCGCACCGATCGTGCCCGCGGGCAGCGAGGCGCTGTCGTGAAAGGCGAGCGCCACGTCGGGCTTCGGAAACCGGGTGTAGGGCCCGTCGTCGAGCATCGCCTTGGCCCCCAGCCCGCGCTCCTCGGCGGGCTGCGCGATCATGACCAGCGTACCCGACCAGCGATCCTTCATCCGGGCGAGGTTGTTGAGCGTCCCCACCCAGCCGGCCATGTGCGTGTCGTGCCCACAGGCATGCATCACCGCGGTCTCGTTGCCCTCGGCCGTCGTCGCACGCGCTTTCGAGGCAAAGGGCAGCCCCGTCGCCTCCGCCACCGGCAGGCCGTCCATGTCGGTGCGGATGAGCAGCGTCGGGCCGGGGCCGTTCTTCATCACCGCGACGACGCCGGTCTGGCCGACGCCCTCAGTCACGGTAAAGCCCGCCTTGCGCGCCGCCTCCGCCATCAGTTTCGCCGAACGCTTCTCCTGAAAAGCGAGTTCGGGGTTGGCGTGAAGGTCGCGATAGAGCGCGGTCAGCGCAGCTATCTGCGCCGCCGTCGCGTTACGCACCGGCTCCTGCGCGGCAACGGGGGTGGCGAGCAGCGCGGCGAGCGGGATCAGCGAACGGATCATGCGGGTCCTTCGGGACGGAGCGCGTCGGCAAGGCTGGCCCTGCCGCTGCC
Source organism: uncultured Sphingomonas sp. (assembly GCA_913775315.1). GTDB lineage: Bacteria > Pseudomonadota > Alphaproteobacteria > Sphingomonadales > Sphingomonadaceae > Sphingomonas. Next base: position 106,384 of record CAJYIX010000004.1, on the reverse strand, counting down.
GCGCCGCGCGGGCTTGGGCTGGCTGGGATCGGGCGCCCAGCCGGTCAGGAAGACGATCTGGAACCGCTCGGTCACGCGGCCATCGGCGTCGGCGCGCGCGGCGAATGCCTGAGCCGCGCGGGCGAGCGCGGTGCGCGTGAGCGGCGGCGTGTCCTTGAGGAGATTGGTCGCCCCCATCCCACGCAGATCCTCGATCAGCCGACCGATCCCGGCATAGCGCACCGCCAGCGGCTCGATGTCGGCGACGGGCAGCGTCAGGCCCGCGCGTGACAGCAGGTCGCCGGCCGAGCGCACGTCAATCTGCGGATGCACCCGCGCCACCGCCCGCGGCGACTCCCCCTCCAGCAGCGCGGCGCGCAGGACGGGCAGGCTGCCCGCTCCGACGAACGCGGCGAGGAACAGCCCGTCGGGCCGCAGCACCCGCCGCGCGAGCGCCAGCGCGCCCGGCACGTCGTTGACCTGATCGAGCACGCCCGCCGACACGACGCAATCGAAGCTGGCATCGGCGAACGGCAGCCGGTCCTCGTCCCCCTGCACGCCCCCGGTCGCCCGCGCAAAGGCGAAGCCCGAATCCAGCCGCGCCACCCGCGCGCCCGGCGGGGGCACGAACGCCCCGTCGAAACTGCCGAGGTCCAGGAAGTCCTTCAGCGACCGCTGCACCGCCGCCAGCCGTTCCTCGATACCCTCCAGCATCGCCGCGCGCAGGAAATCGTGGCCGGCATAGCCCGGCTGGGCGCGGTCGCGGCGCAGGCGGCGGGCGGATCGCGAAAAGGGTTCGGGGGGCGGGGTCGTCGCCATCGCCCGCGCTTGTGCGCCGGGGCGGCGGGCCGCACAAGGGGGCGTGAGGAGGATCGTCACCGCCATCGGTCGCGCCGCGGTCGACTATGCGCTGCCGCCGCGCTGCCCGGCATGCGCGGCTGTGACGGGCGAGGCGCATCGGTTCTGCGCCCGCTGCTGGCAGGGGCTGGACTTCCTGCCCGACGAGGGCGCGCCGGTCCGCGCCGCCGTCGCCTATGGCAGCGTTGCGCGCGACGTGCTGCTCAAGCTCAAATATGCCCGCCGCCTTGGTCATGCTGAGCCGGTCGCGGCGGCGATGCGGCGGCTGATGCCGGTCGACGCCGACCTGATCGTCCCCGTGCCGCTTGCCCGCTGGCGGCTCTGGTCGCGCGGCTACAATCAGGCGGGGCTGATCGCCGCATCGCTGGCGCGTTCGAGCGGTGTGGCGGTCCGCCACGACCTACTGGTCCGCACCCGCGCGACGCCGGTCCTGCGCGGGCTGGGCTTTGCCGCGCGGCGGCGAGCGGTGGCGGGGGCGTTCGCGGTGCGCGATGCGGCAGCGCTGTCGGGGTGTCATGTCGTCCTGATCGACGACGTGTTCACCACCGGCGCGACCACCGGCGGTTGCGTCGGCGTGCTCGAAGCGGCGGGCGCACGCGTGACCACGCTGGTCTTCGCGCGCGTCATGGCCGGTTCCGACGATTGACAAGCGCGCCCGCGCTTTCCACCTCGAACGGATGGCCAATGTCGAAATCTATACCAAGGCGTGGTGCCCCTATTGCACGCGCGCCAAGCGGCTCCTTTCGCAGAAGGGCGCGGCGTTCGAGGAATATGACATCACCATGGGCGGGCCGAAGCGCGCCGAGATGATCGACCGCGCGAACGGCCGCACCACCGTGCCGCAGGTGTTCATCGACGGCGCGCATGTCGGCGGTTCCGACGACCTTGCCGCGCTGGAGCGCGAGGGACGGCTCGACGCATTGCTGTCGGCGTGAAGTTCGCGCTTCTACAGATGACCGCGGGCATCGACCCCGCGGCCAATGCCGCAACCATCGTCGATGCCGTCGCCGAGGCGAAGGCAGGCGGCGCGTCGATGCTGTTCACGCCCGAAATGTCGAACCTGATCGACCGCGACCGCGAGCGGGCGGCGGCCAGCATCGTCGGCGAGGCGGCGGAGCCCGTGCTCGCCGCGGTCCGGGCAGCCGCCAAGGCGCATGGCCTGTGGGTCAGCCTCGGCTCGCTGGCGGTGCGTCAGGCGGACGGTCGCTTCGCCAATCGGACGTTCGTCATCGACAGCGCCGGCGAGATCAGCGCGCGCTACGACAAGCTGCATCTGTTCGACGTGAATGTCGGCATCGGCGATCGCTGGCGCGAGTCGGCGGTCTATGCGCCGGGCCAGCGCGCGGTGCTGGCGCAGACGCCGCTCGGGCTGATGGGCCTTACCATCTGCTACGACCTGCGCTTTGCCGCTCTCTATCACGCGCTGGGTGCGGCGGGCGCACAGCTTCTGTCGGTACCCGCTGCCTTCACCCGTCCGACTGGGGAGGCGCACTGGCACCTCCTCCTGCGCGCTCGCGCGGTCGAGACGGGCTGTTTCGTCATCGCCGCCGCGCAGACCGGCGAGCACGAAGACGGCCGCGCGACCTATGGCCATTCGCTTGTCGTCGATCCTTGGGGGGACGTACTGCTCGACATGGGCGATGCGCCGGGCCTCGGGTTCGCCGAGATTGAGCCCGAGCGCGTGGCGGAAGTGCGAGCGCGCATCCCAGTGCTCGATCACGCGCGCCCGATCCCCGCGGTCGAGGTTGCGCGGTGATCGTCTTCGACCTGCGCTGCGGCACCGGCCATGTGTTCGAGGCGTGGTTCGGCAGCAGCGCCGCCTATGAGGAGCAGCGCGCCGGCGGCCTTGTCGCCTGCCCGCTCTGCGGCTCGGCCGAGATCGAGAAGGCGGTGATGGCCCCCAATGTCGGCGCCAAGGGCAACCAGCGCGCCGCCGTGCCTGCTAAAGCCGATGAGCCGCCGACCCCCGCCGCGGTCAAGGCGGCGCTGGCCGCAATGGCCGCGGCACAGGCCAAGGCGCTTGAGAAATCGCAATGGGTCGGCACCGCCTTTGCCGACAAGGCGCGCGCGATGCATGTCGGCGACGCGCTCGAAACCCCGATCCACGGTCAGGCCAGCCTTGCCGAGGCGAAGGCGCTGGCGGAGGAGGGCGTGCCGATCGCCCCCCTGCCCTTCCCGGTGGTCCCGCCCGAGACGCGCAATTGATTCCGCCGCCCCGCTGCCATAGGGCGGGCGCGCGTGCCCCGATAGCTCAGCAGGACAGAGCAACGGTTTCCTAAACCGCAGGTCGGGAGTTCGAGTCTCTCTCGGGGCACCACCGATCCCTGAACGTTGCGGAGCCTGCCCCCATGTCCGATCCGATCAAGCGCGTCGTCCTCGCCTATTCCGGCGGCCTCGACACCAGCGTGATCCTGAAATGGCTCCAGCAGACCTATAATTGCGAGGTCGTGACCTTCACCGCCGACCTCGGCCAGGGCGAGGAGCTGGAACCTGCGCGCGCCAAGGCCGAGCTGATGGGCGTGCGGCCCGAGCACATCTATATCGACGACCTGCGCGAGGAGTTCGTGCGCGACTTCGTCTTCCCGATGATGCGCGCCAATGCGCTGTACGAGGGGCTGTACCTGCTCGGCACCTCGATCGCGCGCCCGCTCATTTCCAAGCGGCTGATCGAGATCGCCGGCGAGGTGGGCGCCGATGCGGTCGCACACGGCGCCACCGGCAAGGGCAACGACCAGGTGCGGTTCGAGCTGTCGGCCTATGCGCTGAACCCCGACATCAAGGTCATCGCCCCATGGCGCGAATGGGACCTTACCAGCCGCACCGCGCTGATCGCCTTTGCCGAGGCGCACCAGATCCCCGTGCCCAAGGACAAGCGCGGCGAAAGCCCCTTCTCGACCGACGCCAACCTCCTCCACACCTCGTCCGAGGGCAAGGTGCTCGAGGATCCGTGGGACGAGGTCCCCGACTACGTCTATTCGCGCACGGTGAACCCCGAGGATGCGCCTGACACGCCGGAGTTCATCACCCTCGATTTCGAGCGCGGCGATGGCGTGGCGCTGAACGGCGAGGCGATGAGCCCCGCGACGCTGCTGGCCGCGCTCAACGAACTCGGTCGCAAGCACGGCATCGGCCGCCTCGACCTGGTCGAAAACCGCTTCGTCGGCATGAAGTCGCGCGGGATGTACGAGACGCCGGGCGGCACCATCTATGCCCTCGCGCATCGGGGCATCGAGCAGATCACGCTCGACCGCGGCGCCGCGCATTTGAAGGACGAGCTGATGCCGCGCTATGCCGAGCTCATCTACAACGGCTTCTGGTTCGCGCCCGAGCGCGAGATGCTGCAGGCGGCGATCGACCACAGCCAGGAAAAGGTCGCGGGCACGGTGCGGCTCAAGCTCTACAAGGGCGGCGTATACGTGGTCGGCCGCAAGTCGCCGAACACGCTCTACAGTGAGAAGGTCGTGACCTTCGAAGACGATGCCGGCGCCTATGACCAGCGCGATGCGGCTGGATTCATCAAGCTGAACGCGCTGCGACTGCGTTTGCTCGGCCGCCGCGGCGAGGGGTAAAACCGCTACCCGCCGCCCCGGCAGGGTGCCGGGGCGGCGGACGCCTGATCAAATCCCCCCTTCGTCCAGGCTCAGCAGGCTCGCATTGCCGCCCGCGCTCGTCGTGTCCACCGACACCGCCCGTTCGGCGCAGAAGCGCGGCAGGTAGTTTGGCCCGCCCGCCTTCGGTCCCGTCCCCGACAGCCCCTCGCCGCCGAACGGCTGGCTGCCGACGACCGCGCCGATCATCGAGCGGTTGATGTAGAGATTGCCGACATGCGCCCTCGCCTCGGCGATCTCGGCCGAGCGGACGATGCGGCTGTGCAGGCCCATCGTCAGGCCGAAGCGCTTTGCATTGACCCGCTCGATCGTCTTCGTCAGCTCGCCCGCGGGCCAGGTGGCGACGTGGAGCAGCGGACCGAACCACTCGGCGTTCAGGTCCTCGATCCGGTCGATCCGGATCGCGGTCGGCGGGACGAAACGGCCCTCGGCGGGCACGTCGATCGTGCCGATCCAGCGGCCGCGCACGCTCTCGCGGTACGCCATCAGCTTTTCGTATGCCGCATCGTCGATCACCGGCCCGACATCGGTGCGCGGATCGGCGGGGTCGCCCACTCGCAGCAACTGCATCGCGCCCTTCAGCATTTCGAGGATCGGTTCGGCGATCTCCTCCTGAAGGATCAGGAGGCGAAGCGCCGAGCAGCGCTGCCCCGCCGAACGGAAGGCGCTGGTCACCACGTCCGCCACGACCTGTTCGGGCAGCGCGGTCGAATCGACGATCATCGCATTGACGCCGCCCGTCTCGGCAATCAGCGGCACGATCGCGCGGTCATCGTCCGATAGTAGCGCGCGGGCGATCTTCTTGGCCGTCGGCGTGGAGCCAGTGAAGGCAACGCCCGCGATCCGCTCATCCGTGGTCAGCGCCGCGCCGACCTCCGGCCCGCCGGTGACGAGGATCAGCGCATCGGCCGGCACCCCCGCTTCATGCGCTAGCTCGACCGCGCGCGCGGCGATGCCCGGCGTCTGCGGCGCGGGCTTGGCGACGACGGTGTTGCCGGTCACCAAAGCGGCGACGTTCTGGCCGGTGAAGATCGCCAGCGGGAAGTTCCACGGCGCGATCGTCGCCCAGGTGCCGCGCCCGCCCATGCGCAGTTCGTTGCGCTCGCCGGTCGGCCCCGGCAGCACGCGCGGCGCGAGGATGCCGCGCGCCTGCATCGCGTAATAGCGACAGAAATCGGCCGCCTCGCGGATTTCGCCAAGCGCGTCGGGGATCGTCTTGAACGCCTCCTTAACCGCATAGGCCATCAGCTCGACGCGGTTGGCTTCGAGCAGATCGGCATAGCGTTCGAGGATCGCGGCGCGCTCTTCGGGCGCGCGCCCGTTCCAGGCGGGGAACGCCGCCTGCGCCTTGGCGATGGCGAGGCCGACATCGCTGCCAGCCACCTTGCCGACATGCGGCACCGGCGCGGCGGCGATCGCGTCGCTCGTCGCCTTCAGGATGGCGCGGTCGAACAGGTCGATGCCCTCGCTGTTGCCCCACGCGCCGAACAAATCCTTCGGCAGCGGGATCGAGGGATGCCGCGTGCCGCCCACCTCGGCGATTTTCTCGACCGGGTCGGCGAGCAGTTCCTCGTCGGTCAGATGCTCGTCGGCAAGCTGGTGGACGAAGCTCGAGTTGGCCCCGTTCTCCAGCAGCCGGCGGACCAGATAGGCGAGCAGGTCGCGGTGCCCGCCGACCGGCGCATAGATGCGGCAGTGATAGCCCTCTTCGCGCACCAGCCGCTCGTACAGCCCCTCGCCCATCCCATGCAGCCGCTGGAACTCGAAGTCGCGCGAATCCCCCGCCCATTCGAGGATGGTCGCGACGGTCAGCGCGTTGTGGCTGGCGAAGGCCGGGCGGATATGCACCGCGTCGAGCATGTCGCGCGCGCAGGCGAGATAGGAGACGTCGGTCGCCGCCTTGCGCGTAAACAGCGGATAGTCGCTAAGCCCCTCGACCTGCGTCCGCTTGATCTCGCTGTCCCAATAGGCGCCCTTGACCAGCCGCACGTTCATTACGCGGCCGAGCGCATCTGCCCAGCGGATGACCGCCCGCGCCCGCTTGCCATAGGCCTGCACTGCCATGCCGTATCCGTCCCAGCCCGACAGCTCGGGACGCCTTGCGACCGCACCGATGATCTCGAGGCTCATTTCCAGCCGCTCGCTCTCCTCCGCATCGACGGTCAGCGCGATTCCGCGCCCCGCCGCCTCGGTCGCGAGCTGTGCCAGCATGTCGGTCAGCTCGGGGACGCACGTGTCCCATTGGCCGACTTCGTAGCGGGGGTGGAGCGCCGACAGCTTGACGCTCACCGAATGGCCCGCCGCCGGATCGCTGCCGACTGCGCGGATCGCGCCGACATAGGCCTCGAAATAACGCTCGGCATCCGCCCTGGTCCGCGCCGCCTCGCCCAGCATGTCAAAGCTCGCCGTGAAGCCGCGATTCTCGGGCTTCTTCATGCGGCGGGCGGCTTCGTCGATGGTGCGGCCCATCACGAAGACCTCGCCCATCATCCGCATCGCCGCGCCCACGGCCTGACGCACGAACGGCTCGCCCGCGCGGGCGATCAGGCGCTTGAGCGCACCCGCCGCCCCCTCGCCCACCAGCGCGCGGCCGACGACCAGCCCCCAGGTCGCCGAATTGACCAGCGCCGAGTTCGACTTCCCCGTGTGCGCGCGCCAGTCCGCATCGCCCAGCTTGTCGGCGATGAGCAGGTCGGCGGTCTCGGGATCGGGCACGCGCAGGAACGCTTCGGCGAGGCTCAGGAGCGCCACGCCCTCCGACGAATTGAGGCGATATTCCTGCAGGAACTGGTTCACCCACCCCTTGGTCTGCGCCGCGCGCAGGTCGGCGATCAGCCCGGCGGCATGGCCCAGCACCCGCTCACGCGAATCGGGCGACAGCCGCGCGCGGTCCAGGAGCGGTTTTAGAACATCGGGTTCGCTCGCGCGGTGCAGCTTTGCCAGCGCATCTCGGGCGGGTGACGTTAGGGCCATCTGCATTTTCGTGTTTCCGGTTTCTTTGGGCTTGCGAGCACGCCCGCCTCGCCACTAGATGATGGCGCGCGATATGCGCCAAAGCCTGCGGAGAGGGAATGCCCGTCGCCATCCAAGAACGCGCCAAAGAGGTCGGGACGGTCCGCACGTCCGACTGGGTGCGCGTGGATCAGGCGATGATCGACCGGTTTGCCGAGGCGACCGGCGACCGCCAGTTCATCCATATCGACCCCGACCGCGCCGCCCAGACCCCGTTCGGCGGCACGATCGCGCACGGGTTCCTGACCCTCTCGCTGATGCCGCTGCTGGCCGAGCGGACCGAGGGGCTGGCCATCGCGGATGCGAAGATGGGCGTGAACTATGGCGGCAACCGCGTCCGCTTCCTGACGCCGGTCCGCTCGGGGAAGCGCGTGCGCGGGCATTTCAAGCTGCTGGAGCTCGCCGAAAAGCGGCCGGGCCAGTGGCAGCAGACCACCGAATTTACCGTTGAAATCGAGGGCGAGGACAAGCCCGCGCTCATCGCCGAATGGATCAGCCAGATTTTCGTTTAACCGGCATCCCGGCGAAGGCTGGGATCGCTCACCGCCAAAGACCCCAGCCTTCGCTGGGGTGACGACATAGAAGGAACAGCCCATGCGCTCCGCCGTCATCGTCTCCACCGCCCGCACGCCGATCGGCCGCGCCTATCGCGGTGCGTTCAACAACCTGCCCGCGCAGTCGCTGGGTGCCAAGTCCGTCGAGGCCGCGGTCCAGCGCGCCGGGATCGAGGGTGCACAGGTCGACGACGTCATCATCGGCGCCGCGCTTCAGCAGGGGCACCAGTCGACCAACGTCGCGCGCCAGATCGCGCTGCGCGCCGGCCTGCCCGTCAGCGTCGCCGGCATGACCGTCGACCGTCAGTGCGCCTCGGGCCTGATGGCGATCGCCACCGCCGCCAAGCAGATCGTCGTCGACAACATGGATGTGGTCGTCGGCGGCGGCGTCGAATCGATCAGCCTCGTCCAGACGCCGCAGATGCGCATCGCCCCCGATCCCGAGCTTCTGGCGATGCACAAGGACGTGTACATGCCGATGCTCCAGACCGCAGAGACGGTCGCCAAGCGCTATGGCATCAGCCGCGAGGCGCAGGACGAGTACGGCCTCCAGTCGCAGCAGCGCACTGCCGCCGCTCAGGCCGCGGGCAAGTTCGACGACGAGATCGTCCCCGTCACCGCGACGATGAACGTCGTCGACAAGGCGACCAAGGAAGTGTCCCAGAAGGAAGTGACGCTGTCGAAGGACGAGGGCAACCGCCCCGACACCTCGGCCGAGGGGCTTGCCTCGCTTCAGGCGGTGCTGCCGGGAGGTGTCATCACCGCGGGCAATGCCAGCCAGCTCTCCGACGGTTCGTCGGCCAGCGTGCTGATGGAGGAGAGCGTCGCGGCGCGCCACGGCCTCACCCCGCTTGGCCGCTATGTCGGCATGGCGGTGGCGGGCACCGAGCCCGACGAGATGGGCATCGGCCCCGTCTATGCGATTCCCAAACTGCTCGAGCGCTTCAACCTCAAGATGGACGATATCGGCCTCTGGGAGCTCAACGAGGCGTTCGCGGTGCAGGTGCTCTATTGCCGCGACAAGCTCGGCATTCCGAACGAGCTCCTCAACGTCAATGGCGGCGCGATCTCGATCGGCCACCCTTACGGCATGTCGGGCGCGCGGATGACCGGCCACGCGCTGATCGAGGGCAAGCGCCGCGGCGCCAAGTACGTCGTCGTGACGATGTGCGTCGGCGGCGGCATGGGCGCGGCCGGGCTGTTCGAGGTTCTCTGAGATAAAAAAAGGCGCCCCGGTTTCGGCCGGGGCGCCATTTCAGGGAGAGGGTTGAACGGCTTCAGATCGCGAGCCGTCGCCCGAACCCGCCGCCGGGCTTGCGCATCACCAGCGGGTTCGCCTCACGCTCCAGCAGCGTCAGCGTCTTTTCGAACAGCGGGCGAAGCTGCACCACCTGCTCAAGGATGAAATCGGGCGCGTCGTGCCGCTCGACGCAGTCGCGGGCCGCGACCTCGATCGTCTCGGCCAGATCGGCGAGCGGATCGGCACCGAACTGGCGCGATTCGCCTTTCAGCGTGTGCGCCGGCACCACCAGCCCCGCGGCCGAGCGGGCGCGCATCGCCGCCTCGATCGCGTCGACGGACTTCAGCCCGTCCTCGCGGAAATAACCGAGAATGCGCACGAAATTGGCGCCCAGCTCGCTACGCGCCTGCGTATAGCTCGGCCAGTTCACCAGCGATCGGTCGTCGACCGATGTCGTCATCTTCGCGCCTCCTACCCCCGCGACCACGGGCTCGTTGGCCTTTGATCTAGCCCCCGCGCGGTAAAGGAGGGGTTACGATCCGGGCGCACCGATGCGGAATGTGGCAGGCGCAATCGCTTCGAAACCAAGCCCTTGCGCCGCCGCCAGCGCCGCCAGCTCGCGCGCCGCGGCGGGGTCGTCGGCGAGGATCTCGACCGCCTTCGTCTCACGAAGCGCCCGCGCTGCGCGGAGCGCCGGCCACGGGCATTTCAGCCCCCGCGCATCGACCCGCGTCACGGATCGAACGGATTCTTCGGCGCGCGCAGGTTGAGGCGCACCGGCACCGCGCCGAAATCGAACTCGCGGCGAAGGCTGTTGACGAGGTAGCGCTTGTAGCTTTCGGGCAGCAGATCGACGCGCGTCCCGAACAGGACGAAGGTCGGCGGCCGCGTCGTGTTCTGGGTGATGTAACGCGGCTTGATCCGCTTGCCGCCGGGCGCGGGCGGCGGGTTCGTCTCGATCGCGCGTTCGAACCAGCGATTGAGCGCGCCGGTCGACACGCGCCGGCTCCACGCCTCGCGCGTCTCGAACGCGACCTTCAGCATCGTGTCGAGGCCCTTGCCCGTCGCCCCCGACGTGGTGAGGAGCGGTACACCCTTCACCTGCGCCAACCCGTCGTCCAGCGCCTGCTTGACCCCGTTGAACAGGTAGGAGGCGTTCTCCGCCACGTCCCACTTGTTGAGGACGATCATGATCGCGCGCCCCTCCGAAATCACCTTGTCGGCGATCTTCAGGTCCTGGCCCTCCAGTCCCTTTGTGGCGTCGAGCAGGATGACGACCACCTCGGCAAAGTCGATCGCGCGCAGCGCATCGGCAACCGAGAGCTTCTCGAGCTTTTCCTGCACCTTGGCGCGCTTGCGCATCCCGGCGGTGTCAATCAGGCGAACGCGCCGCCCCTGCCATTCCCAGTCGATCGCGATCGAGTCGCGGGTGATCCCCGCTTCCGGTCCGGTGATGAGCCGGTTTTCGCCGAGCAGCGTGTTGATGAGCGTCGACTTGCCGGCGTTGGGCCGCCCGACGATCGCGAGCTTCAACGGCGCGTCGGGGCTCTCCGGGTCCTCGATCTCCGCCTCGAGGTCGGGGCGGTCGATATAGGGACGCAGCGCATCGAACAGGTCGGCGATCCCCTCGCCATGCTCGGCCGACAGCGCGATCGGGTCCTCGAACCCCAGCGCCATCGCCTCGTAGATGCTCGACTCGGCCAGCCGCCCCTCGGCCTTGTTGGCCGCGAGGATGACGGGCACATCGGCCACGCGCAGCCAGCGGGCGACCTCCTCGTCCAGCGGGGTCAGCCCCTGGCGCGCATCGACCAGGAACAGCGCCACGTCCGCCTCGCGCAGCGCCGCCTCGGTCTGCTGGCGCATCCGGCCGGGCAGCGTCGCCGCATCCTCGTCCTCGAAGCCGGCGGTATCGATCACGCGAAAGTCGCAGCCAAGCAGCGTCGCGTCGCCTTCGCGCCGGTCGCGCGTCACGCCCGGCTGGTCGTCGACCAGCGCCAGCTTCTTGCCGACCAGCCGGTTGAACAGCGTCGACTTGCCGACATTGGGGCGGCCGATGATGGCGACGGTGGGAAGCGGCATGGGGAAACCTTCAATTCAAACAGCTTGTGCTCCCGCGCAAGCGGGAGCCCAGAGCCAGAAGCGTATCGCTCGTGGCTCTAGGCTCCCGCTTTCGCGGGAGCACATGGGTCGTGCCTTACATCAGTCGTCGCCAAAGCGACAGGCGCTTACCGATAGGCGCTGAGCTCGCCCTCGTCGCTGAGCGTGTAGAGCGTCGAGTTGGCGACCACCGGCGGCAGGGTGAAGCTGCCCTTGGTCTCGATCCGCGCGGCGACGCTGCCGTCGGCGGGATTGACCGCGGCGATCGTCCCCTCAGAGCTCAATGCCCACAGGCGGTTGCCCGCCAGCACCGGGCCGACCCAGCCGATCGGACCCTTCTTCTTCTTCTCGTTGCGCCAGCGGCCAAGGTTGCCGATCCAGCGCACCCGGCCCGTGCCGCGCGCCATCGCGAACAGGCGCGCGTCGCTGTCCACGACGAACAGCCACTCGCCCGCCAGCCACGGGGTCGAGATGCCGGCGATATTCTGCTCCCAGATCCGCTGGCCGCTGACGATCTCGAGGCTGACCATGCGGCCGCCCTGCCCGACCGCGAACACGCGCCCCTGATCGATCACCGGCTCGGCATCGATGTCAGCAAGCGCCGAGACCGAGGTCGACATGCTGGTCCGCGACAGGCTGTCACCCCAGAGCGTACGGCCGTTCTCGTAGCGATAGGCGTTGAGCTCGCCCGAGCTGAAGCCCGCTACGACCGTCCCCTGCGCGATCGCCGGCGCGGCAACGCCGAACACGCCCTGCGCCTCCAGGCTGCCAGACTGAGTCCAGACGGTCTTGCCATCCGCCGCATTGAGCGCGAAAAGCTGATTGTCCTGACTGAGGACAAAGATATCGCCGAGGCCCACGCCCGGCGCGCCGCGCAGCGGGCCGCCCGGCTTTGCGCGCCACAGCTCGGCCCCGTCCGCGGCGTTGAACGCCACCACTTCGCCAAGGCCGTTGGTCGCGAACACGCGGTCGCCCTCGATGCTGACGCCGCCGCCGAAGCGGGCGGGCTGCTTGTCCTCACCCTTGGCGGTCGGCGACTTCCACACGGCCGCGCCGGTCGCCGCGTCGAAGGCGTGCACCACGCCCTCGACATCGACGACATAAAGGCGACCGCCCGCGACGACGGGCGCTGCGCCCAGCCGGACGCGGGTGTTGCCGCCCGGAATCTTCACGCTCCACGCCCGCGTCGGCTGGTCGGCGAGCGCCAGATGCCCCATCGCCTTCGACGCGCTGCCGCCGGGCTGGGTCCAACTGTCGTTGGCCGCGACGGCAGGCAGCAGCACGTCCTGCCCGGCCAGCGCCGGATCGACGTCGGTGCCGCTCTCGGCGACGAGGATCGGCACGCGATTGCCGACAACGGGCGTCTTCTTGTCGCCGCCCTTGAAGATGCCGCAGCCGCCAAGAGCGGTCAGCGCCAGCGCCGCGAGCGGCAGCGTCAGCTTCTTATTCATTCGGCCTTCTTCTTTTCCTGGTCCTGGGTCACGGCATCGACGCCGAGTACGCCCGCGAGCTGAACCGCGCGTTGACGGATGGTCTGCGGCACGCTTTCGGTGCCGGCGATCTCGCCGAACAGCCGCCCCGCCTCGGCGCGCTTGTTCATGCGGATATAGGCGACGCCGACCATCTCGCCGGCGCTGCCGAACCACGGGCTGTCCTTGGTCGCGAGGCCGCCCAGCCGCTCGACCACCTTGGCGGGTTGGAGCGTGTCGTATTCGGCGGCGGTCTGGCGGACGAGCGCCAGGTCGCGATAGGGCTGGTCGAGCCTGGTGTCGGCGGCGATCGCCGCGAACTTGGCGGCCGCACCCTTCAGGTCGTTCGCCTGGAGCGCCACATCGCCCTCGACGAAGCGGGCCATCGCGGAATAGCCTTCGCTATCGCTCTTGGCGAGTTCGGCGAGCGCCGCCTTCGCCGCGGTCGGCTTGTTCGCGCCGAGGTCCTCGAGCGCCTTGGCATAGGCGACGCCCTCTTCGCCCGCCTTCACGGTCTGACGGTGCTGCCAGTAGAACCAGCCGCCCAGCGCGACGAGCGCCAGCACGATCGCAACGATCAGCCACCGGCCATAACGCGTCCAGAAGCTGGTCAGCCGCTCACGGCGCAGCTCCTCGTCGACCTCGCGCATGAAGACCGCATTGTTCTCGGGGGTAAGCGCCAAGTGAAACTCCGTGGGATCGTGCGGCGGCGGACCTTAGCGGCGACGCGCGTGAAACGAAATGGGGGAAGATTTGCGTCGCCCCCAGACCTGATCCGGGGTGACGAGAAGATAGGAAGGCTTATTTCTTCGCCACCTCGGCCGGATAGAGTTGGTCCGGCCCCGGAAACGCCCGCGACCGCACCTCGCCCGCATAGGTTTCCACCGCGGCGGAAATGCGGCCGGCCATGTCGTCGTACTTCTTCACGAACCGCGCGGTGCGGTCGAACAGGCCGAGCATGTCCTCGGTCACCAGCACCTGGCCGTCGCAGTCGGCGGACGCGCCGATGCCGATGACCGGGCAGCCGACCGCAGCAGTGATCGCTTGTGCCAGCGGCTCGACCACCCCCTCGACCACCAGCGCAAAGGCGCCGGCATCGGCGATCGCCTTTGCATCGGCGAGGATCTTGGCCTGCTCGGCCTCGCTCTTGCCGCGCGCGCCGTAGCCACCGAGCGCGTTGACCGCCTGCGGCGTCAGGCCGACATGGCCGACGACGGGGATGCCGCGCCGCGTCAGGAAGGCGACGGTTTCGGCTATCGCCTCGCCCCCCTCGAGCTTTACCGCCGCCGCGCCGGTTGCCGCCATCACCCGCGCCGCGCTCTCGAACGCCGCCTGGGGCGAGCCCTCATAGCTGCCGAAGGGCATGTCGATGACGACCACCGCATGATAGCTGCCGCGGACCACCGCGGCGCCGTGCGCGATCATCATTTCGAGCGTGACCGAGAGGGTGGACGGCAGGCCGTAGATCACCTGCCCCAGGCTGTCGCCGACCAGCAGCATGTCGCAATGCGCGTCGAGCAGCTGCGCCATCCGCGCCGTGTACGCGGTCAGCATCACGATCGGCTCGCCGCCTTTGCGCCGCTGGATCGCGGGCACCGTCAGCCGGCGCATCGGCGCGGGCGTCGGGTTGGCGCGGCTGGTCGCGGTATCGAGCGTGAACGTCGTGGACATGGGCGCGCGCTCTACCCCCGCGGCGCCCGCGAGGAAAGCCCGCTTACCGAAGCCAGCCGCGCCGGATGCCGCGCGTCGCAATGCCAAGGCCCAGCACCGTCACGCCGAGGATCACGATCGGAAACGGCACGACCGTCGCGGCACCCTTCACCGCGATCAGATCGGTCGCGGCGAATACCCACCCGAACTGCATCACCACCGCAACCAGCGAGACGATGTAGAGCGGCCGTGCGATCCGGCGGCGAAGCAGCAGCGCCGCCGCGCCGAAGAAGCCCGCCCACACCGCCGCGCCGTAAACCCAGACGAACCAACCCGGCCGCGACGCGAAGAATGCGCGATCCCAGGCCGGCATCGCCGCCAGCCGCGATTCGTTCATCGTCACGTCGCCGTAAAAGGCAACCAACCCGGCCGCGCCGAATAGCAGGAGCAGCACCGCGACGATCGTCAGCCAGCGCGGCGGCGCCTGTCGGATATAGCTTGCCAATTGGTCCTCCCTCGCTTCCAGCGCGCGTCCGCGTACCCCCGCCCTATCCGATTGCAGCGCCCGGCGGGGCGACGTACGGATGAAGACTAGCCCATCGTAGCGGATGGTACAGCTTTGGTATGGGGACGCGTCCGTGGCTCGACTTGCGAAAACGATCGGTTTGGCGCTCGCACTGCTCCTCGCCCTCGTCCCGGTCGCGGCCGAGGCGAAGGTGCGGCTGTTCTTCTGGTCGCGCGATTCGGGCAAATATTTTCCGCACGCATTCGTGACGTTGAAGGGCACGCTCGACGCGACCGGCGCGCCGGTCGACACCAGCTACGGCTTCACGCTGAACAGCGTCACGCCGATCGCGCTGTTCGCGGCGGTCCCGGCGCATGTCGACATCACCTCGAAGCAATACATGCGCCCCAGCACCGCGCAGTTCGAGCTCGAGATCAGCGATGCGCAATATCAGGCGATCGTCGACCAGGCCGCCGAATGGAATACGAAGGGTTCGCGCTGGAGCCTCAACAAACGCAATTGCGTCCATTTCGTGGCGGAGGTCGCGCGCCGCGCGGGCCTTAACGTCGTCGAGGACCGCAAGCTCATGAAGAAGCCGCGCAGCTTCACGCTGTCACTGATCCCGCTCAATCCCGGCCGCGTGACGGTGATCGGCCTGACCGGCGAACAGCTCTGGGCAAAGGACCCCTCAGCGGAAAACCACAACGTCCCCGAAAAGACCAAGGGATCGGTGCTGGAGCGCGAGATCCGCGGCCTGCCGGCCGAGGATGCGCGTTAAGCTAGCGCCGCCTGCCACTCGTCGGGCTTGAATCCAACGAGCAACCCGCCGTCATGCTCGACCACCGGCCGCTTGATGAGCGACGGATGCGCCGCCATGAGCACGACCGCCGCATCGGCACCGGCGATCGCGCGCTCGCCCTCGGGCAGCTTGCGGAACGTCGTCCCCGCGCGGTTGACGAGCTTCTCCCACCCGACCCGCTCCACCCAGCCGCGAAGCCGGTCCGGGTCGGCGCCGGCTTTCTTGTAGTCATGAAAGTCGTACGCGATCCCGGCGGCATCGAGCCACGTACGCGCCTTCTTGACGGTGTCACAGTTGGGAATGCCGTACAGGGTGATCGTCATCATCGCTCCGGGTCGGGTTCGCAACGCCGCGATAGCGAAGCCGCTACCCGAATGCAGCACCCTTGGCGTTCACCCGTCCAGAAAGCTCAGTGTGATGCGTCCGTCACGTCGACTTCATGTTCGACGCCACGTTTTCGAATGTCGCCTTGAGCGAATTGCCAAGACCTTGCATCGCTGCAATCGCCGCAACCGCAATCAACGCGGCGATCAGGCCGTATTCGATCGCAGTCGCGGCCTTCGTATCCCTGAAAAATCTCTTCACGACCTGGTCCTTTCGACGTCCGGATTTGCTGGATCGTCCTTGCCAAGTCATGAATAGGTGGCTTGCCTATCCCTCCGTAATTACACGATATGCCAGCCCACGGGCAAACGTCTAGGCCTGTAATCCGGCGCCTAGAACGCGCTCGAAAGCCGTTCGAACATCATCCGCGCGGGGCTGGCCGGGGGCATCGCGCCGGCCTGCGCGCGATCGAGTTGCGCGACGCGCGCATGCAGGCGACTGCTCGAAGCGACGAGCGATTGGGCGCGCTGCGGCAGCGTCTCGATCACCCCGCCTTCGCTCGTCGGCGCATCGCCCAGCCGGCGCGAGCCGTCGAGCGCATCGCCCAGCGACATCTCCCCCGCCATCACCGCGCGCTGCGTCAACAGCCAGGCGATGACGTGCATCAGCCGCGTCGTGATCTTGAGCGACTCGCACGAAAAGGCGACGCGCGTCAGCGGCGCGAGGCCGTCGCGATCGGCGCGCCCGGATTCGTCGAAATAATCACGCGCCTCGTCGGCCAATACCATCGCCTCGGTATAGAGCGAGTCGATCAGACGGCGTTCGAAACGGACGGCGGCTTCCCCCTGCATTCGCCCTCGATGCCATAGCTGCGCGTCCGAGAAAATGTCCGATTCGGGTCAGAAGCGCGCAATGTCCCGAACTGGCGCTCGGCCCGTGATCGCGGACCCTTCAGGCGATGATGTCGGGGATCAGCTCGTCCTCGATCATCGCGATCTCGTCGCGCAGCCTGAGCTTGCGCTTTTTGAGCCGGGCGAGCTGGAGCTGGTCGACGCTCCCCGCCTCCCGCAACGCCGTGATCGAGTCGTCGAGATCGCGATGCTCGACGCGCAACAGCTCGAGTCGGCGGCCCAGTTCGGCGTCGTCCATCGGCGCTTCGTCCCCATCCTGCCCCGGCTCGGCCATGCGACGAACCGCCGGGCGCGAAAAATCGCTCGCATCGGCGTGTCGCACGCCGATTGGATCGCGACAACCGGGGCGATCGGTGGTTTACTCCACTTCCCCCAAACCAGAGCCAAGGAGACCGCAGCAATGCAGACCTCGCACCTGACCGCACTGGAAGCCAAGCACGCCACCCTCGATCGCCGCATCTCGGCAGAGGTCAAGCGGCCGCTTCCCGACCAGGCGCTGTTGGCCGACCTGAAGCGTCGTAAGCTCCGCGTGAAGGAAGAGATCGCCGCGATCTGATCGCGCGACCTGCCGCGCCGCTAGGGGCGGCGCGGCCAATTGCTAACCCCAATCCGTTATCAACGAACCGGCGGACCGGCGGCCCGCCCCGAACCCGCTCAGCGCTTGAGGCGCGGCGGCGTCGCTGCCGGATAGACGTGCAGCCACCCCTTGTTCTCGTCGCCGGGTTTGCGCGTCGCCACGGGTTTACGCGCGAGCATGGGGTCGATCGGCTCGTCGAATGCGATGCCGATGCGCCCGTCAGTCGCCCAGGCGATCCGGCCCGGTACCGGCCCGACGCCGCGCACGTCGATCTCCAGCCGCTCGCCCAGCGACACCGCCCGCGGATATTCGGCCATCAGGCCGCCCGCCGACAGGTTGCGGATACGCACGTCCGCCTCGTGATCCCCGATGCGCAGCTTGGCCGTGAGGAGCAGGCTGTCGCGGGACGCGTGTCGTCCGTGGCCGCTCAACAGGGCAGCTGCATCGGCGACGGGACGGTCAGGCGAACGGTCCATGGCAGGCTCGGCAAAGGGTACGGGTCGCCCGGTCATTTGCGCGCCGCCGGGTATCGAAAGCGTTAACCCGGCGGCGCACGGCCGCGGCTTATTCCTCGCGCGAGACCTTCTCGTTGCGCTCGTGCCGCTCCTGCGCCTCGACGGTCATCGTCGCGATCGGCCGCGCCTCCAGCCGGGCGAGGCTGATCGGCTCGCCGGTCACTTCGCAATAGCCGTATTCGCCCTCGTCGATGCGGCGCAGCGCCGCCTCGATCTTGGAGATGAGCTTGCGCTGGCGATCGCGGGTGCGCAGCTCGATCGACCAGTCGGTCTCGCTCGACGCGCGATCGGTCAGGTCAGCCTCGCGCAGCGAATCGATCTGGAGCTGGCCCAGCGTCACCTGCGCCTCGCGCAGGATCGCTTCCTTCCAGGCGAGCAATTTGGCCCGGAAATAGGCCTGCTGCTTTTCGTTCATGAACGGTTCGTCGGCGCTCGGCCGATAGCCGCCCATCAGCTCATTCGCCGCCGGAACCGCAGCGCTCTCATATCGATCCAACGCAGTCGCCATGCCACTCTCCACGACCGGGAGCCGGTGCGACACCCCCATGCCGCTTACGCCCGGGACCTCTTGCCTTGGGCTGCGCCTATAGAAGCGGCTAAGGGTCGCTACAAGTGCGCAAAATCCGATCTGCCCATCGGCGAATCGAGGCGTAGCCGCGACGGGCTTGCGCCGGCGTGAACGGACCCTTCACCGTAACCCGCACCGATGGCCCGGTAATACCGACGCATTGTGTCCCGTATGCGGACGTTAACCATAATCCCCGCGGCGGGCCGTGCAGAATCCTGCGCCGGGACGCTGCGAACAGGGTTAACGTCGTTGAACTTAATTCTTTGTTCTGCACTGTGGGTTCATCGGCGGCAGGTGGCTGCTTCACCCGATGATCGGCCCGCCGGTTGTCGGTAGCGAGAAGAGATGACGGTATGTCGGTAAAGATGGCCCTGGCAAAACTTTGCGCCTGTACCTGTGGCGGCGCCATCGTCGGCGGCGGCGCGGTCCATGTCGCCGAAACGGCACGTGCCGAGCGCGTCGTGACCAAGCGCGTCGTCGAAAAACGCGTCGCCGCCCAGCGCGCCTATGCCGGCTCGGGTAAGAAGCTCGTACGCCGCACCATCACCAAGACGGCACAGTGCCAGCCGCAGACCGTGACGGTCACGACCCAGGGCGCGCCGATCCCCGTGCCCCCCGCCTTCGACGCGCAGCCCGTGATCTCGGGCGGCGGCGGCGGCGGGCCGGTGTTCGTCGGCGGCTCGGGCGGGTTCGGCGGCGGGTTCGGCGGGGGTTTCTTCGGCGGCGGGTTCGTCGGTGGCGGCGGGGGCGGCTCGATCGTCATTTCCTCGACCTCGTCGGGCGGCTCGTCGGCGAGCTCGGCCTCGTCGGCATCCTCCGCGTCCAGCGCGTCGTCGGCATCCTCGTCCTCGTCGGGCGGCGACAAGCCGGGCAAGCCCGGAAAGCCCGGCCACCCGCATTATCCGGACAAGCCCGATCATCCGGGCTCGAGCGGTTCCAGCGGGTCAAGCGGCAGCAGCGGCTCCTCCGCCTCCAGCGCCTCGTCGGCGTCGAGCGCCAGCTCGGCTTCGAGCGGGTCGTCGGGTTCGAGCGGCTCTTCGGGTTCAAGCGGTTCTTCCGGGTCTAGCGGGTCGTCGGGCTCCAGCGGATCATCGGGTTCGAGCGGCTCGTCGGGTTCCAGCGCATCGAGCGCCAGCTCGGCCTCCAGCGCATCCTCGGCCTCGTCGGGATCGAGCGGATCGAGCGGCTGGTCGACCTCCGGCGGCTGGTCGAGCACGTCGTCGGGCTCCAGCGGATCGTCGGCATCGAGCGCTAGCTCGGCTTCCAGCGCGTCCTCGGCCTCGAGCGCCAGCTCGTCCGGCTCGTCGGGCGGCACGCCGCCGACGCCGGTGCCCGCGCCGCCGATGCTCCTGCTCTTCGGTGCCGGCGCCGCCGCACTCGTCGCGCGCGGCCGCTTCAAGAAGCGCAAGGTCGCTGCCTGATCCGAGATCGGCGGGCTGGTTACCCGGCTCGCCCTCAGGAACACTCCCTGCCCCTCCCGCCAACGGGAGGGGCTTTTCTGTTGGGCCTCAGGCCGCGCTTGTTTCTTGTGGCGCTCAGGCTGCGCTCAGCGCCTTTTCGATCTGATCGACCGGATGGCCGGTCAGGTCCTTGTCGAGTTCGCCCTTCAGCCGCTGCTCGACCTCCTTGTGGTAATGCTTGCGAAGCTCGCCCAGCGTCTTCGGCGGCGCGACGATGATGAGCGATTCGAAATCGTTGCGAAGCGCCCGCTTCTTCAGCAGCTCGGCGGTCTCCGCGGCGAAGCGGTCTTCCTCGAGCTGGTGGAAATCGACCTCGCTGAACGCGCTGCCAGCGGTGCCCGTGCCTGACGATGCGGCGCGGCCCGGCCGGTCGGTCTTCTGGTCGCCGTCCGACGGGTTGTCCTGTTCGCGCTTGCGCTCGACGATCAGGTTGGGATGCTCGGCATCGCCCTCGTTGCGCAGGAAGAGCATCTTGCGCCCATCGGCGACCACCACGACGGCATCGTGCGGGACCTGCATCACGTTTCTCCTTATCGTTGTTGGACAGGGTCAACGCCCGCCCACCACGCGGGTTGCGCGAGAGGGCGGTGCCGGGCCATAGCGCGGGCCATGCACGACATCCGCCTGATCCGCGACGACCCCGCCGCCTTCGACGCCGCCCTCGCCCGCCGCGGCCTGTCGCCGCAGGCCGCCGACCTCGTCGCGCTGGACGAGCGCCGCCGCGCGATCGTCACCGAGCTTCAGGTGGGACAGGCGCGCCGCAACGAAGCGTCGAAGGCGATCGGCGCGGCGATGGCCAAGGGCGACACCGCCGCCGCCGACGCGCTGAAGGCAGAGGTCGCCGCGCTCAAGACCCGCCTGCCCGAACTGGAAGTCGAGGAACGTGAGGTCGCCGGCCGCCTCAAGGCCGCGCTGGAAGTCATCCCCAACCTCCCCGCCGACGACGTACCGATGGGCGGCGGCGAGAACGACAATCGGGAAGTCGCCCGCTGGGGCACCCCGCGCGAATTCGACTTCGCACCGCGCGAACACGCCGACCTCGCCCCCCCGCTCGGCATGGATTTCGAGACCGGCGCGCGGCTGTCCGGCGCACGCTTCACTTTTCTCCGCAGGGACATGGCGCGCCTCCACCGCGCGCTCGGCCAGTTCATGCTCGATGTCCAGACGCGCGAGCACGGCTACGAGGAATGCAACCCGCCCGTGCTCGTCCGCGACGAGGCGATGTACGGCACCGACAAGCTGCCCAAGTTCGCCGAGGACAGCTTCCGGACCACGGACCAGCGCTGGCTGATCCCCACCAGCGAGGTCTCCCTAACCGCCAGCGTCATGGGCGAACTCATCGACGAGAGCGTCCTGCCGCTCCGCCTCACCGCACTCACGCTTTGCTTCCGGTCCGAGGCGGGCGCGGCTGGTCGCGATACGCGCGGCTTCATCCGCCAGCACCAGTTCGAGAAGTGCGAGCTGGTCAGCATCGTGCGGCCCGAGGACAGCGAGGCCGAGCACGACCGCATGACCCGCGCGGCGGAAACGATCCTCGAACGCCTGAACTTGCCCTATCGCAAGCTGCTGCTCTGCACCGGCGATATGGGCTTCGGCGCGCGCAAGACCTATGACCTCGAAGTCTGGCTGCCCGGCCAGGGCGCGTGGCGAGAGATCAGCTCCTGCTCGAACACCGGCGCGTTCCAGGCGAGGCGGATGAACACCCGCTACCGCGTTGCGGGCGAGCAGAAGAAGACCGAGTTCGTTCACACGCTCAACGGCTCCGGCCTCGCGGTCGGCCGCACGCTGGTGGCGGTGATCGAGAATTACCAGGAATCCGACGGCAGCGTGACCGTGCCCGAGGTACTGCGGCCGTACATGGGCGGCACCGAGCGGCTGGCGGCCCGCTGATGCGTATCCTCGTCACCAACGACGACGGCTATCACGCCCCCGGCCTCAAGGTGCTGGAGGACATCGCCGCGCAGTTCAGCGACGATGTGTGGGTCGTCGCCCCCGCCGACGAGCAATCGGGCGCGGGCCATTCGCTGACCCTCACCCGCCCGCTCCGCGTCCGCCGCTTCGGCGAGAAGCGCTTCGCGGTCAGCGGCACGCCCACCGACGCGGTGATGATGGCGCTCGCCAAGCTGATGAAGGACACGCCCCCCGACCTCGTCCTGTCGGGCGTCAACCGCGGCGCGAACCTCGCCGAGGACGTGACCTATTCGGGCACCGTGTCGGCCGCGATGGAAGGGGCGCTGGCCGGCGTCCGATCGATCGCCCTCAGCCAGGTCTATGCGCGGCAGGGGATGGGCGACACCGTCCCGTTCGACGCGGCGATCGCCTGGGGGGCGAGGGTACTCGCCCCGCTGATCGACCTCGACTGGGCACCGCGCACATTGGTCAACGTCAACTTCCCCGCCTTGCCCGCCGATCAGGTCAAGGGGGTGCGCGTCGTCGCACAGGGGCTGCGCGACTATGGCCGGCTCCAGATCGTCACCAACCGCGACCCGCGCGGCTATGAATATCACTGGTTCGGCCTCGGCGCCGTCGGCGTTCCAACACCCGCGCACGCCACCGATCTGGAGGCGGTACAGGACGGTTTCGTCGCGGTGACGCCGCTGCATCTTGACCTGACGCACGCGGAGTCGATGAATAGGCTGATCGCAGCGTATCGCGACTGAGGGGACGGACATGGGGGGCTTCGGGCGCAACGTTAGCGCGGTATTGCCGGCGCTGCTGCTCGGCGGGTGCCTGATCCCCGGCGGGCGCGACGATTATGCCGCCCCGCCCCCGCCGCCCTCGCCGCGGCAGGTTGAGGAGCCCGTCCGCCGCGACGTGGACGAAAGCGTCCGCACCCTCCCCGCACCGCCCCCCGCCTGGGTCGCGCGGCCGGTCAGCGCGGATGCGCGGACGATCCCGTCCTCGACCTATACGGTCCAGCCCGGCGACAACCTCCGCCGCATCGCCGAGCGCACCGGCGCGGCGAGCGAGGCGATCGCGCGCGAGAACGACCTTGCCGCGCCCTACACGATCTTCGCGGGCCAGCGCCTGTCGATCCCCGGTGGGCGCTGGCATCTGGTGCGAGAGGGGCAGACGGGCATTGCCATCGCCCGCGCCTACGGCATCGAATGGTCGCGGATCGTCGATGCCAACCGGCTGACCGAACCCTATATCCTGCGCACCGGCCAGCGCGTGCTGATCCCCGGCGATGCCGTGCGCGGCCCCAGCCGCGCGGAGCGCGCCGCCGCCTTCCGCCTCGACATCGACGACCTCGTCACCGGCAGCCAGCCGGCGATCGCCGAGAATGCCGCGCCCGCCAAACCCGTCGCGACGGCGAAGCGCGTGCTCCCCTCGACCGCCGCGGTCGCCGAGCCGACGCGGATCACCGGCGGCTTCCAGTGGCCGGTCGCGGGCGGCCGCATCCTGCGCCGCTTCGGCCCCGGCGCCAGCGGCGAGCGCAATGACGGCATCAAGATCGCCGTGCCGCTCCAGACCCCCGTCACCGCCGCCGCCGACGGCGTAGTCGCCTATGCGGGCAGCGACATTCCCTCGCTCGGCGGGCTCGTCATCCTGAAGCACGGCAGCCGGCTGACCAGCGTGTACGGCCATGCCGGCCAGCTGCTCGTCCAGCGCGGACAGGCGGTGAAGCGCGGCCAGACGATCGCGCTGTCCGGCGACACCGGCGCCGCGAACCAGCCCGAACTCCATTTCGAGATCCGCGACGGCCGCACTCCCGTCGATCCGCTGACCCGCCTGCCGCGGCGATGAGGGGGCGGATCACCGCCGGGACGCTCCGCCGGAAATCGCGCCGCCCGGTCTGGCTGTCGATCAGCTGGCGCGTGGCGGCAGTGTTGACCCTGCTGGGCATCGCGATCGGCGTCCACTGGTTCGATCGCGGCGGGCTGCGCGACAATTACGACAACGACGTCAGCTTCATCGACGTCGTGTATTTCACCTTCATCTCGATCACCACGACCGGATACGGCGACATCGCGCCGGTGACCGAGCGAGCGCGATTGTTCGACGCGCTGATCGTCACGCCGATCCGCGTCTTCGTCGTGCTACTCTTCATCGGCACGACCTACGACTTCGTTCTGAAGCGCACATGGGAGAAGTGGCGCATGGCACGCATCCAGCGCGAACTGACCGGCCACATCGTCGTCGCCGGCTTCGGACAGACCGGCTCGGAGGCGATCGACGAACTCATCGCCCGCGGGCGCGATGCCGCGACGATCGTCGTCGTCGACGGATCGGCCGAGCGGCTGGCGGTAGCGGAGGCGCTGGGCTGTGCGATCATGGTCGGCGACGCGACGCGCGACCGTACGCTCATCGACCTCAGGCTCGCCGATGCCTGCTCGCTGATCGTCGCGGCGGGGCGCGACGATACCTCGATCCTCATCACCCTGACCGCCCGCCACCTCGCCCCCGACCTGCCGATCAGCGTCATCGTCAAGGCCGAGGACAACGAAGTGCCCGCCCGCGCGGCCGGCGCGACGACGGTCATCAATCCCGTCAGCTTCGCCGGCCTCCTGCTGGCAAGCTCGTGCAGCGGCAGCCATGTCGCCGACTACATGATGGACCTGGCAAGCTATGACGGCCGCGTCCAACTCGCCGAACGGGCGGCGCGGGCGGAGGAGATCGGCCAGCCCTTGTCGTCAATCCGTACCGGGCTCGGCGTGCGCATCTATCGCGGCGGCAAACCGTTCGGCTTCTTCGATCCCGAAGCCGCGGCGATCCAGCCCGGCGACGTGATCGTCGAAATCGTCGCGCATCGAGGGATGGCCGCATGAACCTGGAAACGTCGCGCTTCCTGCCGATCGTCATGCTGATCGGCTCCAACATCTTCATGACCTTCGCCTGGTACGGGCATCTGAAGCACAAGGGCGCGGCGCTGTGGGCGGTCATCCTCGTCAGCTGGCTGATCGCGCTCCCGGAATACACGCTCGCCGTCCCCGCCAACCGGATCGGCAGCGGCGTCTATTCGGCGGCGCAATTGAAAGGGATGCAGGAAGTCATCACCCTCACCGTCTTCGCGATCTTCTCGATCCTGTATCTGGGGCAGAAGATCACGCCCAACCACCTGATCGGCTTCGCGCTGATCGCGGGCGGCGCGTTCTTCCTGTTCAGGGCCTGAGCCGCCGCTTCACCCAGGCCACCGCGCAGTCGAAACGATTGAGCGCCGCCATCGCTGCGCGATTGACGATCGTCGGGCGCAGCAGGAACAGGTCGCACGCCACGACATGGCCTGTCGCGAACTGGCGCTTATGCTGCCCCTCCCCCTCGGTGAAGTCGAAGCGGGCGAGGGTGCCCTCGTCCATCAGGTCCCGGAGCGCCGCGGCCATCAGCACCGTCCCCGGCGACAGCGCATCGAAGCCTTCGTCGTGGCCGACATATTCGTAGACCACGGTGCCGCGATCCACGGGACAGTAGAGATAGGCCACCGCCTCGCCCCCGATGCACAGCAGCCACCCGCGCGCGGCATCCCCGGCGGCGGCGCGCAGCATCGCCTCGACCCAGGCGGGATCACCGGGCAGCCCCATGCCCAGCAGCTTCTCCTGATACGTCCCCGCCGCCAGCGGCCGGGCGAGCGCATGAAAAGCCGCAAGTTCCTCGGGCGAGCGATAGCAGCGGATGTCGATCGTCCCGCCATTCGCCTCGGCGATCTTCTTCCCCTTGCGCTTCAGGGTCGAGCGCAGATTGCCCGACAGCCCGGCATGATAGGCGTCCCAGCCCACCGAAAGGTCGGCGTACCAGCGCCGATACCGCTGCCGCTCCGCCACGATCAGCCCACGCGCGTCGAGCCCCCCGACCGCCACCAGCGGCACCGACAGCAGCGAGTATCCGTCCGCCCCCGCCGGCAAGGCAGGCAGCGGCGGCACCCGCCCCGTCATCGCATCCTCGAGGCTCACCGCCACCCGTACCAGCCGCCGTCTGAACGAGGCGATCGTCCGCGTCCCCACCCGGAACGCGATGGGCAGGTCGAGCGCCGCGGTCATGCCGCGCGTTCGGCGATCAGGTTGGACCAGAGCTGCTCCGCCCGCCGCCGCGCGGTGCGCAGACGATCGGCGGGGAGCGGGCAATCATCCTGCCCCAGCCGGAGCGCGGGACGGTCGCGATACCACGCCGTCGGCAGCGTATCGCGTCGTTCGGCCAGCATCGCGCAAAGCGCCTCGAACCGGCGCACATGCACCGCGTTGGCGGCGGTACCGCTTCGGTTGGCCAGCTCGAACCCGTGGCTGACGATCGTCACCGCGGCGTGATCCGTGCGCGCGGCATGGTCCAGCGCCGCGCGCATTTCCCCCACCGACAGCGCACAGATCTGGAAATGGCGTAGCCGCCCCGGCGCTTCCTCGATCAGCGTCACCGGACATTCGATCAGTCCGCGATGCCGGGTCGGCGCGATCCGCGTCGGCGGCAGGCTGAGGCCGCTCGGCCAAGGATGCGCCGATCCGTTGTGGCTGCTGTCGTAATCGATGCCCAGCGCCGCCAGCGCGTCGATCGTGTCGTCGTTGGCGGCATAGCTGCCCGCGCGGAACGCCACCGGCCGCTCGCACCCCGCCTCGACCAGCCAGTCGATCGCGCGGGCGAGCATCGTCTGCTGCGCGTCGCGATCGAGGTCGATCAGCTCGAACACCCCGTGCGCCGCGCCGCCGTCACCGACAGCGGCGCCCATCCAGTTCGGATGCAGATGCAGCTGCACCTCCTGTCCTGCCGCCAGGATCGGCTCGACGATCGCGCGCACCACCTCGACGCCATGGATCGCCGCGGGCATCGGATCGACGAAGAAGCACGCCTTCAACTCATGCCGCGCCAGCATCGCAAGCTGATAGCCGACGCCCACGCCCGCCGGCTCGATCGACCGCACGACCTGCTCGGCGAGCGGCAGGCGGTCGCAATGGTGCCGCCACATCAGCTCGGTATCGACGGTCAGGAACACGGGGGTCATTGCCCGGCCCTAACCCGCCGCCCGTGAAGAAAGCGTGGACGCCGCTTACCCGACGACGCCGAAGCGCTTGTATTCCTCGACGATCCGCGGCGCGGCGAAGGTTGCGGCCTCGATGTCCGCCGCGCTACCCGCCGCGTCGCCCTGACGCTTGCGCACGATCCCGCGCAGGTAGAGCGACGCCGACATTTCCGGCGAAAGGTTCAGCGCCTGGTCGAGGTCGGCGCGCGCCTTGTCGAGGCGTCCGGCACGCAGATGCACCAGTGCCCGGCTGTCCAGCGCCGCGGCGGTACCGATGCCCAGCGCAATCGCCCGGTCGCAATCGGCGAGCGCCGCGTCGAGATCGACGTTCATCGTCGCCCGGATCCAGCAGCGCGAGTTATAGAGGTCCGGGTCGTTCGGCTTAGCGGCGATCGCCCGATCCATCGCGGCGACCGCCTCGACCGCGTCACCCTTGCGTGCAAGGACGTCGGCCCGCTTCGACAGCGCGGCCTGCATATCCTCGCCGCCGCCCGCCACGAACGGGTCGAGGATGTCGAGCGCCTCGTCATACTTGCCCGTCCACTCGAGCGCGGCAGCATAATAATTGGCGTAGATAATGCCAGAATCGGCCTCAAAAGCCGCTTTCGCCGCCGCCACGAGGTCGTCGTCGCGGCCCAGCTCGTAGAGCAGCGTATGTCGCCTCGACAGCCGCTCGGCGCTGGCTTCAATCGCAATCGCTTTGTCCAGATCGGCCATCGCCCCGGTCAGGTCGCGCAACCGCCAGCGCAGGTTCATGCGCGTGTCGAGCGCGGTGGGATCGTCGGGATCGGCATCGGCCACCGCCTTGTCGTACAACGCCAGCAACGGCTTCAGCCGGCCGCTGCGCATCGCCTCGCGCCGGATCGCGGCGTTCCCCGGCATATCGGCCGGCGCCGTAATGCGAAGCGGCCTTGCCTTGATCGCGGCAAAGGCGGCGCGCTCGGCCGAAACCCGCTCGGGCGCGATTTCTTGGCCAGTGTTGACCATGCGATCTTCCACCGTGACGACACCGCCGGCCATCGTCACCGTTCGCTGCATCGCGGCTCCCGCCAACGTCGGCGGCAGCGTTTCGGCACCCTCAAGGCTATAGCCCTTGCCGCCGTCGGGCAGGATCACTCGCAGCGTCGAGACGTTCGTTTCCGGCCCGCTGGTCGCTACCGGGATCGCCTTCCACGCCGTGCGGCTACGGTCGGGTACGAAATTGGCATTGCGGAGCGACAACTCGAGGTCGCGGCGATTTCGACCATTGGCAAAGGACCAGCCCGACTGGGCGAAACCCTCAATGTCGATCGACCCGGTGTTCTGCGCGCCGTCGAAGCTCACCTTGTGCGAAACGACCCTCGCACCGCCGATCAGGTTTCCGGCAAGCCCCTGGGCCAGCGCCTTCATCTGGTCGGCATTGCCCGTCGTCTGCGCCATGCGCATCATCTCGGCATTCGCCCCGCGCAGCGTCATGCGCATCTTGAACGGGGTTGGCAGCTTCAGGCCCGCCCGCTCGTCGATCTCGATCGCCACGATCGTGTCGGGCCGCGCGCTTGCCCGGATCGGCAAGGGGATCAGGTCGCTGCCGGCGGTCCTGAGCGGCAGCACCCAGCGAAAGGGCGGCGTGTCTTCGAGATCGGCGAGCCGTGCGCCCTGCCCTGTCCCGTCGAGCCACAAATCCTTGCCGTCGATCGCCGCGCGGACCAGCACATGGTCGAACGCCGCCGCACCGGGCAGCCGCTTCGGCACGTAATCGCCGCCGTCGATACTGGCGAGCACGGGCTCCGCCTCGATATCGAGCGAGCGCAGCATCGCCAGCAGCAGCAGCGTCTTGGCCTTGCAGTCGCCATAGCGTGCTTCCCACGTCCGCACGGGCGTCTGCGGCGTGTAGTTGCCGCCGGCCATTCCCTTGAACAGGTAGCGCACCTCTGTCTGCACCGACTGGAGCGCCAGCGCGGCGCGCTCACGCGGGGTCTTGCCCGCGGCGCGGATGCGCGCGACCTCCGCCGCCAGCGGCGATCCGGCCGGGATAGCGCTTTCGGTCGAATAGAGCGGTGCAAAGGTCCGCGACACCGCGCCCCAGTCGGCAAAGCTGCTCGCCTCCATCATCGGCAGCGGGCGAAAGCGCAGCGGCGCGTCGTTCGGCACTTCGGCGGGCTTGGCGGCCGGGCCGATAAGCTCGACCTCGCGATAACCGCCCACCTCGACGGGGGTGAGCGGCGCGTCGCCCAGATAGCCGCGCAGCTTGAGGTCGGTGTCCTTGCGCCAGCTGATCCTGTTACGCGCGAGGCCGGCGGTGGCGGGCTTGGTGATGACGGGCATCAGCGCATCGACATTGCCCTTCAGCGCCGGATCGCGCGTCGTCACGGTATAGGCCACATCCAGCACGTCGCCGACCCGCGCCCCCTCGACCTCCAGCGTCGCGGTCAGGATGCCCGTCAGCATCCGCTGCTCCATGCCCAGCTCACGCTTGAGGACGGTGAACCGCTCCTTCTTCGCGAGCAGGTCGATCGTTTCGCCCGCGCGCAGCAGGCGGGCATGGTGGACGATCACGTCGCCGTGATCGGGCTGCCACTCCACGCTGATCGTCCCCGCCTGGTTGAGCGTGGCCGGATTGTCGATCACGTTGGCGGTGCGGATATAGCTCGACAGGCGCCCGTCCTCGATCCGCTGTTGCTGGTCGAAGATCAGGATCTGCGGCCGCGGCGTCGGCAGCTTGACAGGGTCGGGCGCGGGCGCCTGCTTCACCCAATCGGGGGCGGGCTGATAAAGCGGCGTGTCACTCGCCCAGACGGGTGCGGCGCTTGCCAACAGGCACGCGGTCAAAACGGCGAAACGCGACATTCTCTACCCCCGAAATCAGTCCCCGGCGGGCAGGCTAACGTGCGTTCAATGCACTGGATAGTGGGCCGAACTCGGTTCGTCGCAGGCGTAATCAGCGCGCGTGATAGAAGTCGTAGACCTGCTGCGCGGTCCCCTTCGACACACCCGGCGCCTTTTGCAGATCCTCTAGGCTCGCGCCGCGCACCGCCTTGGCGGTGCCAAAGTGCATCAGGAGCGCCTTCTTGCGCGCCGGGCCGATGCCGGGCACCTCGTCCAGCGGACTCGCGCCCATCGCCTTGGCGCGCTTCTCGCGGTGCGCGCCGATCGCGAAGCGGTGGACCTCGTCGCGCAGCCGTTGGAGGTAGAAGAGCACCGGCGAGTTGACCGGCAGCTGGAAATCGCGGCCGTCCATCATGTGGAACACCTCGCGCCCGTCGCGGCCGTGATGCGGCCCCTTGGCGATGCCGACGACGGTCACGTCCTCGATCCCCAGTTCCTCCAGCACCTCCATCGCAACGCCAAGCTGCCCGCGCCCGCCATCGACCAGCACCAGGTCGGGCCAGTCGCCCCGATCGCGGTCGGGGTCCTCGTCCTGCGCGCGCTTGAAGCGGCGGGTCAGCACCTCGCGCATCATCGCGAAATCGTCGCCGGGGGCCGTTTCCGCGCGCTTGATGTTGAACTTGCGATACTGGCCCTTGCGATACCCCTCCGGCCCCGCGACGATCATCGCGCCGAGCGCGTTGGTCCCCTGGATATGGCTGTTGTCATAGACCTCGATCCGGTTGGGACTGTCGGACAGGCCGAACAGCTCCGCCACCTCGCGCAGCAGCCGCGCCTGCGTCGTCGATTCGGCGAGGCGGCGGTCGAGTGCCTCGATCGCGTTGCGCTTCGCCTGCTCGATCAGTCGCCGCCGGGCCGACCGCTGCGGCACCGACAGCGCGACCTTGTACCCTGCGCGCTCGCTCATCGCCTCCGCCAGCAACTCGGCCTCGGCCAGATCGCGGTCGACGAGGACGTTCCGGGCGGGCGGCACCTCCTCATAGAATTGCATCAGGAACTGGCTGAACACCTCGTCCTCCGGCACGTCGGCGACGTGCGCGGGGAAAAAGGCGCGGTGCCCCCAATTCTGCCCGCCGCGGATGAAGAAGGCCTGGATGCCGATCTGCCCCTCCTTCTCCGCCATCGCGAACACGTCGGCGTCGCCCACGCCCTCGGCGTTGATCGCCTGCGTCCCCTGGATGAAGGTCAGCGCCTTCAGCCGGTCGCGCAGCACCGCTGCCAGCTCGAAGTCCATCTTCTCCGCCGCATCCTGCATCTGCGCGCCGAGTTTCGCCTGCACCTCGGTCGACTTGCCCTCAAGG
This sequence comes from uncultured Sphingomonas sp., assembly GCA_913775315.1. GTDB lineage: Bacteria > Pseudomonadota > Alphaproteobacteria > Sphingomonadales > Sphingomonadaceae > Sphingomonas. The sequence continues at coordinate 75,149 of CAJYIX010000004.1, read as the reverse complement.
AACCGCTTCGAATCCGCGACCAGCTCGGCATAGTCGGGCGCGCTGATGCGATCGACGCACGGCGCCGAGCAGCGCTTGATCTGATAGAGCAGGCACGGGCGGTCGCGGGTGTTGAAGAATCCGTCGGTGCACGAGCGCAGCAGGAACAGCTTCTGGAGCGCGTTCAGCGTCTTGCGCACCTGCCCCGCGCCCGCGAACGGCCCGAAATAATCCCCCTTCGCCCGCCGCGCCCCGCGGTGCAGCTGGACGCGCGGATAGTCGTGGTCGGCGCGGATCAGGATGAAGGGGAAGCTTTTGTCGTCGCGCAGCAGCACGTTGTACGGCGGGCGATACCGCTTGATGAGCTGTGCCTCCAGCAGCAGCGCCTCCGCCTCGCTGTTGGTCGTCACCACGGTCATCGACCGCGTCTGGCCGACCATCCGCTGCAACCGCTTCGACAGGCGGCTGACCTGCGTATAGTTGGCGACGCGGTTCTTCAGCGCCTTCGCCTTGCCGACATAAAGCACGTCGCCGCGCGCATCCTGCATCCGGTAGACGCCCGGCCGCACGGGCAGCGTCTGCACGACGTTGCGGATCGCCGCGACCCCGGTGTTGAGGTCGGGCGCGTCACTGCCCTTCACGGCATAGGTGGCGGCGTCTTCGTTGAAACGGTCGGGGGTACGAACGGACATTGCCGCTGATCTAGGCATTCCGGCGGCGGCGGAGAAGCGGTGACTTATCGAAACGCCAGGTGCCGGCTGAAGAACGGGACCACCTTCTCCTGCATCCGCGTCGCGACGCGGTTGACGTGGTCGCCGTCATAGACCTCGTAATCGTGCGCGATGCCGTACGACGCCAGCTTGGCGTGCAGCGTCGCGGTGTCCGCGGCCAGCCCGTCCTTGTCGCCAACGTCGAGCCCGATCGCGGCATAGCGCTTGAGTTCGGCGACATGCTGGTCGACGAACGCCAGCGGCGCATTCGCCGCCCAGCGGGCGAGCACGTCGGCGCGCTGCGCCTCGTCGCCGAAGGGCAGATCGAGATAGAGCGGCGCCTTTGCCGGATTGGGCGACCACGCCGCCGCAGCGGCCAGCGTCGCGCGTTGCAGCCAGCCGAGCTTCTGCGCGTCCTCGACCGTCCTGACCCCCGCGAACGCCGCCTCGGCCTTGGCATCCAGGCCCTGTGCGGTGCGTGCCGACATGCAGCACGGGCTCATCATATAGAGCGCGCCGAACACGTCCGCGTGGTTCATGCCGATCCGCGACGCGCCGTATCCACCCATCGAATGGCCGACCAGGCCGCGGCTCTCGCGCTTCGCCAGCGTCCGGTATCTCGCGTCGATCGCCGCGACCAGATCGCGCGACACGAACGTCTCGAAATCGCCCGTCGTCGGCGAACGCGAATACATCGATCCGTTATGCACCGTCTTGCTGTCGGGCATCACCACGATCATCGGCCGCGCGCCCCGGGCAAAGGCGCCTTCGATCGAACCCGGGACGTGGATCTCCTTCGCCCATTGCTCAGCCCCGATCGAATAGCCGTGCAGCGCGTAGACCACCGGATAACGCTGGCGCTTGTTTGCGGCATAGCCCGGCGGCAAGAGGACGATGACGTCGCGATCCGCGCTGTCGCCCTCCAGATTGCCCTCGATCGCGCGCGAATGGACCTTGATCCGCTCGACCGTCACGGGCTTCGCGCCGGCGACGGCGGCGGGCGCGCCGGTCTGGACCTGCGCCGATGTGGCGGCGGGCAGCAACGCCGCCATCAGCCATGCAAGCTTCATCGAACCTCTCCCCTCTTTCAGGAATTAGTCCGAGTTATCGCGTGCAAGTCAACCGGCGAAGCGGAAATTGACTGGTCGGCGATACTCGGCACGCGCGTCGAACGCATGCTCGGCGAACGTCCCGCCGCGCTCTACCCAGTGCATGAACAGGTGCGCCGACCAGCCATTGGGATTCGGCGTCGTCCGCCCATGTCGGCGGTGAACGCCGTTATAGAGCACCGCGTCCCCCGGCTGCATCGCGAAGCTGACGACGGCATCGCCCTCGAAATCATCGGTCACGTGTTTCACCGGCTCGGGCAGCGTCGTGGCCCCCACCTCGAGCGGCCAGACCTCGCCGTCCGAATAGTCGAGCGTCAGCGACAGGCTGTGCTCGCACGACGGGCGGTCGCTGTGCACGCGGCACAGGTCGCCCTCACGATAGATGCGAAGATAATCGTAGCTCGGCACCAGATCGAGGCCGGTGATCGACCGAACCGCCGTCGTCAGCCCCCAGAGGAAGGTGACGAGCGGCGACCAAGCGAAGCCGTATACCTCCGGCACGTCGCGGACGAGCAGCGGCGATCCGGTGCGCGGCGCGTCCAGCCCCGCCTCGTCCGGGTCCAGCTCGCGCTGGAACTGGCGGAGCAGCGCGTTGCAGATTTCGGGCGGAACGAGGCCGCGGACCAGCGCCGCCCCGTCCGCGCGGTAATCGCCCTCGACCTGCATCAGCCCATCCGCGCCCGTGCCACGCGCTCCAGCACGGTGAGCGGCATCGCGCCCAGCGTCAGTACCTTGTGGAACGCCTTGGGGTCCCAGTTCGCGCCCGCTTTCGTCCGCGCCTCGTCGCGCAGGCGGACCCAGACGGTGTGGCCGATCTTGTAGCTGCACGCCTGGCCCGGCCAGACGGTGTAGCGGTCGATCTCGCCTTGGCTGCGCCCGCGCGCGATGCCGGTGGTGGCGATCAGGTAATCGGTCGCCTTCTCGCGGCTCCAGCGCTTGGCGTGCATGCCGCTGTCGACGACCAGCCGCGTGGCGCGGAACAGCAGCGACTGGAGATAGCCGACCTGTCCCAGCGGGTCGCCGTCGTACATCCCCATCTCGTCCGCCAATTGCTCGGAATAGAGCGCCCACCCCTCCGAATAGCCCGAATAGCCGCCGCGGCGGCGGATCAGCGGAATATCCTCGCTCTCCAGCGCCGACATGACCTGAAGGTGGTGGCCCGGCACCCCCTCGTGATAGCTCAGCGTTGCGAGCCCGAACTTGGGCCGGTCGAACGTATCGCGCAGGTTGATGAAGTAGATCGCCGGCCGCGACCCGTCGAGCGAGGCGGACTGGTAATAGCCGCCCGGCGCGCCCGCCTGGATCGCCTCTGGCACGCGGCGGACCTCGACTGGCGCCTTGGGCAGCACCGCGAACTGCTCGGGCAGCCGCTTCGTCATCGCCGCGACCTGTGCGCGCAGCTGCTCGAGCAATGCCTCGCGACCCGGATCGGTGTTCGGGTAAAGCTGGTCGGGCCGCTTGTTGAGCGCGACCAGCCGCTCGCCGACCGTCCTCTGCGCCATGCCCTGCTTCTTCAGGATGCCGTCGATCCGCGCCCCGATCTGCGCCACCTGTTCCAGGCCAAGCCGGTGGATCTCGTCGCCGCTCATCTCCGTCGTCGTCGCCGCGCTGGCGGCGGCGGCATAGTAAGCCTCGCCATCGGGCAGGCGCCAGACGCCCGCGTCGTGGCTCGCCTTTGCGCGAAGCTCGGTGACCAGCGCGCGCTGGCGGTCCATCGCCGGGAACACCTTGTCGCGCATCAGCGCCTCGACCTGGCGGGCGCGCTCTGGTGGCAGGTTGGCGGCCTTGAGCTTGGCGGTGAGGTCGGTGACCGGGCCGCTGGCCCCCGGCGCCACGTCGCGCGCGGCGGCGAGCTGCTTGAGCACGGTGTCGAGGATATAGTCGGGTGCGAACACGCCCTTGGCCGCATCCTCGCGCTGGCGCTGCGTCTCGGCATCGATCGCGCCGGCGAAGGCGCCCACCCGCGCGACATAGGCGTCGGCGTCGACCGCGTCCTTCACCCGGTGCTGGTTGGCGAGGAAGTCGGGCACGTCGCGATACGCGCCGGTCAACTGCGTCAGCACATAGGGCGCGTACCGCCCCGCGCTCGACCCGTAGCCGAAGCGTTCGCCCGCGATCGTCCGCGACAGGCTGTATTCGACGATCTCGTAATCCAGCCGTGCCGCCTCACCCAGCTTGTCGCGCGGGATCGCCTTCAGCGCCGCCAGTTCCTGCCGCGCCCGCGCGAACTGCTTCGCCTCGCTGGCGCGCGAGGTATCGGCGAGTTTCGACTTCAGCGCCGCCCGCGGCCCCGTATCGAGGCCGAGCGAGGTCGCCCCCTCGGGATTGTCGGCAAGCCGCGCGTAGAAGAAGCGGTCGAGCAATGCGCGCAGGTCCGCATCGGACGATCCCTGCACCCGCGCCGCGACGGGCACGGCGGCGGTCGCGGCGGCGATGCCGGCGGTCGAAAGGAACTGGCGGCGGCGCATGGCAACTCCTCGCATCATTTTGTTGCCGCCGTGACTAAGCCATTGACGGCGGCCTGCAACCCCCTGACATTCATGGCTTGATCGTTGCGGAGTCTGCCATGTCCCTGCTCGTCGCCCTGCTCCTGTCCCAGGCCCCTGCCGCGCCGGCCCCCGACGACATCGTCATTCTCGGCAAGCGAACCGGTGACGCGCTCGCCGCGTGCATCGCCCGCCACTGTTCGACGCCCGACGACGCCCGGATCTCGATCGCCCATGCCGAGGCGTTGTTCGCGCAAGGCAAGTATTTCGACGCGCGCGCCACGCTCGACCGCGCGCTATCGCGCCAGCGCGGCAATGCCGCCGCCTTCCCCCGCGCGGTGTCGGCACTCTACGAAGCGAACGCGACCGTGAACCTGCACATGGGGGACATGGAAGACTATCGCACGATGACGATCGGTCAGAGCCGGACGCTCACGGAAAATCTGCCGGCGAACGATCCGCAGGTGCTGGTCAACGCGATCCGGCTGGGCGATTTCTGGGCGAAGCTGCGCCAGCCGCACAATGCCCGGCTGCAATATCGCGCCGCGGCGGAGGGCTATGCCGGTCGCGGCGAACACCGCCTTGCCGCGCTCACTCTACTTCGAAGCGCCGCGATCGACGCGCAAATCGGCGACCTGACCGCTGCCGAGCGCCAGATCGCCGCCACGCGCCGCTCCTCCGCCGCGGGCGATCGCGACGTGGTGCTGAACACCGCTGTTCTTCAGGCGCGGATCGATCGGGCACGCGGCAAAAAGGATTCGATTGACGCGCTTTTCGAGGCGCTGCGCACCGGCCCAGATCAGGCCCCCGTACTTGTCTATCAGCCCCCGGTCGCGGACACGGCGGCCAACATGGCGAACGCCGTCCTTGCACGCGTCGCGCCAGTGTCAGACCACAACAGTTTGGGAACGGGCGGCGCGCTACCCTTACGCAACGCGGCGACGGCCTATATCCATTGGGCCGATCTCGGCTTCATGGTGAACCCCGATGGCAGCGTCTCGGATGTGGAGATCTTGCGGGGAACCCGTAGCCAGACTTGGCTCAAGCCCTTTGTCAAAGCGATCGAGGGGAGGCGTTATGCGCCGCTGAAGCTTGAGCCGGGCATCCCCGGCCTCTACCGGGTCGAACGCCTGACCTGGCGGGCCGAGCGGGAAGCACCGATGGGGTCGCTCATTAAACAGCCTGCAGGGTATCAGGCGCTCGAGACGCTCGACATCACCCGCACCGCTGCCGCCGCGACGCCGCCCGCCGGCTGAGCGGCCGGCTCAGCCGAGCTTCTCGACCTTGGACTGAAGGTCGGCGAGCTGCGCCTTGAGCGCGGCGATCTCCTCGTCCTTGGCATGCGGCGCCGCGCCGGCCGTCGCCGGTGCCGACGCCTTGGGCTTGAACGCGGCGGTCGCGGCCTCGAACATCTCCATGTTGCGCTTGGCCATCTCGGCGAAGGGCGAGTGCGCGAACGCCCCTTCGACCGCCGACTTGAACTGCTCCTGATTGCGGCGGAAGCTGTCCATCGATGCCTCAAGATAGCCGGGGACCATCGCCTGCATGCTGTCGCCATAGAGGCTGATGAGCTGACGGAGGAAGCTGACCGGCAGCATCGTCTGCCCGCCGCGCGCTTCCTCTTCCATGATGATCTGGGTGAGAACGTTGTGCGTGATGTCCTCGTCGGTGCGCGCGTCGACGACCTTGAAGTCGCGCCCTTCGCGCGTCATTGCGGCCAGATGGTCGAGCGTGATGTAGGAAGAGGTTTCGGTGTTGTAGAGCCGACGATTGGCGTATTTCTTGATGATGACGGGACCGTTCCCCGGATTGGTCTTCTTCATCGCAACGGACCCCATCGTTTTGAATGACGCGACCGTAACATCCTTTGTTGACGCGCCGCAACACGGCCCGCGCCCGCTGCCGCTATTTCTCTCGATGTTGCGCGAAGATGGTGCAGCATCCCCCGAACGCCGCGCTGCAATAATGGCGGGGCTGGCCGCCTACCAGGGGGCGCCGCGCGCGCCCGCCCCGCCCCCGCACCCGATCGTGGCGAGCGCCGACGGGACGTTGCTTCGCGACCATCGCGGGCCGGCGAGCGCGGGGCCGCCGATCGTCTTCGTGCCTTCGCTCATCAACCCGCCGCGTGTCCTCGACCTGTCGCCGGGCAATTCGCTGATCGGCTGGCTGGCCGGGCGGGGCCACTGGCCGCTGCTGGTCGACTGGGGGGAGCCGGCACCGGCCGACCGTCACCTCGATATCGGCGGTCATGTCACCGACCGGCTTCTACCGTTGATCGCCGCGCTGCCCGAGCCGCCGGTGCTGGTCGGCTATTGCCTGGGGGGCACGATGGCGATCGCGGCGGCGCAGCTTGCCCCCGTGGCGGGCCTCGCGCTGATCGCCGCGCCGTGGCGGTTTTCCGGCTTCTCCGATGCCGCCCGCGCCGATATCGCCGACCTCTGGACCGCTACAGAGCCCGCCTGCGACCGGCTCGGCCTCGTGCCGATGGAGGTGCTTCAGACCGGCTTCTGGCGGCTCGATCCACAGCGTACGCTGGACAAATACGCGCGCTTCGCCGCCCTCGATCAGGCGAGCGAGGCCGCCGCGGCGTTCGTCGCGCTGGAGGACTGGTCGAACCAAGGCGCGCCGCTGACCTATGCCGCGGGGCGAGAGCTGTTCGACGACCTCTACGACGCCGACCTGCCCGGCACCGGCCGCTGGCGGGTCGGCGGCCGGGCGATCGACCCGGCTGCGCTTGCCTGCCCCGCGGTCGAGTTCGTGTCGGCCGGCGATCGCATCGTCCCTGCCGCTTCCAGCGCGATGCTGCCCGACCGGCGGGTGCTCGGCGCAGGGCATGTCGGCATGGTCGTGGGATCGCGGGCGCGCGAACAGCTCTGGGCACCGCTCGACGACTGGTTAAGCGCGCGCCAGCCCGCTAAGACGCGCGCGACCCGAACCCCAAGGAGCCGTGAAGCCCCATGACCGAGATCGTCATCGCCGCCGCCAAGCGCACCCCCGTCGGCAGCTTCCTCGGCGCGTTCGCCGCCACCCCCGCCCACGAACTCGGCCGCACCGCGATCGAGGCCGCGCTCGATCAGGCCGGCGTCAAGGGCGAGGACGTGTCCGAAGTCATCCTCGGCCAGGTGCTGACCGCCGCGCAGGGTCAGAACCCCGCGCGCCAGGCGTCGATGGCCGCCGGCGTGCCCAAGGAAGTGCCCGCCTGGGGCGTCAACCAGGTCTGCGGCTCGGGCCTGCGCGCGGTGGCACTGGGCGCTCAGGCGATCGCCAATGGCGACGCGACGATCGTCGTCGCCGGTGGCCAGGAATCCATGTCGCTCGCCGCGCACGCCGTGCCGCTGCGCGCGGGCACCAAGATGGGCGACGCCAGCCTCGTCGACACGATGATCAAGGATGGCCTGACCGACGTCTTCAACGGCTATCACATGGGCATCACCGCCGAGAATCTGGCCGAGCAGTATCAGGTGACCCGCGGCGATCAGGACGAATTCGCCGTCCGCAGTCAGAACCTGGCCGAAGCCGCACGCAGCGAAGGCCGCTTCAAGGACGAGATCGCACCCGTCACGATCAAGGGCCGCAAGGGCGATACCGTGGTGGCCGACGACGAATATATCCGCGCCGGCGCGACGGTGGAGGGCGTGTCGGGCCTGCGCCCCGCGTTCAAGAAGGACGGCAGCGTCACCGCCGCCAACGCCAGCGGCCTGAACGACGGCGCCGCCGCGCTCGTCCTGATGAGCCGCGAGGAAGCCGACAAGCGCGGCATTGAGCCGCTGGCGACGATCAAGAGCTTCGCCAGCGCCGGCGTCGACCCCTCGATCATGGGTATCGGCCCCGTCCCCGCCAGCCGCCGCGCGCTCGAAAAGGCCGGCTGGACCGTCGACGACCTCGACCTGATCGAAGCCAACGAAGCTTTCGCGGCACAGGCACTGGCGGTCGGCAAGGACATGGGCTGGCCGATCGACAAGGTGAACGTCAACGGCGGCGCGATCGCGATCGGCCACCCGATCGGCGCGTCGGGCGCGCGGGTCCTCACGACTCTCCTTTACGAGATGCAGCGCCGCGACGCCAAGAAGGGCCTGGCGACGCTGTGCATCGGCGGCGGCATGGGAATCGCGATGTGCGTCGAACGCGATTGACAAGTAGGAATGTCACACCATTTAGGGTGATGTGACCGTTTTGTCACATTTCTGACGCGAAGTTTCAGACCGTACGATCTGGTTCTTGCCCCCTACTGCTCGACACGCTTTGATCCAGTCATCAAGCGTTCATAAAGCTAAAAGGGGACAGAGATGCGTACCAATCGTTGGTTGTCCGCGACGGCGCTCGCCGGCGTCGCGGCATTCGCGCCGAGCGTGGCGCATGCGCAAGCGACCGTGCCGCCGGCCGTCGCTCAGGAGCAGCAGGCCGATGCCGGCCAGACCGAGGGCGAAAGCTCGGGTCAGATCGTCGTGACGGGCACGCGCATTCGCCAGCCCAACCTTGAATCGACCGTGCCGATCACGTCGGTGTCGGGCGAGGAATTCTTCGAGACCGGCCAGGTCTCGGTCGGTGACATCCTCAACGACCTGCCGCAGCTTGCCAACACCTACAGCCAGCAGAACTCGACGCGCTTCCTCGGCACGCGCGGCCTCAACCTGCTTGACCTGCGCAACCTCGGCACGCAGCGCACGCTGGTGCTGGTCAACGGTCGCCGCCACGTTGCGGGCGACATCCTCGTCAACGGCGTCTCGCCCGACGTCAACACGATCCCGACCGACCTGATCGAGCGGGTCGACATCACCACCGGCGGCAACTCGTCGATCTATGGTTCGGACGCGATCGCGGGCGTCGTGAACTTCATCCTCAAGGACAATTTCGAGGGTGTGCAGCTTCGCGGCCAGTCGGGAGTCAACATCGACTATGGCGATGCCGGCAACCAGTATGTCTCGGCGCTCGTCGGCAAGAACTTCGCCGAAGGTCGCGGCAACATCGCCCTCAACGTCGAATATTCGCACCAGTCGGATTATTATGCGTCGGGCCGTCCCCGCTTCCGCAACACCGAGGGTCTGATCGCCGTCGATACCGACCTGCCGGGCGCGCCGGGCGTGGTCAACAACGCCGACGGCACGCCCGACCGCCAGTTCTTCAAGGACATCCGCTCGACGACGATCGGCCTCGGCGGTCTCGTCAGCTATGCCAGCCCCAATGGCGGCTGCGGCCGCGACCCGCTGGGCGCCGCGTACAACTGCTCGTACCTGTTCAACCCGAACGGTTCGCTCGTTGCGCAGACCGGCCAGCGCATCGGCCTCGCGCCCTTCGGCAGCATCGTCGGCGGCAACGGCGTGAACAATCGCGAGGGCCAGCTCCTCGTGCTCTCGCCCGACCTCGAGCGCGTGTCGGTCAATGCCCTCGGCCATTTCGAGGTCAGCCCGGCGTTCGTTCCCTTCTTCGAGGCGAAGTACACGCGCACCCGCGCCTTCGGTTCGCAGTCGGGTCCGTTCTTCTCGACCGGCTCGACGCTCGGCGGCGACAATCGCGAGCTGATCCGCTTCGACAACCCGTATCTGTCGGCCGACGCGCGCAACATCCTGGTCGCCGCACGTGCCGCCTCGGGCGTGACGACGCCGGTCACCGCGGCGACGCGCTTCACGCTGCGCAAGAACTGGGTCGAGTTCGGCAACCGCGACGAAGAGATCACGCGTGAGACCTACCGCATCGTCGGCGGTATCCGCGGCGACTTCAACGACGACTGGAACTACGAGCTGTCGGTCAATTACGGCGAGCATAACGAAAAGAACCGCATCGACGGCAACGTCAACATCCAGCGCTACCTGCTGGGTATCGACAGCGTGCGCAACGCCGCCGGTCAGATCGTCTGCCGCTCGCAGATCGATCCGACGGCCGCGCGCGCCTATGCCGGCGCCGATGGCGACGCCGCGCTCCTCGCGCAGGACATCGCCGCCTGCGTGCCGATCAATCCGTTCGGCCAGGGCGCCTCGTCGCAGGCAGCGCGCGATTACGTGCTCGTCAACTCCTCGGCACAGGGCAAGATCAGCCAGTTCGTCGCCTCGGGCTTCGTCTCCGGCGACCTCAGCCAGTTGTTCGAACTGCCGGGCGGTCCGATCGCCTTCTCGGTCGGTGCCGAGTATCGCCGCGAGACGAACTATTACGACCTCGATGACCTGACGCAGCGCGGCTACGCCTTCTACAACGCGATCCCGACCTTCGACGCGCCCGCGTTCGAGGTGAAGGAAGCGTTCGGCGAAATCTCGATCCCGATCATCAAGGACGTGCCGCTGTTCCACGCCCTGACGCTCACCGGTTCGGGCCGCGTCGCCGACTATAACAACGCCGTCGGCACCGTCTTCGCCTGGAGCGCGGGCGTCGACTATGCGCCGTTCCCCGACCTCCGCTTCCGCGGCAGCTATTCGCGTTCGATCCGTTCGCCGAACCTGTCGGAGCTGTATTCGGCTCAGAGCCAGAACTTCGCGCCCGGCTTCACCGATCCGTGCTCGGCGCGGAACATCGGCACGGGTTCGAGCACCCGCGCCGCCAACTGCGCCGCGGCGGGTCGTCCGGCGGGCTACGACTTCGTCTACTCGCAATCGCTGGAGATCCTGAGCGGCGGCAACCCGAACCTCAAGGAAGAGACCGGCATCTCGTACACCATCGGCGGTGTGTTCGAGCCGACCTTCTTCCCGGGCTTCTCGATCTCGGTCGACTATTACGACGTGGCCGTGAAGGACGTCATCACCTCGGTGGCGGCGCAGACGATCGTCAATCAGTGCTATGACCTGGCGTCGCTCGACAACCAGTTCTGCGCGCTGATCCAGCGTGCGGGCGCCACCGGCGGTCCGAACGGCGAGGTGCCGTTCCAGATCCTCGAGGGCACGCTGCTGGCGTCGACGCTCAACTTCGCCAAGCTCAAGGCGCGCGGCATCGACACCAACATCAGCTATCGTCACAATTTCGACTGGGGCAACCTGCTCCTGTCGGGCATCTGGACGCGTGTGCTTCAGCGCGACAGCTTCACCAACCCCACCGATCCGAACCGCATCAACCGGCTGCTCTATGAGCTGGGCAACCCGCGCGATCAGGTCAACGTCAATGCCCGCCTGGGCATCGGCAACTTCCGGGTGGGCTACGAACTGCGCTGGATCAGCAAGCAGTATCTGAACACTTACGAGGACTTCAATTCGCTCCAGGGTCGTCCGCCCGAGAACGCCGACTATGCGCCGTTCCAGTTCTATCCCGACGCATGGTACCACAATGTCCGCGCCGACGTGGACGTGACGGACAAGTTCAACCTGTATCTGGGCATCGACAACGTCACCAACCAGCTCCCGCCGCTTGGCCTGACCGGCGTCGGTGGCGGCTCGGGCATCTACGACGTGCGTGGCCGTTACGGCTATGTCGGCTTCGTCGCGAAGTTCTGATCGCTTCGAACATCGACTTTCAGGGGGTCGGGCGCATGTCGCCCGGCCCCTTTTCTTTTGTGCGCTGCACCGTGATACTGGCGCGATGACACGCGACGATGCCGACGCCCTTCTCGCCCGCGGACAGACCGATGCCGCCATCGCCGCGCTGCTGGCAGCAGGGCAAGGCGGGGATGGCCGCGCGTGGTTCCGGCTGGCGATCCTGAGGCTGACCGGCGACCGGATCGCCCGCGATCTGCCCGGTGCACGGGCCGCACTCGCCGCCGCGCGGACCGCCGGCGATCCCGATGCCGCGCTGATGGAGGTGGCGCTCACCGCCAATGGCACCGGTGCGCCGCGCGACTGGCGGGGGGCGGTCGCCCTGCTCGAAGCGGCCGCCCGGCGCGACCGCGTCGCACAGGCGCATCTGGCACTGCTGACGGCCATGGACCTCGACGCGGACGGCCTGCCGCGCCGCCTACCCGAGCTGCGCCCGCTCAGCACCGCACCGCGCATCGGCATCGCGCACGGCTTCCTGAGCCCGGTAGAAGGCCGGCATATCGTCGAGGCGGCCGCCGAACTGCTCGAACCGTCGATGGTGGTCGATCCGCGCACCGGCCGACAGGTGCCGCATCCCGTCCGCACCTCGCGCAGCGCCGCGATCGGCCCCACGCGCGAGACGCTGCCGATCCAGGCGATCCTTCGCCGCATCGCGCTCCTGTCGGACACCGACGTGGAGCAGGGCGAGCCCCTGACGCTGCTCGACTATCGCCCGGGGCAGGAATATCGCCCGCACCATGATGCGATCCCCGGCCTCGCCAACCAGCGGATCGCGACGGTGCTGCTATACCTGAACCAGGGCTATCGCGGCGGCGCGACGCACTTCACCCGCAGCGGCCTGACGATCGAGGGGCGCGGCGGCGACGCACTGGTGTTCGGCAACACGCTGCCCGATGGCCGCCCGGACCCGGATGCCGAACATGCCGGCCTGCCGGTCACGCAGGGGCAGAAGCTGCTCGCCACTCGCTGGATCCGAAGTGCGCCGATCGACCCGTGGACGATGGGCGGCAGCTGAGATGGCCGCGGCCGGCTTTTCGAACGCCGATCCGCGCCCGATCGCCCAGGCGGCACCTTATACCTTCTACCTTCCCCACGGTGCACGGATTGCCGCAGTCGGCCTCGGTGACGAGGTGAAACTGATCTTCGAATATCACGGACCGGTCGAGGAATGGGCGGTCGAACGCATGTGAGTGAAGGTGTCGGCCGTCGCTGGAGCGACGCTGACCGAGACGCTGGACAACGACCGGCAGAGCCAAGCGCACCCGTGAAGCACGGAGACACCGTGACCTTCGACCGCACGATGCTAATCGACATCGATTGGCCGAAACCCGATCGCGCGCCACCGCCGACGCCGCGGCGCGACTATTGGGATCGCTGCATGGTGGACGGCTGCATCCTCGCAGGTGAGCCCGTCGACTATCTCTATCACGAAGAATCCGACATGACCCGGGAAGGCGACCGCTACCCCGACAGCGGCTGGCGCCTCCGCGCCGCGCCGGACCCGATCGAAAGGGACTAGAGCGGTCCCAAGTACATCGCGCTCGGTAAGGTGCTCAATCGGGACGATCGCTGGCTGCACCTGATCGACGCGCCCATCGGCTCCGCGTTCCAGCGCGGCGAGGACGGCACGTTCCACCCCGCCGATTGACTACAGACACGAAAAGGCCGGCGGAAGCGGCCTTCGCCACCTCCGCCGGCCTTTTCAAACATGGGTAGATCAGTTCGGGCGGACGAGCCCGGCGATCGTGCGGTCCACCAGCGCGCGGTCGGCGGCGGCGTCGTGCTTTTCCGCCAGGATCGCGGCGGCGGCCTTGGCGGCGGCGTCGGCGGTCTTGACGCGGATGTCGGCGATCGCCTGACGCTCGGCCGCGGCAATCTTGTCCTCGGCAATCTTCGCGCGGCGCTGGACCAGTTCGGCGGCGTCGGCCTCGGCCTTGACGCGCAGTGCCTTGGCCTCTTCCTCGGCATGCGCGACCATCGCGGCCGCATCCGCCTCTGCGCTCGCCAGCTTCTTCTGATATTCGGCCTTCAGCGCCTCCGCTTCGGCGCGAAGCTGCTTGGCCTCGTCCAGGCGGCTCCGGATCGCGGCAATCTGACCATCGAGCATCCGCCCGATCAGCTTCGGCACACCCTTGACCAAGAGGATCAGGATGAAGACGGCCATCGCCGCCGACACCCAGCCGGTGGGGTCGAGGAACAGTGCGGTCGGATCGCTGTGCGGCACCGCCTCGCCATGGCTCTCGATCGCGGCCTTCCCGGTCTCGGGCATACCCATGCCCTTGCCCTTGGCAGCGGCACTGAGGTCGACCTGATAATTCTCGTTCACGCCGCTCTCCGGGGTGGTCTGGACGACGGGATCGCCGTGCACCGGATTAGCCATGGAGCACCGCCTTCACCGCGCCGCGTGCCTCGTCCTCCGTGACCGAGGCGGTCGACAGGCGGGCGACGATGTCGCGCGCCGCGTCGGCGGCGACGGTCTCGATCTCGGCAGTCGCGGCGCCGCTCGCCTCCGCGATGCGGGCCTCGGCTGCGTCGATGCGTGCCTGATGCTCGGCATCCGAGGCGGCAAGCCGCGCTTCGCTGTCGCGGGCCGCAGCTTCCTTGGCGGCGGCGAGCGTGGCGCGCGCCTTTTCACGCGCGGCATTCTCATCGGCGCGCCACTTGGCCTCGTCGGCGTCGGCGGCGGCACGCGCAGCCTCCGCCGCCTTCAGATCGGCGGCAACCTGATTGTCGCGCATATCCATCGTCGACTGGACGCGCGGCACCATGCCGCGGCCGACGATGAGGAAGGCCAGACCGAAGGTCAGGACCAACCAGAAGATCTGCGACGCATAGGTCGCGGCGACTTGTTCGATCTGAGGCATTGGACGTCCCTGTCAGCTGCCGGGACCGGCGACGTGCCGGTCCCCGTCTTCGTGTCGCTGTCAGGCGACGAAGATCAGCAGCACGGCGACGACGAACGCGAGCAGGCCCAGAAGCTCGGCGGCGGCGAAGCCGATGAACATGTTGCCCTGCTGGCCGGCAGCGGCCGACGGGTTGCGCAGCGCGCCTTCGAGGAAGGCGGCGAAGACGTTGCCCACGCCCAGCGCGGCCAGGCCCGCACCGATCGCCGCAAGACCGGCACCCAGCAGCTTGATTGCGTCAGCTTCCATTGTTCAACTCCTTGGGAAATCAGTAGTTAGGTGAGAAATCAGTGGTGATCGTGGAGATGCTCGGCGTCGTTGATGTACAGCGACGTGAGCAGCGCGAAGACATAGGCCTGAACGCCGGCGACCAGGATCTCGAGCGCCGACACGCCGACCATCAGCGCGAAGCTGGGGATGCCGACGGCCAGACCAATGCCGGGACCGACGTTCGCGGCATTGACGACAAAGCTCGCCAGCACCTTCAGAAGGATGTGCCCAGCGGTCATCGCGACGAACAGTCGCAGCGCCAGGCTGAACGGGCGAACCATGAACGAGACGAACTCGATCGGCGCGACGAGCAGCAGCACCGGGATCGGCGTGCCCTTGGGGGCGAACAGGCTGAAGAAGCGCAGGCCGTGCTTCGCAAACCCGACGATCAGCACGATCGAGAAGCTCATGATCGCCAGCACGCCCGTCACCGTGAAGTGGCTGGTGAAGGTGAACGGATGCAGCTTGAACAGGCCGAGTGGCATCAGGCCGATCAGGTTGCCGAGCAGGATGAACATGAACAGCGTGAAGACATAGGGCACGTACTTGCGCCCGGCATGGCCGATGTTCTGCGCCAGCAGCTTGTCGATGAAGCCGACGAAGCCCTCGACCATCATCTGACCGCGGCCTGGGACGAGGTCGCGCTTCATGCCCATCAACATGAACGCCCACAGCGCCACCAGCGCGGCGACCATGTAGAGCGCCGAGTTGGTGAAGGCGATCGTGTGCCCACCCACGGTGAACATGTCGGCGATCGACTGCACCTCGAACTGGTGCATCGGATCGATGGTGCCTTGTCCTTCAGCCGCCACTGCCGTTCCCATTTGACCAAAGCGCCCGAAGTCTACTCCGGGCGCTTGCCAGAAATCCGAATGATGTTCCTGAACGCGCTGACGATGCCGAGGGCAAGCAGCACGAGCAGGAGCCATGGCGAGGTGCCGAAAAAGTAATCGAGCGTTCCCCCGATCACCGCACCGCCGACCATTCCGCCGATCAATTCGGCAAGCACGCGATTACCCAGGCGATAGCCCTCCGACGATGCGGAAGCCCCCTCGCCCGATCGCCGTGCCTCCTGCGAAGTCGCGCGCCGCAACCGCTCGTCGAGCGATTCGAGCCGCGCATCCTCGGGCAAGGGGTCCGGTCCGGGCTCTTGTTCGGCCATGTCTTCCCCCTCCATCCGGCGGGGCCAGTCATACGCCAAGCGGCGAGCCCGCCAAGGCAGGTGCCGCTTACGGGTGGGGGCGGGCCAAGTCAACCGGCCGAGGGGTCGGCTCAGCGCGCACTAGTTGACGTCGATCAAACGCAGCGCGGATCGCGCTCCGGTGCGCTGCCGCCGCGCTTCTTCCAGCTGCCGTCGGGGGCCTGATACATCTCGCCCGCTTCCGTCCGCGCGATGAGGTTGCAGCCGGAGACGAAGGCGAACTGCTCGACGGTCGACCCCGCCTGCGCGCCTTGGGTGTAGGCGGCCTTGCGCTGGATGTTGATCTTATTGACGAGGGCGCGAAGGTCCGGGGTGGCCGCGCCGACGATGCCGAGATAGCCGTCGGTCTGCTCGCCCACCTGTCCCGCCGCGCGCGCGGCCGCATAGGCCGGATCGCGCTGCGCATAGGCAGCGCCCGACGCAATCACGCCGACCGAAAGGATGAGAGCGCCAAGTCCGTACCGCATCGTCAGAAGATCCCCGGGTTGTTCTGGATCAGCGATTTCGCCTCGCCGTCCAGCTTGTACACCACTTCCTGCGTGATGTTGATGTTGAGGTTGATGACGATCGGCTTGTCGGGCGCGCTCACATTCACGCATCCGCCAAGACCGACCGCCGCAATCATCGCGAGCCTGTACATGGGAAGCAGCGTCGCGTGTTTCACGGGGCCCATCAATCCTGTTGTTTCGCTCATGGCATGGTCTCGCTTGCGGGAGGCTGAACGCCCTGCTTCTTCTGCTGTTCGAGCAGCGCGGGCAGGTTGCGTTCGATCAGCCGCTTGGGATCGTAATAGGATTGCACCGAATCGATGAGCTGGCGGAAGGGCGCGCGCACGGTCACGTTGAAGACGAGCGGCAGTCGCGCCAGCCGGCGGATCAGGAAATTGCTCCTGGCCCCTTGCCCCTGGCTCACCCCGGCGAACTTGATCTCGGTCACCATCTCGCCGTCGAGAGGGCCATTGAGCGTCAGGTTCAGCCTCTCATAGCGCAGCGACTTGAGAGCGCCGAACGCCAGATTGCCCCAGGTGCCGAGATTTTCCTTCGACACCTCGCCGACATAGGCCAGCGTCCCGCCGCCCTGTCGCACCGTCAGCCGGCCATTCTCGATCCGCCCGCCCTTCTCGTCAAAGATCATCGGCAGCGTGCCGTCGAAGGTGCCGGTGGCGTTTAGATTGCTGAAGTCGAACTGCTGGAGGAAGCCGGCGGCATCGACCCCCTCGACGTGAAAGGTCAGCCGCCGTTCCTTGCCCGTCGACAGGTCGAGCACCGTGGGGTCTAGGATCAGCTCCCCGCCCGCGAACGGCCACCGCCCGCCCTCGACCGCGACGCGCTGCTCGCCGATCAGTTGATAGCGGACCTGACCGTTCTCGACCGGAATGCCCGGATTGACGCTGGCTATCGTGCCGATGGCGCTCTGGGTCTTGAGGCCGAGCAGGTCGGTGAAGCGGATCTCCCCCGACAGCCCGGTCACCGGCCCGAACGCGGCGGCCAGGTCAGTGCCCGCGGTGCGGAACACGCCGTCGCTGGTGACGCCCGCCGGCGACCAGCGGATGTTGCCCGTCCCCGATACGCTCCCCTTCACATCAGCGACCACGCCGAAGACGAGCTTGGTGAGCGCATCGGGCTGGAGCTTGTCGCCGAAGCTGAGGTTGTCGACCGACAGCACTGCGTCGCCGGTACCGCTGGCGAGCACATGCTCGATCCTGACCCCGGCGACCCGCGCGCCGCTGGCCGGGGCAGTCAGCGTGCCGGTCGCGTCGATGCGCCCGTCCGCCAGCGTCAGCACGAAATCGTTGGCGTCGAGCGGCTCGTACCGCGGCTCCGCCGCCGAATCGGCAACGCGCAGCGTCTCGCCCTTGAGGATCAGCCGCCCGTCGACGAACCGCCACGTACCCGCCCCTTGCGTCAGGTCGATCGGCACGTTGCCGATCGCGCCCGCCGCCCCCTCGAACCGCCCCTCCGCGCCGCCCGTTACCACGCCGCCGGTCAGCCGCGTGATCGACAGGCGCGACAGGCGCTCGGGCGTGCCCAACCGCACTTCGGTGCCGTCGAGCGCGAAGTCGGTCGCGCGGCCGATCTGCACCGTCGCCCCCTCGGCCGCGATCGCGATCGGTGACCCGCCCAGCGTGCCCGCCAGCCGCGGCGCGGCGATTCGCGTGCCGAGCCGGAAACCGCCGGGACCCTGTGTGAACAAACGGTCGCCGGTCGGGCACAGCCGGAGCGCGACGCGCCGGAGGTCGAGGCTGGAGATCAGGAAGCGATCGGCGCTCAGCGGCGTGCAGCCCGGCGCCAGCACCAGCCGCCGTCCGCCGTCCCAGGTGAGATCGAACGGCAGTTTCAGCCCGTCGATCCGCCCGCCCGGCAGCGCAAGGTCGGCCACCGCGCCGCCGGTGATCCGCGTGGCCCCGCCGGCTCCGCGGGTGAAGCGAACCGGCGCCAGCGCCAGTGCCTCGCCGCCCACGGCGTAACGTTGCGCCACCAACCGCCCTTCAATCGGCGCGCCAGGCCGCACCTGCGCCAGCGACAGCGCGAAGGCGGGCAGCGCACCGCCCTGCCCGCGAAGACGGCCATCGACCATCACCCGGTTACCCGGCCAGCCGAACCCGAAGCCGCGCGTCCCCGCAAAGGAAAGCGCCGCGCCGCTCTCCGCCGTCAGCGATGCGGCCCGCACGACCAGCGCGCCGCGACCACCCGCGATCCGCAGCGCCAGATCGGCATGGCCGCCCACCGACCGCGTCGCGTCCCGAACCGCGGCGTTGAGCCCCGCCGCCAGCGATGCCCCCGGCGTCCCCGCCGGTAGCCGCAGGTCGATCGCGCCGATCGCCGGCCGCGCCCTCGCGACGCGTGCCCGCCCGGCAAGCCGGATGTCGCTGCCCGCGATCCGATACCGTCCGTCGAAGCCGAGCCCCGTCGCCGCGCCCGGCGCCCCGGCCGCGCGGTCGGCGGCGAGCGCCACCGTCCCCTCGGTCTGCGCGGCATCGCCGGCGAACCCGATCATCCCCGACAGGCCGGACAGCCGCGCCGCCGGGCTCTCGAACGCCGCCAGCGCGAGCCTAGTGCTGCCCGACCAGCGATCGAGCGCCTCGGGCACCCGCGCATCGACCGATAAAGCGAGACCACGCGCGCGCTGCGAACCGCAACCGCCCGACGCGGCGCGGATCGGGCCGGTCACGTGGATCACCCGCTTGTCGATCGTAAGGCCAAGCGCCGCCTGCGGCCCGGCCACCATGCAACCGCCCGCCGAAAGCCCGTCGGACACCAGCGCCAGCCGCCCGCGAAACCCGTCGTCCAGCCGCCCCTGCCCGCTCAGCCGCGCGCCGATCACCCCGGCGGGCGTCTCAACCCGCGCGCGGCCGTCCTCGATCGCCACGCGCAGTTCGGGCAGCGCGAACGCCTTGCCCGAGGGCGGCGGCAAGAGCTTGTCGAGCGACCCCAGCGACAGCCGACCGTCCACGACCCGCGCGCGCAGACGGACGCGGCCCGCCTCGATCCCCGTCACCGTCGGCACGCCGAAGCCGATCCGCGTCCGCACGACGACCTCGTCCGCCACCAGATCGGGCGCAGCGGGATCGCCGATGACGAGGTTGCGCAGCGTCTGGCTCGACGTGCCGATCTCCGCGACTTCATAGCGTGCGCGAACCCCGCGCCGCGCCAGTTCGCGGTCGATGAAGCCCTCGGCCAGCGGGCGGCGCTGGAGCCACAGGATCGAGAGGATAACGATCAGAACGATCGCGATAACGAACGGCACGCGGCCGCGCCGCGGCAAGGCGATCCATCGCCGCCGGAACCGAACGGGCGCGGCCCCCGGCGCTTCTTCCCCTTCTGCCGTCACACACCCTCGAACCGCCGACCGGCCAAATCGTTGCGCGCGCGGCCCTATCGGGTCAAGTCCGGCGCTTGCGTCCCCCCGCGCCTCTGCTACCCCTCGGCCCATGGGGGACGAGCCGAACGACGCCGCCGGGCACCGCGCACGCCTGCGCTCGCGACTGCTCGGCCAGGGCGGCGACGCGCTGCTCGACCATGAGCTCATCGAATATCTGCTCGCCGTCGCGATCCCCCGCCGCGATACCAAGCCGCTCGCCTATCGCCTGCTGCGCGAGTTCGGCGGGCTTGGCGGCGTCCTCACCGCCGATCCGACCGCGCTCGCCCGGGTCGAGGGCATGGGCGACACCTCCGCCGCGGCGATCAAGATCGCGCATGCCGCCGCGATTCGGCTGGTGTCGGGCGAGGTTTCGGCGCGGCCGGTCCTCTCCAATTGGCAGGCGCTGCTCGATTACCTGCGCGCCGACATGGCGCACCGCGCGACCGAATGCGTGCGCGTGCTTCATCTCAACAGCCGCAACATGCTGATCCTTGATGACAAGATGAGCGAAGGAACCGTCGACCAGGCAACGCTCCATCCGCGCGAGGTCATCAAACGCGCGCTGGAAATGAACGCCGCGTCGATCATCCTCGTCCACAATCACCCCTCGGGCGATCCGCAGCCGAGCCGCGCGGACATCGAGCTCACCCGCACGATCGTCGCCGCGGGCAAGCCGCTGGGCATCGCGGTTCACGATCACCTCGTCATCGGGACCGAGGGACATGCCAGCCTGCGTGCGATGGGCCTGATGTAGAAACGGCAACGGCCGCCGATCCCGTGGGGACCGGCGGCCGCGCCCTGTAGCCCTAGCGGCCAAGCTTGTTACGAAGCGCCCTTCGACAGGAAGCTCGTCAGTTCGGTCTTCGACACCTTGGCCGACTTGTCGGCATCGGCGGTGGCGAACGCGTTGCCGATCCACGTCTTCACCTCGGCACTTTCGGCCTTCATACCCGGCTCGCTGGCGCTGCGAAGCGCGACCATCCACTTGCCGAACTCTTCCTTGGTGATCTGACCGTCCTTATCGCCGTCATAGGTCGGGAACTCGGTCTCGACGATCTGAGCGATCTGCGTCGCGCTGGCCTGCTGCGGCTGCGCGCTGCCCTGCGCCGGAGTAGCCTCGGCCGACTGTGCCGGCTGCTGCATCATCTTGGCATCCGCCTCGGCAGCGGCGGTCGAGTCCTGCGCGCTCGTGTCGGCGGGTGCGCTCTGAGCAACAGTCGCATCCTGTGCCGGGGCAGTTGTCTGCGTCTCAGCCGGTGTTGCGGGCTGCGCGATCTTGTCCTGCGCAAGCACAGGCGCCGAAATCATCATCGTACCCGCCAGAAGAATGGGCTTCAACATCGGTTTTCTCCTAGTTGTTCACATCGCTGTGCGCGGCATCTTAAATGGGTTTGCCGCGCTGAATTGCAAACATCCAATGCGTTGTACTGCATTCACGTTCCCGATATCATCGGATTTGCCTGTCGGTTCATCCTTTGCTAGCGCACGGCCCGTCGCAGTTGCGTGAGCGTTTAGCGACGAACCGATTCCGGCCAGCCAAGAGGAAAACATGGTCCCCCGCTATGCCCGCGCGCCGATGACGGCGATCTGGTCGCCCGAGACGCGGCTGCGCATCTGGTTCGAGATCGAGGCGCACGCGACCGACGCGCTCGCCGAGCTGGGCGTCGTGCCGAAGGACGCCGCCGCAGCGCTCTGGCGCTGGTACGATGGCGCCAAGGCCGCCAGCCCGGATGGCGAGGCGCCGATCGACGTCGCCGCGATCGACGCGATCGAGGCGGTGACCAAGCACGACGTGATCGCCTTCCTCACCTGGGTCGCCGAACAGGTCGGCCCGGAAGCGCGCTTCATGCACCAGGGCATGACCAGCAGCGACGTGCTCGACACCGCGCTCGCGGTCCAGCTTTCGCGCGCTGCCGACATCCTGATTGCCGACCTCGACACGCTGCTGGCGGCGATCGAGAAGCGCGCGCAGGAACATCGCTACACGCCCACGATCGGGCGCAGCCACGGCATCCACGCCGAACCCGTCACCTTCGGGCTCAAGCTCGCGCAGGCCTATGCCGAGTTCGCCCGTAACCGTGAACGCCTGGTCGCCGCGCGCGCCGATATCGCCACCTGCGCCATCTCCGGCGCGGTCGGCACCTTCGCGAACATCGACCCGCGGGTGGAGGCGCATGTCGCGGAAAAGCTCGGCCTGTCGGTCGAGCCCGTCTCGACACAGGTCATCCCGCGCGATCGCCACGCGATGTTCTTTGCGACATTGGGCGTCATCGCCGGCTCGATCGAGCGGCTGGCGACCGAGATCCGTCACCTCCAGCGTACCGAGGTGCTGGAGGCGGAGGAGTATTTCTCGCCGGGGCAGAAGGGCTCGTCGGCGATGCCGCACAAACGCAATCCGGTGCTGACCGAGAATCTGACCGGCCTTGCCCGCATGGTCCGCGGCTACGTCACCCCCGCGCTGGAGAACGTCGCGCTGTGGCACGAGCGCGATATCAGTCACTCCTCGGTCGAGCGTTACATCGGCCCCGATGCGACGATCACGCTCGACTTCGCGCTCGCCCGCCTGACCGGCGTGGTCGAGAAGCTCGTCGTCTATCCCTCGCGGATGCAGAAGAATCTCGACCGGATGGGTGGCCTCGTCCACTCGCAGCGGGTGCTGCTGGCGCTCACGCAAGCGGGGGTGAGCCGCGAGGATTCGTACCGCCTCGTCCAGCGCAACGCGATGAAGGTCTGGGAATCGGACGGCGAGCTGTCGCTGCTCGACCTGCTCAAGGCCGACCCCGACGTCACCGCCGCGCTGCCGCCCGAGGAGATCGAGGCGCGCTTCGACCTCGACTATCACTTCAAGCACGTCGACACGATCTTCGCGCGCGTGTTCCCGTCTTGAGGGACGCGCACCGCCTGCTGCGCGACGCGACGCGCGAGCCGCACGAGCGACTCGACGCGCTGTTCGGCGGCTTCGACCTGTCTACCCGCGAAGGCTATGCCCGCTTCATCGGCGCGCAGGCGAGCGCGATGATTGCGGTGGAGGCGGCACTCGACTCGGCCGGTGCGGCCGAGGTGATCGGCAATTGGGCCGAGCGGCGGCGTGGCGATGCGCTGCGCCGCGATGCCGCAGCATTGGGGGTCGAGCCGATGCCGCTCGATCCTCCGTCTCTTTCGGGTCACGCCGAGATCGCCGGCGCGCTCTATGTGGTCGAGGGATCCCGCCACGGCGCCCGCTTCCTGCGCAAGCAGGTGCCCGACACGCTCCCCACTGCCTTTCTCGATTCGGAACAGGCGCCGGGCAGTTGGGCCAAATTACTCGACCGGATCGACGCGATCCTCTACCAGCCGGAGGCTGAGGCAGCCGCGACGCAGTCTGCGCTCAGGGTATTCGACCTGTTCGGGCAAGCGGGCCGTATGTGGATAAAGGCGTAGATGCAGGAAACTGTCCCGGTCGACCTTGGTAATTGCGATCGGGAACCGATCCACCTGCTCGGCGCGATCCAGCCCTTCGGCTTTCTCGTCGCGCTGTCCGCCGACTGGATCGTCCGGCGCGCCAGCGCCAACCTGACCGAGTTTCTCGGCCTGACTGCCGAGGCGGCGCTGGGCCTGTCGGCCACCGACCTGTTCGGCGAGGATGCCGTCCACCTCCTTCGCAACCGAATGACCCTACTGCGCGGCGCAGACGCGGTCGAGCGCGTGTTCGGCGTCGCGACGAAGGCGGGCCGGTTCGACTTCGCGATGCACGTCTCCGGCAGCGATATCGTCGTGGAGGGCGAGCCGAGCGACGACATGGGCGTCGGCGATACCGCCAGCACGATCCGCGCGATGATCGGCCGGCTCGACGCGACCGACAACCTCGTCGCCTTCTTTCGCGAGGGTGCGCGCCAGGTTCGCGCGCTGACCGGCTTCGACCGCGTCATGGTCTATCGCTTCGACAATGACGGCAGCGGCACCGTGGTAGCCGAAGCGGTGCGCGGCGGCATCGGCAGCTTCATGGACCTGCGCTACCCTGCCTCGGACATTCCGAAGCAGGCACGCGCGCTTTACCTGCGCACGCCGTTCCGCATCATCGCCGATATCGCCGCCGAACCCTCGCCCGTCCTGCCGCAACTGGACGAGCGAGGCGAGGCGCTCGACCTGTCGCTGTCGGTGCTGCGTTCGGTCAGCCCGATCCATGTCGAATATCTGTCGAACATGGGCGTCGGCGCGTCGCTGTCGATCTCGATCATCGTCGAGGGCAAGCTGTGGGGACTGTTCGCCTGCCACCATTACGGCCCGCGTCGGCCGGGGTTCGAGCGCCGGTCGATCGCCGAGCTGTTCGGCCAGATGTTTGCCTTCAAGCTCGAAAGCCGCGAGCGCAAGACGATGGCGGCGTACGAGATCGCCGCCCGCGCCGCCTCCGACCGGCTGCTCGCCGCGATCGCGGGCAACAAGGAGCTGCTCGACAACCCCGACTATCTCGGCGAGATGCTGCGCACCACGATCGCTTGCGACGGCATCGCCATCTGGCTCGACGGACGGGTCGCGCTGTCGGGACGCACGCCGCCGGCCGAGGCGATCCCGGTGATCGCCCGCCGCCTGAACGCGATGACGCCGGGGCACATCTTCGCCACCGATCACCTGTCGGGCGTGCTGCCGCAGGCGGAGCGCTGGGCGGATCTCGGCGCCGGCCTCCTCGCCCTGCCGCTGTCGCGCACCCCGCGCGATTACGTGATGCTGTTCCGCGAGGAGCGGGTGCGCGCGGTCACCTGGGGCGGCGATCCGCACAAGCCGGCGACCTGGGGACCGAACGGTGCGCGCCTGTCCCCCCGCAAGAGCTTCGAGGCGTGGCGCGAGGAGGTGCGTGGCCGCTCCGAACCCTTCAACGAAGCGGAGATGCGCGTCGCGGAGATGCTGCGCGCCTCGCTGATCGAGGTGGTGCTGCGCCTGTCCGACGATGCGCAGGAGGAGCGCCGCCGCGCGAACGAGCGACAGGAACTGCTGATCGCCGAGCTCAATCACCGCGTCCGCAACATCCTGTCGCTGATCCGCGGCCTCGTGCGCCAGTCGCGCGATCCCGCGGCCGATGCTGACACCTACATGCGGATGCTCGAAGGCCGGATCGAGGCACTGGCGCGTGCACACGACCAGATCACGCAGGACAATTGGTCGCCCGCTCCTTTGAAGCGCCTCATCGAGACCGAGGCGGCTGCCTATCTGGGCGGGCGCGCCAATCGCCTGTCGACCACCGGCGAGGCAGCCTTGCTCAGCCCGCAGGCGTTCTCGACGCTGGCGCTGGTGCTGCACGAGCTCATGACCAATTCGGCAAAGTACGGCGCGTTGTCGGACAGCGGCACCGTGTCGGTCGACTGGCATGTCGACACGATGGGCGACCTCTGCATCGAATGGCGCGAGCGCGGCGGTCCCGCGGTGCAGGCGCCGACGCGGCAGGGTTTCGGAACGACGATCATTCAGCGCTCGGTCCCCTACGACCTCGGCGGGCGCGCGGCGATCCGCTACGCACTGGCCGGGCTCGAGGCCGATTTCGTCATTCCCGCCCGGCATGTCGGCCTGGGCGGCGAGGCCGATGCGGTCCAGCACGCCGCCCCGGTGGCGGACCCGCGCGACACCGCCAGTCCGCCCGAAACCGCGACGATCGGCGGCGTCGCGCTGCTGGTGGAAGACAGCCTCATCATCGCGATGGACGCGGAGGATATCCTCATTTCGCTCGGCGCCGATCGCGTCGTGACGGCGAATGGCGTTGCGCAGGCGATGGCCGAGATCGATCGCGAGCCGATCGCAGTCGCGGTGCTCGACTTCAACCTGGGGTCGGAAACCAGCCTGCCTGTCGCGCTCGAGCTCGCGAAGCGCGGCATCCCATTCGTCTTCGCGACCGGCTATGGCGAGCAACTCGTGCTGCCCGCCGAACTCGACGATCGCGGCGTGTTGAAGAAGCCCTATACCGCGCTCGGCATGCGGCGCGTCCTGGGCGATGCGATGGGATCGCCCGGCGAATAGGCGGACGGCCGGATCGCTCCGGCCGCCACCTTATCCGCCGAACGCAGCCTTCATCTTGGAAAAGAAGCCGGGGTCATCCTCTGCCACTTCGCCCTCCGCCTCGCGGAGCGCCTCCAGCAGCTCGCGCTGGCGGGCCGACAGCTTCGTCGGCACCTGCACATCGACATGGATCACCATGTCGCCGCGGCCGCGGCCTTGCAGCACGGGCATGCCCGCGCCGCGCTGGCGGATTTCGCGGCCCGACTGCGTACCGGGCGCGATGCGGACGGTGTGCGTCTCGCCATCGGGGCCGGCAATGCTGAACTCGCCGCCGAGCGCCGCAGTCGCAAAGCTGATCGGCGCGCGCGCGTGGAGCGTTGTCCCCTCGCGCTGGAACACCGGATGCCGCGCGACGTGGAGGAAGATGTAGAGGTCACCCGCCGGCGCCCCGCGCGGTCCCGCCTCGCCCTCGCCAGTGAGGCGGATGCGCGTGCCCTCGTCGACGCCGGGCGGCACGTTGACCGACAGCGTCTTGGTCTTGTCGACGCGCCCGTCGCCGCGGCAGGTGCCGCACGGATCGGCGATGATCTCGCCCGCGCCCATGCAGGTGGGGCACGTCCGCTCGACCACGAAGAAACCCTGCTGCGCGCGGACCTTGCCCGCTCCGCCGCAGGTGCCGCACGCGCGCGCCATCGTGCCGGGCTTCGCCCCGCTGCCGTCGCAGGTGTCGCAGGCGGCGGACACGTCGACGGTGATCTCCGTCGCCTTGCCGTGGAATGCCTCCTCGAGGCTGATTTCCAGGTCGTAGCGAAGGTCGGCACCGCGCCGCGGCTGGCGCCCGCCGCGCTGGCCGCCCATGAACTCGCCAAACACGCTTTCGAAGATGTCGGAAAAGCCCGAAAAGTCGGCGTGACCACCCGCCCCGCCCGCGCCGCCGTTCTTGAACGCGGCATGGCCGTAGCGGTCATAGGCGGCGCGCTTCTGCGGGTCCTTCAGGACCTCATAGGCTTCGCTGATCGCCTTGAACTTGGCCTCATGATCCTTGCAACCCCCGTTCTTGTCGGGGTGATACTGCATCGCGAGCTTGCGATAGGCGGACTTGAGGACCGCGCCATCGGCATCGCGGGCGCAGCCAAGCACTTCGTAATAGTCGACTTCGGTGGTCATACACGCCCCCTGCACCCGACCCCGTCACCCCAGCGAAAGCTGGGGCCGCCCCACTCGGAGCGATGCCAGCCTGCGCTGGCATGACGGTTCGGACGCATTGCCTTAGGCCTTGTGGCCGTCGTCCACCTCGGAGAATTCGGCATCGACGACATCGTCGTCCTTCGCCGAACCCGCCGCGTCGCCGCCGGACGAAGCTTCGCTCGCCTGCTGCTTCTCGTAGATCGCCTGACCCAGCTTCATCGCGACCTGCGCGAGCTCCTGCGTCTTGGCCTGCATCGCGTCGGCGTCACCGCCCTCGACCGCAGACTTCGCCTCGGCGATCTTGGCCTCGATCTCGGCCTTGAGCGAGGCATCCACCTTGTCACCATTGTCGGCAAGCTGGCGCTCGGTCGTGTGGATCAGGCTCTCGGCATTGTTCTTCGCCTCGGCCGCGGCACGGCGCTTCTTGTCCTCGTCGGCGAACTTCTCGGCATCGCGGACCATGCCCTCGATGTCGCTGTCGCTGAGACCGCCCGAGGCCTGGATGCGGATCTGCTGCTCCTTGCCCGTGCCCTTGTCCTTGGCAGAGACGTTGACGATGCCGTTGGCGTCGATGTCGAACGTGACCTCGATCTGCGGCACGCCGCGCGGCGCCGGCGGGATGCCGACCAGATCGAACTGACCCAGCATCTTGTTGTCCGCCGCCATCTCGCGCTCGCCCTGGAACACGCGGATCGTCACCGCGCCCTGGTTGTCGTCGGCAGTCGAATAGACCTGGCTCTTCTTGGTCGGGATCGTCGTGTTGCGGTCGATCATACGCGTGAACACGCCGCCCAGCGTCTCGATGCCGAGGCTCAGCGGGGTCACGTCGAGCAGCAGCACGTCCTTGACGTCGCCCTGAAGGACGCCCGCCTGGATCGCCGCGCCGATCGCCACCACCTCGTCGGGGTTGACGCCGGTGTGCGGCTCCTTGCCGAAGAACGACTTCACGACTTCGCGCACCTTTGGCATGCGCGTCATGCCACCGACGAGCACGACCTCGTCGATGCCCTCGTTCTTGACGCCCGCGTCGGCCATCGCCTTCTTCAAGGGCTCCAGCGTGCGCTGGATCAGGTCGTCGACCAGGCGCTCGAGCTCCGCGCGGTTGATCGACTTGACCAGGTGCTTCGGCCCGTTTTGGTCGGCGGTGATGAAGGGCAGGTTGACCTCGGTCGTCTGCGCCGACGACAGCTCGATCTTCGCCTTCTCGGCCGCTTCCTTCAGCCGCTGGAGCGCCAGCTTGTCCTTGGTGAGGTCGATGCCCTCGGCCTTCTGGAACTCACCGGCGAGATACTGGACGAGCTTGGCGTCGAAATCCTCACCGCCGAGGAAGGTGTCGCCGTTGGTCGACTTCACCTCGAACACGCCATCGCCGACCTCCAGGATCGAGATGTCGAACGTACCGCCGCCAAGGTCATAGACCGCGATCGTCTTGTTCTCGTTCTTGTCGAGGCCGTAAGCGAGCGCCGCCGCCGTCGGCTCGTTGATGATGCGGAGCACCTCGAGGCCGGCGATCTTGCCGGCGTCCTTGGTCGCCTGACGCTGGGCGTCGTTGAAGTAGGCGGGGACGGTGATGACGGCCTGCGAAACCGTCTCGCCCAGATACGCCTCGGCGGTTTCCTTCATCTTTTGGAGCGTGAAGGCGCTGATCTGCGAAGGCGAGTAATCCTGGCCGCCCGCGGTCACCCACGCATCGCCGTTCGGCCCGCGCGCGATCGTGTAGGGCACCAGCTCGGTGTCCTTCTTGGTCACGGGGTCGTCGAAACGGCGGCCGATCAGGCGCTTCACCGCAAAGATCGTGTTGTCGGGGTTCGTCACCGCCTGGCGCTTTGCCGGCTGGCCGATCAGTCGCTCCCCATCTTTGGCGAAGGCGACGATCGAGGGCGTCGTACGCGCGCCCTCCGCATTCTCGATCACCTTGGGCTTTCCGCCCTCCATCACCGCAACGCAGCTGTTGGTGGTGCCGAGATCGATACCGATTACTTTAGCCATGGTCCCTCGTTTGGCCCCCAGGTTCATTGATGTTCAAATCGAGCTCCATCCCGCGAAATCGGCGACGGAACCCTATGCGAAACGGGATATAGTGGGGGTTCGCCTTGCCGCAAGATTGGCGCGGCGATAGGCGCATGGCGACAGGCTTGCCCTTGTCCCACGGGGGGAATGACGATGCGAGACAGGATTTTGGCGGTAGTGGCGACGGCGCTGATGCTTGCCGGCTGTAGCGGCAGCCCGGGTGAGCCGCGCGCCAGCGATGCCTGGATCCGCCTTCCCGCGGTCGCCGGTCGCCCCGCCGCCGCCTATGTGACGATCACCGGCGGCAAGGAGGCGACGCAGCTCAGGACGATGCAGGTGCCCGCCGCGCGCCTCGTCGAACTGCACCGCACCAGTGCGAAGGGGGGCATGATGTCGATGGACCCCGTCGATGCGATCGACGTGCCCGCGGGCGGCACGGTGAAGCTCGCGCCGGGCGGCGATCATGCGATGCTGTTCGACCTGGAGCCTGCGCTCAAGGCGGGCGGCACGACGAAGATGAAGCTGATGTTCGACCACGCCCCCGCGATCGAGCTGGAAGCCAAGCTGGTCGCACCGGGCGGCAGCGCGCCCTGATGCGCGGCAGGCCGCTGACAGAGGGTGAGGTCGCGCTCGCGCGCACCGTGTTCGGCGATGCGATCGACTATGCCGCGGTGGGTGTCGAGAACCGCAAATGGGCGTTCTTCCAGCCGCGCAACGTCACGATGGCACCGCGCGGCAACATCCATTTTCACCCCAAGGGCGGGCTCTACTGCGACGATTTCGCCTGCACGCATCCCGATACGCAGGGGCTGTTCATCCATGAGATGGTGCATGTCTGGCAGCACCAGCAGGGCATTTTCCTGCCGCTGAAGCGCCATCCCTTCTGCCGCTACGACTATAGCCTCAAACCCGGCTGGCGGCTTCACCGCTACGGGTTGGAGCAGCAGGCGGAGATCGTCCGCCATGTCTTCCTCCTGCGGCGCAACCGTGTGGTGCCGGGCGCGCCGCCGCTCGACCAGTATCGCGGGATCCTGCCGTTCGGGCCGGGTTGATCGCCGCAGCCGGATAGGGTACCCCCCTATCCTATGTCGCACCTGCATCAGGATCCGAAGAAGCTGCTCGGCCGCGTCCGCCGCATCGCCGGACAGGTCTCCGCGATCGAGCGCGCGATCGAGGCAGGCGCACCCTGTGCCGAGACGCTGCATCTTGCCGCCGCCGTGCGCGGCGCGGTTGCGGGGCTAATGGACGAACTGGTTGAGGAGCATCTGCGCGAGCACGTCGCCGCGGGCGACCTCACTCCCGAACAGCGCGCCGCGGGCGCCGACGAACTGGCGACTGTGCTTCGCCGCCACTTCCGCTGAAAGGAGCGGGACTCATGCCTCCCCATGCCGGCCACCACCACCATCACGGCCATTCGCACAGCCACGCCCCCGCCGCCGCGTCGGTCCGCGATGCCGGCCATCCCTGTTCGCGGACGCACGAATATCTGGGCGACGGGCATGAGGCCAATGCGCGGCGCACCGTCTGGGTCGTCTGGCTGACCGCCGTCACGATGGTGGTGGAGATCGCGGCGGGTTACTGGACCGGTTCGATGGCGCTGCTCGCGGACGGGTTCCACATGGCGACGCATGCCGGCGCGCTCGGCGTCGCGGCGCTCGCCTATCGCTACGCCCGCGTCCATGCGCGCGACCCGAGCTATACGTTCGGCACGGGCAAGGTCGGCGATCTGGCCGGCTTCGCCTCCGCGCTCGTGCTTGCGCTGTTCGCGATCGGCATCGGCGTGGAGAGCGTCCGCCGGATCATCGAGCCGGGCACAGTGGCGTTCGGTGAGGCGACGCTGGTCGCGGTCATCGGTCTTCTCGTCAACATCGCCAGCGTCGCGCTGCTCGGCGTCGGCCACGATCACGCCGGCCACGACCATGGCCATGCGCACGACAACAACCTGCGCTCGGCCTATTTCCATGTGCTTGCCGATGCGCTGACCTCGGTCCTTGCGATCGCGGCGTTGTTGGCGGGGGCGTATCTCGGCTGGGGGTGGCTCGATTCGGTGGTCGGCGTGCTTGGCGCGATCGTGATCGCGCGCTGGTCGCTGGGGCTGCTCAAGGACACCGCGCGTGTGCTCCTAGATCGCGCCGAACCCGGCCTCGCCGAGACGATCCGCGCCGCGGTCGAGGCGCCCGGCGACGCGCGCATCGTCGACCTCCATGTCTGGCGGGTGGGGCCGCAGGCGCACGCCGCGATCGTCGAGATTGAGGGGCTGGCGAGCAGCGACACGATCCGATCGCGACTGGCAGCGGTGCCGGCGGTGGCGCATCTGACGGTGTCACGGAGCGATTGAGGGCTGGGCGCCGGGCGGGAGCTGGTGCCCGGCGCCCTCCCCTCTCGTCCTCTCCCTGTCTTGCCTGATGCCACGCCCCGCCTGAACCGGACGTGGCTATTCGCTTGACCGCGCGGCCACGCCGGCGGCAGTCAGCGCGGGCATGACCGACCCCCTCGCCCGCATCGCCGACGCGCTCGACCGGCTGGCCCCGCCGCCCCCGCCCGCCGCCGACCCGCTGGCGCACCCGGCCTATGTCTGGGACGGGACAAGCCTTCGCCCCGTGCGAGCATTCGCGCCGCAACCGATCGACCGGCTGAAGGGCATCGACCGCAACAAGGCGGTGCTGCTGGACAATTTCACCCGGCTCGCCGCCGGCGTCGCCGCGCAGGACGCGCTGCTCTGGGGGGCGCGCGGTACCGGCAAGTCGGCGCTGGTGAAAAGCGTGGTCGGCGCGCTCCAGACGGAGGGCAGGGCACTCGCGCTGATCGAGGTCGTCACCGATCGCCTCGACACTCTCCCCCGCCTGTTCGCGTCGATCGCCGACCGGCCGCGTGCCTATGCGATCTTCCTCGACGACCTGGGCTTCGACGCCGCGGGCGAGGCGCGGGCCTTGCGCTCGCTGCTGGAGGGCGGGGCGGAGGCGCGGCCGGCGAATGCGCGCCTCGTCGTCACCTCGAACCGCCGCCACCTGATGCCGCGCGACATCGCCGAACAGGACAGCGCGATCAACCCGCGCGATTCGATCGACGACCAGCTCGCGCTCGCCGATCGCTTCGGGCTTTCGCTCGGCTTCCACGCGCTCGATCAGGACGGCTATCTGGCGATCGTTGCGGGCTATGCCGCCGCGCTCGGCCTCACCTTCGAGCCGGCGGACGCGATCCAGTGGGCGACACAGCGCGGCAGCCGATCGGGCCGCGTCGCCTGGCACTATGTGACCGAGCTCGCCGGCCGCGCGGGCCAATCGATTTGACGGGAAAGCACGCCATGACCACCAGCCTCTGGAGCCATCAGCGCCGCGCCGGCATCGCCGACGACATCGACTTCGAGATCAAGGGACAGGAGCTCCAGTTCGTCGAGATCGAGCTCGACCCGGGCGAAAGCGCGGTGGCGGAGGCGGGCGCGCTCGTCTGGAAGGATGCCGCGATCGGCATGACGACGGTGTTCGGCGACGGATCGGGCGGCGCTGACGGCGGCTTCATGGGCAAGCTGCTGGGCGCGGGCAAGCGGCTGGTGACCGGCGAGAGCCTGTTCACCACCGTCTTCACGCACAATGGATCGGGCAAGGCGCGCGTCGCGTTCGCCAGCCCCACTCCGGGATCGATCCTGCCCATCCGCCTCGACCAACTGGGCGGCACGCTGATCTGCCAGAAGGACAGCTTCCTCTGCGCCGCCAAGGGCGTGTCGATCGGCATCGCGTTCCAGCGCAAGGTGATGACCGGCCTGTTCGGCGGCGAGGGCTTCGTCATGCAACGCCTGGACGGAGAAGGCTGGGTGTTCGTCCAGATGGGCGGCACGGTGGTCGAGCGCGAGCTTCGCGCGGGCGAGGAGCTGCACGTCGATACCGGGTGCCTTGCCGCCTATACCCCGAGCGTCGATTTCGACCTGGTGACGGTCGGCGGCATCCGCACGATGTTCTCGGCCGGCGAAGGCGCGTTCTTCGCCCGGCTGCGCGGACCGGGCAAGGTCTGGATCCAGTCGCTCCCCTTCGCTCGCCTCGCCGGGCGGATGATGGCGGCGGCGGGCGGGCGCGGCGGCAATCGCGGCGAAGGGTCGGTGCTCGGCGGCTTCGGCGACTTCATCGGCGGCAACGACTAGCGCGCAGCGACAGCCTTGGGCGGGGCGGTGAGGTCGAGGCGGACGAGCTTGCGCTGGGACGAGCGCACCCGCATACGGGACGCGATGCCCTGCACGAAGTCCGACGTCATCGTGAAGCGCTCGACGCGATAGGACCCCGGATCGTCGGCGGGCAGCGTCGTCGGCGCATAGCGCCGGCCGGCAAGCGAGGCGATGACGAGCTTTGGCCACTCGCCCGACAGCCGCGAGCCGCCGCGCAGCAGCTCGGGCTCACGCACACGGCCGTCCGGGCCGACCCAGAAGCCGAAATCAGCCCAATTGTCCTCGACCGCGACCTTGAGCAGTGACGATTGCGCGCTCGGCAGCGAGGCGGCCCGCCGCCCGGAAAGCTTGTCGACGACCCGGTCGCCCGTCTCGTCGAGGACGATGACGGGCATGTGGAGCAGGAGCGGGTCGGCCCCCGCATCCTGCCGGGCGGCGGCGATCACCGCTTCCATTGCGTCGGACTTGCCCCGGCGCAGTTGGAGCCGCGCATCGACGATGCGTGCGGCGTTGACGAACATGCTCAACTCGGGCTCACGCCGGTCGAGCAGCCGCTCGAGGCTTTCTGGACGTCCATCACCGCTTCGTGCGATCGAGAGCTGCGAGTCGAGCGAAGCGCGGCGCAGGAGCGCCAGCCCCTCCAGCCGGGCATTGCCCGACCGCTTCGCCAGATGTTCGGCGGCTCGATAGCCTTCGAGCGCGGCCTGGAACCGGCGCTGCGACAGCCACGCGTCGGCGGTCGCGATCCGCCCCGCGATCGAACGGGCGTCGGTCTCGCCGAACGCGTCGCGCAGCACGCCCTCGCTTGCCATCATCCCCTGCCGCGCCTTCTCGCTGAAGCCCAGATGCGCGGCGATCCGCGCATCCGCACGCAGGAGGTCGGCGACGGGCTCTGGCGCTGTCTTCGCGAAGCGGCGGTTGCGCGCCACGCCGCTGCGCACCGTCGCGCGCGCATCGCGATCGTTCCCCGCGACGAACTGCGCCTCGGCATGGGCAAGCGTCGCGTCGATCTCTTCGTTCGGGGGACAGCCGCGCGCGATGCACGCTCGCAGGCGCCGCTCGCTTTCGTCGAGGCGGGGGCCGATGACGGTGATCGACGGCGCGACCTGTGCTGCCGGGGCCTGAGTGTTCGGCGTCTGGGCGACTGCGTTCCCCGCGGCGAACAATGCGGCGGCGGCAAGCAACAGGTACGCACGCGACATCGGCACTCTCCCGGTTCTGATCCTCAGTCGATCGGGCCCCAGCGGATGCGGCGGACCATCACGGCCTCGACCGGCTGCCCCTGCGCGTCGCGCGCGGCCTCCCGATAGCTCAACTTGCGGCGCAGCACCGCGCAGCCGAGCGTGTCGAGCCGGGCGAGGCCCGAGGTCTCGACGACGCGGCAATCGCTGATCTGCGCATCGGGGCCGACGCGCCATGCGACCGTCGTGAACCGGCCGTTGACGCTGTCCATATCCCGCTGCGGCACGTCGTCGATGCCCGGCCAGCCGGCCTTGGCGGGCACCGGGGGCCTCGCGACGCGCGTCGCGCCGTCGCCGCCGAAGCCCCAATTGGCGAGCAGCCCGCGCTCGCATCCCTCGCCCGCGCGGATCATGCGGTCGACCTGGTCGAAATCGATCTCGGCCGGGCTCGTCGACAGGCCCGACAGCGTCGCCCGCCCGGCGAGCGGCGCGCCGCCGCGCGGATCGACCGGGACGAGAAACACCTGTGCGCCCGCTGCAGTCTTCGCCACCTCGACCTGACCGATCGCCGGCCCCGCCGGGGACAGCGCGGCGCGCGTCGTCGCCATCGGGATCGCGGCGCTCGTCGGCACCGCGATCAACAGCGTCGCGCCGGGCGCCCCGATGAAGTGGCGCACCCCGACCAGCGACGGCGTCGATGCACCCGTATCCGCCTGTCGATAGACGGTGCAGCTGGCCGGCTCGGCACTGACGTCGAAGGTTTCGGCATGGGCGGCACCGCCAGACAAAAGCAACCCGGCCACTCCGGCCAGCACCACGCGCTTACGCATCGAGTTCCTCCGCCTCCAGCCGAGCGGCGTTTTCCTGGATGAAGGCGAACCGGTGAGCGGGATTGTTGCCCATCAGCCGGTCGACCAGATCCTTAACCCCCGCCCGTTCCTCATATTCCTGCGGCAGGGTGATCCGAATCAGGCTGCGTGTCGAGGGGGCCATCGTCGTTTCGCGAAGCTGGCCCGGGTTCATCTCACCCAGCCCCTTGAAGCGGGCGACGTCGACCTTCTTGCCGCGAAACGCGGTCCGCTCGATCTCCGCGCGGTGCGCGTCGTCGCGGGCGTAGAGCGACTTGGCCCCGACCGTCAGCCGATAGAGCGGCGGCTGTGCCAGATAGAGGTGCCCGCGGCGGACCAGCTCGGGCATTTCCTGGAAGAAGAACGTCATCAGCAGCGTCGCGATATGCGCGCCATCGACATCGGCGTCGGTCATGATGACCACGCGTTCGTAGCGGAGGTTGTCGGGCAGGCAGTCCTTGCGCGTGCCGCAGCCCAGCGCCTGGATCAGGTCGGCGATCTCCTGATTGGCGAGGATCTTGGCGCTGGTCGCACTCGCCACGTTCAGGATCTTGCCGCGGATCGGCAGGATCGCCTGCGTCTTTCGATCGCGCGCCTGCTTGGCCGAACCGCCGGCGCTGTCACCCTCGACGATGAACAGCTCGGTCCCCTCGGGGCTGTCGGCGGCGCAATCGGTGAGCTTGCCGGGCAGGCGCAGCTTGCGCGAGGAGGTCGCGGTCTTGCGCTTCACTTCCCGCTCGGCTTTGCGCTTCAGCCGTTCGTCCATCCGCTCCAGCACATAGCCGAGCAGCGCTTTGCCCCGGTCCATCCGGTCTGAGAGGTAATGGTCGAAATGATCGCGCACCGCCTTTTCGACGAGGCTGGCGGCCTCCGGGCTGGTCAGCCGGTCCTTGGTCTGGCTCTGGAACTGCGGCTCGCGGATAAAGACCGAGAGCATCAGTTCCGACCCGACCATCACGTCGTCGGGGGTCAGGTCCTTGGCCTTCTTCTGTCCCACTAGATCGCCGAACGCGCGCAAGCCCCGGACCAGCGCCTGACGCAGCCCCTGCTCGTGCGTGCCGCCATCGGGCGTCGGGATGGTGTTGCAGTACCAGCTATACGACCCGTCGCTCCACAGCGGCCAGGCGACCGCCCACTCGACCTTGCCCGCGCCGTCGGCGAACTCCTGTGTCCCCGAGAAGAAATCGGCGGTGGCGCATTCGCGGCCGCCCACTTGTTCCTTCAGGTGATCGGCCAGCCCGCCGGGAAACTGGAACACCGCCTCCGCCGGCACGTCCTCGCTGGCGAGGCTGCTCACGCATTTCCAGCGGATCTCGACGCCCGCGAACAGATACGCCTTCGACCGCGCGAGCTTGTAAAGGCGCGCCGGCTTGAAGTGCATTTCCGGCCCGAAGATCTCGGGGTCGGGGGTGAAGCTGACCGAGGTACCGCGCCGATTGGGCGTGCTGCCGAGGTGTTCGAGCGGCCCCAGCGTCTGCCCCTGGCTGAACCGCTGGCGATAGAGCTGGCGGTCGCGCGCCACCTCGATCACCGTGTCGATCGAGAGCGCGTTGACGACGCTGACGCCGACGCCGTGCAGCCCGCCCGAGGTCGCATAGGCCTTGCCCGAAAACTTGCCGCCCGAATGGAGCATCGACAGGATGACCTCCAGCGCCGACTTGTCGGGAAAGCGCGGGTGCGGATCGACGGGCATCCCGCGGCCATTATCGACGATGGTCAGGCGGTTGCCCTCATTGAGCGTGATCTCGATCCGGGTGGCGTGCCCCGCCACCGCCTCGTCCATCGCATTGTCGAGCACCTCGGCCGCGAGATGATGGAGCGCCCGCTCGTCGGTGCCACCGATATACATGCCCGGCCGCCGCCGGACGGGCTCCAGCCCTTCAAGCACCTCGATCGAGGCGGCGTTGTATTCGGTCGGCTGGGGCGCGGCGCTCGCGAACAGGTCTTCGGACATGCGCGATCTATAGCGCGAGGGGGCTGCGGAACAAAGCGGAGCCAGGTGACCCAAGGTGTTGCATCGGGGCAACAGATCCAGATCTTAATTTTGCCGCAATGCAGCTAACCCGGATCAAGGGCGTTGGGCGGGCCGTAGTTGAGTTCAAAAGCGTAACAAGGAGCATGTTTCGTATGCGTCAGCGTACTCTCACCCGCGCCCTCATCGGTGCCACCGCCCTTCTCGCCGCGGCCCCCGCGCTTGCGCAGACCGCCGATGGCGAAA
Organism: uncultured Sphingomonas sp.; assembly: GCA_913775315.1. GTDB lineage: Bacteria > Pseudomonadota > Alphaproteobacteria > Sphingomonadales > Sphingomonadaceae > Sphingomonas. Next base: position 37,614 of record CAJYIX010000004.1, on the reverse strand, counting down.
AGCGCTTTGATGGCGTCTATGTCGGCGGTTCGGCCGGTATCAGCGTTCAGGGTAACGACGTCGGCGAGGGTCTGACCTTCGACCGCAACCTCGACGGCCGCTTCGGCGACGCGATCACGACGGCAGCAGGCGCCAACGCCTTCTCGCCCGGCTTCTGCAACGGCGGTGCGCGCGGCGTGACCCCGGCGGGCGGCTGCTTCAACGACAAGGACGATATCGAGTATTTCGCTCGCGTCGGCGCCGACAAGCAGTTCGGCAACGTCGTCGTCGGCGTGGTCGGCGAGTTCGGCAAGAGCGAAGCCAAGGACTATGTGACCGGCTACAGCACGACGCCGGCCTTCTACCAGTTCGGCCGCAGCTTCGACTGGAACTCGAGCATCCGTGCGCGCGCCGGCTATGCCGCGGGCGGCAAAACGCTGTTCTACGCAGCGGGCGGTCCGGCCTATGCGCGCATCAACACGAGCTTTACGACGTCGAACGCCGCGAACTCGTTCACCGTGCGCAACCAGAAGTACAACAGCTGGGGCTTTACCGCCGGCGGCGGTGTCGAGCAGTCGATCACCAAGAACTTCTCGGTCGGGCTCGAGTACATGTACAACCAGTATCAGGACGACTTCGCATCGGTCCGCGTCGGTCAGGGTACCGCGCCGGCGACCAACCCGTTCCTGCTGGGCGGCGCGGGCGGCACCGACATCCAGCGCGATGACGAGCGTTTCCGCTTCCATTCGATCCGCGCGACGGCGGCGATCCGCTTCTAAGATCGCACGGATCCAGTAACTCAGTAGCGTTGCGTACCATCCCGCCGCTCCCTGTCGGGCGGCGGGATTTTCTTACTCGATCAGCACCGGCTGGCTGCACCGGATGCCCGTGACCCACAGGTCCGCCTCGCCCACGCCGACGCCCAGCACGCCCGTCACCGACATCAGCACCGGGTCGAGCACCGGCGCGATCAGCGACAATTGCCCGCCGACCCCGCGCACGATCGGATCGAGCGGCAGCGGCAGGAAGCCGAGCAGCCGCGCCTTCAGGTCGACCTTTTGCATCAGGCTGGTGGCGATGCCGCCGACCGGGGTCGAACTGCGGATCGTCTGCACGCTCGCCGCGTCGATCGCACTGGCGTCGAAACGGCGGGTCTGGAAGCTTTCGTTGGCGCCGAGGTCGATCGCCCCGCGCCCCTCCACCCGCACCAGCAGCGTCTCCAAGAGCCGCGCATCGGCCAGCGCGACCGGCGTCTTGAAGTCGGGCAGCGCCGCCGGGTCGGCCCTTGCGATCGCCACCTGCCCGGGTGCCGGCCGCCCGGCTAGCGTCACCGCGTGCGGCCGGCACTCGATCGCCTCCAGCCGCGCCTCCGCACTCGCCAGTTCGACGAACAGCGGCAACTCGATCGAGGCGAGGCTGATACCCGGCAGCGGCTGGGCGGCGAGCTGCGTCTCGAGATAGATCCGTGTCTGCGCGGTGCGGATGACCGGCGACCGGTCGCGCGTCACGGCGATCCACGGCGCCCGGTTGGGCCGCTCGCCGATCGCAACCCACAGCCGCGTCCGCGCGATGCCCGGCACCTGCGCGCCGAGGTCGATCGCCACTTGTCGCCCGCTGGCGCTCCCCTGGATGACGTTGCTGGCAAGGTCGAGCGTATCGATGCGCAGCAACCCCGCGCCCCCGTCCCCCTGCCGCCCGAGTTCCCCCAGGTCGATGAGGTCGGCAAGCCGGATCGTCCCCTTGGCCGCGCTGGCGAGGTTGGCGAGCGCCGCGCGCGCGACGGGATCGGCCACCTGCCGCGACAGGCTGCCAAGGATCGTCGAGGCGGGCAGCTCGGCCTTCAACAGGTCGTCGAACCGCGCCACCTCGATCTTCGCATCGGCACCCAGCACCTTGAGCCACGGCACCAGATCGACCTTGGCCGCGGCCAGCGCGTTGTAATCCATCACCGACAGCGCGACCTTGCCGCCGGTCAGCCCCGACAGCAGCGCATTGGCGACCCCGCCGTCGAGGCTGGCGAGCCGGGAACCGACCGCGAAACTAGCCAGGTCCAGACGGCGCGCCGTCGCCCGCCGCTCGACCGCGACGCTGAGCGTGCCGAAGATCGCGGCAAACACCGTCGGCACCTCGCTACGCACGGTCACGCGCACCGCATCGGGATCGGCCGCGCCCGCGATGAAGCGCGCATCGGGCGCCGCCTCCGCCCGGTATCGCCCGGTCGTCGTCGCCGTCGTCAGCGGGAAGCGGCCGGGGCTGGCCGCGACCATCGCCGCGGCAAGCGCCGCCGCCTGCCCGGTGTCGCGCGCGGCCGCGAGGGCAGCCGCATCGGCAACGCCCTGAATGCGGCGGCGCTCCAGTTCGACCATGCCGAGGTCGACCGCCATCGCGGCGACGCCGAACAGCATCGGCAGCGCACCCGCGACCAGAACCGCGGTGGCACCCCGGCGCTCGCGCAGCAGCCGCTTCATCAGAGGTCCGCCACTTCGGCGACGGCCCGCCGCTCGATCACCGGGTCGGGCATGGGGACCAGCCCCGTCCGCAGCAGCGACAAGGCACGCGTGTCAACCGCCAGTGTGACGGTGACGCGGCCATCCGCCTCCGCCACCGCGCTCGACACCTCGCCCGGCTTGGCGACGGCGGCATTCGCCAGCCCCTGCGTCACGCTGGCGCGCGCGAGCGTCACGCGTTCGGCTGCGGTCTGGCCGACGATCGCGGCACGCGCGGCGTCGTTCGCCAATTGCTGGAGCGTGTGCGCGGTGAGAAAATACTGGCCGTAGCCGAGCATCCCGAGCAGCAACGCGATCAGGATCGGTGAGAGGAGGGCGAACTCGACCAGCGCAGTGCCGCGCCGGTCCGCGGAGAAGGTGATGGGTCGCGCCATGCACCGGGTCTAACCGGGCGACGCTTACCGCCGGGCGAGCGGATCGATCCGATTCGATCGTGTTTTGCGTGGCTTAGCCAGGCGAGTAAAACGCCAAAGCGGTGGCGATCCGCGCAACTTGCATGGCCGTCACGCCGATCCGGTGCGATCGCCCTCGCCCAGCATCGGCGAGGCGACCGGCGTCGGGCGCGCGCGCCCGACGAAGCGGATGGGCAGCGCGACGCCCGGTACCGCCGCACCGTCCGGACGGTCTGCGTCGATCCGCATCCCGCGATGAACGATCTGCGGATCCGCGAAAGCCTGCTCGACATCGTTGATCGGCCCCGCCGGCACGCCCGCCGCCTCGAGGGCCGCCAGCAATGCGTCGCGATGCCATGCGCGGGTGGCGTCGGCGACCAGCGGGTCGAGGATCGACCGCTGCGCGACCCGAAGCGCATTGGTGGCGAAGGCCTCGTCGCAATGCAGGCGGAGCACCTCGCATGCCCGCTCGAATTGGCGATCGTTGCCCACCGCCAGGATGATCCACCCGTCCGCGGTCGGATAGGCCGCATAAGGCGCGATATTGGGATGCGCGTTGCCCAGCCGCATGGGGGCCGTACCCGAGACCAGATAGTTCATCGCCTGATTGGCGAGCGTCCCCACCATCACGTCGAAGAGCGCCATGTCGATATGCGCGCCCTTCCCCGTGCGTGTGCGCTCCGCCAGCGCCGCCTGGATGCCGATGACGGCATAGAGGCCGGTGAGGATGTCGGCATAGGCGACGCCGATCTTCTGCGGCGCGCCATCTGGCTCGCCGGTCAGGCTCATGATCCCGCTCATGCCCTGGACGATGAAGTCGTAGCCGGCCCGGTTCGCATAGGGCCCGTCCTGCCCGAACCCGGTGATGGAGCAATAGACGAGGCCGGGATGCTCGGCAGACAGGCTGGCGTAATCGAGGCCGTATTTGGCGAGCCCGCCGACCTTGAAGTTCTCGATCACCACATCCGCATCGGCGATCAGCGCGCGCACCGCGGCGCGGCCTTCCTCGGTCGCAAAGTCGGCGACGACCGACCGCTTGCCGCGATTGGCTGCGTGGAAATAGGCCGCATCCCGGCTGCCGTCGGGATTGTCGATGAAGGGCGGGCCCCAGCGCCGTGTGTCGTCACCCCCGGGGCTCTCGACCTTGACCACCTCGGCACCCAGATCGGCGAGCACCTGTCCCGCCCACGGGCCGGCGAGGATGCGCGCGAGTTCGACGACGCGCACCCCGGCAAGCGGCCTATCCATCAAACGGTGCTCATCAGAAGGCAGCGTGGCCGGTGATCGCGCGCCCGAGGATCAGCGCATGGACGTCGTGCGTCCCCTCATAGGTGTTCACCGTCTCAAGGTTCACCATGTGGCGGATGACGTGATACTCACCCGAAATCCCGTTACCGCCGTGCATGTCGCGCGCCACGCGGGCGATATCCAGCGCCTTGCCGCAATTGTTGCGCTTGACGAGGGAGATCATCTCGGGCGCGAACCGTCCCTCGTCCATCAGCCGCCCCACTTGCAAACTGGCCTGAAGGCCGAGCGCGATCTCGGTCGCCATGTCGGCGAGCTTCTTCTGATAGAGCTGCGTCGCGGCCAGCGGCCGGCCGAACTGCTGCCGGTCGAGGCCATACTGGCGCGCGGCGTGATAGCAGAACTCCGCCGCGCCCATAACGCCCCACGAAATGCCGTAACGCGCGCGGTTGAGGCAGCCGAACGGCCCCTTCAGCCCCTCGACGCCGGGCAGCAGGCCGTCCTCAGGCACGAACACCTCGTCCATCTGGATCATGCCGGTGATCGAGGCGCGCAGGGAAATCTTGCCCTCGATCTTGGGCGCGGTGAGGCCCTTCATGCCCTTTTCGAGGATGAAGCCGCGGATCTTGCCGTCATGCGCGTCGGACTTGGCCCAGACGACGAACACGTCGGCGATCGGGCTGTTCGAGATCCACGTCTTGGCGCCCGAGATCACATAGCCGCCATCGACCTTCTTCGCGCGCGTCCGCATCCCGCCGGGGTCGGAGCCGGCATCGGGCTCGGTCAGGCCGAAACAGCCGATCAGCTCGCCCTTGGCCAGGCCGGGCAAATACTTCGCCCGCTGCTCGTCCGAGCCATAGGCGTGGATCGGATACATGACGAGGCTCGACTGCACGCTCATCATCGAGCGATAGCCCGAGTCGACGCGCTCCACCTCGCGCGCGACGAGGCCGTAAGCGACATAGCCCGCGCCCGCGCCGCCGAACTGTTCGGGAATGGTGACGCCGAGCAGCCCCTGCTCGCCCATTTCGCGGAAGATCGCGGGATCGGTATGCTCGCGCTCGAACGCGTCGGCGACGCGCGGCTGGAGCCGGTCCTGCGCAAAGGCGTGGGCGGCGTCGCGGATCATCCGCTCGTCGTCGGTCAATTCGGCATCGAGCCGAAGCGCATCGGCGTAATCGAAGCGCGTCATTGCAGTCATGGCATCCTCCTGGGGTCGCCATTTCGGCCAAAAGCGTGCGGCGGTCAAATTTGCCAGCGGTTGCCAACCGCCCCTTCGCCCGCCTATGGCGCGCGCATTCGCAAGGACCCGGTGCAATTCCGGGTGGCTATTCCGGCCGCCGATCCGCCGGACAACACAACGCACCGATAGTCTCGAAGCGCGCTCGCCGCGCCCGTGCCCTGTTGTGGAAAATCAATGAAACTCGACCTTACCGCCTATCGCCGCCAGTGGTTCACCACCGGCGCCGCCGCCCGCCGCGACGTGCTCGCCGGGATCGTCGTCGCGCTCGCGCTCATTCCCGAGGCGATCGGCTTCTCGATCATCGCGGGCGTCGATCCGCGCGTCGGCCTCTATGCCTCGGTCGCGATCGCGATCGTCGTCTCGCTGATCGGCGGGCGGCCGGGGATGATCTCCGCCGCCACCGCCGCGGTCGCCGTGCTGGTCGTGCCGCTGGTCCGCGACCACGGCACCCAATATCTGTTCGCCGCGACGATCCTGATGGGCCTGATCCAGATCGCCGCGGGGTTCGCGCGGCTCGATCTCGTCATGCAGTTCGTATCGCGGTCGGTCATCACCGGCTTCGTCAACGCGCTCGCGATCCTCATCTTCATGGCGCAACTGCCGCAACTGACCGGCGTCACCTGGCACACCTATGCGATGGTCGCGGGGGGCCTTGCGATCATCTACCTGCTGCCGCGCCTGACGACGGCGGTGCCCTCGCCGCTCGTGGCGATCCTCGTCCTCAGCGCGATCAGCATCGCGCTCGGCCTGCCGGTCAACACCGTCAGCGACATGGGCAAGCTCCCCGACGGGTTGCCGAACTTCGCGTGGCCCAGCGTGCCGCTCAACCTCGAGACGCTGCGGATCATCCTCCCCTACTCGCTAACGATGGCGGCGGTGGGCCTCCTCGAATCGCTGCTCACGGCACAGATCGTCGACGACATGACCGACACCGACAGCGACAAGCGCGTCGAGTGCGCGGGTCAGGGCGGCGCGAACATCGTCGCCGCGCTGATGGGCGGCATGGGCGGCTGCGCGATGATCGGCCAGTCGGTCATCAACGTGACCTCCGGCGGGCGCGGGCGGCTTTCGACGTTCGTCGCGGGGGCGTTCCTGCTGGTACTGCTCGCCGCGCTCGGGCCCTATGTCGGGCGGGTGCCGATGCCCGCGCTGGTCGCAGTGATGGTGATGGTGTCGATCGGCACGTTCAGCTGGAACTCGATCCCCAATCTGCGCCGCCACCCGCCGACCTCCTCGATGGTGATGCTGACGACGGTCGTCGTGGTGGTCGCGACGCACGACCTGTCGCTGGGCGTCGCGGCAGGGGTGCTGCTTTCGGGCATCTTCTTCGCCGGAAAGGTGCAGCGGATGTTTGCGGTCGAGCGGCGGGAGGATCCCGGCCGCGTCACCTATGCCGTGTCGGGCGAGATCTTCTTCGCCTCGGTCGACCGTTTCACCCGCGCATTCCGCAGCGAGGGTACAGCGGACGTGACGATCGACGTGTCCGCGTCGCACTTCTGGGACATTTCAGGGGTGGGCGCGCTCGACAAGATCGTCGCGCGCCTGCGCCAGGGCGGCGCGTCGGTCGAGGTCGTCGGCTACAACCGCGCCAGCGCCGACCTGGTCGACCGCTTCGCCATGCACGACAAGACCGGCTTCGAACTCGGCGCTGTCCCGCACTGAGCGGCGTCAGTCGAGGGCTTTTACGATCTCCTCGACCATCTTCTTGGCGTCGGCGAGGAGCATCATCGTGTTGTCCATGTAGAACACGTCGTTGTCGACGCCGGCATAGCCGACGCCGCCCATCGACCGCTTCACGAACAGCACGGTCTTGGCCTTTTCGACGTCGAGCACGGGCATGCCGTAGATGGGCGAGCTCTTGTCGGTCTTGGCCGCCGGGTTGGTCACGTCGTTGGCGCCGATGACGAAGGCGACGTCGGTCTGCGCGAATTCGGAATTGATGTCCTCGAGCTCGAACACCTCGTCATAGGGGACGTTCGCCTCGGCAAGCAGCACGTTCATATGCCCCGGCATCCGCCCCGCGACGGGGTGGATCGCGAACTTCACGCGGACGCCGTGCTCCTTCAGCTTGTCGGTCATCTCGCGAAGGACGTGCTGCGCCTGCGCGACCGCCATGCCGTAGCCGGGAACGATGATGACCTGCTCGGCCTGTTGCATCAGGAAGGCGGCGTCGTCGGCGGAGCCGCGCTTCCACGGCCGCTGTTCCTTCGCCTCGCCGCCGCCGCTCGCCGCTTCGGCACCGAAGCCGCCGGCGATGACGGACAGGAAGCTGCGGTTCATCGCGCGGCACATGATGTAGCTGAGGATCGCGCCCGACGACCCCACCAGCGCGCCGGTGATGATCATCGCGGTGTTGTGGAGCGTGAAGCCCATCGCCGCTGCCGCCCAGCCCGAATAGCTGTTCAGCATCGACACCACGACCGGCATGTCCGCGCCGCCGATCGGCACGATGAGCAGGAACCCGATGACGAAGCTCAGGACCAGCAGCGTCCAGAAGGGCCACGCATCCTGCGAATGCGCGAATTGAGCGACGAGCAGCAGGATCGTCGCCAGCACTGCGAGGTTGATCGCATGGCGGCCGGGCAGCAGGATCGGCTTGCCCGACATGTTGCCGTTCAGCTTCAGGAACGCAATGACCGAGCCCGAAAAGGTGATCGCGCCGATCGCCGCGCCCAAGCCCATCTCGACCTTGCTCACCGGGTTGATGACCGCGAATGGATCGCCGATCATCGGGATCACCATCTGCGCGATCCCGAACGCCATCGGGTTGAGATAGGCCGCAACCGCGACGAGCACGGCGGCGAGGCCGACAAGGCTGTGGAAGGCGGCGACGAGCTGCGGCATCGCCGTCATCGCGATCCGCCGGGCGATAGTGATGCCGATCAGTGCGCCGACGCCGATCGCGGCGAGGATTTCGAGGACGGCGATCAGGTCGATCCGCTCGAACAGCGGCCCGGTTGCCGCGACCGTCCCTTGCGGCCCTTCCAGCACCAGGCCCACCGCCTGCATCGGAACATGCGTCACCAGCGTCGTCACGACGGCGATGGCCATGCCGATCATTCCGAAGCGGTTGCCCTGCTGGCTGGTCGCCGGCGACGACAACCCGCGCAGGGCAAGAATAAAGCACACGCCCGCCACCAGATAGGCGAGCGCCGCGAACGAATTGCCGGCGGTTACGTGCTCCATCCCCAACCCCTTTATTCTACTCACGTCATCCCAGCGAAAGCCGGGATCGCTTGCCGCAATCCGTGCGCCTGCCGAAACCGACCCCGGCCTTCGCCGGGGTGACGGTCAAGATTTGGCCTCCGGTCGCTCCTTCTTCTTGTACATCGCCAGCATCCGCTGCGTGACTGCGAACCCGCCGAAGATGTTGATGCTCGCCAGTACGACGGCGGCGAGGCCCAGCCACTTCGACACGGCGAACCCCGCCGCCGCGCTCGCCACCAGCGCACCGACGATGATGACCGACGAGATCGCGTTGGTGACCGCCATCAACGGCGTGTGCAGCGCCGGCGTCACCGACCAGACGACATAATAGCCGACGAAGCACGCCATGACGAAGATCGACAGGATCGAAACGAAGTCCATCAGCGGCCCCCTCCCAGAATGGCCCGCGCCAGCACCTGCTGTACGCCGACGATATTGGCGCTCGCCGCCACCTTGACCTCAAGCGGCTCGTCGCTGCCCGAGACCCAGATGGTAAGGTCGGCATCCATGTCGAACGTCCCCGCCCGCTCGATCGCCCAGCGGGTGATCGACTTGTAGGGGATGCTTTCGATCTCGACCTTGCGCCCGGTCAGCCCCTGCACGTTGACGGTGCACAGGCGGTAGTTCGTTAAGAAGACGAGGTCGCGCATCGTCTTGAACGCGATCAGCACGCGCTCGCCCTCGATCAGCACCGGCGCATAGTCGCGCGCGACCGTCTCGGCATTCGTCTCGGTCGCGTTGAAGAGGCCCATCAGGCTGCGCCGGTCAGCCGATGGTTCACCACCTGCCCGTCCTTCGTCAACCGGATCGCGTCGCCGATCTCGGCATCGAGGACCGGGCGGCCGCTTTCCTTGTCCCAGAAGGCGGAGAGGAAGTTGAACAGGTTGCGCGCGAACAGTGCCGAGGCGTCGGCGGCAAGCCGCGACGGCACGTTGCGGTGGCCGACGATCTTGACGCCGTGGCGCACCACGACTTCGCCCGCTACCGCCCCCTCGACATTGCCACCCTGCTCGACCGCGAGGTCGACGATGACGCTGCCTGGCCGCATGCTCGCCACCTGCGCGTCGGTGACGAGGCGCGGCGCGGGGCGGCCGGGGATCAGCGCGGTGGTGATGACGATATCCTGCTTGGCAATGTGGCTGGAGACGAGCTCGGCCTGCGCGGCCTTGTACTCGTCGCTCATCTCGGTGGCATAGCCGCCGGTGCCCTCGCCCTCGATACCCTTCACCGCCTCGACGAAAATCGGCTTGGCACCCAGCGACAGGATCTGCTCCTTGGTTGCGGCGCGCACGTCGGTGGCGGACACCTGCGCGCCCAGCCGGCGGGCGGTCGCGATCGCCTGGAGCCCCGCGACGCCGACGCCCATTACGAAGACGCGTGCGGCACTGACCGTGCCCGCCGCGGTCATCATCATCGGGAAGGCGCGGCCATATTCGGCAGCGGCGTCGAGCACCGCCTTGTAGCCTGACAGGTTCGATTGCGAGGAAAGGATGTCCATCGACTGCGCACGGGTGATGCGCGGCATGAACTCCATCGCCAGCGCCTCGACCCCCGCCGCGGCATAGGCGTCGACGCGCGCGCGTTCACCGAACGGATTGAGGCCCGCCGCGACCCAGGCACCGCGCGGCAAGCCCTCCGGCTCCGGCCCCTGCACGCCGAGCACGATCTCCGCACCCGCCAGCGTCGCGGCGCGGTCGCCGATGCTGGCGCCCGCATCGGCAAAGGCGGCGTCGGCGATCGAGGCATGCTCGCCCGCCCCCGCCTCGACCGCAACGGTCGCGCCGAGCGCGATGAACTTCTTCACCGTCTCCGGCGTCGCCGCCACGCGGGCTTCACCGGGGGCAGTTTCGCGGAGGACGGCGATCTTCATGGGATCAGCTGGCGATCAGGCCGACGACGACGGCGGCGGCGATCGCGACGACGATCGATCCCACCTTCACCATGCCGATAAAGCTCGAATAGGTATCCTCGCGCAGCGGCGTCTGGGTTTGGTCGGCCATACAGTCCCCGTTTGAATAACGTCTTGGGTCCATCCTTAGCCAGCGGTCGCCGCTCTCGGCAAGGGCCGGAACCATTGCGGCGCTTAAGCCGGGCTTTACGCTTCGGCGCTATCCACCCTGTCTGAAAGCGGGACGACGGGGACAAAGATTTCGCGATGACACGAAACGGACAGCGCCTGCTCATGCTGATCGACGAGGAGCCGGCCCAGCGCCGGCTGATCGCGGCGATCGCCTCGCGCCGGGGATGGCGCACGATCTTTGCCGGGGATCACGAGACCGCGCTGGCGATGCTCGGGACGCAGGACGGCATGAGCCTCGACGCCATCGTGCTCGACCATTGGGCACCCGATTGCGACGCGACCAGCCTGATCGCGGAATTGCGCCGCAATCGCCCGGCGCTGCCCATCCTGATGCTGACCGCCAACGGATCGGTCGCAAGCGCCGTCGATGCGATGCGCGCGGGCGCGACCGACTTCCTCACCAAGCCGCTGGCCGCCGAGCGGCTGCTCTCTGCCCTCGAAGCGGCGGTCGCGGGCAAGGCGGCGGGCGAATTGCGCCCATTGACCGAAAAGCTGTCGATGCCGCTCGCCTTCGACGAGATCGTCGGCTCCGCGCCGCAATTCCGCGCCGCGCTCGCCATCGCGGCCAAGGCGGCACGCGCCCGCATCCCCGTGCTGATCGAGGGCGAAAGCGGCGTCGGCAAGGAAGTGGTGGCCGAGGCGATCCACGCCGCATCGCCCCGCGCAAAAAAGCCGCTGGTGCGCGTCAACTGCGGCGCGATCCCCGGCAACCTCGTCGAATCGGAACTGTTCGGGCACGAGAAGGGCGCCTTCACCGGCGCGTTCGAGCGCAAGATCGGGCGCTTTCAGGAGGCGGACGGCGGCACCCTCTTCCTCGATGAAATCGGCGAGATGCCGCTCGAGGCGCAGGTCAAGCTCCTGCGGGTCCTCCAGTCGGGCGAACTCCAGCCTCTGGGCGCGCGCCATGCGCGCGAAGTCGACGTGCGTGTCGTCGCCGCCACCAACAAGACGTTGACCGAGGAGGTCGAGGCCGGCCGCTTCCGCGAGGACCTCTATTACCGCCTCAACGTCGTCCAGGTGACGATCCCGCCGCTGCGCGACCGGCCGGGCGATGTCGCCCCGCTCGCCCGCCACCTGCTCGCGCGGATCGCCGAGCAGCCGGGCCTGCGTCCGCTCGGCATCACCGACGAAGCGCTGGCCTTGCTCGGCAGTTACGACTGGCCCGGCAATGTCCGCCAGCTTCAGAACGCGCTGTTCCGCGCCGCGGTGCTGTGCGACGGCGACGCGCTGACCCGCGGTGATTTCCCTCAGATCGCGCACATGGCCGCCAATGGCGGCGCGTCGGCGGTCCAGGGACCGGCACCCTCAGGCGGGGTCACGCTGTTCCGCCCCGATGGCAATCTGCGCGCGCTGGAAGAGATCGAGGCCGACGTCATCCGCCTTGCCATCGGCCATTATCGCGGCCGGATGACGGAGGTCGCGCGCCGTCTCGGCATCGGCCGCTCGACGCTTTATCGCAAGCTCGGCGAGCTCGGCATCGACCAGTCGGCGGCCTGAGGGCTTTTCGACCGCCGCCAATCCTTGCTAGCGCTGGCAGATGAGTCAGCCGCCCACCATCCACGACGTCGCGGCGCGCGCGGGCGTGTCGATCCGCACCGTGTCGCGCGTTCTCAATCGCTCGACGAAGGTGAATGGCGAGACGCGGGCGCGGATCGACGCGGCGATCGCGGCGCTGGGCTTCTCGCCCAGCCTGCGCGCGCGGGCGCTGGCGACGGGGCGGTCGTTCCTGATCGGCCTCGTCCATGACGATCCCAACGCGCTTGTCCTCGACGCCGTCCAGCGCGGGATCGTCGCCGCCGCCTCCGCCCGCGGGTACGAGATGGTGGTGCACCCGGCGGGGGGCGACGCCGCAGTCGAGGATATCGCAGCCTTCGCCCGGCGGACACGCGTCGACGGGCTGATCGTGCTGCCCCCCGTGTGCGAAGCGCCGGGGCTGGCCGAAAGCCTGTCGGTCCCGACCATCGCCTTCGCCGCCGCGCGCATCGCGGGCTTTGCGACGATGCTCGTGTCCGACGAGCGCGAGGCGGCCGGTGCGGTGGCCCGGCACCTGCTGTCGCTCGGCCATCGCCGGATCGGCTTCGTCAGCGGCCCGCCGGGCCTCTTGTCGGCGAGCGAGCGGCGCGCGGGGTTTTCCGAAGCCCTCGCGGCGGCCGGCGCGCCGCTCGACCCCGCGCTGCTGGTCACCGGCGACTATCGGTTCGCGGGCGGCGTGGCGGCGGGCGAGGCGCTGCTGTCCCGCACCGACCGCCCGACCGCGATCTTCGCGTCGAACGACGTGATGGCGGCGGGCGTGCTCAAGGTCGCGGCGCGGATCGGCATCGCGGTGCCCAGCGACCTCTCCGTCGCGGGCTTCGACGGCAGTGCGCTGGCGACGATGCTGACGCCCGCGCTCACCACCGTCGCCCGCCCGCTCGGCGACATGGCCGCCCGCGCCGCCGACCGGCTGATCGACGCGATCGAGGGTGGGGCGGCGGACGGCGACCTTGCCGCGACGCTCACCCTCCAGATCGCCGAGTCGACCGGCCCGGCCTAGATCGGCTGCGCCGCCAGCACCGCCGCGACGAACGGCGCATCGTCGGCCAGATCGCCGAACACCTTGCGAAGGCCCAGCACCTCGCGCGCGGGCCGGCCCACCAGCCGCGCCGCCAGCGGATCGGCGACGCCCTCGCCCCGCTCGACGAAGCGCAGCCAGGCGCCGATCGGCACCGCCAGCCGGTCGATCGGCCGCCCAGCCGCCCGCGCGGCGCGCACCGTGTCGAGCAGGCGATAGGGCAGCTTCTGCGACCCGTCGGCAGCGATCTGGATCAGTTGATGCGCGATCGCCGGGTTGGCGAAGCGATCGAGGATCGTGGTGACGTACGCATCCACGTCGAGACCCGCCGGCGGCGTCAGCGACGGCGCAATATCCTCGCGCATCAGCCGCTCGACGAAGGTCGCAAGCGCGGGATCGCGCATCGCCTCCGCCACGGTCGCGTGCCCACGCTCCAGCCCAAGATAGGCGAGCGACGAATGCGCGCCGTTGAGAAGCCGGAGCTTGGCGAGCTCATATCCGCGCACGTCGTGCGTCAGCGTGACCCCCGCGGCGGCAATGTCGGGGCGCTCGCCGGGCGCGAAATCATCCTCGACCACCCATTGCCAGAACCGCTCGCGCTGGACCGGCCATGCGTCCTCCAGCCTGGTCGCCTCGGCCACCCGCGCCCGCAGCGCGTCGTCGGTGGCGGGCGTGATCGCATCGACCATCGTCGAGGGAAAGCGCACTTCCCCCGCGATCCAGTCGACGAGGCCGTCGTCCCGCGTCGCCGCCAGCGCCGCCACCGCGCGGCCGAGCTTGGCCCCGTTGTCGGCGAGGTTGTCGCAGGAAAGCACGGTCAGTCCGCCCGTCCCCGCCGCCCGCCGCGCGGCAAGGCCGGTGACGATCCAGCCCACCAGCGACCTGGGCGTCCCCTCATTCGCGCGGTCGTGGACGATCGCGGGGTGATCCATGTCGAGGCTGCCGTCGGCGGCGTAGCAATAGCCCTTTTCCGTCACCGTCGCGCTCAGCACGCGCGTGTCGGGCGCGGCGATCACATCGAGGATCGCGGCGCCATCCCCCGCAGTCAGCACGTGGCGGAGCGCACCCACCACCTCGAACGACGGCGCCGCATCGAGCAGTGCCAGCGTGTAGAGCCCATCCTGCGGATTGAGCGCGTTCGCCACCGATCCAGAATTGAGGCTCACCCCAACCACGCCCCAGCGCGGATCGACGGCGTTGAGCGCGTCGTACACCGGCAGCTGATGCGCGCGGTGGAACGCCCCCGGCCCGAAATGGACGATGCCGGTCCGCAACGCCGCGCGGTCGTAACGCGGCCTGTGAGGAAGCGGCAGCGCCGCCTGCGACAGCCGCGTCATGCCGGCTTGCCCAGCTTGTAGGCGCGGCGCACCAGCCCCACCGTCAGTTCCTGCGCCAGCTCGGCGGCTTCCCAGTCGGCGATCGGCCCCTCCGCCACCAGCCGGGCGAGGAACGCGCAGTCGACGCGGCGGGCGACGTCGTGCCGCGCCGGGATCGACAGGAACGCGCGCGTGTCGTCGTCGAACCCGACGGTGTTGTAGAAGCCCGCTGTCTCGGTCGTCATCTCGCGGAACCGGCGCATCCCCTCGGGACTGTCGTGGAACCACCAGGCCGGCCCCAGCCGCAGGCAGGGATAATGCCCCGCCAGCGGCGCCAACTCGCGCGCATAGGTCGTCTCGTCGAGCGTGAAGAGGATGATCGTCAGGTCGCGCTCGTTCCCCACCACGTCCAGCATCGGCTTCAGCGCACCCACGAAATCGGCGCGCATCGGAATATCGGCGCCCTTGTCGCGCCCGTGGCTGGCGAACAGCGCGGCATTGTGGTTGCGGAAGGAGCCGGGATGAATCTGCATGACCATCCCGTCCTCGACGCTCATCTTCGCCATTTCGGTCAGCATCTGCGCGCGGAACAGCTCGGCATCGCCCGCCTCGAACCGGCCGGTGACGATGCGATCGAACAGCGCAGCGCTTTCGACGCGCGACAGGTTCGCCGTCCGCGCGCTGGCATGGCCGTGGTCGGTCGCGGTCGCGCCGAGTGCACGGAAATCGGCACGGCGGCGGCGGTGCGCGGCGAGATAGCCGTCCCACGTCATCACGTCCTCGCCGGTCAGCGTCCCGAATCGCTCGAGTGCAGCAGCGAAGCCCTCATGCTCGGCGTCGATCACCGCGTCGGGGCGATAGGTCGAGACGACCCGCCCGCCCCAGCCCGACGCGCGGATCGCCTTGTGGTGATCGAGTGGATCGTCCGCGCCCTCGGTGGTCGCGAGGAACTCGATCCCGAACCGCTCGAACAGTGCGCGCGGGTAGTAGCCGGGGGTCGCCAGCGCCGCGTTGATCGTGTCGTAATAATGATCGGCGCTCGCCGGTTCGAGCGCGACCTCGATCCCCAGCACCTCGGCGAACACATGGTCGAGCCACAGCCGCGACGGGGTGCCGCGGAACAGGTGATAATGCGCGGCGAAGGTCCGCCACGCCTCGCGCGGGTCGGTCGCGGGCGCGCCGGCGCGGCTGCGCACGCCGAGCGCGTCAAGCGACACGCCCTGCGAATAGAGCATCCGAAAGATGTAGTGATCGGGCGCGAGCAACAGCTCGGTGGCGTTCGCGAAGGGCGCATCGGTCGCGAACCAGGCGGGGTCGGTGTGCCCGTGCGGGCTGACGATCGGAAGCCCGCCGATCTCGGCATAGAGCGCACGGGCGATGTCGCGGGTACGTGGCTCGGCGGGAAACAGGCGATTGGGATCGAGCTTCAGGGGACGCATCTTCCTCTCCTCGCCTTTGCGATAGCCGCTTGTGCCAGCGCTGGCAACGGACTAGCGAACGGCAAGGCCAGCGCGTAGGGAGAGGGTTATGTCAGGACCGATCGTCTGCTTCGGCGAATTGCTGCTCCGCCTGTCCGCGCCGGGCCGCGAGCTGCTGATGCAGTCCCCCCGGCTCGATATCGTCGTCGGCGGGGCGGAGGCGAACGTGGCGGCGGGCCTCGCCGCGCTCGACCACCCGACCGCGATCGTGAGCACAGTGCCCGACAACGCTTTGGGCCGGGGCGCGGTCGCGGCGATGCGCGCGGCGGGGGTGGACACCAGCCGCGTCGCGACCGGGCCGGGGCGGCTGGGCCTTTACTTCATGTCGCCTGGCGCGGGCGTGCGTGCCGCCGACATCGTCTATGACCGCGCCGGCTCGGCGTTCGTCGAGGCAGATGGGTACGACTGGCCCGCCTTGCTCGACGGCGCCGCGCGGCTCCACCTGTCGGGCATCACACCCGCGCTCGGCCATGCCAGCGCCGCCCACGCGCTCGCGGCCGCGCGCGCGGCGCGGGCGGCGGGCGTCCCCGTCTCGTTCGACGGCAATTACCGAGCGCGCCTGTGGGAAAGCTGGGACAGCGATCCGCGCGGCGTGCTGACCGAGCTGGTGGCGCAGGCCGATCTGTTCTTCGGCAACCACCGCGACGTGGCGCTGCTGACCGGCCGCGACGTGCGCGAGGCCCGCGCGGCGGCAGAGGTGGCGTTCGCGGCCTTCCCCAACCTCACCGCCATCGCCTCGACCGCGCGGACGGTCATCGACGCCGACCACCACCGTCTGTCCGCGCGATTCGATACGCCGGACGCCGCGTACGAAACCGACGAGATTGCCGTCACCGGCATCGTCGACCGGATCGGCGGCGGCGACGCGTTCGCGGCGGGCATCCTCCACGGCCTCCATGCCGGCCTCTCGCCGCAGGAAACGGTGGAGGCCGGCCTCGCACTCGCCGCCCTCAAGCACAGCCTGCCCGGCGACTTCTCCCGCTTCACCCGCGCCGACCTCGCCGCGTTTCAGGCGGGCGCCCGCGACGTGCGGCGATAAACCCGGCCAACGGTCCGGGTTTGCAATGCAGCACGGGTCCTGTATCGGCAGTCCCGGCCTTGAAGGCGGCGTCCCGGACGCTACCTCGGATGGCATCAGCGATTGAGACGGATCATGGCGACCTTCACTCTTCCCAAGAACAGCGTCATCAAGAAGGAAGGGCACGTCCACCGCGCGCCCGAGGGTGCCAAGCGGATCAAACGCTTCAAAATCTATCGCTACGATCCCGATGCCGGCGCCAACCCGCGCTACGACACGTTCGAGATCGACCTCGACGATTGCGGCCCGATGGTGCTCGACGCGCTCATCAAGATGAAGGGCGAGCAGGACCCGTCGCTCACCTTCCGCCGCTCCTGCCGCGAGGGGATTTGCGGCTCGTGCTCGATGAACATCGCGGGCAAGAACGGCCTCGCCTGCACGACCGCGATCGAGGATATCAAGGGCGATATCCGCATCACGCCGCTGCCGCATATGGACGTCATCAAAGATCTCGTCCCCGACTTCACGCATTTCTATGCGCAGTACGCCTCGATCAAGCCGTGGCTGCAGACGGTGACGCCGCCGCCCTCGGGCAAGGAGCGGCTCCAGTCGCCGGAGGATCGTGCGAAGCTCGACGGCCTCTACGAGTGCATCCTTTGTGCCTGCTGCTCGACCTCGTGCCCCAGCTATTGGTGGAACAGCGACAAGTTCCTGGGGCCGGCGATCCTGCTCCAGGCGTATCGCTGGCTCGCCGACAGCCGCGACGAGATGACGGGCGAGCGCCTCGACGACCTCGAGGATCCGTTCCGCCTCTATCGCTGCCACACGATCATGAACTGCGCGAACGTCTGCCCCAAGGGCCTCAACCCGGCCAAGGCGATCGCCGAGATCAAGAAGATGGAAGTCGAGCGCATCGTCTGATGCCCGACCAAACCGGGGCGGCCGCGGACGACGCGCCGCCCCCCTTCCGTTTCTTCCCCGATCCCGATCTTCCCGGCTGGCATCGCTGGGAACTGACCGATCCCACCCGCTACAACGCCTTTCTCGCGCCCTTGTCGGTGCGGGTAGAGCGTGACATCCGCGCCCGCGTGCGCATGGTGCCGCAGCGCGTCCATTCCAACCTTCGCGACCACGTCCATGGCGGCGCGCTGTTGGGTTTCGCCGACGTGGCGATTTTCGCCGCGGCGCGGGCGCTGGGGATCATGAACGAGGGCGGTGCCTCGACCGTCGACCTGTCTGCGCAGTTCATCGACGGCGCGGATGCGACGCACCCGATCGAGGCGGAGGTCGAGTTGCTGCGCGAGACCGGTCGCCTGTTCTTCGTCCGCGGGCTGATCGTGCAGGATGGCCGCCCCTGCGTCAGCTTCACCGCGACGGCGCGCAAATGACCGAGGTCCTCAACGCCTATCGCGCCCTCGTCCAGCGCGGCGAACTCAAGCCCGACGCGGATCAGGAGGCCGCCGCCGCGCGCCTCGATACGCTCGCCGGCGAACTGACCGCAGTACCGAAGCGCGGCAGCGTGCTGTGGAAGATGCTCGGCCGTGCCCCCGCGCCGCCGCGCGGCGTGTACCTGTGGGGCGGGGTCGGGCGCGGCAAGTCGATGCTGATGGACCTGTTCTTCGACCAGTTGCCCATCCGGCGAAAGCGCCGCGTCCACTTTCACGCCTTCATGATCGAGGTGCACGCGCGCCTGCACAAGGAGCGGGCGAAGGAAAGCGGCGACCCCATCCCGCCCGTCGCCGCGGCGATGGTGGGCGAGACGCGGCTACTCGCCTTCGACGAGATGGTCATCAACAACTCGGCCGACGCGATGATCCTGTCGCGGCTGTTCACCGCGATGATGGAGCATGGCTTGACCGTCGTCGCGACCTCGAACCGCGTGCCCGAGGATCTCTACAAGGACGGGCTTAACCGGGAGCATTTCCTGCCCTTCATCGGCCTCATTCGCGAAAAGATGGACGTGCTATCGCTCAACGGCCCGGTCGATTATCGCCGCGACCGGCTGGGCAGCATCGAGACCTGGCTGGTGCCCAACGGCGCCGAATCGACGAAGACGCTCTCCGACGCCTTTTTCCGCCTCACCGACTATCCGGTCGAGGACAAGGCGCATGTGCCGACCTGCGACCTCGACCTCGGCGGCCGGACGTTGCACGTGCCCAAGTGCCTCAAGGGCGTCGCCGTGTTCAGCTTCAAGCGCCTGTGCGGCGAGGCGCGCGGCGCGCCCGATTACCTCGCGGTCGCGCGGCGGTTTCACACCGTCATCATCGTCGGCATCCCCCGGCTCGGCCCCGACAACCGCAACGAGGCGGCGCGCTTCGTCACGCTGATCGATGCGCTTTACGAGCACAAGGTCAAGCTGCTCGCCGCCGCCGACGCGGTGCCCGAACAGCTTTACGAGCGCGGCGACGGCGCGTTCGAGTTCGAGCGGACCGTCAGCCGGTTGAACGAAATGCGGTCCGACGAGTATCTGGCACTCGGCCATGGCAAGGGAGAGCCGGCATGACCGCGCGGATCAATCGCAACACCCAGCTTTGCATGTCGCTGGCCGCGCGGCCGGGCAATTTCGGCACCCGGTTCCAGAACCACCTCTTCGAGGCACTCGGCCTCGACTATGTCTACAAGGCGTTCACGACCACCGATATCGAGGGGGCGGTGCGCGGCATCCGCGCGCTCGGCATCCGCGGCTGCGCGGTGTCGATGCCGTTCAAGGAAGCGGTGATCCCGCTGATCGACGAGCTCGATCCGTCGGCGGCGTCGATCGGCGCGATCAACACGATCGTCAACACCGACGGGCATCTCAAGGGCTACAACACCGACTATCTGGCGGTGGTCCTGCTAATGCAGCGCCATGCGGTGCCGACCGAGACGCGCTGGGCGCTGGCCGGCGCGGGCGGGATGGCGAAGGCGGTCGCTTCGGCGCTGGTCGACTATGGCTATGCGAACGGCACCATCGTTGCGCGCAACATCGGGAAGCGTGCTGAGCTCGCGGACAGGCTCGGCATCGCGCACGCGGACACGGCGCCCGAGGGCACGCAGATGCTCGTCAACGCCACCCCGATCGGCATGGCCGGCGGGGCGGAGGCGGACGCCCTGCCCTTCCCGCCCGACGCCATTTCAACAGCGCAGATCGTCTTCGACGTGGTGGCGATCCCGCCCGAAACGCCGCTGATCCGCGCCGCGCGCAATGCTGGCAAGTCGGTCATCACCGGCGACGCCGTGCTGGTGCTTCAGGGGCGCGAGCAATTCGTCCTCTACACCGGCGTTCAGCCCGGCGAGACCGAGGTCGAAGCCGCCGCGCGGGTCGCGCTCGCGCCTTAATGCACTTGCGAACAAGTCGCAAAGATAGTTTGTGGCGCATGTCGATAGGCGGTTGTCCCCTCGGACCAAAAGGCTTAAGTCGCCCCCGTTCTCGCGGGCGCTCCTGCGTGCGTCCGCCGTTTTAGGTCCGTCTAGGGAGGATCCATGGCTCGCAAGAAGATCGCGCTGATCGGCGCCGGCAACATCGGCGGCACGCTCGCGCACCTCGCCGCGCTCAAGGGGCTGGGCGACATCGTCCTGTTCGACGTGGCCGAGGGGATTCCCCAGGGCAAGGCGCTCGACCTCAGCCAGTGCGGCCCGGTCGAGGGCTTCGACGCGACCATTACCGGCTCCAATGATTACAAGGACATCGCCGGCGCCGACGTCATCATCGTCACCGCCGGTGTCGCCCGCAAGCCGGGCATGAGCCGCGACGACCTGCTCGGCATCAACCTCAAGGTCATGAAGGCCGTGGGCGAGGGCATCGCCGCCAACGCACCCGACGCCTTCGTCATCTGCATCACCAACCCGCTCGATGCGATGGTCTGGGCGCTGCGTGAGTTTTCGGGCCTGCCGCACAACAAGGTCGTCGGCATGGCCGGCGTCCTCGACTCGGCGCGCTTCAGCCACTTCCTCGCCGACGAGTTCAAGGTGTCGGTGAAGGACGTGAACAGCTTCGTCCTCGGTGGCCATGGCGACACGATGGTCCCCGTCCTCGAATATTCGACCGTCAGCGGCATCCCCGTCAGCGACCTGATCGCGATGGGCTTCTCGACGCAGGAGCGCATCGACGCGATCGTCCAGCGCACGCGTTCGGGCGGCGGTGAGATCGTCGGCCTGCTCAAGACTGGCTCGGCCTATTATGCGCCCGCCACCAGCGGCATCGCGATGGCCGAGGCGTATCTCTACGACCAGAAGCGCGTCCTGCCCGCCGCCGCTCACCTGACCGGCCAGTACGGCATCGACGACCTTTATGTCGGCGTGCCGGTGGTGATCGGCGCCGGCGGCGTCGAGAAGATCATCGAGATCAACCTGACCGAAGAGGCCAAGGGCAATCTTCAGGTCAGCGTCGATGCGGTCAAGGAACTGCTCGTTGCGTGCAAGGGCATCGACGAGAGCCTGAACTGATCCAGCGCGCCCGGCACCGCCGGGCGCCGCTATTATTTTCGTTCGGCCCCCCGGCCGCCACTTTCAGGGAATTCCGATGAGCATCCTCGTCGACAAGAACACCAAGGTCATCGTCCAAGGCATGACGGGCGCCACCGGCACCTTTCATACTGAGCAGGCGCTGGCCTACGGCACGCAGATGGTCGGCGGCGTCACGCCGGGCAAGGGCGGCACGAGCCATATCGGCCTGCCCGTCTTCAACACGGTCGCCGAAGCCGTCGACACGACCGGCGCGACTGCCAGCGTCGTGTACGTGCCGCCCGCCTTCGCCGCCGACTCGATCCTCGAGGCGATCGATGCGCAAGTGCCGCTGATCGTCGCGATCACTGAGGGCATTCCGGTGCTCGACATGGTCAAGGTCAAGCGGGCGCTGTCGGGTTCGAAGTCGCGGCTGATCGGCCCGAACTGCCCCGGCGTGCTGACGCCCGGCGAGTGCAAGATCGGCATCATGCCGGGCTCGATCTTCTCCAAGGGGTCGGTCGGCGTCGTGTCGCGCTCGGGCACGCTCACTTATGAGGCGGTGTTCCAGACGACCAATGCGGGCCTGGGTCAGACCACCGCGGTCGGCATCGGCGGCGACCCGGTCAACGGCACCAACTTCATCGACGTGCTCGAGCTGTTCCTGGCGGACGACGAGACCAAGTCGATTATCATGATCGGTGAGATCGGCGGCGATGCCGAGGAGCAGGCCGCCCAATTCCTGATCGACGAGGCCAAGCGCGGCCGCAAGAAGCCGATGGCCGGCTTCATCGCGGGCCGCACCGCGCCCCCGGGCCGGCGCATGGGCCATGCCGGTGCGATCGTGTCGGGTGGCAAGGGCGACGCCGAAAGCAAGATCGCGGCGATGGAAGCGGCGGGCATCAAGGTGTCGGCCAGCCCCAGCCTGCTCGGCGAAACGCTCGTCGAGGTTCTGAAGGGTTGATCCTTTTGGCCGCTCCCGGCGTTCGGGAGCGGCAATTGGCCGGCGTTGCCAACGCTGGCCACTGACAGTCCCGTCTCGATCGAGCGGGGTCGAGGTGCATGATGGGTTACGAAGGTCAGGATTTCGCGGATGTGGCGGGCGGCATCAGCCCGGCGTTCATCGACACGCTTTATGCCCGCTACAAGGCCGATCCGGCCTCGGTCGAGGATGGCTGGCGCGCCTTCTTCGACGGACTCGAGAATGTCGTGACCGGCCCCAGTTGGGCGCGCAAGAACTGGCCTCTCAGTGACACCGACGCGCTCACCGCCGCGCTCGACCCGACCCAGATGGAGCCCGCGCCCAAGCCGGCCAAGGGCGGCGGCGCGCCGGCCCCCGCGGTTAAGGCGGCGGCTCCTGTCCCCTCGACCGCCGATATCCAGCGCGCGGCGCAGGATGCGATCCGCGCGATGATGCTGATCCGCACCTATCGCGTGCGCGGGCACCTGGCCGCCAATCTCGACCCGCTCGGCCTCTCCAAGCGGGAGATGCCCGAGGACCTGAAGACCGAGTATCACGGCTTCCACGACAGCGAGATCGACCGCCCGGTGTACCTCGGCGGCGCGCTGGGCTTCGAGACTGCGACGATCCGCCAGGTCGTCGACACGCTGCGCAAGAACTACTGCGGCAATGTCGGCCTCGAATACATGCACATCGCGGACGTGGAGGAGCGCCGCTTCCTCCAGGACCGGATGGAGGGCCAGGACAAGGCGATCGAGTTCACCCCCGAGGGCAAGAAGGCGATCCTGTCCAAGGTGATCGAGGCCGAGCAGTGGGAGAAGTTCCTCGGCCGCAAGTATGTCGGCACCAAGCGCTTCGGCCTGGACGGCGGCGAGTCGATGATCCCCGCGCTCGAGGCGGTCATCAAGTACGGTGGCGCGACCGGCGTGCGCGAGATCGTCTACGGCATGGCGCATCGCGGGCGTCTGAACGTCCTCGCCAACGTGATGGCAAAGCCCTATCGCGTGATCTTCCACGAGTTCGCAGGCGGCTCGGCCAATCCCGACGATATCGGCGGCTCGGGCGACGTGAAGTACCACCTCGGCACCTCGACCGACCGTGAGTTCGACGGCGTCAACGTCCACATGTCGCTGGTCGCCAACCCCAGCCATCTGGAGGCGGTGAACCCCGTCGTCCTCGGCAAGGTGCGCGCGCAGCAGACCTTCCGACAGGACCTCGACAAGCACGAGCAGGTGCTGCCCGTGCTGATCCACGGCGACGCGGCATTCGCGGGCCAGGGCATCGTCTGGGAATGCCTCGGCTTCTCGGGCATCCGCGGGTACAATACCGGCGGCTGCGTCCACTTCGTCATCAACAACCAGATCGGCTTCACGACCAGCCCGCAATTCGCGCGCTCGTCGCCCTATCCGTCGGACGTCGCCAAGGGCGTCCAGGCGCCGATCCTGCACGTCAACGGCGACGATCCCGAAGCGGTGACGTTCGCCTGCAAGGTCGCGACCGAGTTCCGCCAGACCTTCAAGCGCGACGTCGTCATCGACATGTGGTGCTATCGCCGCTTCGGCCACAATGAGGGTGACGAGCCGAGCTTCACCCAGCCGATCATGTACAAATCGATCCGCCAGCATCCGCCGGTGAGCGAGATCTATGGCAAGCGGCTGGTGGCAGAAGGCGTGATCGACGACGGCTTCGTCAAGGCCAAGATCGACAGCTTCACCCAGACGCTGGAAGAGTCGTTCGACGGCGCCAAGGGATACAAGCCCAACAAGGCCGACTGGTTCGCCGGTCGCTGGTCGGGCCTGCACGCCCCCGTCGATGCCGAGACGACGCGCCGCAGCGTCGATACCGGCATCGAGCAGAAGCTGTTCGACTCGCTCGGCCGCACGCTGACCGAAGCGCCCGAGGGATACGAGCTTCACAAGACGCTCGGCCGCGTGCTCGATGCCAAGCGCGAGATGTTCCGCTCGGGCACCGGCTTCGACTGGGCGACGGGTGAGGCGCTGGCGTTCGGCTCGCTCCTGTCCGAGGGGTACGGCGTCCGCCTGTCGGGCCAGGATTCGGGGCGCGGCACGTTCAGCCAGCGTCACGCGGTCTGGGTCGACCAGAATGACGAGCGCCGCTACGTGCCGCTCGCCGAGATCCCGCACGGCCGGTTCGAGGTGCTCGACAGCCCGCTCTCCGAGTACGGCGTGCTCGGCTTCGAATACGGCTTCGCGCTCGCCGATCCCAAGACGCTGGTGCTTTGGGAGGCGCAGTTCGGCGACTTTGCCAACGGCGCGCAGATCATGATCGACCAGTTCATCGCGTCGGGCGAAGCCAAGTGGCTGCGCGCCAATGGCCTCGTCCTGCTGCTCCCGCACGGCTATGAAGGCCAGGGGCCGGAGCACTCGTCGGCGCGCCTCGAACGCTTCCTGCAACTGTGCGCGCAGGACAATATGCAGGTCGCCAACTGCACCACACCGGCCAATTATTTCCACCTGCTGCGCCGGCAGATGCATCGCAATTTCCGCAAGCCCTTGGTCGTGTTCACGCCCAAGTCGCTGCTCCGCCACAAGATGGCGGTGTCGAAGACCGAGGATTTCGTCGGCACCAGCCATTTCCAGCGGCTGCTGTCCGATCCCTCGGCCCCGGCGGACGAGGCAACGAAGCGCGTCGTGCTCTGCTCGGGCAAGGTCGCCTACGACCTCATCGAGGCGCGCGATGCCGCGGGCGACACCGCCACGCAGATCATCCGCGTCGAGCAGCTCTATCCGTTCCCGGGCGAGCCGCTGGCGGCGCGTCTGGCGCGAATGCCGAATCTCGAGGACGTGGTCTGGGCGCAGGAAGAGCCGAAGAACAACGGCGCCTGGTTCCTCGTCGAGCCGCTGATCGAGGAATCGCTCGCCGCCGCCGGTTCGCGGGTCCAGCGTGCGCGCTATGCGGGCCGCGCCGCCTCCGCCTCGCCCGCGACGGGCCTGATGAAGCGGCACCAGGCCGAGCAGGGCGCGCTCGTCGCCGACGCGCTCGGCCACAGCGTGCGCGAGGAAATCCGTCGCACCCGCCAGTCCGAAACCAACAATGCGTCCGGCAAGGCCGGGGCGTGATCGAAGCCTGAAGAAGGACCCTCCCCATGGCCACCGAAATCCTCGTCCCCGTGCTGGGCGAATCGATCACCGAAGCGACGCTGGGCGAATGGCTGAAGCAGCCGGGTGAGGCGGTCGCCGCCGACGAGCCCGTTGCCAGCCTCGAGACCGACAAGGTCTCGGTCGAAGTGCCCGCCCCCGCCGCCGGCGTGATGGGCCAACACGCGGTGCAGCCCGGCGACACGGTCAATGTCGGCGCGATGATCGGCACGATCGAGGCGGGCGACGGCGCGGCTGCTGCGCCTAAGGCGGAGGCCGCTCCCGCCGCCGCCCCGACGCCGGCCCCGGCCCCGGCCGAAGCCGCGCAGCAGGCGCCTGCGCCAGCAGCGCCGGCCGAGCATGTCGACGCCGCTGCGCTCTCCCCTTCGGTCCGCCGCGCGATCCTCGAGCACTGCGTCGATCCCGCGACGATCAAGGGGTCGGGCAAGGACGGCCGCATCACCAAGGAGGACGTGGTTGCCGCCGCGTCCGCCAAGTCGAGCGCGCCCGCTGCCGCGCCGGCCCCGGCCGCTGCACCGGTTCAGGCCGCTGCCCCCGCCGGCGACAACCGCCGCGAGGAGCGCGTCCGCATGACGCGTCTGCGCCAGACGATCGCCAAGCGGCTGAAGGACGCGCAGGACACCGCCGCGCTCCTCACCACCTTCAACGACGTCGACATGACCGCGGTGATCGAGGCGCGCGCCAAGTACAAGGACCTGTTCGAGAAGAAGCACGGCGTCCGCCTCGGCTTCATGGGCTTCTTCGTGAAGGCCGCGACAATGGCGCTGCGCGACATTCCCGCGGTCAACGCCAGCATCGAGGGCGACGAAATCGTCTATCGCGATTACGCCGACATCTCGGTCGCAGTCTCCGCGCCGCAGGGTCTTGTCGTCCCCGTCATCCGCAATGCCGAGAGCCTGTCGGTCGCTGGCATCGAGAAGACGATCGGCGACTTCGGCAAGCGCGCCAAGGACGGCACGCTCAAGATGGACGAGATGAAGGGCGGCACCTTCACCATCTCGAACGGCGGCGTGTTCGGCTCGCTCATGTCGACGCCGATCATCAACCCGCCGCAGTCGGCGGTGCTCGGCCTCCACCGCATCGAGGACCGTCCGGTGGTCCGCGACGGCCAGGTCGTCGTCCGCCCGATGATGTATCTGGCGCTCAGCTACGACCACCGCCTGATCGACGGGCGCGAGGCGGTGACTTTCCTTGTCGCGCTCAAGAACGCGATCGAGGACCCGACGCGCCTCCTTATCGACCTTTGATTTGATCGCCGGCGCTCGGTGCCGCGTGGAGTGACTTATGGCTGACTATGATTTCGACGTTCTGGTGATCGGTGCCGGCCCCGGCGGCTATGTCGCGGCGATCCGGGCGGCGCAGCTTGGCCTCTCCGTCGCGTGTGCGGAAAGCCGCGAGACGCTCGGCGGCACCTGCCTCAACGTCGGCTGCATCCCGTCCAAGGCGCTGCTGCATGCATCCGAGCTGTATCAGGAGGCTGCGGGCGGCGCGCTCGCCAAGCTCGGCGTCAAGTTCGACAGCGTCAGCCTCGACCTCGATGCCATGCACGCGCAGCGGCTGGAGGCGGTGAAGGGCCTGACCGGCGGGATCGAGTACCTCTTCAAGAAGAACAAGGTCGAGTGGCTGAAGGGTCGCGCGAGCTTCGTCGATTCGACCACGGTCAAGGTCGGCGAACGGCAGGTGACGGCACGCGACATCGTCATCGCGACGGGTTCGTCGGTCACGCCGCTGCCCGGCGTCGAGGTCGACCAGAAGGTCGTCGTCGATTCGACCGGCGCGCTCGAGCTCGACCACGTCCCCGGCCACCTCGTCGTCATCGGCGGCGGCGTCATCGGGCTCGAACTCGGCAGCGTGTGGAAGCGGCTTGGCGCCAAGGTCACCGTCATCGAGTATCTCGACCAGATTCTCCCCGGCTTCGACGGCGACGTGCGAAAGGAGAGCGCCAAGCTCTTCAAGAAGCAGGGTATCGAGATCAAGACGGGTACCAAGGTGACCGGCGTCGTCGTCAACGGGGACAAGGCCACGATCACCATCGAGCCCGCCAAGGGGGGTGCTGCCGAAACGATCGAGGCGGACAACGTCCTCGTCGCGATCGGCCGCCGCCCGAATACCGAGGGGCTGAACCTAGAGGCGGCGGGCGTCGCGCTCAACCAGCGGCACCAGATCGAGGTCGACCACGACTTCGCTACCAAGGTCAACGGCATCTGGGCGATCGGCGACGTGACCCCCGGCCCGATGCTCGCGCACAAGGCCGAGGACGAGGGCATCGCGGTCGCCGAGAACATCGCCGGCCAGACGGGGATCGTGAACCACGACCTCATCCCGTCGGTCGTCTACACGATGCCGGAAATTGCCGGCATCGGCCTGACCGAGGAAGCCGCGCGCGAGAAGGGCGAGGTCAAGGTGGGCAAGTTCCCGATGGCGGGCAACAGCCGCGCCAAGACCAACCATGAGCCGGACGGCTTCGTGAAGGTCATCTCGGACGCCGAGACCGATCGCGTGCTGGGCGTGTGGATCATCACCTCTCTCGCCGGCACGATGATCGCGCAGGCGACGCAGGCGATGGAGTTCGGCGCGACGGCGGAGGACATCGCCTATACCTGCCACGCGCACCCGACGCATTCGGAAGCGCTGAAGGAAGCCGCGATGGCCGTGCGCGGCAAGCCGATCCATATCTGATCGTCAGAGGGCGGCGAACGTCGCCGCCCTCGTACGTCGTCCCGGACTTGATCCGCGATTCCGCTTCCTTTTTCCGTCGATACGCGCAGAAAAAGCGTGGCCCCGGATCAAGTCCGGGGTGCCGAGCGCCGCCGCGCCCGCCCTGCCAGCAGCAACGCAAGCCAGGCCGCGACCAGCGCGGCGTACCAAAGCGTGAAGTCGCCCAGCGCCTGCTCGACGATCGCCCCGCCGACCGCCCCGCCGACGAACGTCAGCCACAACAGCAGATACGGCACCCAACGCCAGGGCGGGCCTTCGCCCATCAGCGCATCGGCGAGCCCCTGCCCCAGCTTGACGAGATTGCCGGTCATATAGGTCAACCCGACCGCAACTCCGTCCTCACGCAGCAGCACCCCGTTCATTGCCCCCATCGCCCCGGCGAGCAGCGGCATCGCCAGCAAGGACGATGCCATCGTCGCCAGTGCCGCGCCGACGATCAGCAGCGTTGTCAGCCCCATCACCGCCGGCGCCGCCCCACGCTCGAACCGGCGCGACACGATGCTCGCCATGATGACGCCGGCCAGGAACGCCAGCACCAGCGAGATGGCGAGTCCCCCGCCCCCGCCGAAACCGCCGCCCAGCGCCACCCCGCCGCGCGTTGCATTCCCGCTCATGAACGAGACGAAGAAATTGCCGAGCCGGATAAAGGCATAGGCATCGACGAACCCCGCCAGCGCGGCGATCGCCGCGGCGACGGGAAGGACGGGAAACGGGCGCGTTTGCATCATCGTCATCTAGGCGATCGAGCCGTGAAGCTGAACCCGGTCACGAGGGCAACGGACGGACCGGCGGTCGTGCCCCCCTGCCCCCGCGACGACCCCGCGGTCATCGTGGGCTGCATCGGCGACTGGCCGGTGCCGGGCGGTGTGCGCCCACGCTTTACCCAACAACCGGCGGGGAGCCGCATTGCTGGACGCTGCCCGCCAACACCTCACTTGGCGAACCCACGAAAAACCCCGCCGCGATCACTCGCAGCGGGGTTTTCGTCCGACGGTCGATCTGCGATCAGGGATCAGACGTCGTCGTCCGGCCCCTCGCCAACCATCAGTTCGTCAGCTACCTGCGCCGTCCGCGCGCGGATCGCGGCTTCGAGGCGCTGGGTGATTTCGGGATTCTCGCGCAGGAAGTTCTTCGAGTTTTCGCGACCCTGGCCGATGCGGATGCTGTCATAGCTGAACCACGCGCCCGATTTCTCGACCAGGCCTGCCTTGACGCCGAGGTCGAGGATCTCGCCGATCTTCGAGATACCCTCGCCGTACATGATGTCGAACTCGACCTGCTTGAACGGCGGGGCGACCTTGTTCTTGACCACCTTCACGCGCGTCGAGTTGCCCGTCACCTCGTCGCGATCCTTGATCGCGCCGGTGCGACGGATGTCGAGGCGCACCGAGGCGTAGAACTTCAACGCATTACCGCCCGTCGTCGTCTCCGGGTTGCCGTACATCACGCCGATCTTCATGCGCAGCTGGTTGATGAAGATCACCATGCAGCGCGAGCGGCTGATCGAGCCCGTCAGCTTGCGCAGCGACTGCGACATGAGGCGCGCCTGAAGGCCGACATGGCTGTCGCCCATCTCGCCCTCGATCTCCGCGCGCGGTACCAGCGCGGCGACCGAGTCCACCACCAGCACGTCGATCGCGTTCGATCGGACCAGCGTATCGACGATCTCCAGCGCCTGCTCGCCGGTATCCGGCTGCGACACGATCAGCTCGTCGATGTTGACGCCCAGCTTCTTGGCATAGACGGGGTCGAGCGCGTGTTCGGCATCGACGAAGGCGGCGGTGCCACCCATCTTCTGCGCCTCGGCGATGCAGTGCAGCGCCAGCGTCGTCTTGCCCGAGCTTTCGGGGCCGTAGACTTCGATCACGCGGCCGCGCGGCAGCCCGCCGACGCCGAGCGCGATGTCGAGCCCGAGCGAGCCGGTCGAGATCGCCTCGACCTGCATCGTCTCCTTCTGCCCCAGCCGCATCGCGGAACCCTTGCCGAAGGCCCGGTCGATCTGCGCCAATGCGGCGTCGAGCGCCTTCTGCCGGTCCGTATTCGCGGTTGCCATGTCGTTCCCGATCACCTTGAGCTGCGCTGCCATTTTCCGCTTTCCTCGCTAGAGCAACCGCGCGCGGGGTTCAACGCGCACATCGCCCTGTACCCGATTCGTTCAATGAGAACAAGAGAGGAACGAGAACCCGGTAGCGTCGGCAGCGTAACGACTCCCCGCGCATTTGGCCCGATGCACCCAAAAGCGCTTTCATGTGTTGGCGTATGTTGCATCGCACCACGATGCGAACGTCCAAAGGATCGAACGCCTTGCGTTTCCTCCACAGTCCCGCGCGGTTCCTGCTGCACTATCTCGCCGAGCGGCCGTGGAGCTTCCTGCTCCTCGGCCTGATCGTCGTGGCGGCGAGCGCGGGGTCGATCGGCACGCAATATGCGATGAAGCTGCTCGTCGACGCGATGACGATGCGCTCGGCGCTCAGCCTCGTCTATGCCAGCCTCGCGCTGTTCATCGGCCTGGTCGTCGCCGAAAGCCTGCTCCAGCGCGCCGCCGCCTTCCTGCTCGGCCACCTCACCGTCAAGTCGGGCATCCAGATCCGGCTCGACATGTTCGACTATCTGACCGGGCACCAGATGCCCTTCTTCCAGCAGCAGCGCGCCGGCTCGCTCGGCCACCGGATCGGGTCGCTTGCGGGTAATTTCGGTGCGCTCGTCCATCGGCTGGTGATGGAGGTGACGCCGCCGATCGTCGCGTTCGTCGGGGCGCTCATCATCTTCTTCACGATCGATGCGCGGATGGCGGCGGTGCTGGGTCTCATCTTCCTCGCCGTTACCGCGATCCTCGTGCGGCACGGGCTGAAGGGCCATGTCCACCACCGCGCCTTTGCGCAAAAGGCGGGCGTGGTCGGCGGCGAGCTGGTCGACCTGATCGGCAATATCTGGGTGCTCAAGGCGTTCGCCGCGCGCCGGCGCGAGCTCGACCGCCTCGGCGGCATCCTCGAGGACGAGGCGAAGGCGCAGCGCAAGGGCTGGTTCTTCGTCGAGCGGGTGCGCGGGCTCTACGACATCGCGATGGCGGCGATGGTCGCGGGGACGCTGATCTGGGCGATCGGCCGCTGGTCGGCGGGGGCGGTGACGACGGGCGACGTGGTGGTCATCACGACGCTCACCTTCCGCATGCTCCACGGCGCGCGCGACCTTGCGATGGCGCTGATCGATACCAGCCAGCAGTTCAGCTATCTGGACGAGACGCTGGAAATCGTCGGCGTGCCCCATACCCTGACCGACGCCCCCGATGCGCCCGCATTGGTGCCGGGCGCCGGCACGGTGCGGTTCGAGGGGGTGAGCTTCGGCTATGACAAGGCGCGGCCGATCCTCCATGACCTGAGCTTCGACGTGCCCGCGGGGCAGAAGGTCGGCATCGTCGGCCCCTCGGGCGCGGGCAAGTCGTCGATCCTCCAGCTCGTCCAGCGCTTCTACGACGCGCAGTCGGGCCGCGTGCTGATCGATGGCCAGCCGGCGGCGGGCGTCACGCAGGAAAGCCTCAACCAGGCGATCGCGATGGTGCCGCAGGAGGTGCTGCTCTTCCACCGCAGCGTCATGGAGAATATCCGCTTCGCCCGCCCGAATGCGAGCGACGAAGACGTGCGTCGCGCGGCGGCGGCGGCGGGCTGCGCGGACTTCATCGCCGACCTGCCCGAGGGTTACGACAGCATCGTCGGCGAGCGCGGCACCTCTCTGTCGGGTGGCCAGCGCCAGCGGATCGGCATCGCGCGCGCGTTCCTGAAGGATGCGCGGATCGTCCTGCTGGACGAGGCGACCTCGGCGCTCGACACTGAATCCGAACTGGCGGTGCAGGCGGGGCTGGAGCGGCTGATGGTCGGGCGCACCGTCCTCGCCGTCGCGCACCGGCTGTCGACCATCGCCGAGTTCGACCGCGTGCTGGTGGTCGAGCGCGGCCGCATCGTCGAGGACGGCGCGCCGCAGCACCTTTTGATGCGCGAGGACGGCGAGTTCCGCCGCCTGTGGACGATGCAGGCGCAGGGGCTGGAACTCGACGACAAGCCGCAGCCGCGGCTGCGGCTGATCGGCGGCAATGCGGTAATGGGGCTCAACGACCGGGTACAGGCAGCGTGGCGGCGGGCGTCGGGGAAGGGGTGACACTTCCCAAGGAAGCCAAATTCACTCGTTTATTAAACTAGGGTTGCTGAACATGTGGGCTTGCTACTATCTTGAGAACGAACACTCGCCTCCTAGGGGATTTGGATGACCACCTTTAAGGTTCTAATTGAGGCCGCTAAAGGCGCTGGGAAAGTTGCAAGGTGGGTCACGGTTAACGCCGAAAGTCAAAAGACGGCAATAAGGCTTGCTCAGAACCTTGCCCGTCAGACGCCAAAATTTGCCAAAGCGGTGGCAACCATCGTTCGAGCCGTGAAGTAGAAAGCTGAAGTCACGATCAGATCGAGGGACCTAAGTTACGCTTTTGACCCCGACTACACCACCAGCTCCCGCGCCGCCGGGTGCCCCAGGAACAGCCCCGGGCTCGCCGTGAAGCCGTACGCCCCCGCCAGGAACACCGCGATCACGTCGCCGACCTCGACCGCGGGCAACCCCACCTTGTCGCCGAGCCGATCGAGTGGGGTGCACAGGCTGCCCACTACCGACACTTCGGCAAGCTCGCCCGTCATGCGCCCCGCGACCGCGATCGGGTAATTGCGCCGCACCACCGTCCCGAAATTGCCGCTGGCGGCAAGCTGGTGATGCATGCCCCCGTCGACCACGACGAAGCGCTCGCCCTGGCTCTCCTTCACGTCGACGACGCGGGTCAGATAAACGCCGCACTCGCCCACGATCCACCGGCCGAGCTCGATCGCATATTGCGTGTCCGCCGCCCCGTCGCGATCCAGCGTCTCGGCCAGCGCAGCCCCAACCGCCTCCACATCGACGGGTTCATCACCCGCGAAATAGGGAATGCCGAAGCCGCCGCCGAGGTTGACATGGCGAGCCGCCGCCCCCGCCTCGTCGGACAAGCGCCGCGCGAGCGCCACGGTCGCCGCCTGTGTCTCGATGATCGCCGCGGCCGACAGCGCCTGCGACCCGGCATAGATGTGGAAGCCGCGCCAGTCGGCCCCGCTCGCGACGATTTCACGCACCAGTGCCGGCACCCGCGTGGCATCGACGCCGAAGGGCGACGCCCGCCCGCCCATCTTCATCCCCGACCCCTTGAGGTCGAAGTCGGGATTGACCCGCACCGCCAGCCGCGGCCGCCTGCCCAGTCGCTCGCCGATCGCCAGCGCGCGCCGCGCTTCGCCCTCGGACTCGAGGTTCAGTGTCGCGCCCTCGCGGATCGCCAGTTCGAGCTCGTCGTCGCGCTTGCCCGGCCCAGCGAAGCTGACGACCGCGGCATCCTTGACCGCCAGCGCCTTGACCAGTTCCCCGCCCGAGGCGAGGTCGAACCCGTCGACCAGCGGCGCGATCGCCGCGAGCACCTCAGGGTGCGGGTTGGCTTTGATCGCATAGTGAATGTCGAGCCGATCGGGCATCGCCGTGCGCAGCCGCGCCAGCCGTGCGCGCACCTCGCCCATGTCATAGACGAACAGCGGCGTGTCGCCGGCCTCCGCGATCCAGTGCTCGGCGTCATGGCCCGCGATCGTCAGCGTTTCATGTCCGGCGAAATGCGGCGGAATCGGTCCCATCGGCTTCATGACAGCACCTCCGCCTTCAGCCCCGATCGGTCGAGCTTGCCGTTGGCATTGCGCGGCAGCGCATCGCGCCAGACATAACGATGCGGCTGCATGAACCCCGGCAACTCGCGCTTCAGCCGCTCGCGCAACCGTACCTCGGCTTCTGCCGCGTCACCCCTCGCGCTCACGACAACGACGATCGCCTGTCCCAGCCGCTCGTCGGGGACGCCCAGCGCCACTGCCTCCCCCGCCTCGCCGCCCGCCAGCACGGCTTCCTCGACCTCGGTCGGGCTGATGCGGTTGCCGCTCGACTTGATCATCTCGTCGTCGCGCCCGACGAAGCGGAGCAGGCCTTCGCCGTCGGCAACGACGGTATCCCCCGACCACACCGCCATGCCCGGATAGGCCGAGAACGTAGGCGCGGGTTTGAAGCGGATCGCCGTCCGCTCCGGGTCCTGCCAATAGCCTTGCGCGACCAGCGGCCCGGCATGGACGAGTTCGCCGGGCTCGTCGGGGTCGGCGCGGCTGCCGTCCGGGCGCACCACCGAGACCTCGGCAAAGGGAATCGCGCGACCAATCGAGTCCGGGTGCGCGTCGACCAGGTCGGGATCGAGATAGGTCGACCGGAACGCCTCGGTCAGGCCGTACATCGGAAACAGCCGTGCCGCCGGGAACCGCTCCCGCAGCCCCCGCACCAGCCGCGGCGTCAGCGCGCCGCCCGAATTGGTAAGCCGCTTCAGCCGCGCCGCCGTCTCCACCGGCCAGTCGGCATCGAGCAACTGCACCCACAGTGGCGGCACGCCGGCCAGGCTGGTCGCCCCGAACCGCTCCACCGCCTTCAAGACATCGCGCGCGGTCAGATAGTCGAGCGGGATCACCGACGCGCCCGCCGCCCAGGACGAAAGCAACTGGTTCTGCCCATAATCGAAGCTCAAGGGCAGCACGCCGAGCACGCGATCTTCGGGCATGATCTCAAGGTAATGCGCGACACTGATCGCACCGAGCCAGAGGTTGGCATGGCTCAACATCACCCCCTTCGGCCGCCCCGTCGAGCCCGAGGTATAGAGGATCGCCGCCAGCGACTGAGGATCTGCATCCGATGGCGGCAGCCCCCCGCCCGCCAGCGGCAATTCGCTCTCCTCGACCGTGCGGCACTCGTCGGGCACGTCCCCGGCTTCCAGCGTCGCCAGCCGCGGCCCGCCCGCGATCAACAGCCGCGCGCCGCTGTCGGACAGGATATGCGCCACCTGCGCACGCTTCAGCAGCGGGTTGATCGGCACATGCACCAGCCCCGCACGCACCGCCGCCAGCGGCAGGATGCAGGCCGCGCGCGTCTTGGCGAGCCAGCTCGCCACGCGGTCGCCCGGCGCCAGTCCCTGATCCGCCAGCCACGCCGCCGCCGCGCCGACCGCGCTTTCCAGCTCGGCATAGGTCCAGCTGCCGCCCTTGTCGGCCAGTGCGGGCGCATCGGCCGCGCCCACCGTCGTGAGATGGTCGAGCGGGCGCGGATCGGGGTTTAACGGGATGCTCATCGGTGCCGGCCATAAGCCTGCACGGTAAACAAGCCGATTACGAGGGGCCGCGTGCGCGCCGATTGCGCTCTTTTCACCGATCTGAAGGCAGTCGCGCGCGATGCGGGCGGCGCGCTCAACCGCGCCCGCCAGCCGCGCCTGTACGACCGGCTGGACTGGTTCGCACGGACGACGGCGCATTGCCCACCCCCCGGCACGCCGCTGGTCGTGCGGGCACGCAACCACAAGGGCTCGGCATGGCTCTTCCTCTCCCGCCGCGGCGCGCGGGCACGGGCGCTGGCAAGCTGGTACACGCTGGCCTTCGACGCGGTGACGACGGGCGAGGCCCCGCTCGCGGCGCTGCCCGGCGCGCTCAGGGGCATCGGCCATGTCGAGCTGTCGCCGATCGAGGCACCCGAGGCACTGGCGGAAGCCTTTCGGGACGCCGGCTGGCGCGTGTCTGTGACGCCGATGAGCGTCAATTGGCGTATCGCCCCCGGCACCGACTTCGCCGCCTTCTGGGCCGCACGCCCCGGCAAGCTGCGCTCGACCGTCGAGCGCAAGGGCAAAAAAGCCAAGCTCGACATTGCCATCCACCGCGCATTCGATGCCGACGCCTGGAAAGCGTATGAGGAAATCTACGCAGCCAGTTGGAAAGGCGAGGAAGGATCATGGCCGTTCCTGCGCTCGATGGCGGAGGCGGAGGGCGCCGCCGGCACGCTCCGCCTCGGCATCGCGTCGAAGGACGGACAACCGCTCGCGGCGCAGCTCTGGACCGTCGAGAACGGCCGCGCCACGATCCACAAGCTCGCTTACCGCGAGGATGCCAAGGCGCTGTCGCCCGGCTCGATCCTCAGCCACGCGATGTTCGCGCATGTGATCGAACGCGACGCCCCCGCGCTGATCGACTACGGCACCGGCGATCAGCCCTACAAGGCCGACTGGATGGACACGCCCCATCCGCTCTGGCGGATCGAGGCATCGAACCCGCGCCACCCGATCGGCCTCCTGATGATCGCGGCGACGCTTGTCCGCGGCGCGACAGGCCGCTACGCGCGCGCAAAACGATCTGGGGATAGTGCATGATTTCCGAACAGCATGGTGAGATCGAGGCGACCGTCCGCGCCGTCCTGCGCGACGTGCTCGGCCTGTCCGACGCACAGGTCGAAGGCTTCGATCCCACGACGCCGCTGTTCGGCGCGCTGCCCGAACTCGATTCGATGGCGGTCGCGGGCGTCCTGACCGAGCTTGAGGATCGGCTCGGCATCGTCATCGACGATGACGATATCGACGGAGACACGCTCGAGACCTTCGGCTCGCTCACCCGCTTCGCGGTGGGCAAGGTTTCGTCCTGATCGACGACTATGCCTGGGCCGGCGGGCGCGAGCCGATGCTGCGCTTCGGGCCGCAGTCGCGCGAGGTTGTGCTCGCGGCGATGCCGCCGTTCGAGGAAGCCAATCGGCTCCGCGCGTTCTTCGTCACGCTGCTGCGCGCGCTCGGCGACCATGGCATCGGTGCGGCGCTGCCCGACATGCCAGGTCAGGGCGAGAGCCTGCGCGTGACCGAGGATGCCGCGCTCGACGACTGGCGCGACGCCTTCGCCGCGGCGGAGGAGAAGCTCACGCGAGAGGGCGCGCGCGTCCACATCGCCGCGATGCGCGGCGGCACGCTGTATGACGGTCGCGCCAATTGCCAGTCGCGCTGGCACTTCGCCCCCGTCACTGGCGCCGCCCTCGTCCGCGACATGGTCCGCGGGCGGCAAGCGGCGGCAAAGGAATCGGGCGAGGCGTTCGATGCCAAGGCGATCGTCGGCGACGGCCCGCCGGTCGAGCTGGCGGGCAATCTCATATCCCGCGCGATGCTTGCCGATCTCCAGGGCGCCGCGCCCTATGCCGGGCCGGGGCTGCGCACCCTCCGCCTCGACACCGACGCGGCGCCTGCGGATCGCAAGATCGTCGCCCGCCCGCTCTGGCGCCGGGCCGAACCCGACAACAACCCCGCGATGGCGCGCGAACTCGCCGCCGACCTTGCCGACTGGGTAAAGAGTTGCGCGAACTGATCGCCTTTTCCTGCGCAGGCGATGCGCTGGTCGGCACGCTCGACCGGGCACCGTCGACCCGCGGGCTGCTGATCGTGTCGGGGGGCAACGAACTGCGTATCGGCGCGCATCGCGGCATGGCGCTGATGGCACA
>CAJYIX010000003.1 GCA_913775315.1 uncultured Sphingomonas sp. | reverse complement strand
CCGATCGCGGCGATGCGGACGCTCGGCCAGACTAGCGGCGCGGCACCGCGGCGCAGCGTCAGCGTCCATCCGGGCTGCGCGGCGGGGACGCGCACGGCGACGGGATCGCGCATCGCGGGCAGGGGGCGCAGCGCCGCTTCCGACAGGCTGGCGTCGGCACGCAGTTCGGCCAGGTGCCGCGCGTCGATCGCCCGGGTGCGGCGGAACACCCATTCGGGGCGGCTGGAGACGAGGACGACGCCCTCGCGATCCTCGACGAACGTCTCGCCGCCGGCGCGTGCCCAGTCGGCCTGGATGCGGTCGAACTCCAGCTTCACGACAACGACGCCGCCAGCGACGCTGCGGCGTGAGAAGAACAGGCCCGCCCGCCGACTGACGGTGCCGCGGGCGAACTGCGCGGCGCTGCCCCTGTCCACGGCCTCGCGGACATAGCGGCGAAAGGCGTAGTCGTTGCCGACGAAGCTGGTCGGCGTGCGCCAGTTGCTCGCCGCGATACCCCGTCCGCGACCATCGACGACGTAGATGACCGAAGCGCCGGTACTTGCTGCCAGTGCCTCCAGCTTGGCATCGAGCACGGGGACTGCGCCGGCTTTGCCCTGAAGCGCCGCGACCACGTCGCGATCGTCGGCCAGCGCCAGCGGCATCAGCCGGTAGCGGGCAAGCTCGCTGTCGAGCAGTGCGGCACGCAGCCGCGCATCGGCCATGACGGTGTCGGCAAGGCCCGCGCGGACCCGCCCGCGCGTCACCCAGCCGGCGACGAACGCCGCGAGGCCCGCCGCCAGCGCGACGGCGATCAGCCAGCCAAGGCCGGTGCGGGCGGCGCGACTCATGATCGTGTTCTAGACGCGCCGGCCGAGTGTGCAAATCCTTGCACGATGGGCGAGATCGGCATGCAGCATTCTACACGCCCCAATCGGACCGAGTGCGAACAATCGTCGGATAACCGGGCTTTTCGACTGGTTGCACTATTCGTTCGCCGCCGCACCGCGTCCGGCGACAGACTGTCCGCTTCCAACGATCCGCCCGAAGAGCGGCAAGGAGAGGTTCGATGATCGCCCAAGACAGCGTCCTGCCGCCCCCGGCGCCCAAGCCGTGGTACCGCCACCTCTATGTTCAGGTGCTGGCCGCGATCGCCGCGGGCGTGCTGCTCGGGCATTTCTATCCTCAGACGGGGGAGGCGATGAAGCCGATCGGCGACGGGTTCATCAAGCTCGTGAAGATGATCATCGCGCCGGTGATCTTCCTGACAATCGTCACCGGCATCGCCGGCATGCGCGACCTCGCCTCGGTCGGCCGGGTCGCGGGCAAGGCGTTCGCCTATTTCCTCTTCTTCTCGACGCTGGCGCTGATCGTCGGTCTGATCGTCGCCAATGTCGTCCAGCCGGGGGCGGGCCTCAACATAGACCCCGCCAGCCTCGATGCCGGCAAGGTGGCCGATTATGCGGCCAAGGCGCACGAGACGACGCTGACGGGCTTCCTCCTTGGCATCATCCCCGACAGCTTTGTCAGCGGCCTGATGGCGGGCAACATCCTCCAGACACTGTTCGTCGCGATCCTGTTCGGCATCGGCCTTGCCATGATTGGCGAGCGGGGCGAGCGGATCACGGGCGCGCTCGAGGACCTGTCGCTCGCGGTGTTCAAGGTCGTGGCGATCCTGATGAAGGCCGCCCCGATCGGCGCATTCGGCGCGATGGCGTTCACGATCGGCAAGTACGGCGTCGGCAGTCTCGCCAATCTCGCGGCGCTGGTCGGCACCTTCTATCTCACCAGCCTGCTCTTCGTCGTCGTCGTGCTGGGCGCGGTCGCGCGGCTCGCGGGCTTTTCGATCTTCCGCCTGATCGCCTACCTCAAGGCCGAGCTGCTGCTGGTCCTCGGCACCTCCTCGTCCGAGAGCGCGCTGCCGAGCCTCATCGAGAAGATGGAGCGGGCGGGGTGCCCCAAATCCATCGTCGGGCTGGTCGTGCCGACCGGCTACAGCTTCAACCTCGACGGCACCAACATCTACATGACGCTGGCGGCACTGTTCATCGCGCAGGCGGTGGGGGTCGACCTGACGCTCGGCCAGCAACTGCTGCTGCTCGGCGTGGCGATGCTGTCGTCGAAGGGGGCGGCCGGCGTCACCGGGGCGGGGTTCATCACGCTGGCCGCCACGCTGTCGATCGTGCCGACGGTGCCGGTTGCGGGCATGGCGCTGATCCTCGGCGTCGATCGGTTCATGTCGGAGTGCCGCAGCCTCACCAATTTCATCGGCAATGCGGTGGCGACGATCGTCGTCTCGCGCTGGGAGGGGCGCCTCGACCGCGAGCAGCTGAACGCGGCGCTGTCGGGCCGTGCACGCCCGGTCGACGAGCTGCCCGCCGACGCCGTCCCGGCCGAATAAGGAAGGCTCGCCATGATCCGTTCGATTTGCGCGCTTGCAAGCGCCACGGCCCCTCTCGCGCTCGCGCTCGCCGCCCCTGCCATCGCCCAGACCGCACCGAGCGAGGCGGGGCAGACCCGCAATCCCGCCAACCCGACCGTCAGCAGCTATCCCAACGCCGCCGCCGGCGACGGGGCGACGACGGGCGGCTTCAACCTGTCGCGCTGGGCCGAGGACTGGCGGGTGATGCGCGATCCCGCCAAGCGCGACGACTTCATCGACCGGCTGAAGTTCCTGCCGATCGACGACGACGGGGACGTGTACCTGACGCTGTCGGGCGAGCTGCGCGCACGCGTCAACCTGACCACCAATCCCAACCTGCGCGAGGCGGAGGCGCAGCGGCAGGACATCAACCGCATCTTCCTCGGCGCCGACCTGCATGTCGGCCCGCATTTGCGCTTCTTCGGCGAGGTGGCGCATGGCGGCATCTCGGGCCGCAACCTCGGCGTGCCGGCCGCGACGCTGCGCAACGACGTGGTGTTTCAGCAATATTTCGCCGAAGCTTCCGCGGAAGTCGGCGGGATCGACGTGGGCGCGCGTTACGGCCGGCAGGAGTTCACCGACGGGCCGAACCTGCTCGTGTCGCAGCGCGACAACAACACGATCCGCTACACGCTGAACGGTCTTCGCCTGTGGGCGAGGGGCAGCAAGGTGCGCGTCGACCTGTTCGACCTGAAGCCCACGCAGTACGGCGACCTCGGCACCGACGACGACGTGATCGACCCGGCGCGCCGCTTCTCGGGCGTCACGATGGGCTTCGTCCTGCCCAAGACGTGGTTCGGCAAGTCGTCGCTCTATCTCGACCCGTTCGTCTGGCGCCGCCGCAACGACGTGGGCGCGTGGGGCGGGCGGATCGGCCCGGCGGAGCGTTTCTATGCCGGCGCGCGGCTGTGGGGCGATGTAGGGCGGTTCAACATCGACTGGTCGGTCAACCATCAATGGGGGACCTATATCGATCAGGAGATCGACGCCTGGCACGCCTTCATCGCGCAGACCTATCGCCTCGGCAACGGGCCGACCTCGCCACGTGTCGGCGTCCACTTCGATTATGCGAGCGGGGGCGGCGGGTATGGCGACGGCAAGCTGCGCAACGCCTATGCCCCGTTCGGAAACAACATCTATTACAGCTACCAGTTGTTCCTGACGCCGTCGAACCTGATAGCGGTCGCGCCCAATTTCACCTTCTCGCCGGTCAAGAAGCTGCGCGTGACCGCCGAGTACCAGCTCGCCTGGCGCGACGATGTGCGCGATGCCGTCTATCGCGCCAACGGCCAGCCGTTCGCGGGGACGCAGAACGTGGCCGACGCCAAGATCGCCGACGTGGCGCGGTTGCAGGCGGTGTGGTCGATCACCCCGCGCCTGTCGGTGACGGGCCGGTACGAGCATCTGGCGGCGGGGCCGTCGCTGACCAGGGCGGGATATGCCAGCTCGGACTTTCTTGCCGGCTGGATCAGTTTCCGGTTCTGATGACGATCGAGGAGAGTGTGATGAACGTAGCCACCGACGATCGCCGTCATCGCCTGAAATCGATCATCGGCGGGTCGACGGGCAACATGGTCGAATGGTTCGACTGGTACGTCTATTCGGCCTTCACCCTCTATTTCGCGCCGCATTTCTTTCCCAAGGGCAGCCAGACCGCCCAGCTTTTGAGCGCCGCCGCCGTATTCGCGGTCGGCTTCGTCATGCGGCCGGTGGGCGCGTGGATCATGGGCATCTATGCCGACCGGCATGGGCGCAAGGCCGGCCTCACGCTGTCGGTGACGCTGATGTGCGCGGGCTCGCTCATCATCGCATTGACGCCGGGGTATGAGACGATCGGGCTGGTCGCGCCCGCGCTGCTCGTCCTCGCGCGGTTGATGCAGGGGCTGTCGGTCGGCGGTGAATATGGCGCGTCGGCGACATACCTGTCGGAAATGGCCGGGCGCGACCGGCGCGGGTTCTTTTCCTCGTTTCAGTATGTCACGCTGATCTCGGGCCAGTTGCTCGCGATCGCGCTGCTCCTGATCCTGCAATCGGCCATGTCGGCAGAGGCGCTGGAGGCATGGGGTTGGCGCATTCCGTTCGCGATCGGTGCGGTGCTGGCGATCGTCGTGTTCCGCATCCGCCGCGGGCTGGCCGAGACCGAGAGCTACAAGAATGCGCAAAAGGATGGCGCAGAGAAGTCGGGCGCGCTGATGCTGCTCAGGCAACACCCACGCGAGTTCGGCCTTGTCATGCTGCTGACCGCGGGCGGCACGCTCGCCTTCTACGCCTATTCGATCTACATGCAGAAGTTCCTGGTCAACACCAGCGGCTTCAGCCGGGAGGCGGCGAGCCAGATCAACGCGGTCACGCTGTTCGTCTTCATGTGCATCCAGCCGCTGGCGGGCGGCCTGTCGGACCGGGTCGGGCGCAAGCCGCTGATGGTCGGCTTCGGCATTGCGGGCGTCCTGTTCACCTACCCGATCTTTGCCGCGCTGGAACAGACGCGCGACGTGTGGACGGCGGGCGCGCTGGTGATGGCGGCGCTCGTCATCGTCACCGGCTACACCTCAATCAACGCGGTGGTGAAGGCCGAGCTGTTCCCCGCGCATGTCCGCGCGCTCGGCGTTGCGCTCCCCTATGCGCTCGCCAACACCATCTTCGGCGGGACCGCGGAATTCGTGGCGCTGTCGTTCAAGGACAATGGCTGGGAGCGCGGCTTTTATTGGTATGTGACCGGAATGATCGGCCTGTCGCTGATCGTGTACCTGAGGATGCGCGACACGCGCGCCACCAGCGCGATCGGCGAGGACTAGACACGAAGGGGCGGCAATCCCAAAGAGGGGTGCGCGAAGCTAAGAAGAGCCGCGCACCCCATTCACAGCCCTCGAGAACGCTCCATGTCCGCCGCGCCGCTTGCCGTTGTCCTCGTCTCCGGGGGGCTCGATTCGATGGTCGCGGCCGGCCATGCGCGCGAGGCCGGGTTCGACATCCTTGCGCTGTCGGTCGACTATAATCAGCGGCATCAGGTCGAGCTGGCCGCCGCGCGCCGCATCGCCCGCGCGCTGGAGGCGAAGCGCCACGTCGTCCTGCCGCTCGACCTGTCGGCGTTCGGTGGCTCGGCGCTGACAGCGGATATCGATGTGCCCAAGGACGGTGTCGGCGACGACATTCCCGTCACCTACGTGCCCGCGCGCAACACGATCTTCCTCAGCCTCGCATTGGGCTGGGCGGAGGCGGCGGGCGCGCGCGACCTGTTCATCGGCGTCAACGCGCTCGACTATTCGGGCTATCCCGACTGCCGGCCCGAGTTCGTCGCCGCGTTCGAGGGGCTGGCGGAACTGGCGACCAAGGCCGGCGTCGAGGGCCAGCCGTTCAAGATCCACGCCCCGCTCCAGCACATGACCAAGGCCGACATCGCGCGAGAGGCGGCGCGCCTGGGCCTCGACGCGGGGATGAGCTGGTCCTGCTACGACCCCGCGCCCGGCGGCAAGCATTGCGGCCTGTGCGACAGTTGCCGGCTTCGCGCCAAGGGGTTCGAGGAAGCCGGGCTGCCCGATCCCACCGTTTACGCGACGCGGCCATGAGCTACGCGGTCAAGGAACTGTTCCTGACGTTGCAGGGCGAGGGCTTCCACGCCGGCCGGCGCGCGGTGTTCGTGCGCTTCGCCGGTTGCAACCTCTGGTCCGGGCGCGAGGAGGACCGGGCAAGCGCGATCTGCAAATTCTGCGACACCGATTTCGTCGGCATGGATGGCGGGGGCGGTGCGCGCTTTGCCGATGCCGCGGCGCTGGCGGCGGCGGTGGCCGACGCGTGGGGCGAAGGCAGAGAGCGCCGCTTCGTCGTGCTGACCGGGGGCGAGCCGATGCTCCAGGTTGACGACGCGGTCGTCCGCGCGCTCCACGAGGCGGGCTTCACCATCGCGATCGAGAGCAACGGGACGCTGCCCGTCCATCCCGGCATCGACTGGGTCTGCATCAGTCCCAAGGCGGGGAGCGAGGTGGTTCAGCGCACCGGCGACGAACTGAAGCTCGTCTGGCCGCAGGCGGGGACGGACGTCGCCGCGATCGAGACATGGGACTTCCGTCACTTCCTCGTCCAGCCGCTCGACGACGCGGCGGGGCAGGCGAACTGGGACGCTGCGACCGCGTTCGCGATGGAGCGGCCGAAATGGCGATTGTCGCTACAGGCGCACAAGCTGCTCGGGTTGCGGTGAGGGTGGTCGCGGAGCTTCGTTCAGCACGTACCCCGGCGGAGGCCGGGGTCCCGCGGCGGGCCGTTTTGAAAGCGCGTACGCGTCGCCCAACTGGACCCCGGCCTTCGCCGGGGTACGGTAAGGGGGGTGGCTGCCCTCCGGCCTCTAGCCGCTCCCTAGAAGGGAGGGGTTGGGGTGCGTCGGTCGGTTTTGGTCGAAACGCCAGCCAATTGGCCGACCCACCCCCGGTCCCTCCCTTTCAGAGAGGGGGGATTTTCCCCCTCACGGCCCGCTGACACCATGCACATCGCCGCCACCGCGATCATCCTGTCGGTGCGCGCGCATGGTGAGCATGGGGCGGTCGTCCGCGCGCTAACGCCAGAGGACGGCGTACAGCCCGGCTATGTTCGCGGTGGGCGGTCGCG
Source organism: uncultured Sphingomonas sp. (assembly GCA_913775315.1). Taxonomy (GTDB): domain Bacteria; phylum Pseudomonadota; class Alphaproteobacteria; order Sphingomonadales; family Sphingomonadaceae; genus Sphingomonas. The sequence continues at coordinate 24,628 of CAJYIX010000003.1, read as the reverse complement.
GGCGCTGCGGCCCGTGCTGCAGCCGGGCAATCTCGTCCGCGGCGACTGGCGCGCGCGGTCTGAGAGCCAACTGGCGGCTCTGACCGTCGAACTGGTCGAGAGCCGTGCGCCGTTGTTCGCCGAGGCACTGCCCGCCGCGGCGATCGAATGGCTGACCGCGCTCACCGTCGCGACGCTGCCCGAGGGGCAGGGCTATCCGCGCCTTCATGCCGCGCTCGATGCGGTGATCGCCGCGGTCGAGGCGGCGCCCGCGGCGCGCGGCTGGGCGGGGCTGGTCGCACGGTACGAGCTGTTGTTGCTGGCCGAACTGGGCTTCGGCCTTGCGCTCGACCAGTGCGTGTCGACGGGTATGCGCGACGACCTCGCCTTCGTCAGTCCGAAGAGCGGCGGCGCCGTGTCGGCCGGCGCGGCGCATGGGTACGAGGCGCGGCTGTTTCCGTTGCCCCGATTCCTGGTAGAGGGGGGCGAGGCGCACGACTGGCCCGCGATCTTCGACGCGCTGGCGATCACCGGCCATTTCCTTGAACGCGATCTCCTGACCGGGCGCGCGGCCGAAACGCTGGCGGCGCGGGCGCGGCTGATCGATCGGTTGCAGCGCGCAAGCGGCTAGGGCATTGGCGGGCCGCTACGAGGGAGGGTTCATGCCGCATCTGATCGCCGTGTTGCCGGGGGACGGCATCGGCCCCGAAGTCGCCGCCGAGGCGCGGCGCGTGCTGGAGGCGACCGGTCTAGACCTTGCGTTCGAGGAAGCGCCGGTCGGTGGCGCGGCCTATGACGCGGCGGGCCATCCGCTGCCCCCCGAGACGCTGGCGCTGGCGCACCGCGCCGACGCGATCCTGTTCGGGGCGGTCGGCGATGCGCGTTATGACAAGCTCGAACGCGCGCTGCGGCCCGAGCAGGCGATTCTTGGGCTGCGCAAGGAGCTCGGCCTGTTCGCCAATCTCCGCCCTGCCAAATTGTTCGCGGGACTGGAGGACGCCTCGGCGCTCCGCCCCGAGGTGGCCGCGGCGATCGACCTCGTCATCGTGCGAGAGCTGACCGGCGACGTTTATTTCGGCCTCAAGTCGCGCGGCACCACGGCGGAGGGGCTGCGCGAGGGCCGCGACCTGATGCGCTATGACGAGGCGGAAGTCGCCCGCGTCGCCCGCGTGGGCTTCGAGACGGCGCGGACGCGTCAGTCGCGGCTGTGTTCAGTCGACAAGGCCAACGTCCTCGAAACGTCGCAGCTGTGGCGCGACGTGGTGATCGAGGTCGCGGCCGACTATCCCGACGTCGCGCTGACCCACATGTACGTCGACAATGCGGCGATGCAACTGGTGCGCGATCCGGGCCAGTTCGACGTGATCGTCACCGGCAACCTGTTCGGCGACATCCTGTCGGATCAGGCGTCGATGTGCGCGGGGTCGATCGGGATGCTGCCGTCCGCCGCGCTGGGCGCCACGGGCAAGGGACTGTACGAGCCGATCCACGGTTCCGCGCCCGACATTGCCGGGCAGGGCAAGGCCAATCCGTGCGCGGCGATCCTGTCGGCGGCGATGCTGCTGCTCCATTCGCTGGGCGAGGTCGCTGCGGCCGACCGGATCGAGGCGGCGGTGGCCGCGGCGATCGCGGGCGGCGCGCGTACCGGCGACCTCGGCGGGTCGCTGTCGACGCGCGAGATGGCCGACCGCATCCTCGCCGGGCTCTGACACGAACATGCTCGAACTCGCGGTCGTCGTGCCCGTGTTCAACGAGGCGAAAAACGTCGCGACCATGGTCGCGCGGCTGGATCAGGTCCTCGCGGGGCGCGCCTGGGAAGTCATCTTCGTCGACGATGACAGCCCGGACGGGACGGCAGGGATCGCCCGTGACCTGGGCCGGATCGATCCAAGGGTCCGGGTGATCCAGCGGATCGGCCGCCGGGGCCTGTCGACCGCGTGCATCGAGGGGATGTGCGCGACCGCCGCGCCGCTGGTCGCGGTGATCGACGGCGACATGCAGCATGACGAGGCGCTGCTGCCCGCGATGGCCGATGCGCTGAACGCCGAGCGGTCGCTCGACCTCGTCATCGGTTCGCGCTTCGTCGCGGGGGGCGGGACCGGCGACTGGGACCGCGACCGCGTCGCCAAGTCGGAGTTCGCGACGCGGCTGTCGCGCCGGGTGCTCAATGCCGACCTGTCCGATCCGATGAGCGGCTTCTTCATGATCCGTTCGGACCTGCTGCGTACGATGGTGCCCAAGTTGTCGGGGATTGGCTTCAAGATCCTGCTCGACATCATGACCGCGAGCGACCGGCCGCTCAACTTTAGGGAGTTGCCCTACGTGTTTCGCACGCGGACCGAAGGCGAGAGCAAGCTCGATCATGTCGTCGCGATGGAATATCTGATCGCGCTCTACGACCGGATGTTCGGCAAGATCGTCCCCGTCCGCTTCGCAATGTTCTCCGCGATCGGAGCACTGGGCGCGGGCGTCCACATGACGATCCTGTCGGCGCTCTACGTGGGCCTAGGCGCCAGCTTCATCCTCGGCACGATCGTCGCGACGGCGGCGGCGATGACGTTCAACTTCTTCCTCAACAACGCGCTCACCTATCGCGACCGGCGGCTGAAGGGGGCCAAGGCGCTGTTCGACGGGTGGGTGTCGTTCTGCGTCGTCTGTTCGGTGGGCGCGGCGGCCAATGTGGGCGTCGCGGCATTCCTGCACGACGTTCGCGCGGGTTACTGGGCGCTGTCGGCGATCGCGGGGATCGTGGTGGGCGCCGTCTGGAACTTCGCCTTGTCGTCGCGCTTCACCTGGGGCCGGTACGGGCGGAAGGCTTCGGCCTGACCGGGCGGAGCGCGCCGGCCCCGCCCGTTTCGATCAGAGGTCGACGCCCGCAGCGATCGCCTCGAGCTTCTTGATCCGCTCCTTGAGGTCGGCAATCTCGATCCGCTGCGTGGGCGAGGGGCCGGGCATGTCGGCGGGCATGTGCCCGGCCAGCGATATCTGCTGCTGCTTGAGCGAAAGCCAGCCGCGCCAGGCGGTCAGCAAACCGGCGGTGACCATGCCGAGCGCGACGAGGCCGGCGGCGGCCATGACGAGATAGAATTGGGGGTCCTGCATCGCTGCTTCTCCCAGGTTGAACACGGGGGGCATCAGTCGCGGGGATCGCGCAGCCGCGCGATTTCCCGGTCGAGGCGGACGCTGTCCTCGCTGTCGGTAACGACGCGTTCGAGGACGGCGACACGCTCCTTCAGGGTGCGGATTTCCTCGCGCATCCGGATCGCGTCGGGATGATCGGCGGCGGGCTGGCTCTCACGGGCCTTGACCTTTTCTCGCACGATCTTGCCGACCGTGACCACCGCGACGATCCCGACGACCATCGAAAACGGATCCATTGCTACACTCCCTCTTTTATGTTTTGGTTCAGTTGAGCGGCGCGTCGCGCAGCCGCTCGATTTCCTCGGAAAGACCGAGGCCGCGATCGGTCACGATCCGCTCGAGCACCCGCACCCGTTCCTCCAGCCGTTCGACGTGCGCGGCATATTGCGCGGCCTTTTCCGCGGTCTGCGCATTGAGCGCGCTGGTCATCGCTTCCTTGTGCTTCAGCCAGCGGTTGAACATCCCGCTGCCGATGCCCCCGACGACGGGGAGACCCACGACGATCGAGAAGAAGGCGATCATGTTGAAGTCCATCGTCGTCGTCCTCAGTTGGTGCGGCCGCCGCGGAGCTGCTCGATCTCGCGGTCGAGGCTGTGGGCGCTGTCGGTGACGATCCGCTCGACATTGGCGAGTCGATCCTTGATCGAGCCGAGCTCGGCGCGAAGCTGGGCGTTCTCCTGGCTGAGCAGCCGGATTCGTTCCATCGCCTCGTCGCTCTTCTTCGGGTAGATCGCCTGTCCCCATGCGCCGTCGAGCGGATAGCCGTTCTTGACGCGCAGCCAGGTGGTGAACATCCAGGCGATCAGGCCCAGCGCCCCGATGCTCATCCCGAAGGCGGCCATCCAGGGCAGGTTCGGGATGATGACGTTCTCGGCCATGTCCTAAATCCTCTCGTTCAGCGCAGCGCGTCGATGTCGCGGTTCAGGCGTTCGGCGGGGTCGGTTGCGATCCGCTCGAGCACCGCGATCCGCTCCTCCAGCCGGCCGATCTGGCCGACCAGCCGCTCGTTCTCGGTCGTCAGCAATTCGATCTTGCGCTCGGCATCGGGGCCCTGCCCCTTGTGGATCGTCTTGCCGCTGTCGTCGGTGATCGGATAGCCGTGCTTCACGCGCATCCAGGTCGTCGCCATCCAGCCGATCGTCGAAAGCGCGATGATCGCGAGGACGAAACCGGGTCCACCCCAACTCATTTTCTCTCTCCCTTGTTGACCGGCGCGCTCAGCGCAGCCGGTCGATTTCGTCCGCAAGCCGGCTGTTGCGGCCCACATAGAAGCTCTCGATCTCTGCCAGGCGGCGGTCGATGTCGCGGAACTTCGAGCGGACCTCTGCGGTCGAGCGCTTGGGGTTCGACCGGACCCGCTGCCAGAACTTCTCGTCCTCGGCATTCTCGTAGAGGCCGTAGGGCTTGGCCGGGGCCATCCAGGCGATCATCCCATAGGCGACCAGCGTCCAGGGAAACCCGCCGAGGCAGGTGAGCAGTACGGCGCCCACCCGAACCCAGATGACGTCGACCCCGGTATAGTCCGCGATGCCGGCGCAGACGCCCATCCACTTGCCGTTCTGCTTGTCGACATAGAGCTTGGTGCGGCTGGCAGACATCAGTTCCTCCTCTGGGGTTCGTATTGGGACAGCCGCTCGTCACGCCCGCGCGGGGCCTCGAGACGGAAGTCCGGATTGTCGGCGGCGACGATGCGCTCGATCGTCTCGAGCCGTTCGTCCAGCCGGCGGGCGAGGTGGTGCAGCTCGTCGAGCAGCTTCTCGTCCTCGCCGGTCATCGTCGGCGCCTGTTTCCACTTCGTCAGGTAGTGGAGGATGATCCAGGGCATGCCGACGAACAGGATGCCGCAGATCATGATCGGCAGGAAAACGTCTTCCATCGATCAGCCCTCCTTGTTCAGGCGGGCCTTGAGCGCGGCGAGCTCGGCGTCGACCTTCTCGGCGGACTTGAGCTCGGCGATCTCCTCCTCGAGGCTCTTGGCGCCGCCCATGCCCGCGGCATCGGCGCGGCCCTCGGCCATGTCGACCCGGCGCTCCAGCGTGTCGAAGCGGGAGAAGGCATCCGCGACGCGCTCACCGGCATACATCTCGCGCAGGCGGTAGCGGTTCTCGGCGCTTTCGAGCCGGGTCGCGATCGAGTTCTGGCGGGCACGCGCCTCGCGAAGCTTGTTCTGAAGCTTGGCGATGTCCGCCTCCGAGGCCTTGAGCGCATCGTCGAGCACGGTGATTTCGGCCTGGAGCTGGTCGGCCATGTCGGCGGCCTTCTGGCGCTCGACCAATGCGGCCTTGGCCAGGTCCTCGCGATCCTTCGACAGCGCCAGCTCGGCCTTCTCGGTCCAGCTTTCCTGGAGCTTGTCGAGCTTGGCGATGTGGCGGCGCATCTCCTTCTGGTCGGCGATGGTGCGCGCGGCGGACGCGCGGACCTCGACCAGCGTCTCCTCCATCTCGAGGATGATCATGCGGATCATCTTCGCCGGATCCTCGGCCTTGTCGAGCAGGTCGGTGACGTTGGCGGCGATGATGTCGCGGGTGCGGGAGAAGATACCCATCTGAACAAACTCCTTGCGTGCAATTCTAAAAATCCGGGGCGAGGATGGGGGCCTCGCCCCGGCAGTGGCCGGTCAGCCTTGCGGCTGGTCGGCGGGAACCTCTGCGTGAGACTGCTGGATGCGCGCCGCCAGGTCCAGCGCGGTCCGGCGGATCGCCGGGCGCGAGCGGTTGGCATTCGGCGTGCCGAAGAACACCTCGACCGGCACCACCCGCACCCGGCCGCGCATTGAGGCGGGGAGGGCGGGGATGGCGATCGCGTTGACCGCGCGCAGCGCCTCGTTGTCCAGCACGCGGTTGCCGGTCGGCACGTCGAGCGAGGTGGCATAGAGCATGCCGTCGCGATCGAAGTGCGCGGCGACGACCGCCGCCTTCTGCATCCGCACCGCGGCGGGCACCGTCGGCATGTCGCGGATCTGCTGCTGCAGGTCGCCGCTCACGCGGGCGGTCCAGGCGCGGGCGTCGTCGCCGGCGGCACGGGCCGGGGCGGCGGCAACACCAAGGACCAGCGTCGAAGCGGCGGCAGCACCGAGGATCGAGACGATCGAGTGGCGGACATTCTGGCTGGCTTTGACGAACATTGGTGGTTCTCCCTGAACCTTGGCTGTTTTTCCTGCCACTCTGCGGTGGTCGAAGGGTGCTTTGCAGGGGGCGTGCCAATTTGTTCGCAGGCCGGTTTTCCTTGCATTTCTGTTCTTCGGTTCATCCGCGTCGCGATTTCGGTTGCCAAGCATTGGCGAAATCCACCATCTACCGGCGTATGGAACGCGTCGCGCCCGTCATCGGCCAGTCCACCGCCTTTCTCGATGCGCTCGAACGCGCCAGTCGCGCGGCGTCGCTCGACCGGCCCGTCCTGGTTATCGGCGAGCGGGGGACGGGTAAGGAACTGGTAGCCGAACGCCTCCATCGCCTGTCAGGCCGCTGGTCGCAGCCGCTGGTCATCATGAACTGCGCCGCGCTGCCCGAGACGCTGATCGAGGCGGAGCTGTTCGGGCATGAGGCGGGCGCCTTTACCGGCGCGTCGAAGGCGCGGGCGGGGCGGTTCGAGGAGGCCGATGGCGGCACGCTGTTCCTCGACGAACTCGGCACGCTGTCGATGGCGGCGCAGGACCGGCTGCTGCGCGCGGTCGAATATGGCGAGATCACCCGCATCGGCTCGTCGCGCCCCCTGCGCATCGACGTGCGCATCGTCGCGGCGACCAACGAGCATCTGCCCGACCGGGTGCTCAAGGGCACGTTCCGCGCCGATCTGCTCGATCGCCTCAGTTTCGAGGTGGTGACGCTGCCGCCGCTGCGCGCGCGAAGCGGCGATATCCTGGTGCTCGCCGATCATTTCGGGCGGCGGATGTCGGCGGAATTGGGGCGCGATCGCTGGCCGGGCTTCGGTCCGGAGGCGATCGAAATGCTGGAGACGCATCGCTGGCCGGGCAATGTCCGCGAACTGCGCAACGCGGTCGAGCGCGCGGTCTATCGCTGGGAGCGCGACGGGCCGGTCGACATGATCCAGATCGACCCGTTCGATTCGCCCTGGCGCCCGGCATCGAGCGGCGGCTTCACCGCGGCGCCCGAGGTAGCGGAAGGCGAGCCGGCGCCAGTGGTGGCCGCGCCCAGCGAACCGCCGATCGAGGGCGATTTCCGCACCCGCGTCACCACCTACGAACGCCGCCTGCTGACCCGCGCGATGGCCGAGCACCGCTACAACCAGCGCGCGACGGCCGAGGCGCTGGGGCTGACCTACGACCAGCTTCGCCATGCGCTGAGGAAACACGGGCTGCTGTCGGGCTGAGCCGCGACCGTCAGGGCTATGCTTGCCGGAAAGTTAGGATAGGGTGCCCGCCGAACGATAGGGTGGGTGCGTGACGGACAGGAAGCTCAAGGGGGTCGCGCTGTTCCGCGCGGCGCTGACCAATCGCAAGACATCGGCGATGCTCGTCCTCGGCTTTGCGTCGGGGCTGCCGTTCACGCTGCTGATCGGCACGCTCAATGCCTGGCTGGGTGAACTAAAGGTCAGTCTGGCGACGATCGGCGTCCTGTCGTGGATCGGGCTTGCCTATGCGTTCAAGTTCCTGTGGTCGCCGGTCGTCGATCGCCTGCGCCTGCCGGTCATCGGCGGGCTGGGACGGCGGCGGTCGTGGCTGGTGCTCTGTCAGGCGCTGCTGGCCGCCGCGCTCTGGGGGCTTGCCGCCACCGATCCGCTGACCGCGATCGGTGCGTTCGCGGGGATCGCGGTGGTCGCCGCCTTCCTGTCGGCGACGCAGGACGTGGTGATCGACGCATGGCGGATCGAGATCGCCGACGACACCGCGACGGTCGAGTTTCTGTCGGCGGTCTATCAGCTTGGCAACCGCTTCGCCGCGCTCGCGGGTGGCGCGCTGGCGCTGGTACTGGCGGCGCGGCTCGACTGGCCGAGCGTCTATGTCGGCTTCGGCTTCGTCATGCTGGTCGCGGTCGCGGTGACGATCTTCCTGCCCGAGGCGAAGCTTGACGCCGCCGACGCGGCCGAACCGCTGGCGGGCCATGCCGTGCCGGATCGCGCGAAGCGGCGGACCGCGCTGGTCATCGTCGCGGTGTGCTGGACTTGGGCGATTTTCACGCTCGGCAGCTTCATGGTCTCGGCGCTGCAACCCGTGGTGCCGGGCGTCACCGCGCCGTCGGCAAGCGACTTCACGCGGATGACCGGGCCGTGGATCATCGTCGCCACGGTCATCATCCCCGCGCTGGTCGCCGGCTGGACCCGCCGCCTGCCACAGCAAGAGGGTGGGGGCGAGCCGATGGGCGGGCTTCGCGCTGCCGCCGACCACAGCTATCGCGCGCTGATCCTGCCGCTGGCCGAGATCGTCGACCGGCTGAAATGGGGCGCGATCCTCGTCCTCGCGGTCATCCTCCTCTATCGCATCGCCGATTCGATCTGGGCGCCGTTCGCCTTTCCCTTCTATCTCGACTTTCTCGGCTATTCGAACGACGAAGTGGCGTTCGCGTCGAAGCTGTTCGGCGTATGGATGACGATCGGCGGGGTGGCGCTGGGCGGCTTCCTGCTGGCGGCGTGGGGGCGGATGCCGACACTCGTCGTGGGTGGCATCGTCGCGGCGCTGTCCAACCTGCTCTATGCGGACATGGCACTCGGCGGGGCGGGCATCGATGGGTTCGCGCGGCTGTTCGGGCTCGACAGCATCGGCGTCGATCCGCGGCTGATGCGCCTCCTCATCGCGATCAGCGGGGAGAACGTCGCCGGCGGCCTCGCGGGGACGGCGTTCGTCGCCTACATCTCCTCGATCACCGCGCGCGAATACAGCGCGGTTCAGTACGCGCTCCTGTCCTCGATGACGTTCCTCGTCGGCGCGTTGGGCCGCGCGGCGACGGGGGAGGCGATCGACGTCTATGGCTATGCCAACGTCTTCTACGTGACCGCGGGGCTGGGCGGGATCGCGGTGCTGCTGGTACTTGCCGAATGGTGGCGCAGTCGCGCGCAGGTCGAGGTCAGTCGGGTCTGATCGGCAGGCCGAGGTCGCCGAACGCAGACACGACGCCCGCCATCGCACAGACCGCCGCATCGGCGCGCCGCACGCCGATCAGGTCGGCGACCAGATAGGCCGAGCGGTCGGGATTCTCGCTGAATCCCCGCATCGCTTCGACCAGCGTCGCCTCTGCCGCGGTCATCCGCGGGCAGCACCACGGCGCGATCGGGATCGGCCGCGCCGCCGCCACCGACAATTCGTGCATCAGCACGCGCAGCATCATCAGCGGCCGCCGGAAATCGACGCCGAACGCGGTGAGGAAGGCGTTGGCCGCCGTCGCCTCGTCCAGCCCCTGCGCGCCCATCTGGCGGATGCCGAACAGGATCAGGCGAGCGGCGGGATCAGCCGGTTGCAGATGCGGCAGGGGTGCCGAGAGGGTTTCGAGCGTGCGCGTCAAGGCAGGGTCCTTTCGCTGACCTGCCTTTTGTCCCTTGTCCGTTATTGATAGTCAATATCAATAACGCTTCAGTCCGGCGCTTCGTCGTTCAGCGCGAGCACCCGGCCAGCGAGATAGAGCGAGCCGAGGATGAGGACGTCGCCACGCCACCCCAACAGGCTGTCGAGCGCGGCGGCCACATCGGCGGCGGGCTCGGCCTGCAATCCGCGCGCCGCGGCGAGTGCGGCGAGGTCTTCGGGGGCGTGGAAGAGGTGCGAGGGGACCGGCACGGTCCGCACCGGCCCGACATAAGGCGCCAGCGCGTCGAGGATGCCGCCAGCATCCTTGTTGGCGAGCACGCCGAGGATGAGCGCAGACTTGTTCGCCCGCTGCGCCAGATAAACCGCGGCGGCATCGGCGGCGTTGCGGTTGTGCGCGCCGTCGAGCAGCAAATCACCCGCCACGCTATCAGCCAGTGGACCGGGCCGAAGTTGCTGCATCCGAGCGGGCCAGTGCGCACCGGCGGCGGCGCCAATCGCGTCGTCGGGAACCGGCAGCCAGGCCTGCGCGCGCAGCATCGCTGCGGCCAGCGCCAGATTCTCGTGCTGATGCGCGCCGGGCAGTGCGGGCGTCGGCAGGTCGAGTGCGCCGCGCGCATCCTCGAACCGGATCGCCTCGCCCTCGGTCCGTGAGTGCCACTCCACGCCGCGGCGCTGAAGGATCGCGCCAGTCTCCGTCGCAACGCGCTCGATCACCTCGGCACAGCTCTCCGGCTGATCGAGCGTCACCAGCGGCACACCGGCCCGCGCAATCCCGGCCTTCTCGCCAGCGATCGCCTCGATCGTGTCGCCGAGGAACGCCTGATGGTCGATGCCGAGCCGCGCGATCCCGCCGACCAGCGATGTGGGGATGACGTTGGTGGCATCGAGCCGCCCGCCGAGGCCCACCTCGATCACGCAGGCATCGGCAGACGTGCGCGCGAAAGCAAGGAACGCGGCGGCGGTCGTCACCTCGAAGAAGCTCGCGCCGATGTCGCCGCCGGCGTCGAGCACCTCGGCCAGCAACGCCGCGAGCGCCCGGTCGTCGATCAGCGTCCCCGCCACCCGGATCCGCTCGTTGAAGCGGACGAGATGCGGGCTGGTATAGGCATGAACGCGGTATCCCGCCGCCTCCAGTCCCGCGCGCAGGAAGGCGCAGGTCGATCCCTTGCCGTTGGTCCCCGCGACATGGAAGACGGGCGGCAGCGCCCGATGCGGATCGCCGACCCGTGCCAGCAGCCGCGTAATCCGCTCCAGCCCCAGCGTGTCGGCGCCGGGGCCGAGCGCGTTCAGCCGGTCGAACTGCGCCTGGACGAACGGGTCGTCGGAGCGGGCATGGTCGGCCATCGGCGCTGCCGGATCAGGCGGCGGCGCGGTCGTGTGTGAGGTAATCGATCAGCGCGGAAAGCTGCGCGCGCAGGTCCTTGCGCTCGACCACCATGTCGATGAGGCCATGGTCACGATAATATTCGCTGGTCTGGAAGTTCTCGGGCAGCTTCTCGCGGATCGTCTGCTCGATCACGCGCCGGCCGGTAAAGGCGAGCGTCGCCTTGGGCTCGGCGATCTGCACGTCGCCCAGCATCGCATAGGCCGCCATCACCCCGCCCGAGGTCGGATCGGTCAGCACGACGATATAGGGCAGGCCGGCATCGTGCAGCATCTCGATCGCCACGGTGGTGCGCGGCATCTGCATGAGGCTCAAAATGCCCTCCTGCATCCGCGCGCCGCCGCTGGCGGTGAAGACGATGAAGGGCGCGCGGGCGGCGATCGCCGCCTCGACCCCGGCAATGAAGCCTTCGCCCACCGCCTGGCCCATCGACCCGCCCATGAAGGCGAAGTTCTGGACACCGATCACCGCGCGGCGGCCCTCGATATTGCCGCGCGCAGAGACGAACGCATCCTGGTCGCCGGTATCGGCACGCGCGGCCTTCAGCCGGGCGACATAGGGTTTGGAATCGCGGAACTTCAGCGGGTCATCGGCGACGCGCGGCGCGGGGAGAAGCTTGCACGTCCCCTCGTCGAACAATTGCGCGAACCGCTGCTTCGGCCCGATACGGCCGTGATGGTCGCACAGCGGGCAGACATAGAGGTTTTCCTCATATTCCTTGGTGAAGATCATCTGCCCGCATCCCTTGCACTTGTGCCAGAGATTGTCGGGCGTTTCCTTGACGGGAACGACGGCGGCGAGGGCGTTGCGGACGCGGTTGAGCCAGCTCATACGGGAATCCTGGAAGTTTCGATCGCGCTCTTCAATGAGCGCACATAGTCGGTGACGTGGGGTGCGGCGGCGGGCCCATGCTCGGCGACGATCTCGACGATCGCGGAGCCGACGACGACGCCGTCGGCGACGCGGGCGATCGCGGCGGCCTGATCGGGCGTACGCACGCCGAAGCCGACCGCGACGGGCAGGTCGGTGCCGGCCTTGAGCCGCTGGACGGCTTCCTCGATCGACGCCTGCGCGGCCTGCTGCAACCCGGTGATCCCCGCGACCGAGACGTAATAGACGAAGCCCGATGCGCCGGCCATGACCGCGGGCAGACGGGCGACGTCGGTGGTCGGCGTGGCGAGGCGGATCAGGTCGACGCCCGCGTTTCGGAGCGCCGGGCCGAGTGCGTCGTCCTCTTCGGGCGGCACGTCGACGCAGATCACGCCGTCGACGCCGGCTTCCGCGATGGCGGCGGCGAACCAATCCGGCCCGCGGCGGAGCATCGGGTTGGCATAGCCCATCAGTACGAGCGGCACGTCCGGGTGGCGCGCGCGAAAGCCGCGGGCGATCGACAGGATGTCGGCAGTCGTCGTGCCCGCAGACAGGCTGCGGATGTTCGCCGCCTGGATCGCGGGGCCGTCGGCCATCGGATCGGTGAACGGCATGCCGAGCTCGATCACATCCGCCCGGCCCGCAACGAGGGCGTCGAGGAGCGCGGGCGTCGCGGCGGGTGTGGGGTCACCCGCGGTCACGAACGCAACGAGCGCGGGGTGGGCCTTGGCGAAGGCGGAGGCGAGGCGGGTCATGCTGCCAAATCCGTCATTCCAGCGAACGCTGGGACCGGTGTGTTGCCGGCGCTGCGCTCTGCAACAGGGAGACCCCAGCTTTCGCCGGGGCGACGGAGGGAGCGGGGCGCGGTGCTCAAATCTCCACCCCCAGCGCGTCGGCCACGGTGAAGATGTCCTTGTCGCCGCGCCCGCACAGATTCGCGAGGATCACGTTGTCGCGCGGCATCTCGCGCGCACGCTTCGCCACGGCGGCGATCGCGTGGGCGGGTTCGAGGGCGGGGATGATCCCTTCGGTCCGGCAGAGCAGCTGAAAGGCGTCGAGCGCCTCGGTATCGGTGATCGAGGTGTATTCGACGCGGCCGATCTCCTTCAGCCACGCATGTTCCGGCCCGATGCCCGGATAGTCGAGCCCGGCCGAGATTGAGTGCGCCTCGGCGATCTGGCCGTCCTCGTCCTGGAGCAGGTACGTCTTGTTGCCGTGGAGCACGCCCGGTGCGCCGCCCGCGAGGCTGGCGGCGTGCAGCTTGTCGAGGCCGTGGCCCGCCGCCTCGACGCCCAGCATCTTGACGTCGGCATCATCGAGAAACGGGTGGAACAGCCCGATCGCGTTCGACCCGCCGCCGATCGCGGCGACGAGTAGGTCGGGCAGGCGGCCGATACGCTTGAGCATCTGCTCGCGCGCCTCACGCCCGATCACGCTCTGGAAGTCGCGGACGAGTTCCGGGTACGGATGCGGGCCGGCGGCGGTGCCGATGATGTAGAAGGTGTCGTGGACGTTGGCGACCCAGTCGCGCAGCGCCTCGTTCATCGCGTCCTTGAGCGTTGCCGAGCCCGAGGTGACGGGCCGCACCTCCGCCCCGAGTAGCTTCATGCGAAAGACGTTGGGCTGCTGGCGCGCGGCATCGGTCGCGCCCATGAATATGGTGCAGGGCAGGCCGAAGCGCGCGCAGACCGTGGCCGTCGCGACGCCATGCTGGCCCGCGCCCGTCTCCGCGATGATGCGCGTCTTGCCCATCCGCATCGCCAGCAGGATTTGGCCGACGCAATTGTTGATCTTGTGCGCGCCCGTGTGATTGAGCTCGTCGCGCTTGAACCAGACATCGGCACCCATGCCGGGCTCGGCGCTCTCGCGCAGCGCCTCGGTCAGTCGCTCGGCATAATAAAGCGGGCTGGGGCGGCCAACATAATGTTCGAGCAGGTCGTCGAACTGCGCGGCAAAGGCGGGATCGGTCTTGGCCGCGCGATACTCGCGCTCGAGGTCGAGGATCAGCGGCATCAGCGTCTCGGCGACGTAGCGGCCACCGAAATCGCCGAAATGGCCGCGCTCGTCGGGCTGCTGGCGAAGGCTGTTGGGAGCGTTCATGGGTGCCACTTAGCGATGGCGATGCCCGAACGGAAGCCCGCGGGTCAGGCTAAGGATACGGCCTTCAGGAACGCCCGGATCTTCGCGGCATCCTTGACGCCCGGCGCGCTTTCAACGCCAGAGGAGACATCGACGATCGGCGCGCCGGTCCGCCGGATCGCCTCGGCCACGTTGCCCGCGTCCAGCCCGCCCGACAATGCCCAGGGGGCGGGGTGGCGGAAGCCGTCGAGCAAATTCCAGTCGAAGCGAAGGCCCATCCCACCGGGCAGACTCGCCCCCTCCGGCGTCTTGGCGTCGTAGAGGATACGGTCGATCAATCCCGCCAGCGGGCGGGCGGCATCGAGGTCGGTGCGCGCCTTCACCGCGACGGCCGCCCAGGCCGGCAGGCGGTGGCGCGCGCGGATCGCGGCGATCCGATCGGGCGCGGTCTTGTGGAGTTGCAGCACGTCCAGCCGTCCGGCGGCGATCGCGGGCTCAAGCAGGTCGTCGGCAGGATCGACGAACACTCCGACACGTGCCACCAGATCCGGAACCCGCGCCGCAAGCCCCGCCGCGGCGTCGAACGACAGGTTGCGGGGCGAGGGCGCGAAGAACACGAAGCCGACATGGCTTGCCCCGCTGGCAATCGCGGCGTCGAGCGTGTCGGGCGTCGAGAGGCCGCAGATCTTGGCGGTGGTCATGCCGATGCGTTAGCGATGCTTTTCAGCGGATGACAGCCCCGGTTCATCCTGCGTTAGCATAGCCATGCTATCAGGTTGCAAAGAGGAGGTTCGTGATGCGGTTCAACCCCATCGTCCGCGCCAAATCGCGTGGGCTTGTCATCGCCATGGTCGTGGGTGCGCTCGTCGCGGGCGTGCTCTTGGTGACCGCCGGTCAGGCGATCACCAACTACGCCACCGCGGTCTGACGCTGCTCAGCCGTCGATGCTGACGCCCAGCGAGGCGTTGACCAGCCCGCCATCGACCGTGAGCGTTTCCCCGACGACATAATCGCCCGCGCGGCTCGCCAGATAGATCGCCGCTGCCGCCATGTCCTCCGCCTCGCCGATGCGGCGTGCGGGGATCGCTTTGGCGACGTTATCGCCATGGTCGCGCGCCGCCTTGTTCATGTCGCTGGCGAAGGCGCCGGGGGCGAGCGAGGTGACGACGATGTTGTCGCGGATCAGCCGCGCGGCCATGCGGCGGGTGAGGTGGATCAGCGCCGCCTTCGACGCCTGATAGCTGTAGGTTTCCCAGGGGTTGCAGCGCTGGCCGTCGATCGAGGTGATGTTGATAACCTTGGCCGGCCGCCCGTCCGCGCCGCTCGCCTTCAGCACGTCGTGCAGTGCCTGCGTCAGGAAGAAGGGGGATTTCACGTTGAGGTTCATCACCTTGTCCCAGCCGCTTTCGGGGAAGGTGTCGAACGGCTCGCCCCAGGCGGCGCCGGCATTGTTGACGAGGATGTCGAGCCGCCCCTCGCGCTCGGCGATCTCGGCGGCGAGCGCACGGCAGCCCTCGACCGTCGACACGTCGGCGGGCAGGGGGATGGCGTTTTCGCCGAGTTCCGCCGCCGTCGCCTCGCACGCATCGGTCTTGCGCGAGCTGACATAGACGCGCGCGCCCATGCCGACGAAGCCGGTGGCGATCATCCGTCCGATCCCGCGCGACCCGCCGGTGACGAGCGCGACGCGGCCGTCGAGGCGGAAGAGGCTGTTGGTGTCCATGATTGCTCCTGTTCAGCGGTTGCGCGCGGCGTCGTTGACTTCGATCCGGTGGCCGTCGGGATCGCGGATATAGACCTGTCGCACGCCGTCGGTGCGCAGGCGCTGGATCGTCGAGGGCTTGTCCTCGAAATCGGTGAAGGGGATGCCCTCCCTCACCAGCATCGCGACGAAGCCGTCGAAGTCGGCGACGGCAAAGGCGATGTGGTTGCCGCGATCGACGCCCACCGGCGCGGTACGGTCGGGGATGATGTGCATCGCGAACCCGCCGCCAAGGTCGAGCCAGCGGCGGTTCTTCACCGGCGCCTTGAGCTCGGGAAAGCCGAACACGCGCTTGTAGAAGTCGGCGCTGCGGTCCAGGTCGGTGACGGAGATTGCGACGTGATCGCCGCGCGCTGCGACGGGAGCCGGGTGGTCCTGCGCGAATGCCGGCGCGGCGAGGACGATAGCGGCGAGGATGAGGGCCCGCATTCTCAACCCCCGCGCTTCATCGTTTCGCGTGCGACGATGACCTGCTGGATCTGCGTCGTCCCCTCATAGATTCGGAACAGCCGCACGTCGCGATAGAGGCGTTCGATGCCATAGTCGGCGATATAGCCCGCGCCACCATGCACCTGTACCGCGCGATCGGCGACGCGGCCGACCATCTCGCTGGCGAACAGCTTGGCCGCGGCGCTTTCGAGGACCACGTCCTCGCCGCGATCCTTGGCATCGGCGGTCTGGATGACGAGCGCGCGGGCGGCCAGCGCCTCGGTCTTCGAATCGGCGATCATCGCCTGAACGAGCTGGTGCTCGGCGATCGGCTTGCCGAACTGGCGGCGTTCGCCGGCATAGGCGACGGTGTCGGCGATCAGCCGCTCGGCGACGCCCACGCACACCGCGGCGATGTGCAGCCGTCCGCGGTCGAGCACCTTCATCGCGATGCGAAAACCCTCGCCCTCTTCGCCCAGCCGGTTGGCGGCGGGGACGGGCACGTCGTCGAAATGCACGTCGCAGACATGCGCGCCCTTCTGCCCCATCTTCTTCTCGGGCGGCCCGACGCGCAGGCCGGGCAGGTCGCGGGGGACGAGGAACGCGGTAACGCCGCGCCCGCCAGGTTCGTCACCGGTTCGGGCCATGACGGTGAACAGGTCCGCCTTGTCGGCGTTGGTGATGTAGCGTTTGGTCCCCGACAGCCGGTACACGTCGCCGTCACGGACCGCGCGCGTCTTCACGCTGCCCGAATCGCTGCCGACATCGGGTTCGGTGAGCGCGAAGCTCGTCACGATCTCGCCGCTGGCGATCCGCGGCAGCCACTCTGCCTTCTGCTCGGGCGTGCCGGCGATGACGAGGCCCTGGCTGCCGATCCCGACATTGGTGCCGAACGCGGAGCGGAAGGCGGGCGTCGTGCGCCCCGTCTCCATCGCCACGCGCACTTCCTCGGCCATCGAGAGGCCGAGCCCGCCATATTCGGGCGCGATCGACAGGCCGAACAGCCCCATCTCGCGCATTTCCGCCACCACGTCGGCGGGGATCGCGTCGTCATTCTCCACCTGCGCCTCCAACGGGCGGAGCCGCTCGGCGACGAAGCGGCGGACGGCGTCGATCAGCGCGTCGAAGGTATCGGCGTCGAGCGCCATGGCGGCATCCTCTCCGGCTGGGGGCTGGACCTGGGCTATCGGAAGCCGGTACGCACCCCGCATCGTTATCTGGCGACATCGCTAGGGCAAGGCAGGGCGAGATGGCAAGTCGAAAGGCATACCCGATCTTCCAAAATCGCCATGGGCGGCTCGCCGAGCGATGAGCGGCGCGATACCCGATGCGCGAAGGGGCGATGCCCACGCGCTGCCGCCCGTCCGCCGCGTCGCAACCGCCACCACGCTCGCCTATGGCTTCGGCGCGGTTGCCTACGGAGTGAAGGACAACGGCTTCGGCACGTTCCTGCTCCTCTTCTATAATCAGGTGATGGGCCTGCCCTCGGCGCAGGTCGGGTTCGTCGTGATGTGCGCGCTGCTGCTCGATGCGGTGATCGACCCGATGATCGGGGTGGCGTCGGACCGGACGCGCAGCCGCTGGGGGCGGCGGCATCCGTGGATGTACGCCGCCGCGCTGCCGATCGCGCTCGGCTGGGTCGCGCTGTGGAATCCGCCCGCGTTGGGCTCGGGCTGGACGCTGGCATGGCTGTTCGGCGCGGCGGTGGTCGTGCGGACGGCGGTTTCGGCGTATGAGGTGCCGAGCCAGGCGCTGACCCCCGAACTGACCGCCGACTATGACGAGCGGACGCGGATCACCGCCTATCGCTATATCTTCGGCTGGACGGGCGGGCTGCTGATGCTGCTCGCCGCGTACCAATTGTTTTTGGTGCCGGAAGCGGGGCAGACCAATGGCCTGCTCAATCGCGACGGCTATCGCGGCTTCGCCATCGCCGGGGCGATCGCGATGTTCGTCGCAATCACGGTCTCGGCGATCGGCACGCATCGCGAGATTCGCCGCCTGCCCAAACCGGCGATCGAGCCGGGCGGTCTCGGCACCGCGTTTCGCGAACTGGCGAGCGCGATGAAGAACCGGCCGTTCCTGATCCTGATGGCGGCGGGGCTGTTCGCCTATACCAATCAGGGGATCAGTTTTGCGCTCTCCAACTATCTCTACACCTTCGTGTGGAAGTTCGAGACCGCGACCTTCGCCTGGCTGGCGGCGGTGCTGTTCGCGGGCGTCGTCATCGCCTTTGTCGGCGCGCCCGCACTCGCGCGGGTGATCGGCAAGCCGCGCGCCGCCGCCGCGATGATCGCGGCCGCCGGGCTGCTTCAGGCCGGCCCCTTCGCGCTCCGCCTCGCGGGCATCTTCCCCGAGCCGGGGGAGCCGGCGATGCTGCCGATCCTGTTCGCGATCTATACGCTCAATACCGCGGTCAGCGTCGGCACCGCGATCCTCGGCGCGTCGATGATGGCCGACGTGGTCGAGCATAGCGAGGTGCGCACCGGCAAGCGCAGCGAGGGTGTGTTCTTCGCCGGGGCCTTTTTCGTCCAAAAGTGCACCAGCGGTATCGGCATCTTCGTCTCCGGCCTGATCCTCGCCGCGGTGGGTTTCCCGGAGGGTGCTAAGCCGGGTCAGGTGGGCGCCGACACGCTCGACTGGCTGACGATCCTGTTCGCGGGCACCTACCTGATCCTCTCCTTCTCGGCGGCGTGGCTGTTCCTTCACTTTCCGTTCGGCGCGGCGGAGCACCGCGCGCGGGTCGAGGCGCTGGCGGCGTCCGACTAGAGCCATTGCCGCGCGGGCAGCGACGCAATAGGGCTGGTCCCATGTCGAGTGCAGTCCGCCGGCGATGCTGGCCCATTGCCGCCGCCGGCCTGTTCCTGTTGTCGCCCGCCGCCGCGTGGGCGCAGGATCAGTCGCGGCCGGCTGACGACGCGCTGCTCGATCCGGGCGATCCATTGGCGCCGATGCCCGAACTCGGCCTCGACTGGCCAGACCTGAAGGCCGATCCCGCGGACCCCACCGCCGCGACCGGCGCGCCGCAGATCGCGGCCGAGACGCGCTATCGCTACCGCGTGGAGGGGATGGAAGGCATCTGGAACGACCTGATGCGGCAGCGGTTCAACGAAGCCTCGACGCTCCGCAACGGCGAGGGCAAACCCGCCAATGCCGCGCAGCTCGATCGCCGCGCGCGCGAGGATGCGGGGCTGTTGAACGACCTGCTCCGGGCCGAGGGCTATTACGACGCGGAGGTCCAGACGCGGGTCGAGGCCGAGGCAGGCGACGTGACCGTGCTGCTGGCCGCGGTGCCGGGCGACGTCTATCGCTTCGCCGGCGTGACGCTGGAGGGGCTGGACGCCGCGGGGGCCAAGACCGACGCGCTGCGCAAGGCGTTTGCGGTCGAACCCAAGGACCCCGTCAACGCCGACACGATCGCGGCGGCCGAAGCGAACCTGAAAGAGCGGATCGGGCGCGAGGGCTTTCCTTTTGCCGAGGTAGGCGAGAGCCGCATCGTCGTCGATCATGCGACGCGCACCGCGACGCTGGCGGTCAAGGTATCGCCGGGCGAGGCGCTGCGCTTCGGCCGGATCACCACGCGCGACAATCGCGTCTTCGACGGCGATCACGTACAGGACATCGCCCGGTTCAAGCCGGGTGAGAGCTTCGACCAGGGATCGGTCGACGACCTTCGTCGCGCGATCATCCAGACCGGCCTCGTCAGCGCGGTCCGGATCGAGCCGGTGAAGGGCGCCGAACCCGGCACCGTCGACCTCGACGTCCGAATGGCCCCTGCGCCGCCGCGCACGATCGCGGGCGAGATCGGCTATGGCACCGGCGAGGGCGCGCGCGTCGAGGCAAGCTGGACGCACCGCAACTTCTTCCCGCCCGAAGGCGCGCTGACGCTGCGCGGCGTTGCTGGCACGCGCGAGCAGCTGGCGGGCGTCACCTTCCGCCGCAACAACTTCCACGAGCGCGACCGGGTGCTGACGCTCCAGGCGACCGCCGCGCATCTGGAGCGCGACGCCTATTCGGCGGACACGCTGCTGCTCGCCGGGACATTGGAGCGGCAGACGAACATCTTCTTCCAGAAGGCGTGGATCTGGTCGGTCGGCGCCGAACTTGCCGCGAGCCGCGAGCAGGACGTGATCGTCTCGACCGGTGAGCCGCGGGTGCGGACCTATTTCATCGGCGCGCTGCCGACGAGCCTGACCTATGACGGCACCGACGACCTGCTTAATCCGACGCGCGGGTTTCGCCTCGGCGGGCGGCTGTCGCCGGAGGTGTCGCTGTCGGGCGCGACCTTCGGTTATGCGCGCACGCAGCTCGATGCCAGCGTCTACCGCCCCGTAACCGATCGCGTCGTGCTGGCGGCGCGGACGCGGCTGGGCACGATCGTCGGCGCGCCGCGCGATGCGATCGCGCCGTCGCGGCGCTTCTATGCCGGCGGCGGTGCGTCGGTGCGCGGCTATGGCTTCCAGTCGATCGGGCCGCGCGACGCCAACAACGACCCGATCGGCGGGCGCAGCCTGACCGAGTTCTCGATCGAGGCGCGGGTGAAGGCGTTCGGCAATTTTGGCATCGTACCGTTCATCGACGCGGGCAACATCTACACCTCGCCGCTACCCAAGCTGACCGACTTCCGCGTCGGGGCGGGTGTTGGCGTGCGCTATTACTCCAACTTCGGCCCGATCCGCGTCGACGTGGGCACACCGATCAATCCGCAGCCGGGCGATTCGCGCATCGCCGTCTATGTCAGCCTGGGGCAGGCTTTTTGAGCGAGGAAGCGCCGCCGCCCTTGAAGAAGCCGCGCCGCTGGTGGCGGTGGCTGCTCGGGCTGGTCGCGGTGCTGGTGCTGGCTATCGGGGCGGCGCTGCTGCTGATCGACACGCAGCCGGGGCACCGCTTCATCGCCGACCGGATCGCCGCGCTCAGCCCGCGCGACGGGATGAAGTACCGGGTCGGCCGGATCGAGGGGTCGATCTATGGCCGTGCGACGCTGATCGACGTGACGATCCGCGATCCCAAGGGGCTCGTCTTCAGCGCGCCGCGCGCCGAGCTCGACTGGCGTCCGCTTGCGTGGGCGCGGAACACGCTCGATATCCGCAGCCTGATTGTGCCGGCGGCGACGCTCCACAAGTTGCCGCAGCCCAACCCGACCGGGCGGCGCGGGCCAATCCTGCCGGGGTTCGATATTCGCGTCGGACTGCTGCGGGCAGAGCGGCTGGAACTGGCGCCCGCGGTGGCGGGTCAGCGGCGCGTGGCGAAGCTGATCGGCCGCGGCGACGTGCGCGACCGCCGCGCGCTGATCGACCTTGCCGCGCTGGTGCAGGGGAGCGACTTCGTCCGGCTGAAGCTCGACGCCGCGCCCGATCGCGACCGGTTCGACCTTGCCGCGCGTGGTCGTGGGCGAGGCAACGGCGTGCTCGGGCGGATGATCGGAACGCGCGCGTCGGTGGGTTTCGCGGTCGCGGGTGACGGCAGCTGGTCGCGCTGGCGCGGCTCGGCCCGAGCCGACGTCGGAGCGGCGCGGATCGTCGACTTGAAGCTCGGTGTCGACGCGGGCCGCTATGCGCTGGACGGCAACCTCGCCCCGGCCAGCCTGCTGAAGGGCCGCCTCCAACGCCTGTCGCAGCCGCGCATTCGCGTGGCGGGACAGGCAACGCTGGCCGACCGGCGGCTGAACGGGACGCTGTCGCTGCGCACTGCGGCGCTGGCGATCGACAGCAAGGGGGCCGTCGATCTGGCGACCAGCGGCTGGCGCAACCTCGTCACCGACATCCGCCTGCTGCGGCCGCCCGCGCTGTTCCCCAACATGACCGGGCGCAACATCCGCGCGCGCGTGACGCTGGACGGTGCGTTCGACCGGGCGAGCTTCGACTATCGCCTGACCGTCGACCGCGCGGCGTTCGACCAGACCGGGTTCGAGGTCGTGCGCGCCGCCGGTCGCGGCCGGCTATCGAAGGCGCCGGTGACGGTGCCGCTGACGCTCACCGCCGCACGCGTGACGGGCGTCGGTGACGTGGCGGGCGGCATCCTCCGCAACCTGACCGTCACCGGGCCGCTCAAGGTGACGAGCACCGCGCTCACCGCCGACGCGCTTCAGGTGCGGTCGGACCAATTGAACGGCCGCGTCATGCTGCTCGTCGACCTGCGCACCGGCCGGTACGAGGTCGGGCTGGCGGGTGGCCTCAAGCGCTATCGCATCCCCGGCCTCGGGCTGGTCGAGGTCGACACGAAGCTGTCGGTCGTGCCCGGCGCGAACGGGGTCGGCACGCGGATCGTCGGCATCGGCACCGCGCGGATGCTGACCCTCGAGAACGCGTTCTTCCGCTCGCTGACGCAGGGGCTGCCGCGGATCGTCACCCGGTTGGAGCGGGGGCCGGACCGCATCCTGCGCTTCACCGATCTGCGCCTTACCTCGCCCGGCTTGAACCTCCGCGGCAACGGCTATCGCCGGATCGACGGGACGTTCGTCTTCACCGGGCAGGGCGTCTCGCGCCAGTACGGCCCGGTCATCCTCAGCATCGACGGGCGCATCGACCGGCCCGCGATCCGGTTGCGACTTGCCCGGCCGCAGGTGACGCTGGGGCTGGCCGACGTGAGCGCCGTGCTCGATCCGGTGGCGGAGGGGTATCGCTACACTGCCGCGGGCGGCTCGCGGCTGGGGCCGTTCACCGCGGTCGGCACGATCCTGTTGCCGCGCGGGGGACAGGCGCGGATCGTCGTCGACCGGCTCGACGTGGCGGGCACGCGGGGGCAGGGGGCGCTCGATATCGTCCCCGGCGGTTTCTCGGGCGCGATCGATCTCACTGGCGGCGGTCTCTCCGGCCGGATCGGCTTCGCGCCCGAGGGTGAGATTCAGCGCATCGACGGCGACCTGACGGCACAAGGCGCGACGATTGCGGGCGCGCGCGTCCGCTCGGGCCGGCTGCGCTTCACCGTCCGCCTCGATCCCGCGGGCACGGACCTGACCGCCGAAACGCAGATCCGCGGCCTTAGCCGCGGCGCGCTCAGCCTTGCCCGGCTGGGGGGCAGCGTAACGCTGCGCGACGGGGCGGGCAGCGGCAAGGTGTCGCTGGCGGGGTCGCGCGGGCGGCGGTTCGCGCTCGATTTCGACGTGGGCGTGACGCCGGATCGCTACACGCTGTCGGGCGGCGGGCAGGTCGATGGACGGCCGTTGAAGTTGCTCACTCCCGCCGAACTGACGCGGACGGGTGAGGGGTGGGCACTGGCTCAGACCAAACTGGCGTTCGCGGGTGGCGAGGCGCAACTCTCCGGCCGCTTCGGCGACGCGCTGGCGATCGACGCCAGCCTGACGCGAATGCCGCTCGGCGTGCTCGATATCGGCTATCCGGGCCTCGGCCTCGGCGGATCGGCGTCGGGCAAGCTCAGCTATTCGAGCGCGCCCGGCGCGGCCCCCACCGGCAGCATCGACATGACCGTCCGTGGCCTCAGCCGCGCAGGCCTCGTCCTGTCCACGACGCCGATCGACCTTGGCCTGCGCGGCATCCTGCGCGCGGATCAGGCGGGGTTCCGCGCTGTCATGGCCTCCGGCGGGCGGATCGTCGGGCGGGCACAGGCGCGGATGGCGCCGCTGGGCGGCGGCACGCTGGCCGAGCGGCTGGCCAACGCGCCGCTGTTCGCGCAGCTTCGCTATGGTGGGCCGGCGGACACGCTGTGGCGGCTGACGGGCATCGAGCTGTTCGACCTGTCCGGCCCGGTGCAGATCGGCGCCGACGTGACCGGCCGCCTCGCCGAGCCACGCATCCGCGGCCTCGTCCGCAGCGACAATGCACGGATCGCCAGTGGGGTGATGGGCACGGTGCTGACCGGCGTGAAGACCGCCGGCCGCTTCGACGGATCGCGCCTCGTCATTGAGCGGTTCGAGGCGAATGACGGCAAGGCGGGGACGATCACCGGCAGCGGCGCCTTCGACCTCGCCGCCGCGCGCGGGTTCGGCATGGACCTTCGGCTCGAGGCGAAAAACGCGCTAGTCATCAACCGCGACGATATCGGCGCGAGCGTGAGCGGCCCGGTGACGATCAGGAGCGATGGCGCGGGCGGCACGATCGCCGGCGAGGTGACGCTCAATTCCAGCCGCTATCGCCTCGGCCGCGCGACCGCCGCCGCGGCGATTCCGCGACTCAACATCACCGAGATCAACCTGCCCGAAGGCGACGAGGAAGTGCGGGCGACGACCCCGTGGCAGCTCGACCTGCGCGCGCGGGCACCGGGTGGTATGAAGGTGACGGGTCTCGGCCTCGACAGCGAATGGTCCGCCGACCTGCGCATCGACGGCGAGCCAACCAATCCGCGGATTCGCGGGCGCGCCGACCTGGTCCGCGGCGATTATGAGTTCGCGGGGCGCGACTTCGACCTCGAACGCGGGGCGATCCGGTTCGACGGGTCGGTGCCCGCCAACCCCGCGCTCGACATCCAGGCCAATGCCGACACGCAAGGGCTGAACGCGACGATCCGCGTGACGGGGACGGCGCTGAAGCCCGAGATCGGCTTTTCGAGCGTC
>CAJYIX010000002.1 GCA_913775315.1 uncultured Sphingomonas sp. | reverse complement strand
TATGCCGAGCCAGAAGGTGGCACCCGCGACCGGCAAGGCGCAGGACCCGGACCCCAAAGTGGCTCCTGATGTCTCAGGTGGAACCGGCTAACCGATCTACTTCCATAATCCCGAAATACCATCGTTTTTGGGAAAGCCGAACAGAATCGGGGAGGTCGAGGCTCAGCGGCTGTCCTCCTGCCGACATGAATGAATGGCAGAAGTTGGGGAGCCGAAGCGAGGCCACGAATGGCCGAAGTTGGGTCAGAGCAGCAGCGAGCGGATGTATGCCAGGTGTCACAACCGTTCGGTTGTGACACCAATATTCGGAAACCGGAGCCCTGCCGGCGCTGCAAGCAAGTCTGTACGACGCGATCAGGTCAGGATTAGCTTCCCCGCCGCGACCAGCAGCACGATACCCAAGGCCTGAAGAAGACGTTGTGCGGGTAGACGTGCCACGCCCAGCGATGTCCCGATCACCGCGCCGATCGCCACCGACAGCATGAACCAGGGCAATTCGGGCGGCAGATGGCCGACGCTCGACAGATTGCCGGCAAGGCCGGCAATCGAGTTCGCCAGAATGAATACAGCCGCGATGCCGCTCGCCATCCGCGCGCTCGACCAGCCCGCCATGATGAGCAGCGGGCTCAGGAAGATGCCGCCCCCAGTGCCAGTCAGGCCGGAGAGCAGCCCGATCGCGGCGCCGCTCGCGACCCCGGCAGCAGGCGGCGGTGTCGTGATTTCGTCCTGTCGTTTCATCGGTCGCGGCCAGAGCAGTCGCACGCCGGCGATCAGGAGAACGATGCCGATCAGCGGCCGGTAGGTTGCGCCCGGCAAGGTGATGCGACCACCAAGGAAGGCGAGCGGTAGCGACCCGAGCAGAAAGGGGAGCAGGCGTCGCCCGTCGAACTGGCCGGCGCGGATGAACCGCCACGAGGTGAATGAGGCGACCATGATGTTCATGACCAGCGCAGCCGGTCGGATCGTCGCCGGAGCGAGGCCGAACAGCGCCATGATGGCGATGTAGGCCGACGCCCCGGCGTGCCCGACCGAGGTATAGAGCAGAGCGCCCAGCCCGAGCAGGGCGCAGATTGCGAGCAGGGTGTAGGTGTCCAACGGATAGCCTAGTGGAAGAGGGGAACGGCACCGATCGCCGAGGCGGTCAGCGACGTGAGCGCAGCGCCGAGGATGATCCACAGCGTGTCGAGTTTGGTGGTGAACAGCAACGCCAGGCTTACCAGTGCGATGACGATCGTGACCGGATCGGTCAGCCCGTCCCGGGCGAGCGGGATGGCAGCGGCGAGCAGCAGCCCGGCGCTGGCGATCACCACGGTCTGGAGGACGGAGCGCACGCGGGGGTGCTCCATCCGTCTGCCGACAAGGTGGACCAGCGGGATGATGAGCCCCGCCGGTGTCACCATTGCCAGCCACCCGGCGATGGCGCCGGGGATGCCGGCGACGAAATAGCCGACGCTGACGACATAGAGCCCGACCGGACCGGGCGAGCTGCGCGTGATGACGACGGCTTCGTTGAGCTGCTTGTCGGTCAGGACGTGATGATGGGCGACGAGCGAGTCCTGGACGACCGGCAGCGAGGCGAGCCCGGCGAACGCTGTGCACGTCGCCTTGAGCAGGATCAGATAGAGCAGGACGATGTTCATGCGCGGACCGGGGGCAGGATCGCGCCCAGCACGGCCGCGCCCAGCAGCACCTCGATCGCGGGGATGCCCGCCACGACGTAGAGCAGGAATGCAGCCGTCGCGATGGCGACGACCCGCAGCCGCGATCCGGGTCGATAGTGCGGGTGCGCGATGGTCCAGCACGTCTTGACGGTGATCGCCACGGCCGCGGCGATCGCGCCGTGGATCGCCGCCTGCGCCAGGCCGTTGCCCTCCGCCTCGGTGAACAGCGCGCTCGCGACAACGACGATCAGGGTGCAGGGGACGGAGGCGGCGAGCAGCGCCACGATCGCGCCGGGATAGCCGCGCAGCAGCCATCCGATGCCAGTGCAGAAGGCCAGGACGTTGGTGCCAGGTGTCAGGCGAGCGAGGCTGAAGCACAGCGTAAAGGCATCGGCATCGATCCAGCGTCGCCGATCCAGCAGCTCGCGATGCAGCGTGCCCACCGTCGCGCTACCGCCGCCCAGCGTGAAATTGCCGTAGCGGGCGAACACGTCTGCAATGGCAAGTAGTCCCGGGCGGCCCCGTGATTGTGTTTCCGGATCGATCATATTCGGGTTTGTGCCATGACGTGGCCGATGCAGCTATGATCGTCCCGCGACATGCCTATGACACGTCAGGACGAGCGCTGTGCTTCGGTCGCGATGCTCGACAGATCAGTCGTTGCGTCGATCGGTATGCCGGCCTCTTTCCTTTCCGAGTAGCGATCGACGAGATGTTCGGTGTGCGGACGCAGCAGCACCGTAAAGCGGACCAGCTCCTCCATCACGTCCACGATCCGGTCATAGTAACTGGACGGCTTCATGCGCCCGGCGTCATCGAACTCGTTGAACGCCTTGGCGACGCTCGACTGGTTCGGGATCGTCACCATTCGCATCCAGCGACCCAGCACGCGCAGGGTGTTGACGCTGTTGAACGACTGCGATCCGGCCGACACCTGCATGACCGCGAGCGTGCGCCCCTGTGTCGGGCGCATCCCGCCCATCGACAGCGGCAGATGATCGATTTGCAGCTTCATGATGCCGGTGATCTGACCGTGACGTTCCGGGCTGCACCACACCTGACCTTCCGACCATAAAGACAGCTTGCGCAGCTCATGGACGGCCGGATGATCGTCGCCGGCATGTTGATCGGGCAGCGGCAGGGTGGACGGGTCGAAGATGCGTATCTCGCAGCCGAAGAACCGGAGCAACCGCGCCGCTTCCTCGACGCACAGGCGGGAATAGGATCGCTCGCGGAGTGATCCATAGAGGAGGAGGATGCGCGGCGCGGGTTCTAGCGGGCCGAGCCCCAGCGCCGGCCGCTGAACGGCATAGGCCGGATCGAGCGCTGGCAGGGTATCGGGTTCAGTGAGGGTGCGGAGCGGCATCAGATGGCTTTCACGAGATAGGCGGCCGATGCGGGGCAGAGCGCGGTAAACTCGCGCGATGCGGCGACGGCCGGAGGAGCAGCGCCGCGATCGGCGTCGGCATAGCCGAGCGTTCGGAAAAACGGCGCGGCCGTCGTCGTCAGCAGATGCAGGCGTTCCACTCCGAGGTTGCGCGCCTGTCTTTCGAGGGTGGCGACCAATGCCCGCCCGAGGCCATGCCCCCGGCGATCGGGGAGTACGACGATCGAGCGAAGCAGGCGGTCAGCCCCTCCACCCTCCAGGCCGCCATAACCCACGAGGCTATCGGCCTCGAACTGGAAGAACAGGCGGCCGGGATCAGCGAGATCGGCGCTGGGCAGGTTCGCGGTTTCGAGGAACGATGCCAGCTTGGCGATTTCATCGGGACCAAGCGATGTGGCAGTCAGCTCCATCATGCCCCCCGCGGGCCAAGAAGGATGACGCAGGTTCCGACAAGACACAGGACCGCACCGCCCACGTCCCATCGATCGGGCCGAACGCCCTCGACGCCCCATAGCCAGAGTAGCGAGGCGCAGATGTAGATGCCGCCATAGGCGGCATAGGCACGGCCCGCCGCGTCGCTGTCTACGCGAGTCAGGAGCCAGGCGAACAGGATCAGCGAAGCGATGCCGGGCGCCAGCCACACGGGCGACTTTCCCATACAGAGCCAGGCCCAGAAGGCAAAGCATCCAGCAATTTCCGCGAGCGCCGCGCCAATGTAGATCAATGCCGTCATCCGATCGTGATCCTCGACGCCAGCGCCGCAAGCGTGATGAGCAGAACCGGCACGGTCAGTGTGACCCCGACCCGGAAATAATAGCCCCACCCGATCCGAACGCCCTTCTGCCCCAGGACATGCAGCCACAGCAGCGTGGCGAGTGAGCCGATCGGCGTCAGCTTGGGGCCGAGATCGCAGCCGATGACGTTGGCGTAGATCATCGCTTCCTTGACCGCCCCTGTCGCATGCGTGGCGTCGATCGACAGCGCGCCTACCAGCACGGTTGGCATGTTGTTCATTACCGACGACAGGACGGCCGCGATCACGCCCGTTCCTAGCGCTGCGCTCCACACGCCGCCTTGTGCGGTGCGGTCGAGCAGCGCCGCCAGATGGTCGGTCAGGCCGGCGTTCCGCAGGCCATAAACGACCAGGTACATGCCGAGCGAAAATATGACGACCTGCCACGGCGCGCCGCGCAGCACCTTGCCTGTCTGGATGACATGGCCCCGCCCAGCGATCACCAGCAGCAGGATCGCGCCGGCAGCGGCGACGGCGCTGACCGGCACGCCGAGCGGTTCGAGCAGGAAGAAGCCGGCGAGCAGCAGGGCAAGGACGATCCATCCGGCGCGGAAGGTCGCGGCGTCACGGATAGCGGCACCGGGCGCACGCAGCGCGGTCACATCGTAATCTCGCGGGATATCACGTCGGAAGAATATGAGCAGCGCGCCCAGCGTAGCCGCGATCGACATTAGATCGACCGGCACCATCACGGCCGCATATTCGCCGAACCCGATCTTGAAGAAGTCGGCCGACACGATGTTGACGAGGTTCGACACGACCAGCGGCAGGCTGGCGGTGTCGGCGATGAACCCGGCCGCCATGACGAAGGCCAGCGTCGCCTTGTCCTTGAACCCCAGCGCGCGCAGCATGGCGATGACGATCGGCGTCAGGATCAGTGCCGCGCCGTCGTTGGCGAACAGCGCGGACACCGCCGCGCCGAGCAGCACGATCAGAACGAATAGCCGGCGACCATGCCCCCTGCCCCAGCGCGCGACATGGAGTGCCGCCCATTCGAAGAACCCGGCCTCATCGAGCAGCAGGCTGATGACGATGATCGCGACGAACGCGGCTGTCGCGTTCCAGACGATGCCCCATACTACCGGCACGTCGGACAGGGTGACGACACCCGCGAGCAGCGCCACGATCGCCCCGCCCATCGCGCTCCACCCGATGCCGAGGCCCTTCGGTTGCCAGATGACGAGCGTGATCGTCGCGACGAAGATCAGGAGGGCAAGGAGCATCAGGCGACGCGCTGGCCCGAAGCGTCCACCACCTGTTCGCCGTCTTCCTTGGCGAACGCGGCGAGCTGGCCGCTCGGCAGCAGATCGAGGACGGCTTCGGACGGCCGGCACAACTTCACGCCGAGCGGCGAGACGACCAGCGGCCGGTTGATGAGGATCGGATGCGCCATCATCGCATCCACCAACACGTCGTCGAACAGCGCCGTGTCGCCCAGGCCCAACTCCGCATAGGGCGTCCCCTTCTCGCGTAGCAGCTCGCGGGGTGTCATGCCGGCGCGATCGATCAACTCGACTAGCAGCGCGCGCGAGGGCGGAGTTTTCAGATACTCGACGACATGCGGCTCGATGCCGGCGTTGCGGATCATCACCAGCGCGTTGCGCGACGTGCCGCACTCGGGGTTGTGATAGATGACGATATCGACGGCCACGGGGCGTCCTTTCAGCAGCAGGGGGCGAGTTCGGCGACGAGCGGCGCGCACAGCTCCGCATTGCCGGCGCAGCAATCCTTGACGAGGAACAGCGTCAGCGCGCGCAGGCCGTCCAGATCGGCACGGTAGATGATCGAGCGGCTATGCCGTTCAGAGCGGACCAGGCCGGCGCGCGCGAGGATGCCGAGATGCGCCGACATGGTGTTCTGCGGCACGTCGAGCGCCCGCGCGATATTGCCCGCCGCCATGCCGTCCGGTTCGTGACGCACCAACAGGCGGAACACGTCGAGCCGCGTCCCTTGGGCGAGCGCGCCTAGCGCAGCGATTGCTGACTCATTTTCCATATATCTAGCATAGTGGATATATAAGTGTAGTCTAGTGGTGGCTTCACGCTCGATATGGCGCGCCATGAAAACGGGGGGCGGTCGCCCGCCCCCCGTCCCTTCGTCTTACTTCATGTTCGGCATGGCGTGGCCGGCGTGATCGCCGCCCTTCGCCTCGTCGCCATGATCGCAGCAGTCAGCACCGTCCTTGCAGCACGCCATATCGGCGCAGCAATTCGCGACCGCGGCGAAGGCGCCCGTCGAGAGCGTGAGGGCGAAAGCGGCGCTGATGAGCTTGAACTTGGTCATGGTATTCTCCGTGTAGATTCGTGTGAGGTCAGGTTCGACGTCACGCGGTCTGCGGAGGGGGCGTTGCCGGTGCGCTGGTAAGTCCGAGCAGCCCGGTATGGGCGACCGCCCAAGGCGACAGCGGCACGAACAGCATCGGTTCGACGTGCGCAACCGTCTCGCCGGACATCGCCGCGCACGGCGTGGCGCAGGCCGAGGGCGGGATTTTCTTGATCGGAACGTGGCCTGGGGTGTTGGCGCAATCCATCGCCGCGGACGCGATCGGCGTCGCGGCCATCGCCATCGTCTCGCAGAGCGGGCCAAGCCGCACGAGCATCATCACCGCCAGGACGACGATCGTGGCGGTGCGGACGAGCCGGAAAAGCGGGAAGGCCCGGAGCGACATGGCGGTGTCGTAGATCGACCAGGGACCGCGCACAACGGTCCTGACCAATACAGTGTTGACCCTGTAGCGGCTACAGCCCTTATGGGCCGTCCCTCACAAGCGTCCCGATGATCGCGACGCCCATGCAGGGGTAGCGTTTTGCCGTACAGAGCAGGCGACAGGATTTTGATAGCGTCGCCCATCGTGTTTGCGGTCCTATGCCTGACAGCGAACGCTGCGGCGGCACAGGATCGACCAACCGTAGCTGTGCCGCCGACGTCCACCGAGGAAGCTGATGAGGGCGAGGACATCGTGGTCCAGGCTACCCGCACCGGTCGCCGGGTGCAGGACGAGCCGATCCGCGTCGAGGTGTTGAACCGGGAAGAGGTCGAGGAGAAAATCCTCATGCAGCCCGGTAACATCTCCATGCTGGTGAACGAGACGCCCGGTCTGCGCGTCCAGGTTACGTCGCCGGCGCTGGGGGCGGCGAACGTCCGGGTGCAGGGCCTGAAAGGTCGCTACACGCAAATCCTCGCCGATGAATTGCCGCTCTACGGCGGGCAGACGCCATCGATCGGCCTTCTACAAATACCGCCTACCGACCTTGGACAGGTCGAGATCATCAAGGGTGCGGCATCCGCGCTCTACGGCCCATCGGCGCTGGGCGGCGTCATCAATCTCGTGTCGCGCCGACCTTCGCCGGCACAATTGGGTGAGTTGCTGGTGAACGCGACCAGCCGGGGCGGGCAGGACGTGACCGGCTACAATTCCGGTCCGCTGACAGAGGCGATCGGCTACTCGCTGACCGGCGGGTTCAACCGGCAGTCCGCCCAGGATATCGACGGCGACGGTTGGGCGAACATTCCCGGCTATGATCGCTGGACGTTCCGACCGCGGCTGTTCTGGGACGGTGCGGGCGGCGCGAAAGCCTATCTGACGGTCGGGGCGCTCGCCGAGCAGCGCCGCGGCGGCACACTGCCCGGCCGCGTCGTGCCGGACGGTTCGACCTTCGCCCAGGATCAGCGCAGCCGGCGATTTGACGCCGGCCTCAACGCCCAGGCGCCGATCGAGGGCGTCGGTACGCTCTATCTGCGCGCGTCGGGCGTAACGCAGGCCCATCGGCACACCTTCGGCGACGTGATCGAGAATGACCGCCACAACACCGTCCTGACCGAGGCATCGCTGGGCGGCGGCACCGGCGACACGACCTGGCTCGCCGGTGCCGCCTACCAGGTGGACAGCTATCGCTCGCGGACCTTCCCGGCTTTCGACTACACCTATCGAGTGCCCGCGCTGTTCGTGCAGGCCGAGCAGAAGGTGTCGGCGGACCTGACGCTTGCGGGCAGCGCGCGCCTCGACGACCATAGCGAATACGGTACGCGCGTCAGTCCGCGCGTGTCGGCGCTGTTCAGGCCCGGCCCTTTCACCGTGCGCGCGTCGCTGGGTCGCGGCTTCTATGCGCCGACCCCGTTCATCGAGGAAGTGGAGGCGGCAGGGTTGTCGCGGATCGAGCCGCTACGGGGCTTGCGCGCCGAAACGGCCGACACCGCCTCGATCGACTTCGGTTATGCGCACGGGCCGATCGAGGCGAGCCTGACGCTGTTCGGGTCGAACATCGACCATGCCGTCCAGCTCCGCGATGTGAGCGCCACCCGCGCCGAACTGGTCAACGCCGATGGCGTGACGCGCTCGCGCGGGGCCGAGCTGCTGCTGCGCTGCCGTCTAAACGCCATCACCTTCACCGGAAGCTATGTCCGCACCGACGCGCGCGAACCGAACCCGGACGGCATCGGCCGGCGAGCCGTTCCCCTCACTCCGCGCAATACCGCCGGGCTGACAGCGGTGTGGGAGAAGCACGAGCGCGGCCGGATCGGGCTGGAGGCCTATTATACCGGCCGCCAGAGCCTTGAGGACGACCCCTATCGCAGCCGAAGCCGTCCCTATGTCGAGCTGGGCGCGATGGGCGAGCTGAAGCTGGGCAAGGTCAGCCTGTTCCTTAACGCCGAGAACCTGCTGAACTTCCGCCAGACCCGCTACGATCCGCTGCTGCTGCCCCGGCGCGCGCCGGACGGGGCGTGGACGGTCGATGCCTGGGGTCCGCTGGACGGCCGCACCATCAACGGCGGCGTCCGCTTCCGGTTCGGCGGGGATTGAGCCAGCTCGACACGCGCCTTTCGGATGATCTGCCAGCCCCCGGAGACGCCGAGGCCTGCGAGGATCGCGGCGACCGCGATATCCGGCCAGCCGGTGCCCGTGCCGAATACGCCGAACGCCGCGGCGACGACGGCGACGTTGCCGATCGCGTCGTTGCGCGAGCATATCCAGACCGACTGCCGGTTGGCGTCGCCGCCTCGATGCCGCCAGAGCAGCGCGGCGCAAACCATGTTGGCGATCAGCGCCGCCACGCCCACAACCCCCATCGTCTCCGCGCCCGGCAGCGTGCCCGACGCCGCCACCCAGACGGTATAGCCCAGCACCCACAGGCCGAGCAGGAGCAGGGAGACGCCCTTCGCGAGCGCGGCGCGCGCTCGCCAGTGCAGCGCCATCCCCGCAACGCCGAGGCTGATTGCGTAGTTCGCGGCATCACCGAGAAAGTCGAGCGCGTCCGCCTTGAGCGAGGCGGAATGCGCGGCCACGCCGGCGACGACCTCGACGCCGAACATGCCGGCGTTGATGGCAAGCGCGATCCACAGCACGCGCCGCCATGCGCGGTCGTCGTCCCTGTCAGTTGGAGCGGCACAGCCGCCGCAGCATCCTCCTGCCATGTCGTCACCTCTTGAAGCCGAGCGCGACACCCCATCTAGTGTCTGTAGCAGCTACAGGGTCAAGGTGATGGCGCTGACGATCGGCGATCTGGGCAAGGCGACCAACACCAAGGTCGAAACGGTTCGCTATTACGAGCGCATCGGCTTGTTGCCGAAGCCATCCCGCAGCACGGGCAACTACCGCACCTATGGCGCGGCCGAGTTGGGCCGTCTGTCCTTTATCCGACGCGCGCGCGACCTCGGCTTCTCGCTCGATCAGGTACGCGCTCTGCTGGGTCTGTCCGACGATCGGACGTGCGACTGTGCCGGCATCGACCGTATCGCCAACGAGCATCTGCGCGAGGTGGATCGCAAGCTCGCCGATCTGATCGCCCTTCGCCGCGAACTGAAGGCGGTGATCGACTCCTGCGACGGCGGCACAGTCGCTGAATGCCGGATCATTGAGGCATTGGGACCAGCGGCCTTACCGAACGCCTGAGGTGTCAGAACCGTCCGGTTGTGACACCGCCGCGCTACCGGGCGTTTTCTGCGAGGTTCGGCGTGTCAGAATTCTGTGTCAGATCGTCTGCGGGGGAATGAGCGGCCATCCGGTGCGGACCCACCAACCGCGCGCCCGGTTCGTACCTGCCGAGATGAACAAGCGTCCGCTTCCGGGAAGGGCAAAGATGCCGCTGAACGACCGCAAGTGGGTCAGATTGTGCAGCGGTCGCGATTGCGAACAGGTCCGTCGCGGCATCGATCGGCACCCCGGCTTTCTTTCGTTCTGAATAGCGATCGACCAGTTGCAGCGTATCCGACTCAAGGGACCTTCAGATTCATCCGAGCTATCGCCAGATCTCCGACTTTGGACATGATTTCTTTGATCCGCTTGTCAGAGGGATCGAGCTTCGCGAGCCGTGCTGCTTCCCTGAGATGAAGCTGGATCGCGATGGTGAGAGACGTGCTATTTTGTTCGTTGTCGCTCATTCCTGATGATTAGCGTCTGCGGATGACGCTGCAAAGATCCGATTGACCCACGCAGAATTTGCTGATCGGCTTTGTATCCAAGATTGGATTGATTGTGACGCGATGCACGACATCTAGATGATCTTGACGGTCGGTTGTGGTCGATCGGATAGTGGGGGCAGCCGTTCGCCTATGTCGTCTACAACAAGGGCGTCGGCTTTTCGGCTGCGTTGGTCGAGCACCCTCTCGCCGCCTCGAAATTCGAAACAGGGCTGAAGGCGATGCGCTGGGTCGCGTTGGTAGGCACGAGGGCCGCGACACCCGTCGTCAGCAACGATTGGCCGTTCGAGCGCATCGTAATCGCGCTCGCGCTGAAGAACGCGAGGGTGGCCCGGAGGCTCAAGATCGAGACGCGGGTGGTTTCGATCGATCAGCGCCTCGAGCGATCGACGTGATCGCCCGATGAGGCGTCCGACCCAGCTAGAGATCGAGGCTTGGCTGCTTGGTACGCTTCTCTTCGTCGGCTTCCTTCTCGGCCCTGCCCTTTTCGGTACGTGTATCGTCGGCCTGCTTCACTGACATGAGCTGCGATGGGAACGGCTTCGCCAAGGCAATGGCGTCATCGAACGAGCAGGTGAGCCATCGCTCCTCGTCTTCTTCGTCAAGCAGCACCGGCATCGCTTTGGGGTGAACCGGGGCAACGAGCGGGTTCGGTTCGGTCGTCAGGAACGCAAAGACGGCGCCGGCTTCGGTTGGACGCCAAACCCCCGCAAAGCTGACAATGGGTCGGCTGGGGACGTCGAACCAGAACAGAGGGCGTTTCCCCGTCGGGCCCGGCCCATATTCGCTGAAGCTTGTGAACGGGACCAGGCAACGCCGCTCGGGATTGGCCAACGCCGACTTCCAGAACGGCGAGGTGTAGTTGCGCACGTTCGTGACCTTCGTGTCGAGCAGCACGGGCTTCCCCGTGACCTTGTCGATCCGTTTGCCCGGGACCTTTCGCGGAAAGCCCCACGACATCGTGTCCAGCCGCCGTCCATTATCGTCGTGCCGAATCACCCAGGCCTCGCGATCCGGGAACAGCTCCGGCGGGGGGAACGTGGCGTCTTCCGCATAGATCGCATCGACGCCGTATCGAGCCGCGAGTTCAGCCTGCTTTGCCGTCATTCGATAGCGATTACACATGGCGCTATCCTCGCATTTGCCGGCGAGACGTCAACGCACACAAAATCGCCATTTTGTTGATGCCGAGCGGCAGGTCGACGCGTTGCTAGTTGTGCCCATTCGTTCATTCTCCCCCGAGCAACAGGGGGGATACTAGCAGTGACAACAAGGACATCGGCAGTCTCGCCGCGGTTCCTGATCGGCGTTTTGCTCGGGGCGTCGCTCGCCCTCATCGCTCTCGCCGTCTGGGTGATCGTCAATGACGAGGGCTCCCCGGTGCTCGTCACTGTCGTCGGTTCGATGCTGGCGTGTGGCGCAGCCATTGCCTCGTCGCAGATCAAAGAAAACGCCTTGATCGAGGCCGGGCCGCCCTAGCGAATACGTCAGGGCAAGTTTTCTCGATCGACGTCCGCCTCCAGTTCGATCAGCCGGTCGACGATCGCTCGATACGGCTTGTGGCAGCTGCACCATGGATGCCGCGGCGTTTCGGTGGCGGTCATCCAATACTGGGTCAGCAGATTCTGATCGCGAACGAATGGCCGCAAGACGTGCAGCGCCAGCCGAACTTCCAGCGTCCCGACTGCCTCGTTCGCCGACCGCGCCGTTGCCTCTCGCAGGATTTGCAACGACAGATTGATCAGTGCGTGACGATGCGCCTCGCGGCGTGCCCGCCGCTTTCCGAACGGCAGCGGCAGCAGATCGATCAGCGGTGATGCGCATCGATTGGGGCACTTGATCGATCGCCGTGCCGCTCGCCATTCAGTGTTACCGCCGTTCCTGCGAACCTCGGCGATCAGCGCGTTCAGCTTCCAGATTTCAGTTGCCTTGCAGCCTCGGCAAGTGACCCGGACTTGCGCCTCGATCTTGTCGAGCTCATCGAGCGTTTTGGGATCGCCGACCACATCAGGCGAAGACGGGCAGTTGCAACTGCTCGCCACGCGCGGCCATTACCGCGCGAGCTCGAAGCGCAGCATCGACAGCTTGGCGATAATGGATCGTCCCGAACCTTTCGGCTTCATCGAACCCGATCGGTGACCAATCCTCGCTCGGATAGCAGGCGTCGTAGATCACGCGTGCAGCCGCACGCAGTTGCAGATCATGCTGCATTCCCATGTCCCAAACGTTCTCGAGTCGCCGCCGCAGCAGCGCCTCCGCAGCTAGAACAAAAAGAGAACGATTCGCAAGGTCCTCAGCCGGATCATTGCCGCCAATTTATGGCAGATACGCATATAGCTATGACCAGAGGCGATGCTCGCGCCAGTGTGATGCCGATTTTGCGTCAATCGCTTCTATTGGCGCAAGCAATGGCGATCCGCTAAGGACCGATCGCGGCCTGCAAAATCGGCCGCGGGGCGTAGGAACCTCTCAAGACAGGTGGCCGGCCGAGACATTCTCGTCCGGGTGGCCGTCGCGCATGTCCAAGGCGTCTCGCCCAAAGGCGACGGCGCCTGTTCATCTGTCCAGGTTCCTAACACCCGGCGCACTGCCGGTGCCTCTGTTCGGACGGAGCTGACGCATGCTGAATTCGACGACGCTCGACATCCTTCGGCCTCTTTCCCGCAATGATCGCTCGGGGCGGTTTGGGTACGTGATCGGCGAAGGTTGCCTAAAGGACACCGATCTCCCGACCAGCGTACACTGGGCCTATGTGGACGGCGATGATTGCGTCAAGGCTGGAGTGTTCGAGCTCGCCTCTCCGGACCGATACGCGGCGAACAACTACGACTTACAGCTTTTAAGACTGGATGGACATCGCCCTGTAATCACAGGGTCGCCCGAAGCCGTCGTTAAGGGACTGAACGCCCTGTTTGCGCATGCGTGGGTCGCCGTACCTGTCACTCTGATCTCGCCTGTTCGAAGGCTTTTCCGGCACGTACGGGCCGCGCCGTCTTGGCAATCGCCTGACCCGTGGTTGCCTAGTCGAATAGGGCCATGGGCGGACCTGGTTCTGCGCGTAGGCAAGCAATGCATTTTCCGCCCGATCGAACGCGGCGTGGACGGCATGCCGGTTGCAGCGCAACCGGACGCCTACCTTCAACACTACGTGGAGATGCGTGCAGCTCACCGTACGATGACCGACCTCATAAAGACCGAAATTGGTTCCATTGCTTTACACGCTGACGATACCCGCCATGATCCAAGGGCTTAAAATTAAGGGCAAACCACTCATTTAACGGGAAAATGCAGCCGGCGGTCGGACTGTCAGTTTACACTCAGACCGCCGTTTAAGGACGTGAGGCGCTGAAGGACGGCCGGCGAGTCTCGCTATGGCCGCGTCTCTTGCCGGCTGGTCTTGCTGCGCTGCA
This sequence comes from uncultured Sphingomonas sp., assembly GCA_913775315.1. GTDB lineage: Bacteria > Pseudomonadota > Alphaproteobacteria > Sphingomonadales > Sphingomonadaceae > Sphingomonas. The sequence goes on along the minus strand of CAJYIX010000002.1, from coordinate 78,813 downwards.
AGATGCAGCAAAATCAACTACCTCCTTTGTGTCGCATCGCATCCAAATCGTTACGCTGCGCGTTCATGCTTCGTTAGCCCGGTAAAACTATAACCGGGGTCGGAGAGGTACGATATGAATCGGTCGCAGCCCTTTGACGAAGTGATGGGATCCAGCCGCTCGGACGCCGGCAACGTTTCGAACATGGCCGTCTATTCTTCGATCGCGGTGTTTCTGGCGGTGTTCTGGCTCACGGTCGCGCTGCTCGTCTTCTGACGACTTGCCTTGATGTCGCCGACGCGATATTGACAGGATTGTCAGTAAGGAGCGAGCGGTGGCCACTCTTCCCGATACGATCGGCATCGATGTCGATGACCGCGACAGCGATTTCAATCCCGGTCGGCCGCTGAAGCGCGACTGGCGCGGTGCCTTCGTGGCGGTTCGCAAGCTGCTGCAGAACGCCGACGACACCGGGCAGGTGTTTCGCATCATGCGCGCCCTCAACGCCGACACCAGCCACAAGAATTTTACCAGGCTGCTGCGCACGGCGGAGGGCGGGCGCATTGCCTTTGCGCATGTCGAGCTCGCCGAGCGGTTCGGCGACCGAGCCTGGGTCGATGCACTACCCGCCGGATCGGTCGGAGCGGCGTATCGCGACTTCCTCGATCGCACCGGTTTCTCGGCGCAGGGGCTGGCCGAGATCAGCTATGCCGAAAATGCCGAGTTTCGCGCCAGCGATCATCCCTATGCCTGGTTCGGTCGCCGCGAACGCGACGTGCACGACATCTGGCACGTGCTCACCGGTTATACGGCGGAGGAGCCGCTGGGGGAGGCGTGCCTCGTCGCGTTCAGCTATGCGCAGACCAAGGGGCTGGGCTGGGCGGCGATCGGCGTGGCCGCGGCGCTCAAGAGCCTGAAGATCACCGGCGACACGCTGTTCGCGAAGGCGGTATGGGAAGGATACCGCCACGGCAGGCGCGCCGCGTGGCTGCACGGCGAGGATTACGAGGCGCTGCTCGCTGAGCCGTTGGAGGCGGCGCGGCGCCGACTGCGGATCGCCGAGCCGGTGGCGTATCACCGCGCGCAGGTGTCGCTAAAGGCCAAGGGGCTGAGCGGGATTTGACAATGAGCGCCGTCTGGATGGCAGCGCTTTTGGCCGCAGCGATTTATTGTGCCGTCCGTGGGTTCATGGATTTCAAAGCGAAGCGGTATGGTTGGGCCATCTGTGGCGCCGCCGCTGCAATCACGCTGTTTTCGGTCCCGATACCGACGCACGCCGACAAGATCGAACTGCCGCTCAGCGGGCGTTGAGCGGACTAGCCGCTTCCACCAGCAACACCGGCACCCCGTCGCGGATCGGATAGGCGAGTCCCGCCGTATCCGAAACCAGCCGGTCGCCGTCCTGCCGCAGCGGGGTGCGCGTCGCCGGGCAGACCAGCCGTTCGAGCAGCCAGGGATCGACCGGCGCCGTCATTGCAGCGTCGCGTCGTCCTGGCCGTGGCGGCCGAAGAACTGGATGAGCTGGACGAGCAGCTCGGCGCGATCGTCGAGGCTTTCGGTCTCGAGCAACGCCTGTTTCGAGGCGACGTCGAACGGCGCGATCTGGGCGATGCCGTTGACCAGGCTTTCGTCGTCCAGCCGCGTCACCGCTTCCCAATCGACGGCATAGCCGTGCACCTCGGCGAAGCGGCGCGACTCCATCTCGATCGACGCGCGCATGCCAAGGCTCAGCGTCTCGTCCTCGGCCCGGGGCAGCAGTTCGGCCTCGACCTGCCGGAACAGCGTCGTTACCTCGAGCTCGCGAACGATGCGGAACAGCGCCACGCCTTCGAGCACGATATCGAACCGGCCATCGTCATGCGCCTCGACATCGACGATGCGGCCGACGCAGCCGGTCTCGAACAGCGGCGGCGGATCGCCCGGGCCGCGTGGCTGGACCATGCCGATCCGACGGTCCCGCGCCAGAGCGTCGCTGACCATCGCCCGGTATCGCGGCTCGAAGATGTGCAGCGGCAGGTGCATCCCGGGAAACAGGATGGCGCCCCCCAGGGGAAAGACCGAGAGGCGCGTCGCGCTCATCCGAAGAGGATCGCCGACAGACGGCGACGCTGCTGCGACACCCACGGATCCTCGAGCCCGACGACCTCGAACAGCTTGAGCAGCCGCTGGCGCGCCGCCCCCTCGTTCCAGTCGCGATCGGCCTGGATCATCTTGAGGAGCAGGTCGGCGGCGGCATCACGCTCGCCCGCGGCCATCAGACCGCCGGCTAGTTCGTATGCGAGCGCCGGATCGTCGGGATTGGCGGCAACCTGCGCCTTCAGCCCGGCAAGATCGTCGACCGGCGCCGCTTCTCGCGCCAATGCCAGTGCCGCCTGAGCGCGCGCGACCTCGGGCGCCTTGGCCGCATCCTCGGGCAGCGCGGCGAGCGCGCCCTCGGCTTCGTCCACCCGGCCGAGCGCGATCAGCGCGCGCGCCCGGCCACCGGCGACGGCGGGATGCTCGGGCGCCATCTCGGCGAGCTGATCATAGACCGACAGCGCGCGTCTCGCATCGCCCTCGGCCAGCACGCCCTCGGCCATTTCGATCAGCGGCTCTAGTTCGGTCTCCGCCTGCTGGTCGGCGCCGCCCACGGGCAACTGGCGCAGGATCTGGTCGAGATTGGCCTTGAGCGCCGATTCGGTCCGCGCCTGACCCAGATCGGCGACGAGCTGCCCCTGAAACATCGCATAGACGGTGGGCACCGACCGCACCTGGAACTGCGCGGCGATGAACTGGCTCTTGTCGACATCGAGCTTGGCGAGGCGGACCCCCTTCGACGCATATTCGGCGGCGACCTTGTCGATCACCGGGCCGAGCGCCTTGCACGGGCCGCACCATTCGGCGGTGAAATAGACGATCACCAATTCGGTCATCGACGGTTCGACGATGTCGCGGCGGAACGCCTCGACGGCTTCCTTGTCGGCGGCGGAAAGACCCAGCGTGGCCAAGAGGGCACCCCTTGATGGTGAAACGGAACGTCGTCCCCATGTGGGCCTTTCGCCGGGCAAGGCCAACCCCTCACTTCGTCACGCGCGATTGGGCAAGAAAAAGGGGTTGCGGCCCCGAAAACCCGGTGCTAGTGGCCCCGCCTCGACACGGCACGCCGGTCGATGAACGCCAGAGCGGGCGTAGCTCAGGGGTAGAGCACAACCTTGCCAAGGTTGGGGTCGAGGGTTCGAATCCCTTCGCCCGCTCCAGCATTCGCAGCTGATTAGCTGCGCTAATCAGCGAAAAGCGAATGCGCGGCCGGCGGTGGCAAAGCCACCGTTCGACGACGCGGCTTCGCCGCGGCGCTACCCGATCCTCTCCAACGTCGCCCGATCCGGTTCGCCGAAGAACGTTCGCAGCGCCTCTTCCACCAGCGCCCCACCGCCCGCCGCCGCGAACAGCGTCAGCGAGGACCGCAGCTTCATCGCATCGACGGTGCCCATGATCGCCTCGGCGGAACGCCCGCGATGCGTCAGGAGCGCCTTGACACATTCAAGATAGCGCTGCCCCAAAACCGGATGCGCGAGATACGCCCGCGCTTCCTCGAGCGACCCGATCGCATAGGCCGCGGCTATCGCGCTCCGCCCCAGCCCGGCGATCTGCGGGAACACGAACCACATCCAGTGCGACCGCTTCTCGCCCGCGCGAAGCTCGGCCAGCGCGGCGGGATAGACGCCCGCCTGCGCGGTCACGAAGCGTTCGAGATCGAAGCGTTCGGTCATGGCATTGCCCTTGGCCACCCCGATGGTTACGCCCGGCACCAAATAACGATCCAGTCGGGGAGACAATCATGCCGCGCACCGCCGTTTCGCTGCTCGCGATCAGCCTTTCGCTCGGGACCGCGCAGGCTCAGACGCCGCAGGCCCAGCCACCGGTCGCCGCGACCGAAGCGCCCGAGAACGAGGCGCGATCGCCGCAACCCGCCGCCGCGTCGCAAGCCGCCCCAAATTTCGCGACCGTCCAGGCTCCGGCGGCGGCCGCGGACAAGAAGGCGAAGTGGGACGTCAACGCGCCGCAGGGCGCGCAGCTTCGGCAGGTGAAGATCGACACCGACGAGGGGAGCTGGATGGACGTGGACGTCAGCCCCGACGGCGGCACGATCGCGTTCACGCTGCTGGGCGACATCTACACCATGCCGATCGCGGGCGGCACGCCGCGTCGCATCGCCGAGGGGCTGGCATGGGAAGTGCAGCCGCGCTTCTCGCCCGACGGCCGCCGCATCGCCTTCGCCTCCGACCGGGGCGGCGGCGACAATATCTGGATCATGAACGTAGACGGCAGCGACAAGCGACAGGTCACGAAGGAGGACTTCCGCCTGCTCAACCAGCCGAGCTGGTCGCCGGATGGGCAGTATATCGTCGCCAAGAAGCATTTCACGACGGGCCGCAGCCTCGGCACCGGGGAGGTGTGGATGTACCACGTCTCCGGCGGGGCGGGTGTTCGGCTGGTGAAGCGGCCGAACGAGCGGCACCAGAAGGAACTGGGCGAGCCGGTCTTCGCACCCGATGGCAAGTCGGTCTATTTCACCCGCAACGTGACGCCGGGCCCGATTTTCGAATACGCGCAGAACTCGAACACCGATCTGTTCCATATCGAAAAGGTCGATCTGGCGACCGGCGAGACGAGCGCGGTCGTCACCGGCAATGGCGGCTCGGTCCGTCCGCAGCCCTCGCACGACGGCAAGAAGATCGCCTTCGTCCGGCGCGAGGCGACGCGGTCGAAGCTTTATGTCCGCGATCTGGAGAGCGGGGCGGAGCGCAAGGTTTACGATTCGCTCGACCAGGACGTGCAGGAAACCTGGGCGGTCACCGGTGTCTATCCGAACATGGCGTGGATGCCCGGCGACAAGGAGATCGTCGTCTGGGCCGGCGGCAAGCTCAACCGCATCGACGTGGCGACCGGACAGGCACGGCAGATCCCGTTCCATGTCAGCGACACGCGCACCGTGACGCAGGCGCCGCACCCTGAGATCGCGGTGGGCGAGGAACGCTTCACGACGAAGATGCCGCGCTTCGCCACCGTCTCCCCCGATGGTGGCCGGGTGGTGTTCGAGAGCCTGAGCAAGCTCTACGTCAAGCCGATGGCGGGCGGCGCGGCGAAGCGGCTGACGCGGGGCGGTGATGGGCGCGAGCTGTTCCCCACCTGGTCGCCCGATGGTCGCACCATCGCCTATGTCGACTGGACCGATGCGGGGGCGGGGCGGCTGATGACCGTGTCCGCCGCGGGCGGCGCGGCGAAGGCGATCACGACGCGGCCCGGTCACTACGCCCGCCCACGCTTCTCACCCGACGGCCGGACGATCGTGTTCGAGGGCAAGGGCAATCGCAGCGTGACGCTGCCCGGCTATGCGCTCGACACCGGCGTCTATCGCGTGGCGGCGAGCGGCGGCGCGCCGGTGCTGGTCGCCAAGGACATGGCCCTGCCGCAATTCGGCGCGGCCAGCGACCGGCTTTTCATGGTGGGCGAGGACGAGGGGAAGCAGGTGCTCGTCTCGACCGACCTCAATGGCGGGGCGAAGCAGACGCATTTCGTCGGCGAGCTGGCCACCAACTTCTCGGTCTCGCCCGATGGCCGGACGGCGGCGTTCGTGCAGAATTACGAGGCGTTCGTCGTACCGCTGGTGCCGGGCAACCAGGCGCTGGAGATCGACCCCGACTCGAAGGCGCTGCCGGTGACGCGCGTCAGCGCCAATGGCGCGACCTATGTGAACTGGTCGGCGAAGGGCGACCGCATCCACTGGTCGACGGGGCCCACGCTCTACACCGCCGAGCGGTCGCGGCTGTTCCCCTCCGCCCCCGCGGGCGAGAATGCGGCGAAGTTCGTTCCCCCGACCACCGGCCTCGACCTGTCGATGCCGGTCGAGGCGGCGAAGCCGACCGCCACCGTTGCGCTGACCGGCGCACGGCTGGTCACGATGGCGAATGCCGAGGGCGGGATCGTCGACGACGGCGTGGTCGTCATTCGCGGCGACCGCATCGTCGCCGTGGGTCCGCGCGCCTCCACCCCGATCCCCGCGGGCGCGAAGACGATCGACGTCGCGGGCAAGACGATCATCCCCGGCCTGATCGACGCGCACGCGCACGGGCCCGAGGGCGATGACGAGGTGGTGCCGCAGCAGAACTGGTCGCTCATTCAGAACCTCGCGCTCGGCACGACGACGATCCACGACCCGTCCTCCACCGCGAGCGAGATCTTCGTCGCCAGCGAGATGCAGCGTGCCGGGTTGCTGACCGGCCCGCGCATCTATTCGACCGGCGAGATCATCTACGGCGCGCGTGCGGCCGACGTGTATGCGCGGATCGACGGTTATCAGGACGCGCTGGACCATGTCCGCCGGCTGAAGGCGCAGGGCGCGCATTCGGTGAAGAACTACAACCAGCCGCGCCGTGAACAGCGCCAGATGGTGGTCGCCGCCGCGCGGGCCGAGGGGATGCAGGTGGTGGCCGAGGGCGGGTCGCTGTTCGGCATGGACATGAACCTGATCGCCGACGGCAACTCGACGCTCGAGCACAACATCCCGCTGGAGAAGTTCTATGGCGACGTGGTGCAGATGTTCGGCCAGTCGGACACCAACTACACGCCGACGCTGATCGTCAGCTATGGCGGCCTCGCGGGCGAGCCCTATTGGCGGCAGGCGACCAACGTCTACGACAACCCGCTGCTGATCCACACCCCGCGCGACGAGCTGCTCGCCTCGACCGCGCGGGTGGTGAAGGCGCCCGAGAGCAATTTCGTCGACGACGACAATGCGCGCGAGGCCCGGCGGATCGCGAAGGCCGGGCGCCACGTCTCGATCGGCGCGCACGGGCAGCAGGCGGGCATCGGCTCGCACTGGGAACTCTGGTCCTTCGTGCGCGGCGGCATGACCCCGGTCGAGGCGCTGGCGGCGGGGACGATCGAGTCCGCCCGCTCGCTCGGCATGGCGCGCGATATCGGCAGCCTCGAGGCGGGCAAGCTCGCCGACTTGGTGGTGCTCGATGCCGATCCCACACAGGACATCCGCAATTCGGACAAGGTGGCGCGGGTGATGCTCGGCGGGCGGCTGTATGACGCGCGGACGATGAACGAGGTCGAGACCGGGACCGCGAAGCGCCTGCCCTATTGGTGGGAGTGATCGGGCGGCGTCCGTCCCGCTAGGGGACGGGCGCCCCCGCAATCGGGCTTGAGCCAAATCGTAAACGGCGCGTTAACGCTGTCATGCGAACCCGTGCCGTTCCCGCCAGCCACCCGCTCCGCCGCCAGCTCAAGCTGACGCGAACCGACCGCGCCGCGAATGCCAAGCGTGCGGAGGACGGTGACGTGAAGCTGTTCGTCCTGAGCTTCACCGCGTTCTTCGTCTGCTTTTACACGTTTCTGCTCTGACCTGCTCCCCTCCCTGAAAGGGAGGGGCTTTACGGGTTCAATCGCAGGCGCGGTGTAGCTGCCGGGCGATCCACGCCGACACCACGCACATGCCCGCCACCACCAGCAGCATGTCCGCCGGCCCGACGCCGAGCGCCGTGATCGCGATCACCGCCGCCGCGCCGATCACCATGGCCCCTGCATTGACGACGTTGTTCGCCGCCACCGTGCGCGCGGTCTGGTCCTTCGTCACCGTGGTCGTCAGGAACGCATAGAGCGGCACGACGAACATGCCCCCCGTCGTCGCGATCGCCATCAGCGTGCCGAGTACCAGCAGCGACTGCGGATGGCTGACGAAATCCCACACGTCGTAGAGCTGCCCCGGCGGCGCGGCAATCCACAGCCGCGATTCGATCGAGAAGGCGACGACGAACACCGCCATGCCGATCACCGAGATGGGCGAGTATTTCGCCGAAATCTCCGACTTCAGCATCGAGTTGATGATGACCGACCCGATCGCCACCCCGATCGAGAAGATCGCGATCATCAGGCTCGCCACCTTCTCGTCCGCCGTCAGCACGTTCTTGGCGAGCGGGGGGAAGATGACGATCAGCACCGCGCCGATCGTCCAGAAGAAGCTGATCGCACAGATGGCGAGGAACAGCCGCCGGATGTGCATCGTCTGGCGGATCAATGCGTAGGAGGCGGTGAAGGGGTTCCAGTTGATCTTCAGCATCGCGCCCGCGCGCGGTGCCGGCGGCACCTGGCGCCCCGCCAGCAGGCCGACGCAGGCGACGAGGATCACCGTCACTGCCGCCGCCTCGACCCCGATCCAGCCGGCGGTCACGGTGCCGAGCAGGATCGAGAGGTACGTCCCCGCCTCGACCAGCCCGGTGCCGCCCAACACCTGATCCTCGTCCAGATGCTGCGGCAGGATCGCGTATTTGATCGGGCCGAAGAAGGTCGAGTGGACGCCGAGCATCAGCACCGCGCCCAGCATCATCGCGATCCCCGGCGTCGTATAGCCGTGCTTGGCGATGATGAGGCCCGCGGCGCCGAAGATCATGATGCCGATCTCGGCCAGCTTCACCAACCGGATGATCCGCGCCTTGTCGTAGCTGTCGGCAAGCTGGCCCGACAGCGCGGAGAGGAGGAAGAACGGGATCAGCGACAGGCCGGTGGCGAGCGCGTTGAAGTTCGATTCGGTCGCCGGATCCTTGAAGATCTGGTACGTCGCGAACAGCACCATCGCGGTCTTGAACAGGTTGTCGTTATAGGCGCCGAGGAACTGCGTCACGAACAGGGGGAGGAATCGGCGCTCCTTGAGCAGTCCGAGCGCGTTGATCATGCGGGGCAACCGGCCTTGTTGAGACGCGTGGCGACAGGAAGCGGTGGGTGTAGCGGCTAGGGGAGGGGCGCTCAACCCGCTCGCTGGTACGCATGGGAAGCGTGGCGCGGCAGGCGATCGGGTGTTAGGGCACGCTGATGCTGACGCTGCCCAACATCCTGACCCTGTCACGGATCTTCGCGGTGCCGCTGCTCGTCGGCCTGCTCTGGTGGCCGCAATGGGCGGCCGGCTATGCGATCGCCTTCGTCCTCTACTGCATCGTCGGGTTCACCGACTATCTCGACGGCTACCTCGCCCGGTCGCAGGGGACGGTGTCGAAGCTTGGCATCTTCCTCGACCCCATCGCCGACAAGATCATGGTCGCCGCGGTGATCCTGATGCTCGCCTCGACTCGCGACATCGGCGGGGTGCACCTGATCGCCGGCCTCGTCATCCTGCTGCGCGAGATCATGGTGTCGGGGCTGCGCGAGTTCCTCGGCAGCCTGCGCGTGTCCGTGCCGGTGTCGCGGCTGGCCAAGTGGAAGACGACGCTGCAACTGGTGGCACTGGGCGCGCTGATCCTGGCGGGCGCGGTGCCGGATTACGGCTTCGTCCGCGTCGTCGGGCTCGTCAGCCTCTGGGGCGCGGCGGTGCTGACGCTGGTGACGGGCTGGGATTACCTGCGCGTCGGCTTGAAGCACATGGACACCTGATGGCGATCGAGATGCTCTATTTCGCCTGGGTGCGAGAGGTGATCGGCGTGGGTCAGGAGCGCGTCGATCCGCCCGCCGGGGTCGAGACGGTGGGCGCACTGATCGACTGGCTCGCGTCCTCCAGCGAGGCGCATGCCGCCGCGTTCGAGAACCGCGAGCGGCTGCGCGCGGCGATCGACCAGGCCTTCGTTCCGCTCGACGCGGCCATCGCGGGGGCGAGGGAAATCGCGATCTTCCCGCCGGTGACGGGCGGATGATCCGCATCCTCGTCACCCCCGATCCGATCGACGTCGCCACCGAACTGGCGCGCGTCGAGGTCGAGGGGGCGGGCGGGATCGCCAGCTTCATCGGCCGCGTCCGCGCCGACGACGGGGTCAGTACGCTCGAGCTCGAACATTATCCCGGCATGACCGAAGCGGCGCTGGAGGCGGTGGCCCGGACTGCCGCCGCGCGCTGGTCGCTGGAAGCGGTGACGATCGTCCACCGCGTCGGCCCGATGGGGCCGGGCGAGCGCATCGTCCTCGTCGCGACCGCGGCCGCGCACCGGCAGCCGGCGCTCGATGCCTGCGCCTATTGCATCGACCGGCTGAAGACCGACGCGCCTTTCTGGAAGCGGGAGGTCACACCCGAAGGTACGCGCTGGGTCGAGGCGCGGGCGGCGGATGCGCAACGGGCCACCGACTGGGCATAGCAAAAGGGCGCCGCATCGCTGCGACGCCCCTTCGTTCGGGTTGCGACCGGGGGCTTACGAGCCCGAGGTCGAGGTCGCCGGCGCCAGCTTGGGCACGACGACGCCATTGACGACGTGGACGACGCCGTTCGAGGCCATCACGTCGGGCTGCGCGACATAGCTCTTGTTGCCGCTGGCATCGACCAGCGCGATTGCCGCGCCTTCCTCGGTGACGGTCAGCGGGCTACCCTCGACCGTGGTCAGCGTGGCCTTGCCGCCGCCGGCCTTCATCTGCGCGCGAAGCTGCTCAAGCGTCACCTTGCCCGGCACGACGTGATAGGTCAGCACCTTGGTCAGCGTCGGCTTGTTCTCGGGCTTGAGCAGCGTGTCGAGCGTGCCGGGAGCGAGCCGCGTGAACGCCTCGTTCTCGGGCGCGAAGACGGTGAAGGGGCCGGGACCCGACAGCGTGGTGGCGAGGTCGGCGGCCTTCACCGCGCTGACCAGCGTCGACAGCTTGGGGTTCGCCATCGCGGCGTCGGCGATCGTGCCGGTGGCGGCAGCGGGGGTAGCCGCCGTCGTGGTGGTGGCGGTCTGACCGGCCATCGGCTGCGCCTGCGTCGTGGTCGGCGTCGTACCAGGCGTCGTCTGGGCCATCGCGAGGGTCGAGGTGGCGGCGAGGCCGGCTAGGGCGATCATCGAAAAGCGGTTCATCGGGCGTCTCCATCGACTGGAACGTGAAACGGGGTGCGCGCCGCGGCGGGGGGAGGGGGGGAGCGACACGGCGCGCGATTGATCTACGTTTCAGTGCTGCGATGGTTTCCCTTACCGACCTTGGTCCGTACGCTTGGCGGCGGCGGTGCGCAGCACGTCGGCGAGCAGCCGGAAGTCGCGCTCGCGCGGGCTCGCCTTGCGCCAAACGAGCGCGATGCGCCGCTCCGCCCGCTCGGCATCAATCGGCCGCGCGTCGATATGCGTGCCGCGCAGGATGCCCGCGCCGATCGCCATTTCGGGCAGCATCGTGACGCCGAGGCCGTTCTCGACCATCTGCACGATCGTATGCAGCGACGTGCCCAGCATCGCCGCCTGCCCGCGCAACTCCGACGTGGCGCAGACCGCCAGTGCATGATCGCGCAGGCAATGACCGTCCTCAAGCAGCAAGAGCCGCGTTTCGTCGATATCGTCGGCCATCACCGGGCCGGACCCGGGCAGCGTATCGGCCTGGGGGAAAGCGACGAACAGCCGGTCGGCGAACAGCGGCTCGACCTCCACCTCGCCGCAGGCATAGGGAAGCGCGAGGAGGACGCAGTCGGTTCGGCCCGAATGCAGCGCCTCGCACGCCGGCCCCGTCGGCTCCTCGCGCAGGAAGAGCTTGAGGTCGGGATATTCGCGCCGCAGCTGCGGCAGGATCTGCGGCAGCAGGAACGGCGCGATGGTGGGGATGACGCTCATCCGCATCTCGCCGGTCAGCGGGCGGCCCGCCGCACGCGCGATCTCGCCCAGTTCGTCCGCCTCGCGCAGCACGCGGCGCGCCTTGTCGGCGATCCGCTCGCCTAGCGGGGTGAAGCGCACGACCCGCCGCGTCCGCTCGACCAGCGTGACGCCGATCAGCGTCTCGAGCTCGCGGATGCCCGCCGACAGCGTCGATTGCGTGACGTAGCAGGCATCGGCCGCCCGCCCGAAATGCCCCGCGTCGTTCAGCGCCACCAGATACTGGAGCTGCTTCAGCGTGGGCAGATAGGTCGTCATCCCCGACAGATGGATTGATCGGTTCAGTCGATCAATAGGCGGCGCGAATCAGGCCGAAAAGAAGCGATAGATGCTGAACAGGCTGGTCGCGGTCAGGACGATGCCGACGAGCACCAGCAGCGTCTTGGTCGGCACGCGCTTGGCGATCATCGCGCCGAAGGGCGCGGCGATCACGCCGCCGATCAAGAGGCCGATCACCGGGTGCCAGAAATCGGGGCCGAACCCCTTGGTGCCGATGCCGATCAGGAAGGTGATCGAGACCGAGACGGTCAGGAAGAACTCGACCGAATTGACCGTGCCGATGGTGGTGCGCGGCGTGCCGCCCTGGACGAGCAGGTTGGAGGTCACGACCGGCCCCCAGCCGCCACCGCCCGCGGCGTCGAGAAACCCGCCGGCCAGTCCCAGCGGCTCGATGATCTTCGGCTCCCGCTCCCGGTGCGGCGGATAGCGAAGCCCGCGCCAGAGGAGGTAGAGGCCGATGCCCGACAGATAGGCCATGACGATCGGCCGCGTCACCGACGCATCGATCGATGTGAGCAGATACGCGCCCGTCACCCCGCCTAGGATGCCAGGGACGAGCAGCCGCCAGAACATCCGCCAGTTGACGTTCTTATGCAGCGCGTGGCTGATCCCCGACACGCCCGTCGTCGCGCATTCGACGAGGTGGACGCCGGCCGACGCGGTGGCGGGCGGCACGCCGATGACGCTGACCAGCAGCGTGCTCGAGATCACCCCGAACGCCATGCCGAGTGCACCGTCGACGATCTGCGCAACGAGGCCGACCGCGACGTACGGCAGCAATTCGGCAACCTGGAGCCCCTCGAACATGCGCGTCCTTATCGTAGAGTGCGATGATGGGGATTGCCGCCCCAAACGCCGGTAAACAAGACAGTTCGGGTTTAGCGCGGACAAGCGGCAACGGTTCCGCGCTTGGAATGACCTGAACGGCGTCCTACATGCCGATCTTCGTGGCTAGGGGACACGCCATGCTTGCGGCGCTTCGCGTCTATCTTGATTCGATCCGCGCGCGCGATCCCGCGCCGCGGTCGCGGGCCGAGATCCTGCTCTATCCGGGCGTCTGGGCGCTCGGCTATCACCGGATCGCCAACGCGCTGTTTCGGCGCGGCTGGTTCTTTGCTGCGCGCCTCGTCAATCACTGGTCGCGCTGGATGACCGCGATCGACATCCATCCCGGCGCGACGATCGGACGCAATTTCTTCATCGACCACGGCTTTACCGTCATCGGCGAGACCGCGGTGATCGGCGACGACGTGACGATCTATCAGTGCGTGACGCTGGGCGGCACCAGCCCCGACAACGGCGTCGCGGGCAAGCGGCATCCGACGCTGATGGACGGCGTCATCATCGGATCGGGCGCGCAGGTGCTCGGCCCCATCACCGTCGGCCCGCGCGCGCGCGTGGGTGCGAATGCCGTGGTGACCAAGGACGTGCCCGAGGGCGCGACGATGGTAGGGATCCCCGCCAAGTCGACACTGGTCGAAGCCGAGACGTACCAGAAGCCCTTCGTCCCTTATGGCACGCCGTGTGCGGAGATGTTCGATCCCGCCACGCAGCGGGTCGAGATCCTGCGCTGCGAGATCGAGACGCTGAGGAAGCGGCTCGATGCGCTCGTCGCCGAGGAAGAAGGGCGCCGGGACAGCGCGTGACGGCCGAGGTCGTCAACCTTGCCGCGCGCCGCACGCCGCAGATCGGGTTCGAGCGGCTGGAGCTCAACCGCATCCTCGACCTCTACGGCCGGATGGTCGCGGCGGGGCATTGGCGCGACTATGCGATCGAGTTGGGGCGCGAGGCGGCGGTGTTCGCCGCGTTCCGCCGCGCGGCCGAACGGCCCGAGGTGCGGATCGAGAAGCGCCCGGCGCTCCGCCAGAAGCAGGGCATGTGGGCGCTGGTCAGCGAAGGCGGCGCGATCCTGAAGCGCGGACACGATCTGGCCGGCGTCCTGGCCCCGCTCGAACGCCGACTGATGAAGATCGTTGAGGATTAGGCGACAGCGGGCGGCAACCGCATCGCCATATGTTCACCCAGCATCGTCACGACCCGCCGCCGCATCGGCTGCCAGAAGGCCGAGAGCGTGAGCAGTGCCGAACCGATGATGAGCCCGGTGAACGCCGTGCCCAGCTCGACCGCGCCGGCGGTGCGGAACAGTTCGTAGAGCGCGAACAGGACGTAGGCGAGGCTGGAGACGAGCAAGGCGCGGCGGTCCACCGCCAGCGCCACGACCGCGAAGCCGAGATAGAGCGCCAGCACCAGCGCGGCGATCGCCGGCCCGACCGGCCCCTCGAACACGCCCAGCATGTGGAAGATCGGGTGCGCGATCAGCGGCGCGGCGGCGAGGTGGAGCCAGAAGGCAACGTCGCTCGCCCGCGTCGTGCGCGCGCGGTCGCTCATGTCCCAGCGCATCGCGAGGGCAAAGGTCGCGAGGCCGGCGGCAAGCACCAGCGGCAGCGCGCTGTCCTTCATATCCGGCCAGATCGCAAAGGCGACACCGACCGCCGCCCCGGTCAGCGCCAGCGCGCCCGCCGCCACGGTGATCGGCACCATGAACCGCCGCCAGTGCGCCCACGCCGCCGCGACCCCGGTCAGGCCGACGCCGGCGAGGATCAGCGCATTCACCCGGTCGCCGTAATTCGGCTCGAGCGCGACCAGCGCGCCGATCGGCGTCGCCACCACGCCGCCGACGAACGCGCCGAGCAGCAGGATGCTGGGCAGCGCCATCCGCCGCCGCTTGGTGAAATATTCGGCCAATAGCCACGCGGCGACCGCGACCCCCGCGCCGCCCATGGCCGGGGTGATCGCCGCACCGATCTGCCCGATCGCCGCGAGCAGCAGGGCGAGCGCGACGGCGACGAAGATGTCGTTGAACCCGGTCAGCAGCCGGAACGATTCCTCGTCCACGGCGGGGGTGTTGCGCTGCGCGGCGACGTGCGCGCGCAGCGATTCGGCGGCAGCGGGGCTGATCGCCCCGGCCGTCACCGCGGCGTCGAGATCGGATTCGCTATACATGGCTTTCCCTCCTGTATTGCCAGACTATGACACTGGTGTCGTAGCCTTGCAATACACCGAATGGATCAGCCCTGGACGGTCACCGTGGCGGGGTGATGCTTGTCGAGGTGGCGGCGGATGATGTGCAGGTTGCGGGTGTTCGACCGGAAGAAGAAGTCGGGAATGATGCCGACGCCGGGGATCAGCCCCAGCGCCCAGTCGACGCCGACATTGCCCGCCATCCGCGCCATGGCGAGCTTTGACATGCCGAGATTGCGCGCTTCCCACAGCATGTACGCACCCGCCGCCGCGCCGACGAAGCTGCCGGCAATCGGAACGAGGTCGAGGATCACGTCGAGGCCGACCGGGCGGTTGATGCCGGGAATGACGACGGCGCGTTCCATCACCCGCTCGATCGCCTCGATACGGGTGCGGCACGACTGGGCGTCGCGCTTGAAGGGGAGGCGATCGAAAATCGCGGGGTCGATGCGGCGGGTCTGTGCCATGACCCTTAATTGGTCTCGCGGCGCAGGTGATTCAATGGATGCCACGCGCGCGCATTCGCCCGCCATTCGCGCAGGCGTAGCGCGACCAATGACCAGCGCAGCGGTTGGGCGAGCGGGATGAACGCGACGTCCTGCACCAGCGCGACGTCCGCCTCGGCCAGCAGGCGGCTGCGTTCGATCAGGTTGCCGCTTTCCCGCGCCCGCTCCAGCGTGTCGGCGATCGGTTGCGCACAGGGCTGGCACGCCATGCGCAGGTACCAGCGCGCGCTGTCATAGGGGGCGACGAGGTCGACCAGGCGCAGGTCGGCTCGTGTGCCCGGCGGGGCGCGCCGCGCGAGGATGCCGATGCTGGCGAGATCGGCAGTCAGCCGCGCGGCGAGGCGGCTGGCGCCCGGCCCCGCCGGCATCGCGATCGTCAGCTCGGGCGCGGTCCCGCCATTCGCCGCGCGCCATTCGGCCACCCGCACCTGTGCCGCCGCGCGCCGCGCGTCGAGGTCGAAGGCGAGCCATGGCGCGCGCGCCGGCTGGGTCACCGAATCGAGCGGATCGGGCAGCAGCGTCTCGGTCGGGGTCCAGTCGGGAGCGAAGTCGCGGGTCAGCGCATTCCGGTCGATCGCCATCGCCACCGCCTCGCGCCGGTCGGCAGCGGCGAGGAACCCCTGACGCCGTGCCACCGACAGGCCGAAAAGCCCGCGCGCGGGGTCGAGCCGGCGATTGGGCGGCGACACGTCGGCGGCATCGACCAGCGGCCAGTCGGCAAAGGTGCCGCCGGTCACGTAATCCGACTGGCGCTCGCGAAAGCGCAGGATCGCATGGGCCGGCCGCTCGGCGCGAATCTGAACGAACTCGGCGGCATCGGGCGCCTCTGGCGCATCGTCTGCGGCGGTCGGGTCGTAGCCGGGGCGCAAGCGGGGGGCATTGCCCGCACGCTCGATGCGGAACGGCCCGCTGCCGCCGCCGCGCGGGCCGGGGATCGCAAGCTCGGGTTGCGCGAACAATGGTAGGAGGTCGGGGCGTGGGCGCGACAGGCGCACTTCGATGACCAGCGGCGTCATCTCCACCACCTCGTCAATCGCCGAGAGGTGGGGGCGCAGCGGATTGCGCGGGTTCGCGATCGCACGGCGAAGCCCGGCCACGACCTCTCGCGCGGTTACGCGGTCGCCGTTCGCCCATTCGGCATCGGCGAGGCGAAAGATATAGCTGCGTCCCTCGTCGATCACGATCCAGCGTTCGGCCAGCCCCGGCTCGACCTGTCCCGCCGCATCGAAGCGGACGAGGCCCTGCGCGGTCGAGGCGGTGAACAGCGCGGCGGGCAGCGGGAGCGGGTCGCCGGGCCGTGCGGGCAGGCGCGGCATGCCCGGCCCGATCGCGCTCACGACCACCGGCACGTCGTCGGGCCGGCGATCGCACCCGGCCAGCGCGGCGAGCAGGATGAAAGGGGCTAGGCAGCGCATCGGTTCGACCCGGTAACGATCCATCGGGCGGTCGGTGCCGCGATCAGAAGCTGCTTTCGATGCCGACGCCCGGCGGCAGGCCGGTAAAGGGCAGTATCGCCGCGCCGTCGGGGTTCAGCGTCACCTTGTAATCGCCATCCTCTGCCACCGTCGCATCGATCAGCGTCCGTCGGCGCTGTCCGATCGGGGCGAGCCGAATGCGGCTCTCGGTGCCCAGATGCTCGGCGGTGAGGATCATTGCCGGGGTGGGGACGGGCGCACCGTCGGGCGTCTTGCGGCAGGCGCCGGGATCGATCGTCGCCTGCCCCTCGACCAGGCCATGGCCCGGCCCGAACGACAGATGCGGAAACTCGGCCTGCATGGTGAGGTCGCAGGCGAAGCCGACATCGGGGAGCAGCGCGGACAGGAGCGCGCCGTCCGCCGTCCCGCTGACGTTGTCGAGCCGTACCCCGCTCGGTCGCAGCAGCGCCTGTCCGCCAAGATCGGTATTCTCGCCGCTGGCGCGCCAGTCGACCGCGAAGCCTAGCGATGTGAGCGAGCGCAGCGGCGCGAACGTCCAGCGCACGATGCTGCCCCCCGCCACGCCGACCTCGCCCGACCAGACGGTGCCCGCGACGCCGGTGCGCCACGGGCGGTTCTTGATGAAGACGCTGGCCGGCATCGTTGCCAGCATCGCGATCGCATAGGCGGCTATGCCGATGCTGCCGAACAGGATAAGACGCCGGCGTGCCGCACTATCCGCCTTCGGGAGCAACGCCGCTGGATCGGCGGGCCGCGCTATCGTTTCTGCGATCGTCCCTCGTCGCAGCAGCGTCTGCATCCGTCGTGTCCCCCGTCTGGGCAGCAAAGGTCGACAAGCGGCCCGTCGCGCTGCTGATTCCGCGCACCGGCCCGCGTGCGGCGCTGGGGACTAGCATGGAGCGGGCGGCGATGCTCGCCGAAAACACGCCCGGTCGCCTGATCGTGTTCGACACCGGCGGGACGGCGGCAGGCGCGCAGGCGGCGGCGGTGGCGGCGATGAAGCGCAAGGTGGCGATGATCCTCGGGCCGCTGCTGGCCGAGGAAGTCGGCCCGGTCGCGGGCGTCGCGGGCGCGAGTGTCCCGGTCCTCGCTTTCACTAACGATCCCGGCGCGCGGGCGCCCGGCGCCTTCACGATGGGCATCACCGCGCGTCAATCGACCGGCGCGATCCTGCGCTACGCCCGTTCGCGGGGCGTGCGGCGGGTGGCGGCGATCGCCGACGGGTCGCGCTGGGCCATGGCAGCGGCCGAAGCGGCGGCGGCGCTGCAGGGCGAGCTCAACCTCGACGTGCGGCGGATCGACGTGTCGGCGGGCCAGCCGCTGCCCGCGGCGGGCGATGCGCCCGATGCGGTGCTGATCCCCGGCGGCGGCGATCCCGTCATGGCAGCGGCGCGCAACCTGAAGGATACCGGCATCCAGCTGCTCGGCACCGTCCAGGCGCTCGACCATCGGCCCGCCAGCCTCGCGGTGCTCGACGGCGCATGGCTGGCGAGCCCCGACCCGGCCGCGTTTGCCGCCTTTTCGCAAGCGTACGAGGCGCGGATGGGCGGCGATGCGGGGGTAATCGCCGCGCTCGCCTATGACGCGGCGGCGATCTCAAAGATGCTGCGCGACAAGAACGCGCTGAACCGTGCGGGTCTGCTCGCCGAACCGAGCTTCGACACCGCGACCGGCCCCCTGCGCTTCCGCGAGGACGGCAGTGTCGCGCGCGACATGGCGATCGTCGTCGCCGGACCCGAGGGCTATGCCAAGGTCGCGACCAGCCGCGGGGCTTGAGGGAGTGGGGCGAACCATCCCCCGTTCGCGGCGCGGGACGTTTCCCCCACTTTCGCGGTACCCTGGCGGAGGCCGGGGTACAGTTGGGAGCGGCATCGGTAGAATCTCGGCCTTTCCCAACTGGACCCCGGCCTCCGCCGGGGTGCGGGTTGAGCCGGCGGAGGAAGCCGGCTTCACCCTGATCGAGCTGATGATCTCGCTTGCGCTGTTCGCACTGATCGCGGTCGCGGGGATCGGGCTGGTGGACTCGATCCTCGGCGTGCAGGGGCGCACCGCCGCGCGGCTCGACGATCAGGGGGCGATGGCGCGGGCCGTCTATGTGCTCACCAGCGACATCGACCAGATCGCGCGCGGGCGGATCGTGTCGAACGGGCACGAACTCATCTTCACCCGCGCCGCCCCCGGCCTTGGCGGTGCGCCGGTCGAGGTCCGGTGGATCCGCACCGGCGATACGCTCACCCGGTTGGTCGGCGGGGCGCCGCAGCCGGTGATGGCGGGGGTCACCGGGCTCGACGCGCGGTTCCTCGACGGCGGCGCGTGGCGGGCGGGCTGGCCACCGAGCGCGGACCGCGGAGAGGACTGGCCGCGCGCGGTCGAAATGACGGTCGGCCTCGGCACGCGTGGGACGCTCCGCCGCGTCGTCGCCTTTCCCGCGCGCCCGGCGAGCGGGCCGTGAGGGGGCCGGCACAGGGCGAGGAGGGGCTGATCCTCGTCAACGTCCTCCTCTTCGTCGCGATCGCCAGCGGGCTCGTGCTGCTGATGGTCAATCGCGAGGAACTGGCGCTCGACGGCGCGCTCAGGATGCGGGAGGCGTCGCGGGCCGCGGCGATCGTGCGCGGGGGCGAACTGTCGGCGCTGACGGCGCTTCGCCGCGATGCCGTGGACGCGCCCGAGGTCGATCACCGCGGCGAACCCTGGGCGAAGGTGGCCGAGCGCGCGATCCCGATCGAGGGGGGCGGCACCTTCGACCTCGCCGTTGCCGATGCCGAGGGGCGGTTCAACGTCAACAACCTGCGCACCGGCGAAGCGTCGGCGGCGATCCTGTTCGAGGCGATCGCGCGCGACGCGGGACTGACGCCCGAGCAGATCATCCAGGCAATCGGCTATATCCGCGCAGCCGGCCCCGTCACCGACCTTCGCCCCATCCGCCTCGCCGGGCTCGATCCCGCCGCCGCCGACCGGCTGGCGGGGATGGTGACGGCGCTGCCGACGCCCACGCAGATCAACCTCAATGCCGCGGATCGCCCGCTCCTTCTGCTGATGCTGCGCGATCCCGTCGCGGTCGAGCGGCTGCTGGCGGTGCGCGACCGGCAGGGCTTCCTGACGCCGGAGGATCTGTCCCGAGAGAATCTGACGATGCCGCCGGGGACGCGCCTTGCCTCTGACCATTTCTGGGTCCGCACGCGCGCAAGCGTCGGCTCGACGAGCCAGCAGGGCGCGGCGTTGATCGAGCGCCGCAAGCGCGAGGACGGGACGCGAGAGACTGTCGTGGTCGAGCGGTGGCGCGGCGCGGCGATCCCGCCCGACGTGCCGGACTTTCCGGCGGCCAAATGACGCGCTAGGCCTCTCGTCATGGCAATGACCTATGGCGATTATCTCGCGCTGCCGACGCTGTTCGATGCGCAGCGGCCGATTTCGGACCATCCCGACGAACCGCTGTTCATCGCGATGCACCAGACGCAGGAATTGTGGATGAAGCAGGGCATCCACGAGCTGGGCCAAGCACTCGCGCTGCTCCGCGCCGACCGCCTGCCCGAGGTGTACAAGGTGCTCGCCCGCGTCAGCCGGATCCAGGCGGTGATGACGCTGTCGTGGGACGTGCTGACGACGATGACGACCACCGATTACATGCGGTTCCGCGGCGTCCTCGGGAGCTCGTCGGGTTTCCAGTCGGACCAGTTCCGCACGGTCGAGGTGATGATGGGCTTTCGCGATGGCCCCCGTCACGGGCCGCAGACGCGCGCCGCTGCCGCGCAGCCGGGCCTGTGGGACGAGGCGAACATGGCCGCCGCGCGCGCGGGCCTGCCGATGCCTGAGGCGGCGCTCGCCCGCGACTGGTCCGCGCCCTACACCCCCGATCCGGCGGTCGAGGCGGCGTGGGCGACCGTCTATCGCGAGGAGCAGCGCTGGTGGCCGCTCTATCAGCTCGCCGAGAAGCTCGTCGACCTGGACGAGGCGTTCGCGACGTGGCGGCACAAGCACGTGCTGACCGTCAGCCGCATCATCGGCCACAAGCGCGGGACCGGCGGCACCGGCGTCCATTACCTCGAATCGACGCTGCCCCGCCGCGCCTTTCCCGAACTCTGGTCGCTGAGAACGAGTCTGTGACGACGAGCTACAAGCATCTGTTCCAGCGCTCTATCGCCGCGAGTGCCGATCGGCTGCACATGGCCGCGCACAGCCATCACCTGTGGCCCGACGCCAGCTGGCTCGGCCATCAGGCGGCGTGGGAGGATGCCGCCCGGCTCGCGGACACCAAGTGGAAGCGGGTGATGGAGGAGATGTGGCCGGCGGGGCAGGGCCATGTCGCTCGCGAGCTAGGGCTGCCCGATCCCTCGACCGTCTGCTTCGCGGGCAACACGCACGACTTCCTCGTGCGCATCGTCTCGGCGATCCCACGCCGCCCGGTCCGCATTCTCGCCACCGCGGGCGAGTTCCACAGCTTCACGCGGCAGGTGACGCGCTGGGTCGAGAGCGGGGAGGTGGTGCTCGAAACCGTCGAGGTCGACGATGCGCTGGAGGAGCGACTGGTGGAGCGCGCACGGAGCGGCGACCACGACCTGATCGTCGTCAGCCATGTCGCGTTCGGCACCGGCCGCGTGTTCGGCGCGCTAAGCGACCTCGCCGCCGTCGCCGCGCCGGAGGGGCCGTGGGTGCTGGTCGACGGCTATCACGGCTTCATGGCGGTCGAGACCGACTTTTCCGCCTATGCCGGGTGCCTGTTCTACACTTCCGGCGGATACAAATATGCGATGGCGGGGGAGGGTGTGGGGTTCCTCCACGCGCCCGCTGGCTATGCGTCGCGCCCCGCGATCACCGGTTGGTACGCTGCATTCGACGACCTCAGCGCGCCGCCGGGCGGGGTGGGCTATGCGCCCGACGGTCGCCGGTTCCTCGGCGCGACGTTCGACCCATCCGGGCTCTACCGCTTCGTCGCGGTGCGCGACATGCTGGCGCGGGAGGGGCTGTCGACGCGCGTCGTCTCCGCCCATGTCGCCGACCTGCGCGACCAGCTGATCGGCTCGCTCGACCGGTCGCCGCTCGGCGATGCGGAGATCGTCAATCCGCCGGGGTCGGTACAGGCGCGCTTCCTCGCGCTGCGCAGTCCGCATGCGGCCGAATGGCAGGCGAAGCTGCTGGCCGAGGATGTGGTGACCGACGTGCGCGGCGATGTGCTGCGCATCGGCCTTGGCCTCTATCACGATGCGCGCGACGTCGAGAGGTTTGGCGAGATCGCAACAAAGCTATAGCCGGGCTGGCCTTTCGCGCACGAAAGCTGCATAGGGCGCGCCTCACCGCCCTGTCAGGATATCCGTCATGCCCGCCTATCGTTCCCGTACCACCACCCATGGCCGCAACATGGCGGGCGCGCGTGGCCTCTGGCGCGCGACGGGGATGAAGGACGAGGATTTCGGCAAGCCGATCATCGCCATCGCCAACAGCTTCACGCAATTCGTGCCCGGCCATGTCCATCTGAAGGACCTCGGCCAGCTCGTCGCGCGCGAGATCGAGGCGGCGGGCGGTGTCGCCAAGGAGTTCAATACCATCGCCGTCGACGACGGCATCGCGATGGGCCATGGCGGGATGCTCTATTCGCTGCCCAGCCGCGAGCTGATCGCCGATGCGGTCGAGTATATGGTGAACGCCCACTGCGCCGACGCGATCGTCTGCATCTCCAACTGCGACAAGATCACGCCGGGGATGCTGATGGCCGCGATGCGCCTCAACGTCCCTGTCGTGTTCGTCTCGGGCGGCCCGATGGAAGCGGGCAAGGTGGTGGTGAAGGGCAAGGAACGCGCGCTCGACCTTGTCGATGCGATGGTCGTCGCCGCCGACGACAGCTATTCGGACGAGGAAGTCGCCGCGATCGAACGATCGGCCTGCCCGACCTGCGGCTCGTGCTCGGGCATGTTCACCGCCAACTCGATGAACTGCCTGACCGAGGCGCTGGGGCTGGCGCTCCCCGGCAACGGGTCGGTGCTGGCGACGCACGCCGACCGCGAGAAGCTGTTTCGGGAGGCGGGGCACCTGATCGTCGACCTCGCCAAGCGCTATTACGAGCAGGACGACGAGACCGCGCTGCCGCGCACGATCGCAAGCCGGAAGGCGTTCGAGAATGCGATGAGCCTCGACATCGCGATGGGCGGGTCGACCAACACCGTGCTCCACCTGCTGGCCGCGGCGCAGGAGGGCGGCGTCGATTTCGGCATTGCCGATATCGACCGGCTGAGCCGCCGCGTACCGGTGCTGTGCAAGGTCGCGCCCGCGGTCGCCGACGTGCATATGGAGGACGTCCACCGCGCGGGCGGGATCATGGCGATCCTCGGCCAGCTGGAGCGCGGGGGGCTGTTCGACGCCTCGTTGCCGACCGTCCATTCGGCGACGTTCGGCGACGCGCTCGATCGCTGGGACGTGTCGCGGACGAACTCGGACGAGGTGCGCCAATTCTATCGCGCGGCCCCCGGCGGCGTGCCGACGCAGGTGGCGTTCAGCCAGTCGGAACGCTGGGACGAATTGGACACCGATCGCGCGGGCGGCGTCATCCGATCGGTCGAGAACGCCTTCTCGAAGGACGGCGGGCTTGCCGTGCTGTTCGGCAATCTCGCGCCCGAGGGGTGCATCGTGAAGACCGCGGGGGTGGACGAATCGATCCTTACCTTCCGCGGGACCGCGCATGTGTTCGAGAGCCAGGACGCCGCGGTCGCCGGCATCCTCGGCAACATGGTCAAGCCCGGAGAGGTCGTGCTGATCCGCTATGAGGGGCCGAAGGGCGGGCCGGGGATGCAGGAAATGCTGTATCCGACCAGCTATCTGAAGTCGAAGGGCCTGGGCAAGGCGTGCGCGCTCGTCACCGATGGCCGCTTCTCGGGCGGCAGCTCGGGGCTCTCGATCGGCCATGTCTCGCCCGAGGCGGCGGAGGGCGGGCTCATCGCGCTGGTCGAGCAGGGCGATCCCGTAGTCATCGACATTCCCAACCGCCTGATCGCGATCGACCTGCCGGAGAACGTGCTGGCCGAGCGCCGCGCGGCGATGGAGGCGAAGGGCGCAAAGGCGTGGAAGCCGCTGGGGCGCAAACGCGAGGTATCGGCGGCGCTCCGGGCGTATGCGGCGTTGACGACGAATGCTTCGCGGGGTGCGGTGCGCGACGTGGGGCAGGTGGAGCGTTGATGGAATCCTCCCCTCTGGAGGGGGAGGATAGCGCAGCTTGCTGCTTCAGCAGCTAGCGGAGTTTGGAGAGGGGGAGCGGCGCCTATGCGCCGCGCGACCGCGACGCGGTCGCTCCCCCTCTCCGACTGCGACTAAGCGGCAAGCCGCCAAGTCTTCGTATCCTCCCCCTCCAGGAGGGAGGAAATCAGGCGGCGATGTCGTACGGCTTGATCTCGCCGGCCAGATAGAGGTTGCGCGCCTTCGCCCGGCTCAGCTTCCCCGAACTCGTGCGCGGCAGCGTCCTTGGTGGGACCAGCTCCACCACGCAGTTCATCCCCGTCACCGACCGTACCCGCTCACGGATCTCGTCGCGCAGGCGGCTGCGTTCGGCATCGTCGCTGGTGCGGCACTGGACGAGGACGGCCGGCGTCTCTTCGCCGCCCGGCGTCGTGATCGCGAAGGCGGCGATGTCGCCCGCCTTGAAGCCGGGCAGCTGCTCTACCGCCCATTCGATGTCCTGCGGCCAGTGGTTGCGGCCGTTGACGATGATCATGTCCTTGGCCCGGCCGACGATATAGACATAGCCGTCCGACAGATAGCCCATGTCGCCGGTGTCGAGCCAGCCGTCCTTCATGCACGCCTCGGTCGAGGCTTCATCACGGAAATAGCCGGCCATGACGCTGGGGCCGCGGCACCAGACCTTGCCGATCGCCTTGTCGGGAAGCGGCGTGCCGTCCTCCTCGCGGATTTCGACCAGCATGTCCTTTACCGGGCGGCCGCAATTGACGATCGCGCGGTAACGCTGCGGGCGTCCGCCATCGGCCGAGATGCCGGAGAGCTGCGTCTCCTCAACCAGCTCGACGACGATGCCCTCGCCCGGCGGCATGATCGAGACGGCAAGCGTCGCTTCGGCCAGGCCATAGCTCGGCAGGAAAGCCGACGCCTTGAAGCCCGCATCGGCAAACGCGTCGACGAACTTCTGCATCACGTCGGGGCGGATCATGTCGGCGCCGTTGCCCGCCACGCGCCAGCGCGACAGGTCGAACCGGTCGCTTGCCTTGGTCTGGCTCGACATGCGGCGCGCGCAGATGTCGTAGCCGAAGGTCGGCGAATAGCTGAGCGTCGTGCCCGGATTGCGGCTGATGAGGTCGAGCCAGGCGAGCGGACGGCGGGCGAAGTCCTCGGTCTTGAGATAATCGACCGACACCTGGTTTGCGATCGGCGACAGGAAGCAGCCGACCAGCCCCATGTCGTGATACCAAGGCAGCCACGAGACGCAGCGGTCGCTGTCGATCAGCGCCATGCCGTGCGCATGCGCGGCGAGGTTGTTGAGAAGGGCATGGTGCGTGACCGCTACGCCGTGCGGGAAGCGCGTCGAGCCGCTCGAATATTGCAGATAGGCAATGTCGTCGCCGTTTGCCTCGGGCAGCGCCACCTCGTTCGCGGGGGCGGCGGCGAAGGTCTCCCACGCGATCCCCTCGACCCCGATGCGCTCGGCGGCGGCACCGGCCATCGCCTCGAGCTCGGCGGGGTAGAGGAGGAGGCGCGGGTCGCAGCTTTCGAGCTGGACCGCAAGCTGATCGATATAGCTGTCGCGCCCGCCGAAGCTGGTGGGCAGCGGCAGCGGCACCGGCCACGCGCCGGCATAGACGGTGCCGAAGAAGAGCGACGCGAACTCCGGGCCGGTTTCGGCGACGAGGGCGATGCGCTCGCCCGGCTTCACGCCCATCGCGATCAGGCGGTATGCCTGTTCGAGCGCATCGGCGCGAAGCTCGCTATAGGGATAGGCGCGTGTGAGCGTGCCGCGCGCGTCGTGGAAGTTGAGGCCCCGCGCGCCCGTGGCTGCGAAGTCCAGCGCCGCGCCCAGCGTCTCGAAATCGGAGAAGCGGCGCGCGAGCGTACAGGCGCTCGGCGTGGCGTTCAGGGTTCCGGCGGCGGCACTGGTCACGAATGGCGATCCTGGATTGTTGTCATTTTCGGCGCTTATCCTCCCAGTCGCCGGTCTCTAACCGGCGCAAGATGAGCGCAGGCTGACACCGGTCGCACGGCCTCGCGTTCAAAATCGACCGTCACTATGGCACAAACATGGCCGATGCCCGGACGCAAGCCTTCATTACGACCGTATGACGTCAAGACGCTCGAGCGGTCGGCGCTGCGCTATGTCGAGCGATTCGCGACGACGCGTGGCAAACTGGCCGACTATCTGACGCGAAAGCTGCGCGAGCGCGGCTGGGCGGAGGAGACGCCACCGCCGGTGGAGGCGCTGGTCGAGCGGTTCGCCGACCTCGGCTATATAGACGACCGCGCCTGGGGCGAGGCGAAAGCGGCGTCGATGGCGCGCCGGGGGCTCGGCGCGCGGCGGGTGCGCCAGACGCTGGGCGCAGCGGGAATTGCAGGCGAGGACATGGCCGCGATCGCCGACGCGGTGGCGGAGGGCGCGATTGAGAGCGCGGTCGCCTTTGCCCGGCGCAAGCGAATCGGTCCGTTCGGGACCCCCGTCGACGACCGCGCGGCGATCGAGCGACAGGTGGGACAAATGGTCCGCGCGGGCCATTCGCCGATGCTCGCGCGCCGGATCGCGACCACCGCGTTGGAATCGCTCGAACCGGCGTCCCGTTTCGAGGATGCCGACGATGTTGCATTGCGACTCATTCGTTCGCTTTCGTGAAATGCTGTGATAGGTTCTGCTTTCGGGGGTACATCAATCATGCGTAGCGATCCGCAAAGACGGATGGAGGATTACGAGGCGCCGGCCTTTCTGTCGGGGGGCAGCATGACCGATCACGATGCCGAAGATCGTATCTATGCCGGAACGGTCAAATGGTTCGACGTGACGCGCGGGTTCGGCTTTTTGGTCGCCGACGATCCGGCGATCGGCGACATCCTCGTCCACTTCTCGGTGCTTCAGGAACATGGGCGTCGCAGCCTGCCCGAAGGCGCGCGGATCGAATGCCGCACGCTTCAGCGCCCGCGCGGGCTCCAGGCGCGAGAGATCGTGTCGATCGACCTGTCGACCGCGGTTGAGATGCCGCCGGCGCGCAACCCCGACCGCGTCGATCGCACCAAGCTGATCGACACCGCCGGCCCGTTCGAGGCGGTGACGGTGAAGTGGTTCAATCGTCTGAAGGGCTATGGCTTCGTGATTCGCGATTCGGTGCCGGGCGACGTGTTCGTCCACATGGAAACGCTGCGGCGTGCCGGCGTCGAGGAGGTCGAGCCCGACCAACGGCTGCGCGCGCGCATCGTCGAGGGCGAGAAGGGCCCGCTTGCGGTGGCGGTCGAAAAGCCCGAATAATCGCGGCCATGTTGACGCGCTTCCTCGCCCTGGCGCTTGTCGCCGGGCTTTCACCGCTTGCCGCCTGCACTGGCGGCGCCACGTCGCTGACGGCGGAGGAGCAGGCCAAGGGCATCGTCCCCGTCACGGTCACGACGAAGCGCGGTCGCCACGTCTTCAAGGCCGAACCGGCGGTCACGCCCGCCGAGCAGCAGCGCGGCCTGATGTTCCGCACCGACCTCACCGACACTTCGGCGATGCTGTTCTGGCCATATCCGGCGGGCGGCGGCGCGCCGAAGGAGGCTAGCTTCTGGATGCAGAACACGCCGACCGCGCTCGACCTCATCTTCATCCGCCCCGACGGCACCATCGCCCGCATCGCCCGCGGCGAACCGTTCGACGAGACGCCGATCCCCTCGGGCGAGCCCGTAGGCGCGGTGCTGGAGGTCAAGGCCGGCGTCGCCGCGGCGACCGGCATGGCCGAGGGCGACAAGGTGACCTGGCCGCAGAAATAGGCGGCGCTAGGCCGGCTCGGCGACCCGGTCCCGCGCGGCGGCCGGCTCCGCCGCCAGTTCGCGCCAGCCGCCGGCGCCCAGCACCTCGAGCGGCTGGAAGCGCGCTTTGTACGCCATCCGCGCCGAACCCTTCACCCAATAGCCGAGATAGACGTAAGGCAGGCCGACCGCGGTCGCGCGGGCGATGTGGTCGAGGATGATGAACGTGCCGAGGCCCGGCCGCGCATCCGGCCCCGAATCGTAGAAGCTGTAGATCATCGACAGGCCGTCGGCCTGCTGGTCGGTGATGCACGCGCCGACCAGCTTGCCCGGCCGGCCGTTCACCGACGGCTCGCGATACTCGATGACGAAGGAGCGGACGGGGCTGTGCTCGACCATGTCGGCATAGTCCTGCTCGTCCATGCCCGCCATGCCGCCGCCGGGGTGCCGGGTGGCGAGATAGCGCTGGAGCAAATCGAACTGCTCGTCCGTGGCCCAGGGGCGGCAGGCGCTGACCTCTAGGTCGGCCATGCGCCGCTGGAGCTTCCGCTGCGTCGAGCCCGGCACGAAGCGGTCGGCGACGACGCGCACCGACTGGCACGCGTTGCAGCTGGGGCAGGACGGGCGATAGGCGACCGACTGGCTGCGGCGAAAGCCGATCCGGCCGAGCGCGTCGTTGAGCTCGCCGGCGTGATTGCCGGTCAGTTCGGTGAACACCT
Organism: uncultured Sphingomonas sp.; assembly: GCA_913775315.1. Taxonomy (GTDB): domain Bacteria; phylum Pseudomonadota; class Alphaproteobacteria; order Sphingomonadales; family Sphingomonadaceae; genus Sphingomonas. The sequence goes on along the minus strand of CAJYIX010000002.1, from coordinate 50,396 downwards.
TCCGCTCCTGCCGGCCCGGTAGATAGGGGCAGGGCGCGGGGCTAGTGACGAAGAAGCGTGGAAAACGGAACGGCGCGGTCACGCTTCGCAAAGCCCCTGAAACAGGGCCGCGACATACGGCCCGGCACCAATATGCAGGCCGCCCCCGTTTCTGAAAAGGCGGTTTACCATGAAATGCGGGTAGCCGATTCGGGGGATGCGGCGATCGTCATGAACCGCCCGCCCGATCGTGCCGAAATCATACGATTCGGCGATCAGGCAAGCTCCACCAGCGACACCTCGTACTGCGCGGCACGCAGCGCGTCGATCAGCCGGTCGAGATGCGGGCGGTCGCGCGTCTCGCACTCGATATCGGTGATGAGGCCCTTGGCCGGCAGCGTGGTGAAGACACGCTGGTGATAGATCTCGATGATGTTGACGGCCTGTTCGTGAAAGATCTTGGCGACACCGAACAGCGCGCCGGGCCGGTCCTGCAACCGCACGCGCAGCCGCGCGAGCCGGCCGGAGCGGGCCAGATCGCGCAAGAGCACATTGGCGAGCAGCCGCGTGTCGATATTACCGCCGCACAGGACGATGCCGATGTGTCGCCCGGCGAACCGCTCCTTGTGCGTGAGCAGCGCGGCAAGGCCGGCGGCGCCCGCCCCCTCGACCACGGTCTTTTCGATCTGGAGGAGGAGGCTGACCGATTCCTCCAGGCTGCGCTCGCTTACCAGCACGATGTCGTCGACCAGTGCCTTGACGATCTGTGCGGTCAGGCCGCCCGGCTCCTTGACCGCGATCCCCTCGGCCAGCGTGTCGCCGCCGATCGGCAGGCTCTCGCCCGACAGCCGGTTGTACATCGAGGGGTAGAGTTCGGCCTGCACGCCGATCACCTCGATGGCACGCGACTGCGCCTTGGCGACGGTGGCGATGCCCGAGATCAGCCCGCCGCCGCCGATCGGCACGACGAAGCTGTCGATGCCCGGCGCATCCTCCAGCATCTCCAGCGCGATCGTCCCCTGGCCCGCGACGATGCGCGGATCATCGAACGGGTGGACGAAGGTATAGCCGTTCGACGCCTCAAGCTTGCGGGCATGGGCGTACGCCTCGTCGAAGGTCTCGCCCTCGAGGATCACGGTCGCGCCGTGGCCCTCGGTCTGCGTCACCTTCACCGTCGGCGTCGGGCGCGGCATGACGATGGTGACGGGGATGCCGAGGCGGATGCCGTGATAGGCGAGGCCCTGTGCATGATTGCCCGCGGAGGCGGCGATGACGCCCTTCGCCCGCTGCTCAGTCGAAAGCTGAAGGAGCGTGTTGAGCGCGCCCCGCTCCTTGTAGGCGGCGGTGAACTGGAGGTTCTCGAACTTCAGATAGACGGTCGCGCCGACGAACTGGGAAAGCGTCTTGCTGACCAGCGTCGGCGTCCGCACCACCGATCCCGCGATCCGCGCACGCGCCGCGAAAACGTCGTCGAGCGTGACCGGCGTGTCGGTCGGGGCGGGCGATGCGGGAAGGCTGGCCATGGCCGCCCCCGTAGCGGATCGGGCGCGCGGGGGAAACAGGGTGGAGAAAAGCCACCCTTGCGCGGCCGCGGGTGCGCGGCGATAGCGGGGCATGGCAAAAGTCGCATTTCTGGGTCTGGGCGTCATGGGCGCGCCGATGGCGGGGCATCTGGCAAAGGCCGGGCACGACGTCACCGTCTTCAACCGCACACGGGCCAAGGCCGATGCCTGGGTCGCGGCGAACGGGGGGCGTGCAGCGGCAAGTCCGGCCGAGGCGGCCGAGGGAGCGGCGGCGGTGTTCGTGTGTGTCGGCAACGACGACGACCTGCGCCAAGTGACGCTGGGCGAGCAGGGCTGCTTCGCGGCGATGGCCGATGATGCGGTGTTCGTCGATCACACCACCGTCTCCGCCGCGATCGCGCGCGAACTGGCGGGTGAGCGTGCGCTCGTCGTCGATGCGCCGGTATCGGGCGGACAGGCGGGGGCCGAGGCGGGCAAGCTCTCCGTCATGTGCGGCGGCAGCGCGGCGGCGGTCGCGGCGGCGCGGCCGTTCATGGAGGCCTATTCGGCGCGGATCGTCCATGTGGGCGAGGCGGGCGCTGGCCAGACCACCAAGATGGTCAACCAGATCTGCATCGCCGGCGTGCTTCAGGGGGTGAGCGAGGCGCTGCGGTTCGCACAGGCGTCAGACCTCGATCTCGGCAAGGTGCTGGAGGCGATCTCCGGCGGCGCGGCGCAGAGCTGGCAGTTGGTCAATCGCTGGCCGACGATGGCGAAGGACGAGTTCGACTTCGGCTTCGCGATCGACTGGATGCGCAAGGACCTGGGCCTGACGCTCGACGAGGCGAAGCGGAACGGCGCGCTCCTCCCGATGACCGCGCTGGTCGACCAATTCTATGCCGAGGTGCAGCAGGCCGGGGGCGGGCGCAAGGATACCAGCGCGCTGGTGACGCGACTGCCGAAGGGTTGAAGAGGAAGCGTGACCCCGGATCAAGTCCGGGGTGACGAGCTCACTTCGTGCCGAACGCGTCTTGGTAAGCCGGCTTCACCGCCGCCAGCAGCGCATCGGTGACGGGCAGCGTCACCTCGAACGTCCCCTCGGCATAGGGGCCAGCGACGTACGGCCCGACGAGCAAGCCGATGCGATTAATCTTCTGCCGGTCGGTGGACCCGAGAATTAGTGTCGCGTCGGCGGCCTTTGGGCAGGCGTCGAAACTGTCGTCGGATCGCACCACCGGCGCGCCGCGACGCTTCTCGCGCTCCTTGTCGATCGCGGCGCAGAAGGGGGCGCCGATCGCCCGCTGGATCGCATCGGCCGAGGCGAAGACGTCGGTAGGCTTCAGCCGCTGGCCCGCCGCCTTGTCCCAGACGAGCGCGTCGTAGCCCGGGCTGCCGTGCGCGCCGCCGGTATAGACCCAGGTTTCGGCCGAGAGGCTCAGGAACCGCGGCGTGTCGGTGACCACCTTCCATTCGTGCGTCGATTCGTATGGGCGGAACTCGAAATCGCCGTCCGCGGCCTCCTTGCGGAAGGCGGCGGTGTCCTTGTCGAGTTCGGCGATCAGCGCGGCGCGGTGGCCCTCGAACCATTTGGCGAGCGCGGGGATCGCCGCCGCCTGTGCGGGATAGGCGAACTCGAAGCTGTAATTGGCGTTCTTGACCGCGGTTTTGCTGGGCTTGGCCGCCGGAACCGGCGACGGTGCAGGGGATGGCGTGGCGACGGGCGTCAGGGCGACGGCATTCGCCTCGCCCGTCGGCGTTGCCGGCTGTTCGGCCACGCCGCCGCAAGCCGAAAGAAGGCCGGCCAGCCCCAGGATCGCAATCGTCCGCATCGATACCCTCGCCAAAATCCGGGCCAAGCCATATGGCATGGCCATGATGCTGCTCAACCGCTTCCTCGCCCGGACGCCCCTTCGCGTCGCCCTGCTGCTTGCCGCCACCGCGCTGTCGGCGCCGGCGCTGGCCGATGGCCTCATCGACAATGTCGACGGCGTGACGCTGGATGAGAAAGGCCGTCCCGAGCGGTTCACCGGCATCCTGATCGACAAGGACGGCACGATCACCCGCGTCCTGGGGCGCAAGGACAAGCGGCCCGAAAGGCTCGACTGGCGCACCGACATGAAGGGCCGCGTCGTCATGCCCGGCATGATCGACGGCCATGGCCATTTCATGGAACTGGGGTTCAAGGCGCTGTCGCTCGACCTCTCCGACACCAAGAGCTTCGAGGAGGCGAAGGCGAAGATCGCCGCCTATGCCGCCGCCAACCCCAACCGGCCGTGGATCACCGGCGGCGGCTGGAACCAAGAGAAATGGGGGCTGGGCCGCTTCCCGACTGCCGCCGAGCTCGACGCGATCGTGCCGGGCAAGCCCGTCTGGCTCGACCGCGTCGACAGCCACGCCGCCTGGGCGAACACGGCGGCGATGAAGGCCGCGGGCGTGACGGCGAAGACCGCCGCCCCCACGGGCGGCCGGATCGAGAAGCTGCCGAACGGCGCACCCGCCGGCGTGTTCGTCGACGCGGCAAAGGCCTTGGTGGCCAAGGCGGTGCCCGCCGCGCCCCCGCGCGAGCGCAATGCCGCGTTCCTCGAGGCGCAGCGCATCCTCCTGTCCAACGGCATCACCGCGACCGCGGACATGGGCACCAGCCTCGATGACTGGCTGACCTATCGCTACATGGGCGACCGCAACCTCCTGCGCATCCACATCATGAGCTATGCCAATTCGGTCGAGACCGCGGTGCGCGTGGGCGTGAGCGGGCCGACGCCGTGGCTGTACAACGACCGCCTGCGCATGGGCGGGATCAAGCTCTATCTCGACGGCGCGCTGGGCAGCCGCGGGGCGTGGCTGAAGGCGCCCTATGCCGATGCGCCGGGCCAGACCGGCCTGCCGCTCCAGAACGACACGCAGCTTCTGAACCAGATGAGCCGCGGGGCGATGGACGGGTTTCAGCTCGCCGTCCACGCGATCGGCGACCGCGCCAATGCCGAGGTGCTGAACGCGATCGACGAACTGTCCGGCAGCTATACCGGCGACCGGCGCTGGCGGATCGAGCATGCGCAGATCGTCGATCCCGCCGACCTGCCGCGCTTCGGCCGCAACGGCGTCGTCGCCTCGATGCAGCCCGTTCACCAGACCAGCGACCGGGTGATGGCGGAGACGCGGCTGGGGGCGCAGCGGCTGGCGGGCGCGTATGCCTGGAAGTCGATCGCCGCGACCGGCGCGCGCGTCGCCTTCGGTTCGGACTATCCGGTCGAGAGCCCCAATCCGTTCGCGGGCTGGGCGGCGGGCTTCACGCGGCAGGATGCCGACGGCCAGCCCTTCGGCGGGTGGCGCCCGGAGGAGGCGCTGACGCGCGAGGCGGCGTGGCGCGCCTTCACCATCGATGCGGCCTATGCCGGGTTCGCGGAGAAGAGGCTCGGCCGGATCGCGCCGGGGATGCGCGCGGACTTCATCGTCGTCGATCGCGATCCGACGATGGCGGCGCCCGCGGAGCTGCGCGCGACGCGCGTGCTCGAAACCTGGGTCAATGGCGAGAAGGTGTGGGTCGAGGGCCAGCGCGCGCTGCCCGTGCCAGAGGGCGGGACCGCCCCCGCGCCCGTGGCGGCGGCGCCGGTCGAACCGGGGCGGTAGGCGGCTTTTGGGGCGGGGACCCAGCGGGTCACCCGCCCCTTGCCCGTTACTGGACGCCGTGCATCCACTTCTTGATGATCGGCGACAGCGCGAGAAGGACGAGGCCGATCACCGCCGAGGCGATGCCGATCGTCCAGAACACGCCGTTATAGGTGTCGAGGCTGACCTTCAGGTTGGTCACCTGACCGCCCACCGTCTCGACGCTCGCCACTTGGGCGACGATGCCCGCGACGTACTGCGCGACCGAGATCGACAGGAACCACACGCCCATCATCAGCCCGACGATGCGCACGATCGACAGCTTGGTCACCATCGACAGGCCGACCGGCGAGATGCAGAGCTCCGCCAGGCTGTGGATGAGGTAGAGGCCCGCGAGCCACCACAGTGCCACCTTGTAGTCCGGCCCAGCAAACTGCCCGCCCCAGACGAGGAACAGGAAGCCGGCGCCCACGCCCATCAGCGCGATGCCGAACTTCACCGGGATCGACGGCTCAATCCCCCGCTTGGCGAGCGTGGTCCAGAGCGCCGCCATGATCGGGGCGAAGGCGACGATGAAGAAGGCGTTGAAGAACTGCGTCTGACCCGCCGAGATGTTGAACAGGCCAAAGACGCTCAATTCGGTATTGCGGTCGGCGAACAGCGTCAGGCTGGACCCCGCCTGCTCGAACAGCGTCCAGAACACGACGTTGAAGATGATGAGCACCATTGCGGCGACCATCATCTGGAACTCGCGGCGATCGCCGTTCGCGTAGGACCAGACCAGGATGCCGGGTACGGCGACGAGGAAGGTGCCGAACAGCAGCTTGCCCATCAACGGCAGCGACAGGACGTAGCCGAGGATGCCTGCGCCCGGCGCCGGCGGCTCGGCATTCATTAGGTTGGAGAAGAGGAGGTAGAAGAGCGGCACGCCGAGCAGCGCGGCGGCATAGATCCCGAGCGCGCGCTGCGGCCCCTGGCCCGCGGGCGGCTCGCCATAGCCGGACAGGCGGCCGCCGTCGAACTGGATCAGGAACCACGAGAAGAACATGCCGATCGCGGCGAGGCCGAAGCCCGCCCACCAGCCGATCGTCGTCGCGAGCAGCGGACACAGCAACTGCGACCCCAGCGAGCCCAGATTGATGCCCATGTAGAAGATGGTGAAGCCGGTATCGCGCCGCCGGTCGCCGGGGGCGTAAAGCTCGCCCACCATCGTCGAGATGTTGGGCTTGAAGAAGCCGTTGCCGACCGAGACCATGCACAGCGCGATCAGCATCACGGTGACGAAGAACGGGCTGCGCTCGCCGTCCGACACGAAGCCGCCCTTGGCGACGGTGCGATCGACCGCGCCGGCGTCATTGAGCAGCGACACGGTCCCGTCGTCATTGCCCTTGATCGCCAGGCGCCGCTCGCCGTCGAGGACGTAGCGCGTCTCGGTGCCGTTATTGGCCTCGATCTGCACCTCGTAGCGCTGGCCGTCGATCGTCGCGAAGGGCTTGGCCGTCTCGCCGCCGAAGCAGAGCGTCAGGTACCCGAACGCCATCAGGATCGCGCCGAACTTCACCGCGCGCTTCGAACCCAGGAATTGGTCGGCGAGGTATCCGCCGATCAGCGGGGTGAGATAGACGAGCGCGGTGAACCCACCATAAAGTCCCGTCGCCTGCCGGTCGCCGAACAGGAAATGCTGCGTCAGGTACAGCGTCAGCAGCGCGCGCATGCCGTAGAAGCCGAACCGCTCCCACATCTCGGTCGTGAACAGGCGGGCGAGCTGGGCGGGATGGCCGAACCACGTCTTTTCCGATGACGGATCGACGCGGGTGATATCGGGTTCGGCCGGGCTGTCCGCGGTCGGCGTTTCTACCATGTGGGGGGAAGGCTCCTGAAGGATGCGCAGCGGACAGCGCCCGCGCGAGTGGTTGCGGCGGAGACTAGCGCGATTGTCGCGCCTGTAAACCTTGGCGGCGGCCAAGTCGCTCGCTAGCTGGGTCGCATGTTCAACGATCCCACCAGCCTCGCCGCCTATCTTGCCAGCCGCCGGTCGGGCAAGCCGCGCGACATGATCGCCCCCGGCCCCGACCGCGCGCAGATCGCGGCGATGGTCGAGATGGCCGCGCGCACGCCCGATCATGGTAAGCTCGCCCCCTGGCGCTTCGTCGTGATCCCGCCAGACCGGCGCGAAGCGTTCGCGGCGATGCTGGAGGCGGCGTATCTCGCCGAACGGCCCGAGGCCAAGCGGCTGGAGATCGAGGCAGTGCGCCAGTTCGCGCTTCAGGCGCCGACGCTGATTACCGTGCTGTCGAGCCCGCGCGACAGCCACATCCCCTTGTGGGAACAGGAATTGTCGGCGGGCGCGGCAGTGATGAACCTGCTCCATGCCGCCAACGCGCACGGCTTCGTCGGCGGCTGGCTGACCACCTGGGCGGCGTTTTCGCCTGCGGTGCTGGCGGGGCTGGGCGGGCGTGCGGGCGAGAAGATCGCCGGGTTCGTGTTCGTTGGAAGCCCCTCGCGCGCACTCGACGAGCGGCCGCGCCCGCCGCTTGATCTCATCCTTTCAGATTGGTCCGGCTGAGGCGGTTTCCAAACGCACCCACTTGCCGTATTAAGTCGGCATGACAGCGATCGAGCATGACGATTCGCCCGTGTACATGCGGCTTCGCGCCACGATCGCCGCGGCGATCCTGCGCGGCGAGTATCGCGCGGGCGACCAGCTTCCCTCGGTCCGCGCGCTCGCGGCCGAAGTCGGCGCCAACCCCCTGACCGTCGCCAAGGCGTACCAGACGTTCCAGGACGACGGCTATGTCGAGGTGCGCCGCGGCGTGGGCATGTTCGTGCTGCCCGGCGCGGCCGAGGCGCTGCGCGTCGCCGAGCGCGACCGCTTCCTCAAAAGCTACTGGCCGCGTGTGCGTGACCATATCGCGCTGCTGGGTCTCAGCGCCGAGGAATTGTTCGACCGCGAACGGGTCTGAACCGTCAGCGCTTAGCCAACGCCTTTTCAATCAACGGCGTCACGCGATCGACGATCCGCACGATCCCCTCGGGCTTCGGGTGGATCCGGTCGGGAAGCATCAGCGCCGGGTTGGTGACGACGCCCTCGAGGAAAAACGGGTCGAGCGCGGCGTCGTATTTCTTCGCGAGGTCGGGATAGATCCCCTCGAACGCGCGCACGTAATCCGGCCCCAGATTGGGCGCCGCGCGCATCCCCGTCAGCACGATCGGGATGCCGCGCTTCTTGAGTTCGGCGCAGATCGCGTCGAGATTGGCGCGCGTTTCCTTCGGGTCGATCCCGCGCAGCATGTCGTTGCCGCCCAGCCCGACGATCGCGAGGTCGGGCTTCCGAGGCAGGCCGTCCAGCGTGAAGGCGAGCCGCCTGAGCCCCGCCGCGCTGGTGTCGCCCGAGACGCCAGCGTTTCGCACGCTGGCCGCGACTCCGGCGGCGCGCAGCTTCTGTTCCAGCACATAGGGGAACGCCTGCTGCGGCAGCACGCCGTAGCCGGCATAGAGGCTGTCCCCGAACGCGAGGACGAGGCGCGCGTCCGCCGCCTCCGCGGTCGCGCTGGCGGTCGGCGTGGGCGCGGGCTTCGGCGCTTCGCCCGAACAGGACTGGAGAAGCAGCGCCGCCACCACATATGAAGCACCGAGCATTATCAAAGGACGCACATTGCCACCCATGCTAGCCGGACCGTTGACGGCCGATATCGCGATCCGCGCGCGCAATGTCACGCTCTCGCTCGGCAGCCGTCAGGCACCGACCGACATCCTGAAGGGCATCGACCTCGATATCGCTGCGGGCAGCTCGGTCGCGATCCTCGGCCCGTCGGGGTCGGGCAAGTCGTCGCTGATGGCGATCCTGTCGGGCCTCGAACGCGCGAGCGGGGGCAGCGTCGAGGTGGCGGGGGTCGATTTCACGTTGCTGGACGAGGACGGGCTGTCGCGCGCGCGGCGGGGACGGATCGGCATCGTGCTTCAGGCCTTTCACCTCCTGCCCACGATGACCGCGCTCGAAAATGTTGCGGTACCGCTCGAGCTCGCCGGCGCGGGCGATGCGTTTGCGCGGGCGGAGGCGGAGTTGGGCGCGGTCGGGCTCGGCCATCGGATTACCCATTATCCCGCGCAATTGTCGGGCGGGGAGCAGCAGCGCGTGGCGATCGCCCGCGCGGTCGCGCCCGCCCCGGCGATCCTGTTCGCCGACGAGCCCACCGGCAATCTGGACGAGGCGACCAGCGGCGCGATCGTCGACCTGTTGTTCGACCGCCAGCGAGCGGCGCGGGCGACGCTGGTCATGATTACCCACGACCCGTCGCTGGCCGAGCGGTGCGACCGGGTGATCCGCATGCGCGACGGTCGCATTGTCGAGGATAGCGCCGCTTGAGTCCCGCCGCGCTCTGGCGGATCGCCCGCCGCGACCTCAACGCCGGGTTCCGCGGGCTGCGCCTCCTGTTCGTCTGCCTGTTCCTCGGCGTCGTGACGCTGGCGACGATCGGCAGCCTCACCGTCTCGATCTCGAGCGAGCTGACTGCGCGCGGGCGCGTGATCCTGGGCGGCGATGTCGAGGTGGCGATGACGCAGCGACAGGCGCCGCCGGCGGTGGTGGCGGCGATGCGGGAGGGGGCGATGGGCTTCTCGTCCACGATCCGGCTGCGCGCGATGGCGAACGGGCCGGCGCGGGCGGGCACGCCGGGGGCGGTGCTGACCGAGCTGAAGGGTGTCGATGGCGCCTATCCGCTGACCGGCACGCTGCGGCTGGCGAGCGGGCGATACGCGCCGCTCGCGCCCGATACGGTGGTCGTCGATCGTGCGCTGGCCGAGCGGCTGCTGCTGCGCGTTGGCGATCCGCTTCGCTACGGCACCGCGACATTCCGGGTGGCGGGGATCATCGCCGAGGAGCCCGACCGGGTGAGCGAGGGCTTCACGTTAGGCCCCGTCGCGATCGTGTCGCTCGACGGGCTCAGGCGCACGGGACTGGTGCAGCCGGGGGCGATGTACGAGGCGAAGTACCGACTGACGCTGCCGGCCGCCGTATCGCCAGCGGCGGTGGTCGATCGGCTGAAGGCGGGCTTCCCGGCGGAGGCGCTGGAGATCAAGACGCGCGACCGCGCGGCGCCGGGGGCGGATCGCTTCTTCCAGCGGCTGGGCCAGTTCCTCGGCCTGATCGGGCTGGCGGCGCTCGTCATCGCCGGGATCGGCGTCGGCAACGGGGTGGGCGCCTATCTGATCGCCAAGCGCGGCGGGATCGCGACGCTGAAGGTGCTGGGCGCCACCAGCCGCGATATCGAACGGTTGTATCTGATGCAGATCGGCGCGGTGTCGCTGGCGGCGGTCGTCAGCGGGCTGGTGGTGGGAGCGGCGCTGCCCGCGGTGATCGTGGCACTCGTCGGCGACCTGCTGCCGGTGAAGCCTGCGGTGGGCCTGCACCTGCTGCCGCTCGCGACCAGCGCCGCGTTCGGGCTGCTGATCGCCTACGCCTTCGCGCTGCCGCCGCTGGCGCGCGCGCGGTCGATGCCTGCGGCGGCGCTGTTCCGCGAAGGGGTGGAGCGGCGCGGCGGGATCGAATGGCGCACGGCGCTTCGCGTAGGCGTGGCCGCCGCGGCGATCGTCGCGTTGGCGGTCGGCACGGCGCGCGATCCGCTGTTCGCCGCGGTGGTGCTGGGCAGTGTCGCGGGCGTGCTGCTGCTGCTCGCGGGGCTCGGCTGGGCGATCCGGCGGCTGGCGGCGCGGGTGCCGCGGCCCAAGGCGCCGCTCGTCCGCCTCGCCGTCGCCAATCTCCACCGGCCGGGCGCGCAGACCGGCGCGCTGGTCGTCGCGCTCGGCCTTGCGCTCACGCTGTTCGTGACGCTTGCGGCGATCCAGACCAGCCTCGATGCCGAGATCGCCCGCGCGGTGCCGGCCCGCGCGCCCGACCAGTTCGTGCTCGACGTGCCGAGCGACCAGCGCGCTCGCTTCGAGGCGCTGGTGAAGGCCGACGCGCCCGAGGCGAAGCTCAATATAGTCCCGTCGCTGCGCGGCACGATCGTCGCCTATGCCGGCACGCGCGTCGCCGATCTGAAGGCCATCCCCGACGACGCCTGGTTCCTGCGCGGCGAGCGCGGCGTCACCTATTCGGCGAGCCTGCCGCAGGGGAGCGTGCTGAGCGCGGGCAAGTGGTGGCCCGCCGATTACGCCGGCCCGCCGCTCGTCTCGCTCGACCGCGAGGCGGCGAAGACGCTGGGACTGAAGGTCGGCGACACGATGACCGTCAGCGTGCTCGGCCGCGAGATCGAGGCACGGATCGCCAATTTGCGCGAGATCCATTGGGAGACGTTGGGCTTCAACTACATCATGGTTTTCTCGCCCAACACGCTCGCCGCCGCACCGCACAGCCTGACCGCGACGATCGAGATGGACGACGCCCATCAGGGCGCGGTGACGCGCGCGCTGCTCGCCGCCTTCCCCTCCGCCTCGATCATCGCGACGCGCGAGATCATTGGGCAGGTACGCACGATCCTCGACCAGATGGCGGCGGCGATCCTGCTCTCCGCCTCGGTCGCGATCCTAGCGGGCATCGCGGTGCTGGTCGGCGCGATCGCCGCGAGCCGGGCGGCGCGGACCTATGACAGCACAATCCTCAAGACGCTGGGTGCCACGCGCGGGCAGGTGCTGGGGGCGCAGGGAATCGAGTACGCGCTGCTCGCCGGCGTGCTGGCGGTGCTGGCGCTGGGGCTGGGCGGCGGGGCGGCGTGGTTCGTCATCGTGCGCGTGTTCGACTTTGGCTGGGCGCCCGACTGGGGCGTGGTGCTGGGGACGCTGGGCGCGGGGGCATTCCTGACGCTCGGCATCGGCCTTGCCGGAAGCTGGCCCGTCCTGTCCGCGCGTCCCGCAGCGGTACTCCGGCGTCTCTGATTAACCGCCGCGGCGCGCGCGCGCGGGTGATAGATGGTGAGGGGAATCGAAAAGGATGTCCCCATGCGCCACTTCGCCGCGCTGCTCGCCGCCACGCTCCTCGCCGCGCCTGCCATGAGCCAGGGTGGTGGGCCTTATCAGGTCGAGGGCGGGCGAGCCTATTCCAGCCTTCAGGACGCGGTGAATGCGATCGGCGGCGGCATCGGCACGATCCGCATCGCCCCCGGCCGCTACCGGGACTGCGCGGTGCAGGAAGCCGGCCGCATCGCCTTCGTCGCAGAGCCCGGCAAGGTCGTGTTCGACGGCGCGATCTGTGAGGGCAAGGCGACGTTGGTGCTGCGGGGCAAGGGCGCTAAGGTGGACGGCATCGTCTTCACCCGCACGTTCGTCCCCGATGGCAACGGCGCGGGCATCCGCATCGAGACGGGCAATCTCGAAGTCGTGAACACGATGTTCGTCGACGGACAGTGCGGCATCCTGTCGGCCGAGGACCCGTCCTCGACGATCAGCGTCGACAAAACGACGTTCGCGCGGCTGGGCAAGCATCCCGACGGGACGGGCGCCCACGCGCTCTATATCGGCAATTACGGCGCGCTTCGCGTGACGCGCAGCCGGTTCGAGCAGGGCACCGGCGGCCATTACATCAAGAGCCGCGCGCCGCGGGTCGAGGTCGTCGACAACAGCTTCGACGACAGCCGCGGGCACACGACCAACTACATGATCGACCTGCCCAACGGCGCGGTGGGCCGCATCGTCGACAACAGCTTCGTCCAGGGACCGGACAAGGAGAATTACTCGACGATGATCGCGGTCGCGGCCGAGGGCGCGCGCCGCCCGTCGCGCGGGCTGGTGATCGAGAATAATCGCGCGACCCTGGCGCCGACGTTCAAGGAATCGACAACGCTGGTCGGCGACTGGGCCAAGGACGGGGTGACGGTGCGCGGCAACATCCTCGCGCCGCGGATCAAGGAATATGCGACCCGCTAGGCCAGTCGTCCGCCCAGCCACGTCCCCAGATATTCGAGCGCGGCGAGCCGCCGCCACACGGCGCTGTCGGTCACGCGCTCCACGCAAAAGAAGCGGGCCATCAGCGGCATCTTCAGGTCGATGACGCGGCGCATGTAATCGGCCTCCAGCAGCCCGCCATGCTCGTCGCCCATGGGCCTCAGCCGCCGCTGGAGCGCATAGCTGCGCTGGCGCAGCCAGGTCGGTCGCACGCGCGACGACCATTCGGACCGGCGATGACGCCTGTCTGGCCCGCTGGCGAAATCATGGCCATAGGCCGAGGGTTGAGCCGCCAAGACCGGGTCGATCGCGTTCAGCAGGCGCGATTCGAAGTCGCCGGCCTGCTTCAGCGCCATCGGCAGCTTCATCGCCTCCGCCACCACATGCTGGTCGAGGAACGGCATCGCATAGGCACCCTGCCGCGATTCGAGGCTGATCTCGCGCCCGAACAGCGAGCGGCAGCGCACCCGCGGATAAGCCTGCTCGATCCACTGGCGCGACAGCCGCGTGGTGGGGGCGGGCGCGCCGAGCGCGTCTGCGATCTTGCCCTCGATCGCCTCAAGGAACGCGCGCGGATCGAACAACGCGGTCGCGTCACGCGGGTCGAACCGCGCGAAGAAACTGCGCGCCACCGTCCGCGCCGACAGCGGCCGGTCGGGCAGGAAGAAGAAGTCGCGCCACACCTCGCCGCACCCGCCCGAGGCGGCGAGCCCGCCGCCCGCGTGCCGCTTGTTCCGCGCCCACACCGCGCCGCCATTGTCGAAGATGTTGCCGAAGGTGGGCAGCGCGTCCCACGCCTTAAAGTTGGCCTCGACCACCGCCGGGAATGCCTCCGGCGTGGGCGAGAAGACGCCATCCTTGTCCACCCATTCGACGCCGAAGCCGAGCGCGGCGGCCATCGCCTCGGCGATGACCACGTCCTCGTCGTCGCGGGTGCCGTAGACGTAGAGCGCCGGGTCCACCCCCTCGGCGCGCAGTGCGGCAAGGAGCAGGCGCGAATCGAGCCCGCCCGACAGCGGTGCATGGACGGTGCGGAAATGGCCGAGATGCGCGCGTAGCGTGTTCGACAGCGCGCCGCGGTGGCGCTCGATGCGCTCGGGGAGTGGCTCTTCACGGGCAAGGTCGGGGAGCGGGCGGTCGTGGCGGTGGCGGACCACGCCCTCGTGCGTCAGTTCGACCACCATGCCGGGGCCGAGCGTCTTCAATTCGGCGAAGACCGTGTCGTCGCCGATGGGGACGACGTTGAAGGCATATTCGTACACGCCCTGCGCGTCGAACGACACGCGCGGCAGCGAGACGAGCGCGGCGGTGAGCGAGGTCGAGAAAAGCGTATCGCCGGTGTCGTGGTGCAACTGATGCGCGGCGAACCAGTCGCAGAACGCCCACGCCCGGCCGTCCTTGACGACGAGCGCGCTGAATTGCCCGCCGAGCCGCGACCAGTCGGGATCGCCGCCCCGATAGTCGTCGAGCAGCGCCGCCAGCGCCGCGGTGCCGATCCGTCCGGCATAGGTGAGTGTGCCCGCGACCGCGATGAGGTCCTCGCCGACGCGGTGCCAGGTTGCGGGGCCGCCCTGGACATAGCCGAAGTGCATCCCTGTCCAGCCGGGAATCGCGATCGGCGTCGGCTGAGCGAAGCCGTGATCGGCATATTGCCGCGCGGCGGCGTCGATCCGCGTTCGCGTGCGCTCGGGATCGTCCGTGCGGGTCAGGTACAGGCCGGCCATGCGGCTGGCCTAGCGCGGCATGCTTAACAAAGCGAATAGGGGCGGGGCGGGGCGAGTGCCGGATCCCTGCGCGGTCGTACCCAGCCCTTCGCCGGCGTACGGCTGGAGGGGGAGCGACGTCCTCTCTCCACGGTCACCCCAGCCCCGGATCGGGTCCGGGGTGACGGTAGTGAGGATCAGGCTTTCTTCGCCACCGGTTTTTTTGCCGCCGCCTTCTTGGCAGGCGCTTTCGCCGCCGCCTTCTTCGCCGGTGCCTTCTTCTTCGCGCCCTTCTTGGCCGGGGCCGCGGCGGCGCGGGCGTCGATTAGCGCGGTCGCTTCCTCCAGCGTCAGCGCGTCCTTGTCGGCGGTCTTCGGCAGCGTCGCGTTGGTGGTTCCGTCGGTGACGTAGGGGCCGTAGCGACCCTCCATCAGCTTCACCTCGCCGCCGCTGGTGGGATGCGTGCCCAGCACCTTGAGCGGCGCCTGCGCCGCGCCGCGCGCGGGGCGTCCGCCGCCCGCCGCCGCTTCGGCCAGCTTGACGACGGCGGCGTTCATGCCCGTCTCGAACACCTCGGCGGTCGAGGTCAGGCGCGCGTACTTGCCCGCATGGGCGAGGTACGGGCCGTAGCGCCCGATCGACGCGGTGATCGGCTCGCCGCTTTCCGGATGCGTGCCGATGGTGCGCGGCAGGCTGAGCAGCTTCACAGCCCATTCGAGGTCGAGCTCGGGCACGTCCTTGGGGATCGACGCGCGCTTGGCCTCCTTGCCCTCGCCGAGCTGGATATAGGGGCCGAAGCGACCCGACTTGCGCTCGACCGGCAGGCCCGTCTCGGGGTCGTTGCCTAGCGTTTCCGGCCCGGTGTCCTCGCCGGCCTCGCCGCCCGGCTGCGCGAAGCGGCGGGTATATTTGCACTCGGGATAGTTGGAGCAGGCGACGAACGCGCCGAATCGCCCGCCGCGCAGCGCGAGGCGCCCGTTGCCACAGTTGGGGCAGAGGCGCGGATCGGACCCATCCGCCTGCTTGGGGAAGAGATAGGGCTCGAGGAACTTGTCGAGCTCGACGGTGATGTCGCTTGGCTTCTGTTCCATCACCTCGTCGGTGCGCGGGCGGAAGTCGCGCCAGAAATCGGCGAGCACCGACTGCCATTCGGCGCGCCCGCCAGACACGTCGTCAAGCTCCTCCTCCAGCCCGGCGGTGAAGTCGTAGCTGACGTACTTCTCGAAGAACCGCTCGAGGAACGCGGTCAGCAGCCGGCCGCTCTCCTCGGCGAAGAAACGGTTCTTCTCGACGCGGACGTACGCGCGGTCCTTCAGCACCTGAATGATCGAGGCGTAGGTCGACGGGCGACCGATGCCGAGTTCCTCCAGCCGCTTGACCAGCGAGGCCTCGGAGAAGCGCGGCGGCGGCTGGGTAAAATGCTGCTCGGCATTGACGCCGTGCTTCGCGGGCGCATCGCCGGTGCGCATCAGCGGCAGGCGGCGCGAATCCTCGTCGCCCTCGTCGTCGCGGCCCTCTTCATAGAGCGCGAGATAGCCGGGGAAGAGCACCACCTGGCCGGTGGCGCGCAGCATGTGGCGGCCGGTGCCGTCCTCCATCTCGACCGCGGTGCGTTCCATCCGCGCGGATGCCATCTGGCTGGCAAGCGCGCGCTTCCAGATGAGGTCGTAGAGGCGGGCATGATCGCCCGACCCCGCGCGGTCCCGGCCGAAATCGGTCGGGCGGATCGCCTCATGCGCTTCCTGCGCGTTCTTGGCCTTGGTCTGGTACTGGCGCGGCTTGTCGGGGACGTAGCCGGCGTCATAGCGGTTCGCGATCGCCGCACGCGCCGCCTGGATGGCGGAGCCGTCCATCTGCACGCCGTCGGTCCGCATATAGGTGATCGCGCCATCCTCGTAGAGGTTCTGCGCGATCCGCATCGTGTGGCTGGCAGAGAAGCCGAGTTTCCGCGCCGCCTCCTGCTGCAAGGTCGACGTCGTGAAGGGCGGCGGCGGGTTGCGGGTCGCGGGCTTGGTCTCGACCGCGGTCACGGTGAAGCGGCCTTCCTCGACCGCCGCCTTGGCACGCATCGCTGTGCCCTCGTCGCCGATCGACAGGCGGTCGAGCTTGTTGCCGTCGAAGCGGGCGAGGCGGGCGGTGAAGCGGGTGCCGTCGGCCTCCATCTCGGCCAGAACGGACCAGTATTCCTGCGGCGTGAACCCTTCGATCTCGCGCTCGCGCTCGACGATCAGGCGCAGCGCCACCGACTGGACGCGGCCCGCCGACTTGGCGCCGGGCAGCTTGCGCCACAGGACCGGCGACAGCGTGAACCCCACGAGGTAATCGAGCGCGCGGCGCGCCCGGTATGCGTCGATGAGGTCGGTATCGAGCTCGCGCGGGGCCTTCATCGCCGCTAGGATCGCGGGCTTGGTGATCGCGTTGAAGGTGACGCGCTCGACCTCCTTCGGCAGCGCCTTTTTCTTGGCGAGCACCTCCTGCACGTGCCAGCTGATCGCCTCTCCCTCGCGATCGGGGTCGGTGGCGAGGATCAGGCGGTCGGCCTTCTTGGCCTCGTCGGTGATCGCCTTTAGCTGCTTCGCCTTGTCGGCGTACGTCTCCCACTCCATCGCGAAGCCGTCGTCGGGATTCACCGACCCGTCCTTGGGCGGCAGGTCGCGGACATGGCCGTAGGAGGCGAGGACGCGGTAATCGCCGCCCAGATATTTCTCGATGGTTTTCGCCTTGGCGGGCGATTCGACGATGACGAGCTGCATGGAGGCGAACGGGTCCCTTACGTGTACGCGCGAGGATGGGGAGCCGTCCGGGCCGGCGTCAACCCGTCGAGAGCGGTGGCTGCCCACACGCATCGTTAACCGGGATCGGTGCATAAGCGTACCGATGTCCTCGTTGCTGCCCCCGATCGCGTCCTATGCGCGGCTGATCGGCGAACATGCCGAGATCGCGAGCCGTGCGGCACGGCTGACGACCGCGAACGCGCGCGGTGAGGCGGCAGCGGTGCGAGAGGCGCTCGACGAGCTGGCCGATGCGCTGATCGAACATCTCGCCAACGAGGATCGGGAGATCCACCCCCGGCTGATGGCGGCGCGCGACGGCGGCGTGCGGATCAGTGCGCAGGAAGCGCGCGTCCGCTACGAAACGCTGGCGACCGACTGGATCGCGCTGATCAGCGACTGGCCGACCGCGCGCATCGCCGCCGACCGCGACGGCTTCGCCGCCGAATCGGCTGCGCTGATCGATCGGCTCCATGCGCGCATCCGCGAGGAAGACGACCTTCTATATCCCGCCGCGCTGGCGAGCGGGCAGATGGCATTGAAGGGCTGACGCAGCGTCAGGCGCGCGGCGCCGTGCGGCGATAGGAAAGCGCCTCGGCCACGTGCAGCCGCCCGACCCGCTCCGCCCCGCCAAGATCGGCGATCGTCCGCGCGACGCGCAGCACGCGGGTATAGCCGCGCGCCGACATCCGCGTCGCTTCCGCCGCCTGAGCCAGTAGCGCCCGCCCCGCCTCGTCCGGCGTCGAGTGAGCGTCGAGCAGCGCACCCTCCGCCTCAGAATTGGTGCGCGCGGGGTGGCCGTCGTATCGGTCGGTCTGGATTGTGCGGGCCGCCGAGACGCGCGCCGCGACCTCCGCCGATCCCTCGGCAGGGGGAGGCAGGACGAGGTCGGCGGCGGTCACGGGCGACACTTCGACATGCAGGTCGATGCGGTCGAGCAGCGGGCCCGAAACCTTGGCCTGATAGTCCGCCGCGCACTTGGGCGCGCGGGCGCAGGCGAGCGCCGGATCGCCGAGGTGCCCGCAGCGGCAAGGGTTCATTGCGGCGACCAGCTGGACGCGCGCCGGGAAAGTGACGTGCGCATTGGCACGTGCGACGCTGACCACGCCGCTCTCCAGCGGCTGGCGCAGCGAATCGAGAACCGCGCGCTGGAATTCGGGTAGTTCGTCGAGGAACAGGACGCCCAGATGCGCGAGGCTGACCTCGCCCGGCTTCACGCGAAGCCCGCCGCCAGTGAGCGCGGCCATCGAGGCGGAGTGGTGCGGCGAGCGGAACGGCCGCGTGCGCGTCAGGCGTCCGCCGGACAGCGTGCCCGCGACCGACTGCACCATCGACACCTCAAGCGCCTCCGCCGCGCCCAATGGTGGCAGGATGCCGGGCAGGCAGGCGGCCATCAGCGACTTGCCCGCGCCCGGCGGCCCGACGAACAGGAGGTTGTGGCCGCCCGCCGCCGCGATCTCCAGCGCGCGCTTGGCGGTTTCCTGTCCCTTCACCTGGCGAAGGTCGGGGCCATGCACGCTCTCCTCGACCTCACCCGGCGCGGGTGTGGCGAGGAGCGCGGAGCCCTTCAGATGGTTGATGAGGCCGATGAGGTCGTCGGCGGCAATCACCTCGATCCCGCCCGCCCATGCCGCTTCAGGCCCCTGTGCGGCCGGACAGATCAGGCCTTTGCCGATGGCGCTGGCGTGCATCGCCGCGAGCAGCACGCCGGGCGAGGGGGCGATTCGCCCGTCGAGGCCGAGTTCGCCGACGACGACGTAATCGGCCAGCGTCTCGACATCGACGACGCCCATCGCGCCCAGCAGCGCCAGCGCGACGGGCAGGTCGTAGTGAGAGCCTTCCTTGGGCAGGTCGGCGGGCGACAGGTTGACGGTGATCCGCTTGGGGGGAAGCGCAAGGCCGATCGCGGCGACCGCGCCCCGCACCCGCTCCCGACTTTCGCCCACCGCCTTGTCGGCAAGGCCCACCATGACGAAGGCGGGGACGCCCGCGACGAGGTTGCACTGCACCTCGACCCCGCGGGCCTCCAGCCCCAGATACGCTACCGTCGATACGATCGCGACCAATGCCGCTTCCCCCCATTTTGCCCGTCGGTTACAGGCTTAACGGGCCGCGCAGCGATTGGAACGGGGCATCGCGCGATTGACTCGCGGCTTCCCCATGCGTAAGGGCGCGGGCTTGTGACGGCCGTCTTCGGGCGGCCCTTTTTCGTTATGCCAGGGAATGAGCGATGAAGCGGACTTTTCAGCCGAGCAATCTGGTGCGTGCGCGCCGGCACGGCTTCTTCGCGCGGATGGCGACGGCGGCGGGCCGCAAGGTGATCCGCGCGCGTCGTGCCCGCGGTCGCAAGAAGCTGAGCGCCTGATTCGACTGACCGAGCGCCGCGACTATCTCGCGGCGAACGGCGGCAAGCGCGCGGCCATGCCGGGATTCGTCCTGCAGGCGCGCGATCGCCGCGATGGCGACGACGCCATGCGAATCGGCATCACCGTGTCGAAGAAAGTCGGAAACGCCGTCATCCGCAACCGGATGAAGCGGCGTTTTCGCGCATTGGCGCGTCAGGTGCTGCCCGCGCACGGGCTGGCCGGGCACGATCATGTGCTGATCGGCCGGGCGGGCGGGATCGAGCGGCCGCATGCCGACCTCGTCCGCGAACTCGAAAAGGCGCTGCGAAAGGTCTCGCGCCCTTGATCGCGCGGGCGCTGATTCTCGTCGCGCGCGCGTGGCAGGTTGGCCCGTCGCGCATCCTGCCGCCGTCGTGCCGATACGCGCCCTCCTGTTCGGCCTATGCAATCACGGCGCTTGCCCGCTATGGCGCGCTCAAAGGCGGCTGGCTTGCGCTCAAGCGCATCGCCCGTTGTCATCCATGGGGCGGTTGCGGCCATGATCCGGTGCCCTGAGGCACGGGACGAGGCGGCGGCCAACCCAGACGGAGAAGTCGGTTGGTGAAGGAAGACAGCAAGAATTTCGTCCTGTTCGCGGTGCTCGCGGCGCTGATCCTGTTCGGCTGGCCGGTGATCTCGCGATACGTCTTTCCCGCCGCCAACCCGCCGGTGACGAAGATCGAGGGCGGCAAGACCAAGGTCGTGCCGAACCCCGGCGCCGATCCGACCGCCGATACCGCCGGCGCGCTGCGCGATCGCCGCGTCGTGCTGGCCGAGACGCCGCGCGTGCGGATCGACACGCCCGCGCTGTCGGGCTCGATCAACCTCAAGGGCGCGCGCCTCGACGACCTGGTGCTCAAGCGGTACGACGAGACGGTGGCGAAGAACTCGCCGCCGATCCACCTGCTCTCGCCCGCGGGCGCGGCCGGCGCCTATTTCGGCGGCTTTGGCTGGCAGGGCGCGGGCGCACCCGATGCGAACACCGTCTGGACCGCCAGCGGCGACGTGCTTGGCGTCGGCCGCCCGGTGACGCTCCAGACCGCCAACGCCGCCGGCCAGCGCTTCCAGATCAAGCTGTCGGTCGACGAGAACTACATGTTCACCGCCGAGCAGACGGTGGCGAACGTCGGCGCCGCGGCGGTCGCGGTGCGCCCCTATACCTATGTCCAGCGCGCCGACAAATCGCCCGATCCTGACCAGTGGACCGCGCGCATCGGCCCGATCGCCGTCGTCGACAATGACGAGACCAACCTGAAGTGGGATGAGGTGACGCCCGCGGGCAGCCGCTTCCAGACGACCAAGGGCTGGGCGGGCTTTACCGACCATTACTGGCTGACCGCGATCATTCCCGACCAGCGCGCGCCCGTCGACCTGACGATCCGCAAGAGCGCCGCGGGCCGCTTCGGCGCGGAGGCGCTGGCGCAGAACCCGACCGTGGTCCAGCCGGGCAAGGCGGTGACGCAGACCGTCCGTCTGTTCGCCGGCGCCAAGGAAGTGAAGGTCCTTGACGGCTATGCCGCCGACCTCGGCATCCGCAATTTCGACAACGCGATCTACTGGGGCTGGTTCAAGATCGTCGAGAAGCCGATCTTCTACTATCTCGACTGGCTGTTCAAACTGATTGGTAATTTCGGCGTGGCGATCATGCTGCTGACGCTGACGATCCGCCTGCTCCTGTTCCCGATCGCGCAGAAGCAGTTCGCGTCGATGGCGGGGATGCGCGCGCTACAGCCCAAGATGAAGGCGCTGCAGGAGAAGTACAAGGATGACAAGCCGCGCCTGCAGCAGGAGATGATGCAGCTCTACAAGACCGAAAAGGTCAATCCGCTGGCCGGATGCCTGCCGATGCTGCTTCAGATCCCGATCATGTTCGCGCTCTACAAGGTGTTGATCCTGACGATCGAGATGCGGCACCAGCCGTTCGTCGGCTGGATCCGCGACCTGTCGGCACCCGACCCGCTGACGCCGGTCAACCTGTTCGGCCTGCTCCCCTTCACCCCGCCGCATTTCATCGCGATCGGCGTGATCCCGATTCTGCTCGGCATCTCGATGTGGGCGCAGTTCAAGCTCAATCCCGCACCGATGGACGAGATGCAGAAGCAGGTCTTCTCGATCATGCCGTGGATGCTGATGTTCGTGATGGCGCCGTTCGCGGTCGGGCTCCAGGTCTACTGGATCACGTCAAACTGCCTGACGATGGCGCAGCAATGGTGGCTGTACCGCCAGCATCCGGGCATGAAGGTGGCGACCGCAAAGTGAACCCGACCTTCGACGAGGATCTGACGGAAAACGCGCGCAAACTGTTCGCAGGGCCAGTTTCGTTCCTGAAATCGGCGCCCGAGCTGCGCTTCCTGCCCGATGCCGAGGTGCCCGAGGTGGCGTTCGCGGGCCGGTCGAACGTCGGCAAGTCGTCGCTGCTCAATGCGCTTACCAACCGCAACGCGCTCGCCCGCACGTCGAACACGCCGGGGCGGACGCAGGAGCTCAATTTCTTCGACGTGGGCGAGCCGCTGGCGCTCCGCCTCGTCGACATGCCGGGCTACGGCTTTGCCAAGGCACCCAAGGACATGGTGCGCAAGTGGCGCTACCTCGTGAACGACTATCTGCGCGGGCGGATGGTGCTGAAGCGCGCGCTGGTGCTGATCGACAGCCGCCACGGGATCAAGGAGGTCGATCGCGACATCCTGAAGATGCTGGACGACGCCGCGGTCAGCTATCGCATCGTCCTGACCAAGGCGGACAAGGTGAAGGCGACCGAACTCGCCGACGTGCGCGCCCGCACCGAGGAGGAAGCGAGGAAGCGCCCGGCGGCGCATCCCGACATCCTCTCGACGTCCAGCGAGCGGGGCATGGGACTGGCCGAACTGCGTGCCGCGGTGCTCGAGGCGATCGGCTGAAGGACCCTTAGCGGCGCCCAACGCGTTGATCGGCCAAGGAGAATGGCCATGGCCGACGACAAAGCGCAGCCCGACGATCGCAAGCCCGAGGGCGGAAGGCCGCAGGAAAAGGTCGAGGACCGGCCCGTCGTCGGCACGACCACGCCCGACGCCTATCCCGACAAGGCCAAGGGCCAGCAATAAGGGTGATGGTGCCGGCTGCAGGGATCGAACCCGCGACCCCCTGATTACAAATCAGGTGCTCTACCAACTGAGCTAAGCCGGCGTTGACCCTCCTTTGCGTCAGGCAATGCCGAAGGTCCAGCCTTCGGTCGCGGCGATTTTTGGCGTCATGCCCCTCGGCTGCCAGAGCTCGGGCCGGTGCGCGTCGCGGCGGAGCCACGCGGCGGAGAGGATCGCGTCGCTGCGGTGATCGTCGATCGGTCCGCGCCCGTGGGTCGGTTCGCTGCCCAGCATCCTCAACGCCTCGTCGAGTGCAGCGTGGTCGCGCATCTTGGCGCGGCCCTTCGGCCGGCCGGCGGCGAGGGCGGCGAGGCTGGTATAGATCTCCAGCGCGACGGGCCCCGTCGCCGGCAGTGGATCGAACGGCCAGATCGCGATCCGTCCCGCCAGCCGATGGAGGACGCGCATCCCCGTCAGGCTCGACTTGCCCACCTGCGCCGGGCCGACGAGGTTCAGGTTGCTATAGGGATTGAGACCCTGCTCGCGCTGCGCCACTTCCGTCACGCGCAGCCGGCCGCGGCCGGTGAAATATTCGCCCTTGCGGCCGCCATGACGGCGAAGATGGCGGGCGATCTCCGGCTGGTCGACGAAGCTGCCCGCCGACAGATGCGGGTCAGCGGCTGCGATTCGCTCGATCGTCGCCCAGAGCGCGCGCGCGTTGGGCGGGCTGTCGGCCCAGCCGGGGAAGAAGGCGCCTTCGTCGGCAAAGGGCAGCGACGCGCCTAGGTCGAGGCCGACGATCGCATCATGGGGCAGGTCGTGCGTCAGCCAGTGCAGCACCTCGGCCCGCGACCAGATATGACCGGGGCGGACGAGCGTCGGCGCGGCATCGCCCGCCGCACAGATCGCCACCGCGATCCCGCGCTGCCGCTCGCCCGCCGCGCCCGACCAGTCGATGCCGACGAAATGGCCGAACCGGTCAGGGGCGGGGGCCAAAGTCCGCTCGCTCCGCGCGCTTGGCGACATCCCACCAGCGGCGCGCGATCAGCGCCTCGATCCGCTCGCGCTCGCCGCTGCTAAAGCGGACGAGGACGGCGGGCCAGCCGCGATAATGGTCGGTCTCCCAGAAGGTGGCGGCGTCGGTGTCGATCAGCACCGCCTTTTCCTCGACACCGGTCATCAGCACGAAGCTGTCCGGCTCGCGCCCCGGCGCGACCAGCGCCTTGCCGTTGTGCTTGGGGACGGGCGAGCCGTAGTAGCTGTCCATAACGACGCCGGGGAGCGTCAGGGCATAAGCGACGACGGCGTCCCAATCCTCCATCACCGGGCCTCCAGCACGGCCTTGGTAAAGGCGGCAATGTCGAACGTGTTGCCCGTCCCGTCCTCGCCGCGGCGGACGACAACGAGGCGGGCCGAGGGGACCACCATGACATATTGCCCGCGATTGCCCTGCGCGGCGTAGCTGCCCGCGGGCAGGCCCTGCGCCGGCCCGAACAGCCACAGCGTCGCGCCGTAGCCCGGCCCCTTGGCCGGCTGCGGCCCGGCGGGCGTCGTCATTCGCTGCATCCAGCCGGCGGGGAGCAGCCGCCGACCCTGCCACACCCCGTCGTCGAGCCAGAACTGGCCGAGCCGGGCGAGGTCGCGCGCGGTCGACCAGACCTGGGACGACAGAATGTGATTGCCGCGCCAGTCCTGCTCGGCGACGGTGTGCGCCATGCCGAGCGCCGCGAACAATCGCTGCGGCAGCGCCTGATAGGCGCGCTCCCCCTGCGCCTCGCGGACCGAACGGACCGCAAGCAGGATGTCGTTGTTGGCGTATCGGAAGCGGGTGCCGGGCGCGGCCTCCAGCGGCCAGCCGGTCGCCTGTTCCTCGACCGCGGTCCCGCCGAAATAGAGTGCATCGGTGCGGTTGCCGGCGGTGTCGCTGTGCAGGCCGCTCGCCATGCGCATGAGCTGGTCGAGGGTGATCGCGCGGCGCGGGTCGCCGGGCGTCTGCCACGCGGCGATCGTTGCCGGCCTGGCGGGATCCACCCCGGCCATGCCGATCAGCGTACCGGCGATGCTCTTGGCGACCGACCAGGTGCGGTTGGCAACGAACGGCCCCCAGCCTTCGGCATAGCGTTCGCTCACCATCTGCCCGTCGCGGACGATCACCACGCCGATCGTCTTTGCGTCCTTGCCGAACGCGCCGGCAAAGGCACGGTCGATCGTCGCGGTGAGGGCGGGGGAGGGAGCGGGCGCGATACCGGCATCGCCCAGCGGCCAGCGGCGGGGGTCGGCGCCCTTGACCGGCGGCGGCGGGGTACCGGCGGCGGGCGGCGTCCAGCCGATCGGCTCGCTGCGGCACCCGCGCCCGGCGGCGAAGGTGGAGACGCGGGGCGGCAGCTTGTCGTCGAACGCTACGCTCACCCGGCCTCGCGCGCGGTGAACCGTGACCGGTAGGGCGGCGATCAGCGGCTGGTATTCGGGATAGATGCCGGCGAGTTCGTCGCGCGCCACCTGCGCCTCGGTCCGGCCGGCGTTGAAGAGGCCGCTGCACAGCATCGACGCCTTGTACCCCGCGGCGATCGCTTTCGCGTATGGCGCGGGGGCCTCGCTGACCTGCTGCGCGGGCGCCGCCGCGCTAAGCGTCGCTAGGCCCGCGATGCTCAGCGCGGCGCGCATCCCACCACGCCATCCGTTCGGCGATGCGCTTCTCGTAGCCGCGGTCAGTGGGCTCGTAATAGGTTTCGGCATCCATTTCCCCCGGCCAGTAATCGGCGCCAGAAAAGCCGCCCTCGCGATCATGGTCATAGGCATAGCCGCTGCCATAGCCGATGTCCTTCATGAGCTTCGTCGGGGCGTTGAGGATATTCTGCGGCGGCATCAGCGATCCGGTGGCGCGGGCGGATTTGAACGCCGCCTTCTGCGCCTTGTACGCAGCGTTCGATTTGGGCGCGGTTGCGAGGTAGAGGCAGGCCTGCACGATCGCCAGCTCCCCCTCGGGACTGCCGAGGAAGTCGTAGGCCTCCTTGGCAGCGAGGCACTGGACGAGCGCCTGCGGGTCGGCGAGGCCCACATCCTCGCTCGCGAACCGGACGAGGCGGCGCAGCACGTAGAGCGGCTCCTCCCCCGCGGTCAGCATCCGCGCGAGATAGTAGAGCGCCGCCTGTGGGTCCGACCCGCGCAGCGATTTGTGGAGCGCGGAGATGAGGTTGTAATGCCCCTCCCGGTCCTTGTCGTACACCGCGACGCGGCGGTGGAGCAGCGCCGACAGCCCGGCGGGATCGAGCGGTTCGTCGAGGTCGACGGCGAACAGCGTCTCGACCTGGTTGAGCAGGAACCGCCCGTCGCCATCGGCGCTGGCGATCAACGCCGCGCGCGCTTCGGGGGTTAGCGGCAGGTCGCGGCCGACCTCGACCTCCGCACGTGCGATCAGTTCGCCCAAGGCGGCGGCGTCGAGGCGGTGGAGGATCAGCACCTGCGCGCGACTCAAGAGCGCGGCGTTGAGCTCGAACGACGGGTTCTCGGTCGTCGCGCCCACCAGTGTGACCGTGCCGTCCTCGACATAAGGCAGGAAGCCGTCCTGCTGCGCGCGGTTGAAGCGGTGGATCTCGTCCACGAACAACAAAGTGCGGCGGCCGGTGCGGGCATGGTCGCGCGCCTCGGCGAATACCTTCTTCAGATCGGCGACGCCGGAGAACACAGCCGAAATCTGCGCATAGCGAAGGCCCACCGCATCGGCGAGCAGCCGCGCGATCGTGGTCTTGCCCGTGCCTGGCGGTCCCCAGAGGATGATCGACGAAAGGCGGCCGGCGGCGACCATCCGGCCGATCGCACCCTCCGGCCCGGTCAGATGATCCTGCCCCACGACCTCGGACAGGCCCTGCGGACGTAGCCGGTCGGCAAGCGGGGTATCCACGGCGGGCGGGGTCGGCGGGGCGAGGTCCCCGAAAAGATCGGCCATTTCGCGAACATAGCGCGGCCGACCGAATTTTTCAGCAGGGGGCTTGCACAACCCCTTTCAAGATATATCTTGATCGCATCAAGATCGATTGGGGAATCACCATGTTCGGACGACATCATCACCATCATCGGGGCGGTCACGGCCGGTTCGCCATGCGCGGCGGCCGTCACGGCGGGCCGTTCGCGATCGAAATCGACCTGGGCGAAGGGCCGCGCCGCGGCGGCGGCGGGCGTCGTCGCTTTGATGGCGACGAACTGCGCCTCATCCTGCTCGCGCTGATCGGGGAAGCGCCGCGCCACGGCTACGACCTCATCCGCGAGATCGAGGCGCGGACCGGCGGCGCCTATGCCCCCAGCCCCGGCGTCGTCTATCCGACGCTCACCCTCCTCGACGAAATGGGCCTGATCGAGCAGGCGGCGAGCGAGGGCGCCAAGAAGCTGTTCGCCGCGACGCCCGCGGGCAAGGCGCATCTGGCCGAGCATGCCGAGAAGGTCGAGGCGCTGATGGCGCGGCTGGCCGATCTGTCCGACGCGAAGGCGCGGGGCGAGGGCGGGCCGGTGCGCCGGGCGATGCACAACCTCAAGGCCGCGGTGATCGGCCGCGTATCTCAGGGCGCGGAGACCGAGACGCTCCACGCCATCACCGACATCCTCGACGACGCGGCGCGCCGCATCGAACGCCTGTGAAGGACGAACCCATGACCTACACCACCACCGTCGCGGTCCCGACCGAGCACGGTTCGAAATATCTCCAGCAGCTCTGCAAGCACTGGACGCACAACCTCGCTGTCGAGTTCGACGAGGCCCATGGCCGCGTGGTCTTTCCAAAGGATGCGCGCGGGGCGGAGTGGCCGGGCGATGCGATCGTGCGTTTCGATGCGGCGCCGGGGGCGCTCAACATTACGATCGAGGCGAGCGCCGATGGCCAGCGACAGGGGCTGAAGGGTGCAGTCGAACGCCACCTCGACCGCTTCGCGTTCCGCGAGGCGCCGATGACGTATGACTGGCGGGATGCGTGAGCGCGTTCGTCACCCCGGATCAGGTCCGGGGTGACGGGTCTTTTACGAGCTCAAGATACGCATCGAGCACCGCCCGGTTCGCGGTATCCCAGACGTATTTCTGCGCGGCGCGGTGCCCCGCCGCCCCCGCAGAACGGCGCAGCCCCTCGTCCTCGACCAGCCGTTGGATCGCGTCGGCATAGGCGGCGACGTCGGTCGGGGGGACGAGGAAGCCGGTCACGCCCTCCTCGACTAGGTCGATCGCGCCGGTCGCACGCGCGGCGACGACGGGGACGCCCGCGGCCATCGCCTCGGTCGTCACGTTGCCGAACGTCTCCGTGACGCTCGGCATGAAGAACACGTCCATCCCCGCGACCGCGCGGCCAAGGTCGTCACCCGACTGGAAGCCGGTGAACACCGCTTGCGGCACGCGCTCAGAAAACCAGCCGCGTGCCGGCCCCTCGCCGATCACCAGTACCTTGTGCGGCACCCCGCGGCGGCGCAGCTCGCCCACCACCTCGGCAAAGATACCGAGCCCCTTTTCGAGCACCAGCCGGCCGAGAAAGCCCACCGCCACCTCGTCGTCGGCGATGCCCAGCGACCGGCGCCACGCATCGTCGCGGCGGCCGGGGTTGAAGCGCGCGTGATCGATCCCGCGCGACCAGATGCCGATCGGGCTCGTCACACCCCATTCGCGCAGCAGGCTCGCCATACCGGGGCTGGGCACCATCACCCGGTCGGCACGGTTGTAGAAGCGCGTTGAGAGCTTCACCGCCAGCGGCTCCAGGAAACCGATGCCGTAGTAGCGCGGATAGGTCTCGAACCTCGTGTGGAGCGAGGCGAGCGTCGGGATGCCGCGCCTCTTCGCCCAGGTCAGCATCCGGTGCCCCGACCAGTCGGGAGCGGAGACATGGACGATGTCCGGGCGATAGGCCTCGAGGTCCGCACGTACGCTTAGCGGAAGGCCGCGTCCCAATTTGTATTCGTCGCGCCCGCCCGGCAGCGGGACGGCCGGCACGTCGACCAGTTCGCCGGTCGCCGGGAAGGCGGGCTTCGCCACCGTCGGCGAATAGGCGCGATAGGTGACGCCCTTTTCGAGAAGGAACGCCGCCAGCCGGTTCAGCGCTTGGTTCGCGCCGTCCCGCACGTAATTATAGTTGCCGCTATAGAGCGCGATCCGGAGGTCCTGGGGCTGCATCGCGCGCTCGCTTAGACCGGATACGGCCCTTTGGCCATTGGAACGAAGCCCCCCGAATCAGGTTAGCTTGGCGAAACAGAATTTTCGGGAGCAGCCATATGTCCAACGCCTTTCGCAAGGGTCAGGCCGTAAAGTGGGAATGGGGTCAGGGGACCGCCAAGGGCAAGGTCGCCGACAAGTTCACCCGCCGCGTGCAGCGCACGATCAAGGGATCGAAGGTCGTCAAGAACGGGACCGAGGACAACCCCGCTTACCTAGTCGAGCAGGATGACGGCGATCAGGTGCTGAAGCGCGGCAGTGAGCTGAGCGCGGGCTGAACCGGGCGCCGCGCCGCGATCAGCCAGTCGAGCGCGGCATCGGCGGTGGCGGCGATCTCGAGATAGGGCTGCCGCATCTCGCGCAGCACTTGAAGCGCGGCAAGCTTGCTCTGCGTGATGACGGCGATCCGTGTGGCCGGCGGGAACCCCGCGAACTCGCGGCGAAACGCGACCAGCGCATCTTGGCTCTGGACGCCCGCTTCGGCCATGTCGATTCGCAGCAAATAGCCGGGGGCGAACGCCATCTCGTCGAACCGGCGGCGCACCATCGCAGCGTAGCGCGCGACCTCCCGCGGGCAGAACAGGCCGCTCCACCGCACGTCGAGCAGCTCGAAACCGCGATCGAACTCAAGTGCATACATTGGGCCTGCCTAATCGCTGCGCCTTTCGAAAATGTAAGCGCGCCAGGGCATATTCCCCTTTCGTTCCGCTCCTGCTAAGCGCCACTTATGGCCAAACCCCGCAAGCGTTATGTGTGTCAGGCGTGCGGCAGCGCCACGTCGCAATGGGCGGGGCAATGCACCGACTGCGGCGAGTGGAACACGCTGGTCGAGGAAGCGCCGGTCGCGGTCACGCCGTTCCAGCAGAAGCACAATCTGCAATCGGGCGGGCGCGCGATCCTGCTTTCCGGGCTCGACACCGATGTGGCGCTGCCGGACCGGATGGCGACGGGGATCGCCGAACTCGACCGGGCATTAGGCGGCGGGTTCGTTGAGGGGTCGGCGACGCTGATCGGCGGCGATCCGGGGATCGGCAAGTCGACGCTGCTGCTGCAAGCGACCGCCAAGCTGGCGCTCGCGGGCAAGCGCGTCGCCTATGTCTCTGGCGAGGAAGCGGCGGACCAGGTGCGGCTGCGCGCGCGGCGACTGGGCCTCGGCAACGCGCCGGTGCAACTGGCGGCGGCGACGTCGGTGCGCGACATCCTGACGACGCTGGGCGGGGCCAATCCGCCCGACCTGCTGATCATCGATTCGATCCAGACCATGCATTCCGACCTGATCGAGGGTGCGCCCGGTACGGTGAGCCAGGTGCGCGCAGCGGCGGGCGAGCTCATCCGCTTCGCCAAGGAGCGCGGCACGGCCGTCGTCCTCGTCGGCCACGTCACCAAGGACGGCAGCCTCGCCGGCCCGCGGGTGATGGAGCATATGGTCGACACCGTGCTCGCGTTCGAGGGGGAGCGGAGCCACCAGTACCGCATTCTGCGCGCGATCAAGAACCGCTTCGGCGGCACCGACGAGATCGGCGTCTTTGCGATGGAGACGCAGGGGCTCTCCGAGATCGCCAACCCCTCCAGCCTGTTCCTGACGAGCCGCGACGAGGGGGTGACGGGCACTGTCGTCTTCCCGGCGCTGGAGGGGACGCGGCCGGTGCTGGTCGAGGTGCAGGCGCTGACCGTGCGGCTGGCGAGCGGGGCGACGCCGCGACGCGCGGTGGTGGGCTGGGACAGCGGACGGCTGTCGATGATCCTGGCGGTGCTGGAGGCGCGGTGTGGCCTCAGCTTCTCCTCGGCGGAGGTCTATCTTAACATCGCCGGCGGGTATCGCGTTTCCGACCCGGCGGCAGACCTTGCCGTAGCGGCGGCGCTCGTTTCGGCGCTCAGCGAGCGAGCGGTGCCGATCGACGCGGTCGCTTTCGGCGAGATCGCGCTATCGGGCGAGGTGCGGCCAGTCGCGCACGCCAATCTGCGGCTGAAGGAAGCCGCCAAGCTCGGCTTCGGCCGTGCGCTCGCCTCCACCTCGCCGGGGACGGAGGAATCGGGGATGCGGCTCCAGTCGTTCAGGACGCTGGGGGCGTTCGTCGAGCATCTGCTGGGGCGTTAGCGACAGGTCCGCCAGCCGCCCGCGCCGCGCTCGGCCTGGTCGAGGTGGAAATGATCGGCATGCGCGGCGTTGTAGTCGGGTGAGAGCACCGTCGCGAACAGGTCGCAGGCGCCCTTTCGCACCTCGCGCAGGAAGGCGCCCTTCGCCCCTTTGTCCTTCCAGTTGCCGACAACGGTGATCCGCGTCCCGTCCGAGAACCGGAAGCCCGCCACGTCCACAGCATCGGCAGTGGCGTGTTCCGAATAGTCGCCGGTGTCGCGGCCATAGAGGCGGCGGCAATTATAGCTGCCGAGATGGTCGATCCGCCGCACCCTTGCGCCGAAATGCTTCTGCGCCGCGGGTTGGACGACATTCCACTCCCACATCGCCAGTGCCGCCGCGACCGGGCACGAGACGCCAAGGTCGGCGGGTGAGAACGCGATGGTGCGCGCGCCGCCCGACGCGAAGCGCACCCCGTCGCGGTATCCGCAGGACGGGCCGGCATTGACGGGCGCGAGCGCGGTGTAGCGGACGCCCGCTTGCTCCAGCAGCCGGCGGCACTCAGCGAAATCCTGCGTCAGCCCAGTGAGCTTGCGCCCGGTGAACATGCCGACCGGCTGGCTGAGGTCGAGCGGGGTCCATGGCAGGTCTTGCGGCCGGCTCTTCATCCAGGCGTAAAGTGCGAAGACGGCGGCGAGCACCAGCCCGGCGATCATCACCGCACCGACGATCCGCCGCACCTCGGTCATGCGCGCTCCGCCGAGGCCATGGGCTCGGCCGTCACCGGATAGCCGAGGTCGTCGGGGATACAAAGGTGCGGCACGCCGCCGCGATCCTCGACCCACGGCGTCACTGTCCGCACCGGCCGCGCGCGGGCGTCGCCAAGCGCGGCCTCAACGCTGGCGTAAGTCGCTAGCCGCTCGAGGTTACGGCGCGTGGGGAAGATGATTCGCCCGTCACCGGCCAGCACATCGGCGGGGCGAGTCCAAAAGGCGCGCGCGTTTTCCTCTCCATCGGCATCGGGCTCGCCATCGCCGCGCGCGAGGTAGAAGCGCGTGTCGAAGATGCGGTGGGACAACCCGAGCGGCAGCCAGCGCGCGAAATAGACGAGCGCGTCGAGGTCGAAGGCATCGGCGGGAAGCAACGTCTCCGCAGGCTCGCCCGCCAGTAAGGCTTCGCGATGGTCGGCAACGCTCGCCTCGATCCCGATCGCGAGACCGACCTCCTCGATCGTCTCGCGAATTGCCGCAATGCGTGCGGCGGTATCCTCGGGCTCGCCGCCGATCGCGCGGGCGATGGCGTGGTCGCCCGAATCGATCCGGCCTCCGGGAAACACCAGCGCGCCGCCGGCAAAGGCGAGGGTGGCGCCGCGCTCGACCATCAGCACTTCGGGGCCGCCGGGCCGGTCGCGCAGGATGACCAGCGTCGCGGCGGGAATCGGATCGCTCACCAGAAGCGCGACCCCGGCCCGCCCTTGAACGGGCCGGCAAGGTCGCTCGTCACCCAGCCGCCATAGAAGCCGCCCGGCTGCGGCAGGGCGCGCTCGCCATCGACGAGGCAGGTGTCGAACAGGTGCGGGTAGAAGGCGAAATGGCCCGCGATCGAGGCGAAGGCGCGGGTCGGGTCGGCGTAGCTCCATACCGCGGCGGCGATCGTCTCCCCGCCCACGCGCACGTCGAAATAGCGCGCCTGTCCTTTCCACTCGCACAGGCTGCGCTGCGCGGTCGGTTTGAGAAGCTCGGTCGCGACATCCTCCGCCGGGAAATAGTAGGTCGGCGGGTGGCTCGTCTCGAGCGTGCGGACACCGTGGCGGGTGTCGGCGATCGTCACGCCGCGATGGCGGACGATCAGGTGGCGGCTCGTCGGCTCGGCGATGGCGGGGCGGGGATAGTCCCAGACGCTCTCCTGCCCCGGCAGCGGCTTGTCGGGCACCGGCCTCATGCCAGCCACCGTTGGAGGCGCGGGCGGATGGTCAGGAAGCGGTCGTAGAGGCGGTCGAGCAACCCAAGCACGATCGGGTTGCGCGCCGCGAGGCCCAGCGGGCGCAGCATCGGGATCGCCCGCCACATCGCCGCGAACGCCGCCGCGCCCGACAAGAGCCGCCCGTCCTCGACCGCGTGAAACCGGGCAAGCGCCGCACGCCTATCAATCGGACAGGACGCGTGCGGGTCGGCCACGTCGACGAATGCGATCCAGCCGCGCCGGTCGAGCCGCCGCATCAGCGCGATCTCGCGTGCGCAAAGCGGGCAGGCGCCATCGTGAAAGACGGTGAGCTTCGGCATCGACCCAAGGTGGCGCTCGGCCCTCGCGGACGCAAGCACCGGCTAAAGCCTCAGGCGGCCCGGCCCATCTTGAGGAACTTCGTCCGCCGGTCCTTGCGCAGCGCGTCGGGCGACTTGTCGTCGAGCGCGGCGAGCGCGGCCTCGATCGCGTCGCCCAGCGACAGGATCGCGGCGGCGGGATCGCGGTGCGCGCCGCCCAGCGGCTCGGCGACCACCCGATCGATGACGCCGAGCGCGATCAGGTCCTGCGCGGTCACCTTCATCGCCTCGGCAGCATCCGCGGCCTTGTCGGCGGTGCGCCACAGGATCGAGGCGCATCCTTCAGGTGAAATCACCGAATAGACCGCGTGCTCCATCATGAGAACGGTGTTGCCCGCCGCCAGCGCCACCGCGCCGCCCGAGCCGCCCTCGCCCAGGATCGAGGCGACCAGCGGGACGCCGAGGTTGAGGCAGGTCTCGGTCGCACGCGCGATCGCCTCGGCCTGGCCGCGCTCCTCCGCCTGCACGCCGGGGAACGCGCCCGAGGTGTCGACAAGGGTGATGACCGGCAGGCCGAAGCGGTCGGCGAGCTGCATCAGGCGGATCGCTTTCCGATAGCCCTCGGGCTTGCCCATGCCGAAATTGTGGCGAAGCCGGCTGGCGGTGTCGTCGCCCTTCTCGTGGCCGATCACCATCACCCGGCGTCCGCGGAACCGGCCGAGGCCGCCGATGATCGCGGCATCGTCGGCGAACGCGCGGTCGCCGCCCAGCGGCACGAAGTCCTCGATCAGCGCGGCGACGTAGTGGAGGAAGTGCGGCCGCTCGGGATGGCGCGCGACCTGCGTCTTCTGCCACGGGGTCAGGCGGGCATAGGTTTCGCGCAGCAGCTTGTCGGACTTGGCCTGGATACGGCCGACCTCGGCGTCGATATCCACCTCGCCCTCGGCGGCGGTGTCGCGCAGTTCGTCGATCCGGCCCTGAAGCTCGGCGATGGGTTTTTCGAAGTCGAGAAAGCTAGCCATGCGACCCGCGCGGTTAGGCCCCCGGGGCGGGCACGTCAACTTGAAGGGAGGAGCTCGGTCAGCGGATGGCGGGCATTGACCAGCTCGACCAGCCGGCGGCTGTCGACATGGGTGTAGATCTCGGTCGTCGCGATATCGGCATGGCCGAGCATCGCCTGCAACGCGCGCAGGTCCGCGCCGCCCTCCAGCAAGTGCGTCGCGAAGGCGTGGCGCAGGACGTGCGGGCTGACGCGATCGGGCGGGATGCCGGCGAGGGCGGCGAGCGCCTTGACGAGCTGATAGAGGCGGATGCGCGACAGATGCCCCTTGCCCGAGGGGAAGAGCCACGCGGCATCGGCGGGGACGTGCGCGCGCCATGCGCCGACCGCGGCGCGCGCGCGGTCGGAGATGGGGACCAGCCGCTCGCGCCCGCCCTTGCCCTTGAGGATCAGGAACGGGCGGTCGGGATGCACCGCGCCGCGCGGCAGCGAGACGAGCTCGGTAGCGCGCAGGCCCGAGCCGTAGAGCAGCTCGATCAGCGCCGACAGGCGAAGATCGAGCGGATCGGGGGGCACGCGCGCGAGCCGGTCGTCGATCGCGGCGAACAGGCGATCGACCTCGGCGGAGGACAGGATCTTGGGCAGCGGGCGGCGCGTGCCGGGGCGGGGGAGTGCGTCGGACGGATCGTCGGTGCGCAGGCCGTCGTCGATCAGGAAGCCGAAGAAGCGCCGCAGCGACGCTGCCTTCCGCGCGACGGTGGCGGGCGAGAGTTCGTCCCACCCATCGGCGAGGCGGGCGAGCGCGTCGGGGTCGGCCATGTGCAGTTCGCCGCCAAGCGCCTCTGACGCAAGGCGCAGGTCGGTGCCGTAGGCGGCGAGCGTGTTGCGCGCGGCGCCCCGCTCGGCACTCAGCATTTCGAGGAAGCGGTCGATGAGGGCGGGGTCATGGCTCACGCGAGCGGTCCTCAGAGCATCGTACCCCGGCGAAGGCCGGGGTCCAGTTCAGGGCGGGCAATTGTGCGGGGGACCTTTCGAACCGCAACGCTGCTGGACCCCGGCCTCCGCCAGGGAACGTAAAAGACTGGAAGCTTGTCTTCGAACTTCCGCGTTCACGGACGCACGGAGCGCGCCTCGTCACACCCGTGACACCGCCTCGGCCGCGATCATCCGTGCCTCGCCCTCCAGCCCGACCTGTCGCAGCGACGCGACGATGTGGAACAGCGTGGCGGGGGCTACGCCGCGCCAGTCGGGGGTCTGCATCCCCACCGCGGCAAGGAGGACGACGGTCGCCGGCTCGCCGCGCTCGGCGGCGGTGCGGATCGCGCGGACCCAGGCGTTGTCGGCGTTGATCGGGACGGCGAACGCCTCGGCAAGGCTGGGGATGCTCCCCGCATCGACCCGGCCGAGACCGGCGATCCCCGCGAAGAACAGTTGTCCGCGCCGCGTGTCGGCGGTGCCGCGATAGCCGTCGACCTCGCCCTGGCTCACTTGCCCGCGCGCGTCGGGATCGGTCAGCGCGATCAGCGCCCAGGCGTCGCTGCCTGCCTCAACATGGCTGCGCCAGCGCGCGGCGGGGCGGTCGAGCCCGGCGGTCAGCATCGCCGCGATCAGGTCGCCGGCCGAAGCCGCCTGTGCCGCGGCGGGGCGAACGCCCGCGGCGGCGCGCGCGGCGAGGACCATGCGGGCGTAACGCTGGCGCGGGTCGGCGGCTTCCTTCCAGAGCTGGCTCAGGATCGACACGCGCTCGGCCATGTCGGCGCTGGTATAGGCGGCGCGCAGGTCGCGGGCGATCGCCGCGTCGCTGTTGGAGGTGTCGTCGGCATCCTCGACCTGGCCCCACAGGTCGACCATGGCGAGGTTGGAGAGCACGCCCTGCGACGCGGCCCAGTCGGCGGCGCGCAGCCGGGCGGGCGGCGCGATCCCTGCGGCGCGCGCGGCCCAGCCGCGCACCTGCGGCCCGGCGCTGGCGAGCAGCGTGTCGGGCACCGCGACCCCGGCGGCCGTGGCGAGACCCCAGCGCCATGCCGACAGGCGATCGACGCCGTCCCATTCGATCGTCACCGCGCGCCGCCCCTGTGCGCCGGCGCCCAGGATCTTTTCGGCGAGCAACAGGTCGATGCCGCTCGCCGCGCGCTGCTTGCGTGCCGTGTCGATCAGCTTGCCCGCGCGCGACGGCTCGCCAGACAGACCCGCACACATCGCCTCGGCCAGGCGCCAGCCGGTGTCGCGGGTGCGCGCCATTGCAAAGGGCTGGAGCGGGCAGAGCATCGCCGGGTCGGCGGTGGCGAGCGCCGCCTGCATCGCCACCTGATCGAGCTTGGGCGTGAAATTCTCGGTATCGACGCCGCTCACTACGTCGCGCGCCGACTGCGCCTCGCCCATCCGCAACAAGAGCCACGCGCGCTCGGCGGCGAAGTCCGCGCCATTCACGCCCGGGGGCGTATCCAGCCGCGAGACGAGCATCCGCCGGAGCGTGATCGACAGCCAGCGCGAGGCGATCGGCGCGTCGAGGCGGCGCATCAACCCCTGAAGAAACCGCCCGTCGCTCCGCCCGAATCCGTTCGCGGGCAGCCCGCCCTCGGCGAGTCCGATCGCGCCGACGCGCGCGATCGAACGGCGGGCATAATCGGGCAGGTCGTACTGGAGAAGCTGTGCGGCGCTCAATGGCGTCGCGGTCGGCGTCGGTGTGGGGCTAGGCGTTGGCAGGCCGGGCGCGGTGGGCAGGCCGGGAAGCGGCTGGACGATCTCGCCCGGCCGGCGCACCGGCGGCGGGGTGGTGCCGGCGGGGGGCTGGACCTGCGGCGTCTGCGGACGGGGACGGTCGGCGGGGGGCGGCGGCGAGGGATCGCCGAACCCCTCCGGCAGCAGCGATTCGGGAGCGTCGCGGTCCTGCGACTGCGCATGCAGGGCCGCGCCGGCACCCGCCAGCGCAATCGCCACGAGCGACGCGGCCCAGCGCCGGCGCATCGGCGTCAGTTCGCCAGATTCTCGAGCGCGACGGGCTTCTCGACCGTGACCGGCGGCTTCTCGGTCGCTCGGCCCGACAGGAAGAACAGGCCGCCGACCAGCACGACGATCACAACGACGAGCAGGATGAGCGCACGCGAGCCGCCCGAGCGCGACGAGGACGTACGGGACAGCGACGAGCGGGAAATCGGCGAGCGGGACACGGGGAACAGGATCCTTTCGGGCGATCGGTCGCCACACGGCTTTTGCCGCAGGCGAAGGGGCGCTGTATAGCCCCCGCGCAAATGCTGCAAACCCATGAGCGCCCCCGCCGAACCGCCTTCGACCGACCCATCGTGCTGGTCGGGCTGATGGGCGTGGGCAAGTCGACCGTCGGCCGCCGGCTCGCCATCCGCCTCGGCCTGCCGTTCGTCGATGCCGATCACGAGATCGAGGAAGCGGCGGGGATGACGATCGCCGACATCTTCGAACGCTTCGGCGAGCCCTATTTCCGCGATGGCGAGCGGCGGGTGATCGCCCGGCTGATCGACGGCCGGCCCAAGGTGATCGCGACCGGCGGCGGCGCGTTCATCAACGACGAGACGCGCGCGCTGATCCTGAACAGCGCGGTCGCGATCTGGCTGGACGCCGAACCGCGGGTACTGGCCAGCCGCGTCAGCCGGCGCGACACCCGGCCGCTGCTGCGCGGTCGCGATCCGCTTCAGGTGCTGACCGACCTCGCCGAAAAGCGGAACCCGTTTTACGCGCTCGCGCCGATCCATGTGACCAGCTACGACGCCCCGCACGAGGCGACGGTGAACGCGATCCTGGAGAAGATCGAACGATGACGAGCGTGCATGTGGCGCTGGGGACGCGCGGCTACGACATCCTGATCGAGGCGGGGGCGCTGGCGCGGGCCGGCGAGTTGCTCGCGCCGATCGCCAAGGGGCGGCCGATGCCGATCGTCACCGACGAGAATCTGCGCCCGCAGCTCGACGCGCTGGCCACGTCGCTCGCCGATGCCGGGATTGTGACCGAGGCGATCGTCGTGCCGCCGGGCGAGGGGTCGAAGAGCTGGGCGATGCTGGCGCACGTCACGGAGCGCCTGCTCGACCTGGGGCTGGAGCGGTCGGATCACGTCATCGCATTGGGCGGCGGGGTGATCGGCGATCTGGTCGGTTTCGCTGCGTCGATCATGAAGCGGGGCTGCAAGTTCGTGCAGGTGCCGACTTCGCTGCTGGCACAGGTCGACAGTTCGGTCGGTGGCAAGACCGCGATCAATACGCCCGCCGGCAAGAACCTGGTCGGTGCGTTCCATCAGCCGTCGTTCGTGCTGATCGACCCGCTGGTGCTCGAGACACTGCCGCCGCGCCAGCTTCGCGCGGGCTATGCCGAGGTGGTGAAGTACGGCCTGATCGACGATGCCGGCTTCTTCGGCTGGTGCGAGGCGCAAGGGGCTTCGCTGCTCGATGGCGACACCGAGGCGCGCGAGGTGGCGATCGCCCATTCAGTCGCGGCCAAGGCGCGGATCGTTGCCGAGGACGAGCGCGAGACGAGCGGGCGGCGCGCGCTCCTCAATCTCGGCCACACCTTCGGCCATGCGCTGGAGGCCGAGACGGGCTTCTCCGACCGTCTGCTGCATGGCGAGGCGGTGGCGGCGGGCATGGCGCTCGCCTTTGCCTTCTCGGCAGAGGAGGGGCTTTGCAATCCGGCCGATGCCGACCGGGTGGCCGCGCATCTGAAGGCGGTGGGGCTGCCGCACGACCTGATGAGCGCGGGCGTCGATGCGCCCGGCCAGCGGCTGGTCGACCATATGCGCCACGACAAGAAAATGGAGGGCGGGACGCTTCCCTTCCTGCTCGCGCGCGGGATCGGGGCGACGTATCTGGACCGCACGGTCTCGCTCGACCGGGTGGCGGCGTTCCTCGACCGTCAACTCGTCGCGGCGTAAGGCGCCGACCCCAACGGGACTCTTGCCAGCACGCGGCGCATCATGTTTAGATTCGGACAGGCCGATCCGGTCGACCCGGTTTGAAAAGTCGCCGAAATGATCCTCGAATGCACCCAGTGCCGTACGCGCTATCTGGTCCCCGACACCGCCATCGGTATCGAGGGCCGCACCGTCCGCTGTGCGAGCTGCAAGCATAGCTGGTTCCAGCCGCCGCCGGTGATCGCGGTGACCCCGCCCGCGCCGAAGCCGATCGAGGCGAAGGCGCCCGAACCAGTCGAAACCAAGCCCGCCGCGCCCGCTCCATCGACGCCTGCTCCGGTCGCCGCCGCACCGGCTCCTGCTGCTGCCGAGCCGGCCAAGGCGTTTACCTATGTCGATCCCAATATCGACAACCCGAACTTCAGCCCGTTCGCGCACCGCCCGCCGTTCCAGCCGACGCGCAACCCGGCGCGCCGCTGGACGATGGCGGCGGCGATCGCGGGGACGTCGATGCTGCTGGGTGCGGGCGCGATCCTTTATACCGGCGCGCCGGGGATCGCCGCGCAGCTCGGCCTGCCGCTGCCCGGCGCCGAATCGCCGCTGCGCTTTACCGAGCGCGCGATCGAGCGGCGCTATCTGTCGAGCGGGAACGAGCTGTTCGTCGTCTCCGGCAAGGTCTCGAACCCGAGTTCGAGCACGCAGCCCGTGCCCGACATCCGCGCCGAACTACGCGATCCGCAGGGGCGCATCGTCTATAGCTGGACGATCACGCCGGAGATGCGGCGGCTGGCCCCCAACGGCACGGTCGCGTTCAGCAGCGGCAAGCTCGACGTGCCGGCCAATTCCAAGCAGCTCGACCTAAGCTTCGCTGGCGGGATCTGAGGTGGCAGCCCCTCCCTTGTCGGGGAGGCGAGCAGGTAGTCCCGATGCCCTGGCTCATCGCCCCAGCGAAGGCTGGGGCCGGCATCGGATCCTGCGGTGCGCTAGTATTTGGCGATCCCAGCTTTCGCTGGGATGACGGTGGCGATCAGGCGCGCGCTGCCTTGACCGCTCCCTGCATCGCCTCAAGCGACACCGCGCCCGACAGCACGCGGTCGCCGACCACCCAGCTTGGCGTGCCGGTCATGCCGAGCTGCCCCGCAGTCTGGAGATTGCGCGAGATTTCCTGTTCGGCCGCGGGCGTCTTGACGAAGGCGGCGGCGCGATTGCGGTCGAGGCCAGCGCGCGCGATCGCCGCATCGACTGCCGCTTGGCTCAGCTGACCGACGCCGAACAGCGTGTCGTGATAGGGCTTGAACTTGCCCTGCTCGGCGGCGGCGAGACTCCACTCGGCGGCGACGCGGCTTTCGGCGCTGAGCACCGGCAGCTCGCGAAAGACGACGCGGATCTTCGGATCGCTCGCCACGAGCTGCTCCAGCATCGGCAGCGACTGGCGGCAATAGCCGCAGGCATAGTCCATGTACGCGACGACGGTGACGTCGGGGTTCGCCGATCCCTTCCATGCATCGCCGAACGGCGCGGTGATCGCGGCGCGATTGGCGGCGACGGTCTTGCCCGTCTCCCGATCGCGCAGCGCCTGCATCGCCTCGGGGATCATCTCGGGCCGCTCGAGGATCGCGGCGCGGACGGCGTCGGCACTGACGCCGCCCGATGCCGCGGGGCGGACCAGCGCATAGACCAGCGCGCCGGCCAGCGCCGCGATTAGGAAGGCGAGCGCCAGAACGACCGGGCGGCCGAGCATCCTTGCCATCATCGCTGTCGCCGCCTGTTCTTCTTGTCCGCCTCGACCGCCACCTCGGCGGTCATCTGGATGTCCTGCGCGCGGATATAGTCGGGGCTGCCCTGCGGCAACCCGGCGAGCGCGGCGCGCGCCGAATAGAGCGCGCGCGCATTGTCGCCCGACAGGCTCGCCTGTTCGGCGGCGGCCAGCGCGGTGCGCGGCCCGTCGCCCTTGCGCTCATAGACGGTGCCGAGCTGGTACCAGGCGAAGGGGTTCTGGTCGTCGCGCCCGACCGCCTGGCGCAATACCCTTTCCGCCTCGGGCAGGTTCGCGGGGTCCTCGGTCGCGACGAGCGCGTGGCCGAAGGTGGTGGCGATCAGCGGCT
This sequence comes from uncultured Sphingomonas sp., assembly GCA_913775315.1. Taxonomy (GTDB): domain Bacteria; phylum Pseudomonadota; class Alphaproteobacteria; order Sphingomonadales; family Sphingomonadaceae; genus Sphingomonas. Next base: position 9,015 of record CAJYIX010000002.1, on the reverse strand, counting down.
GGTAGTTGGTCTTTTCGGTCGCGGTGCGCAGTGCCTTCAGCGCCTCGGCCGGCTTACCCGATTCGAGCAGGATCTGTCCCTCGAGCTCGAGGAAATAGGGGTCCAGCGGCGCGGCCCTGACCAGCGCCTCGGCCTCCGCCGCGGCCTGTTCGGGATAGCCCGAGCGGTGATAGGCATAGGCGCGGGCGTAGCGCGCGGGGATCGTCGTGTCGGTCGCCGGATATTTCCTCAGCGTATCCTTGGGATCGTCGACATAGCCGCGCAGCTTGGCCTGGATGCGCTTGAAGCGGTCGTCCCACCCCGCGGGCGTCGGCACGCGCCAGCCGGGGCCGTTGGTCAGATCGTTGGTCAGGTTGGCGATGCGCTGACCCGACAGCGGGTGCGTGCGGTTGTAGGGATTGTTCTGCGGGATCGCGAGGCGGAACTCCTGGTTCTGGAGCTTCTTGAAGAATTCCAGCATCCCCTTGCCGCTGATCTTCGCGGTGTTGAGATAGCGCACGCCCGCCGCATCGGCCGAGGATTCCTGGTTGCGGGAAAAGGCAAGGACGGTGCCCATCGCCGCCTGTTGCCCCGCGGCGAGGATACCGGCCCCCGCCTCGCCCGCGCCCGCCGCCATGGCGGCCACTCCGAGCACGAGGCTGAGGATCGAGATGCCCGTCGCCTGCTTGAACATCTGGCCCGATAGGGGCGCATGGCCGCCCGTCACGTGGCCGAGTTCGTGCGCGATGACGCCCTGCACCTGATTGATGTCGTCGGCGGCGTCGATCAGCCCCGAGTGGATATAGACCGCCTGACCACCCGCGACGAAGGCGTTGATCGAGGGATCGTTGATGAGGACGATCCGGACGTTGCGCGGGGAAAGCCCCGCCGCCTCGATGATCGGGCGGGAGGCGTCGTTCAGCAGCGCCTCCGTCTCGGCATCGCGCAGGATCGACTGGGCACGGGCGGGTTGCACCGCCACCAGCATCAGGAGCGCGAACAAGGCATACAGGCGCTTCATGGCCGCGGGTATCGGCGGATTCGATGCTAGGCGCAACGGGGGTACGTTTGCTTGCCGCGAGCGCACGCTTAACGCCGCTTCAACGCCTTTGCCGCTAGGCCATCCCCGATGCGCTCGCGCCTGCCCCCACTCGCGATCGGTTGACCGGCCGATGCGCGACCTGTTCTTCGTCGCGTTTCTAGGCGCGCTGATGCTGCTGGGGATGAAGCGGCCGTTCCTGCTCGTGCTCGGCTATGTCTATATCGACCTCGTCTCGCCGCAGCGGCTTTCCTATTACCTGCTCTCCAGCGTCCCAATCTCGCTGATCTTCTTCGCCGCCGCGTTCCTGTCGTGGATCGTCGCCGATCAGAAGGACGGCAGCCGGTTCAGCGTGCGTCAGGGAATCATGCTCACACTGCTGCTCTGGGCCGGCTGGACGATGAAGGACGCCGATTTCCCGATCGAGGCGGCGCAGAAGTGGGACTGGGTTTGGAAGACATTGGTCTTCGCGATGTTCCTGCCGCTCACCCTGCGCACGCGGCTTCGGATGGAGGCGCTGATCGTCTTCATGAGCCTGTCGGCGGGGTGGATCATCATCACCGGCGGCTTGAAGACCGCGCTGTCGGGCGGCGGCTACGGCACGCTCAACCTCGGCATCGACAACAATGCCGGGCTGTATGAGGGATCGACGATCGCGACGATCGCGATCGCGATGATCCCGCTCATCCTGTGGACGATCAAGCACCAGACGATCTTCGAGCAGAAGCGGCTGGTGCGCGCGTTCGGCTATGCGCTCATCTTCGCCTGCCTGCTGATCCCGGTGGGGACGGAGGCACGCACCGGCCTGATCTGCATCGGCGTGCTCGTCATGCTGTCCCTTCGCGATACCAAGCGGCGGCTGACCTACATCGCGCTGATCGCCGCCGCCGGGCTGATCGCGGTGCCGTTCCTGCCCAAGAGCTTCACGCAGCGGATGGACACGATCCAGGGCTATCAGGGCGACCAGTCGGCCTCAACCCGGATCATGGTCTGGAAATGGACCTGGGATTTCGTGCGCGAGCACCCGAGCGGGGGCGGGTTCGCCGCCTATCAGCAGAACGAGTTCACGGTGACGACGGTCGACGTGGCGCCGGACGGCACCGTCCGCTCGTCCCGCGTCGTCGACAAGGGGCGCGCGTGGCATTCAAGCTATTTCGAGCTCCTCGGCGAGCTCGGTTTCCCCGGCTTCGGCCTCTGGATGCTGCTCAACATCGCCGGGCTGATCCGCATGGAGATGATGCGCCGCCGGTTCGCGCGGGCGGGGCCGGAGGATCTGTGGATCCGCGACCTCGCCGCCGGGCTACAGGTCGCGCACGTCATCTATCTGGTCGGCTCGCTGTTCCTCGCGCTCGCCTTCCAATCGTTCTTCTACATGTGGTTCGGGCTCCAGATCGCGCTCGACACCTATGCGCGGAAGCGTGCGGCGGCGGACCGGCCCACGGGGTTCGTCAGGGCGAAGCCGGCGGCTGCCTGAGTCGCTGCGCAAGCCAGCGGGCGGCGGCCTCCGGGCTCTGCTTGTCGGTATCGCGATCGACCTTGAGATTGGCCTCGCGCATCGTCTCCACCGGGATCGCGTTTACCAGCGGCCGGAGCGCGTCGACGAACTTCGCGTCGTCGGCCCGCGCGGGCGAGAGCAGCAGCACCGCGTCATAGCCGGGCAGCGCGCCCTTCGGGTCGGCAAGCACCGTCAGCTTGTCGGCGGCGATCCGCCCGTCGGAGGAAAAGGCAGGAATGACGTCCGCCCGCCCGCTCGACAATGCGCGGTACATGAAGGTCGGGTGATAGGCATTGGTGGCGGCGAAGCGCAGGCCGTAGGCGTCGCGCACCGAGCGCCATTCGGGCCGCTCCAGAAACTCGACATCGGTGCCGAGCCGAAGTCGCGGCGCGGCGCGGGCGAGGTCGGCGATGCTGCTGATTCCCAGCGCCCGCGCCCGGTCGCCGCGCATCGCAAAGGCATAGGCATTTTCGAACCCCAGGCTGCCGAGCAGGCGGACGCCGTGTTCTTTTCGCGCCCAGTTGGCGACGCCCTGTACGATGGCCGCGCGCGGCGGCACGTCCTTGCGCTGCATCTGGTTGGTCCAGAGCGTGCCCGAATAATCGACGTAGACGTCGATGTCCCCGCTCGCCAGCGCATCGAACGCCACCGCCGACCCCAGCCCCTCGCGGTATCGGACGCGGTAGCCGGCGGCTTCGAGCCGGTCGCCGATCAGCTTGGCGAGGATATACTGCTCGGAGAAGCCCTTGGCCCCAACCGTCACCGTGCCCGCGCCGCCGGCCGCCCAGAGCGGGGCGAGCGCGAGTGCGATCCCGGCCACCAGCGCGGCGAGGGCTCCACGCACCTGCCACCGGCGGCGCTTCGCCAACCCATGCTCAATCGCGGCGAGGATCAGGTCCACTGCCATCGCGAGGCCAGCGGCGGCGATGCAGCCGGCGAGGACGAGGCTCCAGTTCTGCGTCTGAAGCCCCGCGAAGATCAGGTCGCCTAGGCTGCCGGCCCCCACCGTGGTCGAGAGCGTCGCCGCGCCGATCGTCCACACTGCCGCGGTGCGGATGCCCGCCATCACGATCGGCGCAACGAGCGGCGCCTCGACCAGCCGCAGCCGCTGTCCGCGTGTCATGCCCACCCCGTCCGCCGCCTCGATCACCGCGGGGTCGAGGCCGGTGAGGCCGGTGACGCCGTTGCGCAGGATCGGCAGCACCGCATAGAGCGTCAGTGCCAGCAGCGCGGGCAGGAAGCCGAGCGCGGGCAGCGCGCCGCCGGTCGCCAGCAAGACCGGATAGAAAAGCGCCAGCAGCGCCAGTGCCGGGATCGTCTGGACGAGGCTGGCGAGCCCCAGCGCCACCCGCGCCACCGCCGGATGCCGTGCTGACCAGACCGCCAGCGGCAGCGCGATGACGATGCCCAGTGCCAGCGCGCTCAGCGACAGAAGGACATGCGCGGACAGCAGGTCGGGGATGCGGGCGAAGGCGTCGCTCACTGCCCGCCCTCGATCGCGGCGAGCGCCCGCGCCTGCTCGCGCGGCACCGCTACCAGCGCGTCGGCGACCGGGCCGCCCTTGCCATCCAGCAACTCGGCGGGCGCCGCGTCGGCGACGATCCGGCCGGCGTCCATCACCAGCACGCGGTCGGCGAGCAACAGCGCCTCGGCCATGTCGTGGGTGACGAGGATCGAGGTCAGCCCCAGCTCGTCGTGCAGCCCGCGCACCCGCCGCCCCAGCGCATCGCGGGTAACGGGATCGAGCGCGCCGAACGGCTCGTCCATCAGGAGGAGCTTCGCCTCGCCCGCCAGCGCGCGGGCGATGCCGACGCGCTGACGCTGCCCGCCCGATAGTTGCGCCGGCGCGCGATCGGCCAGCTCGCGCGGCAGCTCGACCTGATCGAGGCGCGCGGCCACATCGACGGCCGCGCCGCCGATCCGCTCGGGCATCGCGATGTTCTCGGCCACGGTCAGGTGCGGGAACAGGCCGACATTCTGAAAGACATAGCCGATCCGGCGGCGGAGCAGCGGCGCGGGGCCGCCCGCCACATCCGCGCCATCGATGGTCACCCGGCCGCCATCGGGTACGATCAGGCGGTTGATCGTCTTGAGGAGCGTCGACTTGCCCGATCCCGACTGGCCGACCAGCGCGACGAACTGCCCGCCCTCGACCGTCAGCGTCACGTCGTCGACCGCGCGCGTGGCCCCATAGGCTTTGGTCACGCCTTTGAAGGCAAGGCGGGGCGGGGCTGGCATCGCGCGCGGTTGTGCGGAATGATGGCCGCAAGGTCAAAGCGAAAGGGACGAGGATGGCAGGCAAGCGGCTGTTCGTGACGGGCGGCGCATCGGGGATCGGGAGAGCCGTCGCGCACCTGTTTGCTGTGCGTGGGTTTACGGTGGGGCTCGCCGACATCAACGAAGCCGGGCTTGCTGCCGTCGCCGCCGAACTGCCGCCGGGACAGGCGAGCATCCACCGCCTCGACGTACGCGATCGCGACGACTGGGCGCGGGCGCTGGCCGAGTTCGCGGGCGAGGGGGGGATCGACGTCCTCTTCAACAATGCCGGTATCGCGGTCGGCGGGCCGTTTGCGGCGACCAGCGCGGCCGAGATCGACCGCTGCATCGCGATCAACTTCACCGGCGTCGTCAACGGCGCGCATGCCGGCTTTCCCTATCTGAAGCGGTCGCCGGGCTCGTGCCTGCTCAACACCGCGTCGGCGGCGGGCATCTATGGCTCGGCTGGCCTCGCGGTCTATTCGGCGACCAAGTTCGCGGTGCGCGGGCTGTCGGAGGCGCTCGACGGCGAATGGCGGCGGGAGGGGGTGAAGGTGCGATGCCTGATGCCGAGCTTCATCGACACGCCGCTGCTCGATGCCGGCGTCGCGGGCTCGAACCGGACGGCGCGAGAGGGGGTGCAGGCCGCGGGGCTGGAGTTCACGCCGGTCGAGAAGGTGGCGGAAGCGGCTTGGCGCGCCGTCCACGGCGACGCGGTCCACACCGTCGTCGGCAAGACCGCCGAGCGGATGCGCTTCGCCGCGCGCTGGTTCCCGGGCAAGCTGCGCGCGCAGATGGCGCGGGGCGGCATGTGACCGACCGCGCCAATCCCAACCTGCCCGCGCGCGACTTCGACGCGACAGAGGCTTTTTATGCCGCGTTGGGGTTCGAGCGCGGGTTTCGCGACGCCGGCTGGATGATCCTAACCAAGGGTACGCTGGCGCTGGAGTTCTTCCCCTTTCCCGACCTCGACCCGGCGCAAAGTGCGTTCGGCGCGTGCCTGCGCATCGACGATCTCGACGAGATGGTCGCGCGCGTCGTCGCGGCGGGCGTGCCCGACAAGCGTGAGGGGGCGCCGCGCTTTCACCCGCCCAGGACCGAGCCATGGGGCGGGCGGATCGCGTACCTGCTCGACCCGGACGGGAGCCTGCTGCGGCTGATCGACAATCGCAGTTTGGGGGAAGTGCAGGTCGCTGGCGACCTCACACTCCCCGTCACCCCGGATCAAGTCCGGGGTGACGGGAGGCTTTACCTGCCCCAAGCCATGCTTGGCTGGCCCCGCGCGCCCTCCATCCCCATCTTCATCCCATGACCAAATACTCCCTCCTCGACCTCGTGCCCGTGCGCGAGGGTTCGTCGGTCGGCGCGGCATTGGACGAAGCCGCCGACCTTGCCGCCCATGCCGAGGCGCATGGCTTCACCCGCTACTGGGTGGCCGAGCATCACGGGATGCCCGGCATCGCCGGCGGCGCGACTGCGGTGGTGCTCGCGCATGTCGGCGCCGCGACCTCCTCCATCCGCATCGGTGCGGGCGGGATCATGCTGCCCAACCACGCGCCGCTCGCCATCGCCGAACAGTTCGGGACGCTCGACGCGCTCTATCCGGGGCGGATCGACTTGGGCCTAGGCCGCGCGCCGGGATCGGACCAGCGCGTCATGCGCGCGATGCGGCGGACGCTGGAGGCCAATGGCCCCGACGCGTTCCCGCAGGATATCCTCGAGTTGCAAAGCTATTTCGCCAACGACGGCCAGACCGGGATCGAGGCGACACCGGGCGCAGGCGCGGATATCGAGATGTGGGTGTTGGGCTCCAGCCTCTATGGCGCACAGCTCGCCGCGGCGCTCGGCCTGCCCTATGCCTTCGCCTCGCATTTCGCGCCCGATGCGCTTGACCAGGCTGCCGAAGCCTATCGCCGGCATTTCCGCCCCTCGGCCAGGCTCGACAAGCCTTACATGGCGGCGGGCTTCAACGTCTTCGCCGCAGACACCGACGAGGAGGGGCAGTACCTCGCCTCTTCGATGGAGCAGAGCTTCGTCGCGCTGCGCACCGGTAATCCCGGCCGCCTGCCGCCGCCCGTCCGCGACTATCGCAGCGGATTGGGCGCGCAGGGCAATGCGATCCTCGACCATGTGCTCGCCTGTTCGGGCATCGGCTCGGCTCGGACGGTGCGTGCGGCGATCGACGGCTTCGTCGAACGGACTGGCGTGGACGAGGTGATCCTGACCGGCGCGACCTTCGACCCTGAGGCCCGCAAGAAGAGCCTCGCCATCGCGGCCGAGGTGATGGACGCGCGCGTGCCTGCCTGAAAGCTGCTATGGCGGACCTCGATCAAGGGGGTCCGCCATGCTGCAACTCGTCTTCGCCGTCGCCGCGTTCGTCGGCACGCATTTCCTCATGTCGCATCCGCTACGAAGCGCCATCGTCGGGCGGTTGGGCGAGCGCGGGTTCATGGGCGTCTATTCGCTCGTCGCCTTCGCGACGCTCGGCTGGGTCTATCTGGCGTGGCAGGGGGTGCCGCCGCAGGATCCGCTCTGGCCGGTCGGCGACGCGCTATGGGCAGTTGCGACCGTCATCATGCTGGTTGCGAGCGTGCTCCTCGTCGGCTCGCTGATCGGCAATCCCGCGCTCCCCGACCCCGATGCGGCGTCCAAGCCCGTGCCCGCCGCGCGCGGCGTCTATGCGGTCACGCGTCACCCGATGATGTGGGCGTTCGGGCTCTGGGCGCTCACCCACATCCTTGTTTACCCGATCCCCGCGCAGGTCGTGCTCGCGGTGGGCATCGCCATCCTGGCCCTGGTCGGCGCCGCGCTTCAGGACGCGAAGAAGCGCACGCTCCAGCCGCAGCGCTGGCGCGAATGGGAAGCGCGGACGAGCTACCTGCCCTTCGCAGCGATCGCCGCCGGGCGCGCGCGGTTCGGCGGCTTCCGCCCGCACGACCTAGCCGGCGGGGTGGTGGTGTGGCTGGCGGCGACCTGGGCGCATATCCCGCTCGCCGGGTGGGCTGCGGGGATCTGGCGCTGGTTGGCCTAGCCGGCGAGCGCGTCGAGGCCGAAGGCGAGGACGACGCCCAATGCGGTCGCGACGCCGGCCCAGTTGCGGTCTTCCTTGTACGCCTTTGGGAAGACTTCGGTCGCGAGGCTCGCGACCACGGCGCCCGCCGCGAAACAGCGGATTACGACGAGAAAGTGCGGGTTCGCCCCTTCGAGCAGCAAGTTGCCGGCGATGGCCGCACCCGACAGCAGCGCCGCGGTTGCCGCCCACAGGCCCAGCACGGCGCGCTTCGATCGGCCCTCCTTCATCTCGCGCGCGCCGCCCGCCGCCTCGGGCAGGTTGGAGAGAAAGATCGAGCCCGCCAGCGCCGCCACTTCCGGCGCGCCCGCACCGATCAGCGCGACGCCGAGCGCGAGGTTCTCCGGCACGCCGTCGAGCGTGATCGCCGCGAGCAGCCCGCCGCCCGATTCCGCACCCACCTTCTCGTCGATCCAATAGTCGACCAGCGCGAAGACGATCGCCCCCGCCGCCAGCGCCGCGAGCGCGACGGGGAGCGCGCTATCCTCGATCGACGGCTCGACCAGTTCGGTGACGAGCGAGACGAGGAGCGCCCCGCCCGCGACCGCGATCAGGAACCCTTCCAGCCCCGGTCGCAACCGCCCGTAGATGCCCCAGGTCGCGCCGATCATCAGCGCGCCCGAAACCACCAGCACCGTGATCGCCATCGTTAGCATGGCCGCACGCTGTCAGCGCCGACCCCGTTGCGCCACAAACTGAATCAGAGCGTCACACGGTTCTCGACGAGGTCGTCGACGACGGCGGGATCGGCGAGGGTGGAGGTATCGCCGAGCGCGCCCACATCCCCCTCGGCGATCTTGCGCAGGATGCGGCGCATGATCTTGCCGCTCCGCGTCTTGGGCAGCCCGGGGGCGAATTGCAGCGCGTCGGGCGTCGCGATCGGGCCGATCTCTCGCCGCACCCATTTGCACAGCTCGTCGCGCAGGGTGTCGGAAGGTTCCTCGCCCGCGTTCAGGGTGACATAGGCGTAGATGCCCTGACCCTTCACCGCGTGCGGCATGCCGACTACCGCCGCCTCGGCGACCTTGGCGTGGGCGACGAGCGCGCTTTCGACCTCGGCGGTGCCCATCCGGTGGCCCGAGACGTTGATGACGTCGTCGACGCGCCCGGTGATCCAGTAGTATCCGTCCTCGTCGCGGCGGCAGCCGTCGCCGGTGAAATACTTGCCCGGATAGG
>CAJYIX010000001.1 GCA_913775315.1 uncultured Sphingomonas sp. | reverse complement strand
CTTGGGGTTTTCCATCATAAAGGTGACGAGCGCCCGGAAGATCGAATTGTAGAGGTCGTCGACCGCGCGGTCGCGCTCGCACACGCGCCGCGCCGCCTCCACGTCGCGGGCGAGATGCTGCACGACGTGCTAGACGCCTTTGCCGCACGCGACGTGGAGGCGGCGCGGCGCGTGTGCGAGCGCGACCGCGCGGTCGACGACCTCTACAATTCGATCTTCCGGGCGCTCGTCACCTTTATGATGGAAAACCCCAAGTCCATCAGCCAGGCCGCGCACCTGCTCTTCATCGCCAAGAACCTCGAGCGCATCGGCGACCAGGCGACCAACCTGGCCGAGATGGTCCATTACGCCGCTACGGGCGAGCGGATGGTCGAACGCGAACGAGCAATCTGAAAGGGACGACGACGATGGCACGGGTAAAGATGCTGCTGGTCGAGGACGACGCCGCGCTCGCCGAACTGCTCGCCTGGCATTTCAAGCGCGAGGATTTCGAGGTGAAGCAGACCCCCGATGGCGAGGAGGCGCTGCTGCTGGCCAAGGAAGCGACGCCCGACATCGTCCTGCTCGACTGGATGGTCGAGGGGCTGTCGGGGATCGAGGTCTGCCGCCGCCTGCGCCGGATGCCCGAGACGGCGAACGTGCCGATCATCATGCTGACCGCCCGCGGCGAGGAGGAGGATCGCGTCCGCGGGCTTGAGACCGGCGCCGACGACTACGTGACCAAGCCGTTCTCCCCGCGCGAACTCGTCGCCCGCGTCGGCGCGGTCCTTCGCCGCGTGCGGCCGGCGCTGGCGGGCGAGCAGCTCACCTACTCGGACATCGAGATGGATACGGTCGGCCACAAGGTCCGCCGCGGCGGCGAGGTCGTGCCCCTCGGCCCGACCGAGTTCCGGCTCCTCAAGCATTTCCTCGAGCATCCCGGCTGGGTCTTCTCGCGCGAGCGGCTGCTGGATGCCGTATGGGGCCATGACAGCGATATCGAGAGCCGCACCGTCGACGTGCATATCCGCCGCCTTCGCAAGGCGATCAATGTCGGCGACAAGCCCGACATCATCCGTACCGTCCGCTCGGCGGGCTATGCGCTGGACGCGGGCAATTGATCGGTATCAAACCGGGCGAAAGCTGAATCGGCATCGAAACGAAGGAAACCTTCCTCGCGCCGGGCGTTCATCGGCCCGACGCGCGCGACCAGCGCGTTTGGTATGAGGAGAGTTTTATGAAGCTCATCGCAATGACCGCGGCGCTGGCGATCGCCACCGCCGCCTATGCGCAGGAAACCCCGCAGACGGCGCAGCCGGGCATGACCCAGCCGGGCACGACGCAGCCTGACGCGAACACGCCGCCGAGCGACCCGAACGCGCCCGCCGCGACCGCCCCGGCGACCGATCAGCCGATGCAGGATCCGAACGCACAGCCGATGCAGGATCCCAACGCGCAGCCGATGCAGCAGCAGGCGCCGATGGCGGGCCAGCCGATGCAGCAGGCGCCGATGGCCGGCCAGCCGATGGGCGCCACCGGCGGCACCGAGACCAAGGGCGGCTACATGCCCTCGACCCCGCCGCTGTCGGGCCCCGTCCAGCCGGGCGCGACCGTCCGCGTCCAGCCGTCGATGTCGCCGGCCCAGGCCTTCCCGCCGCCGGCGCCCAAGGCGAGCTACCCGATCTGCAAGAAGGGCCAGACCGACGGCTGCCGCCAGCGCGGCGGCTGATCGGCTCCCGATCCGCTGACGATGGGGCCTCGGCATTTGCCGGGGCCCTTTTCGTATTGGCGATCGCCCGCTAGCAGGATCGCGAAAGTATCTGGGGAGACGATGCCATGACCATCCGCTTCGACGGGCGCACCGCGATCGTGACAGGCGCGGGCGGCGGGCTGGGCCGTGTCTATGCGCTCGAGCTGGCGCGTCGCGGGGCGAACGTCGTCGTCAATGACCTCGGTGCCGCGCGCGACGGATCGGGCGCCTCCGCCGCAGCCGAGGCCGTGGTCGAGGAAATCCGCAGCGCCGGTGGCACCGCCATCGCCGATGGCGGCGACGTCACCGACTTCGACGCGATGACGCGGATGGTCGAGGGCGCACGCGACCGGTTCGGCAGCGTTGACATTCTCATCAACAATGCCGGCGTGCTGCGCGACAAGAGCTTCGCCAACATGTCGCCCGCCGATTTCGAGTTCGTGCTGCGCGTCCACCTGTTCGGCTCGGCGATCGTGACCAAGGCCGCCTGGGAAACGATGCGCTTCCAGCGGTACGGCCGTATTCTGATGACAGCCTCTTCGAGCGGGCTCTACGGCAATTTCGGCCAGGCGAATTACGGGGCCGCCAAGCTCGGCATCGTCGGCCTTGCCCGCACGCTCCATCTGGAGGGGGCGAAATACGGCATTCACGTCAACACGATCGCCCCCACCGCCGGCACGCGCATGACCGAGGATATCTTCCCGGCCGAGGCGTTCGCGCGCTTCACCCCCGAAAGCGTCGCCCCCGCCGCGCTGTATCTCGTCAGCGAGGATGCTCCCTCGAACGTGATCGTCGGCGCCGGGGCCGGGGTGTTCCAGGCTGCCTATGTCACCCTGACCGAAGGGGTCGCACTGCACGGCGACGACCTATCGCCGGAGGGGGTGGCGGCGAACTGGGCGGCGATCGCCGACCGCTCGCGCGAGCGGGTGCCACAATCGGGGATGGAGCAGGCCCAAGCAATTCTACGCCTGCTGACGGCTTGATCGGCGCGGGCGACGGGGTAGCCTGTCGCGCATGAAGCGTGCGCTCGTCATCCGGCACACCCCCTATGAGGGGATCGCCGGCTTCCGCCAGCCCGTCGAGGATGCGGGCTATGTCATCGATCGCGTCGACGTGACCGACCCGTCGTTCGGCGCGACCGATTTCCTGTCGCCCGACCTCGTCGTGCTGATGGGCGGGCCGATGGGCGTGTACGAGCGTGAGGCGCATCCGTGGATCGACCGCGAGGTGGAGGCGCTGGCGGGGCGGCTCGATCGTCGCCTCCCCGTCCTCGGCGTCTGTCTGGGCGCGCAGATGATCGCCGCGGCACTCGGCTCGCGCGTCTATCCTGGGCCGGTCAAGGAAGTCGGCTTCGCACCGATCGCGATCAACGAAGCAGGGCAGCGATCGCCTGTCCGCCACCTCGCCGACGTGCCCGTCCTCCACTGGCATGGCGACACGTTCGACCTGCCGGACGGCGTCGAACTGCTCGCCTCCAGCGACCATTACGCGCATCAGGCGTACCGGCGCGGCGCCGAACTCCTCGCCCTCCAGTGCCACCCCGAAATGGGCGAGGATGCCCGGTTCGAGGAATGGCTGGAGGACGAGGCCTATCTGGCGCTCGCTGGCACCCACCCGGCGGCGATGCGCGAGGCGCACGACGCCCACGGCCCGCGCGCGGTGGCGGCGGGGCGTGCGGTCGTCGGCGAGTGGCTGTCGGGGCTTTAGGCCGCTTACTGGCTTTTGAAGACGAAGTTGAAGTTCTGCGCGTTCGCCGCACAGGCGACCGCCTGTCCCGGCCGATACGTCGGCGCATAACGCGTGGCGGCGATCATCCGCTTCGCGGCATCGCCGAACAGGAACGGCGGATATGACAAAAGCGTGCGCTGTCCGGCCGTCCGCCCGTCGGCGGCGATATCGAACTCGATTCGCGTCCAGCCGCTGAACCCCGCCTGGACCAACTCGGACGGATAGAGCGTCGGCGACGCACCGCTTCGACGCATGTCGGGCTTCGCCCCGACCAGCGCGCATTGCTGCTCGTCGAGTCCGGTGCGCGCGAATGCCTTTTGCGCGGCATCATAGTCCCCCCGCGCCGCCGCGGCATTGGCGAGGTCGAGCAGCGCCCGTGCCCTGATCGGATGGCCCTCGGGCAGCGCCTTCGTGTCGGCCACGGCCGCGAACATCGCGTCGATCGCCGGATCGGCGCCCTGCTTTCCGGCAAGTTTCCGCCGGAGTTCGGCGGCGCGCAGTTGGACAGTCGCCTGGCTCAGCGGGTCGGCGGTGACGCCCGGATCGGCGGACAAGCGCTCCAGCGCGCCGACCTGCGCGATACTGGCGCTGCGGTCGGGCCAGCGCACCGATTCCGTGCGCAACATCCCCGCATAGGTTCGCAGCGCTTGCGGCGTGGACAGGCTGGCGGCCAGTGCAAGCGCCCGGTCGGCCGATGCCCGGCGTTCATCGTCGCTGATCAACGGCGACCGCGCGAGGACGATTGCCGCACGCAATGCAGCGGGATCGTTCGCCGTCACCGCCTGGCGCAGGCGCGGCAGGCCGGCGGCCGTCGTCTCGGCGGGGAAGCTCTGAACACCCTTCGTCTCGAACCAGGCATCGGCGGCAAGTGCCAGCGGCTGGGTCAGGTCGACCGCCTCGCCGCCGCGCGAGCAGCGGACCTCGACGCGGGTCAGCGCGCGGTAGAAGGCGGGGATCTTCGCCGCGTCCTCCGGCGCCCACGACCATTCGCGCACCGCGCGGGCATAGGCGAGCGCGACATCGCGGTTGCCCTGGACGAAGATCGGCTGCGCGCTCACGACCGCGCCGCCATCGTTCAGCGAGAATTCGACCACCGCATAGCTGTCCGGCGTCAGGCCCGGCACCGTCCCGCAGGTCGGCGCCTCGATCGATCGAGCGCTGGCGAAGGGGGCCTCGCTGATCCGCCCGGCGCCCGTGTAGACCAGATATTCGCGCGCGGCGTCCATCTGCTTCTGCATCAGTGCGACCTGCGCCAGATCGTAACGGGCGGCGATGTCCGACAGGCTCGACTTCAGCGTCAGCCCGCCATTGTTCGCCAGTGCCTTGCGCAGCAGGGCGCCCCCCTCGGCGACCCGCCCCGCGGCGACGTAAGCGCGGCCGGCAAAGGTCTGAGCGTTGGCGAGATCGGATTTGGATGCATCGGCGGGCAGCATCGCCAGCGCCTCGTCCGCGTCGCGGATTGCGGCACCGTCGCCGTCGAACCGCCGCAGCCGGGAGCGCATCTGCAGCGGGATGATCCGCTCCTTGCCCTGCGACAGCGCCAGCGCCTTGTCGACATCGCCGAGCGCCTGATCGTAGTTGAGGGCGGAGGTGCCGATCTGCGTGAGCGCGAGATAGGCGTCGCGCGCCTCGCCGCGAAAGCTGCCCGGCATCCCCTCCAGCACCCCGACTCCGGCGCGCAGTGACCGCTCGGCCTCCTCCTCGCGGTCCAGCGCGCGCAGGCACTGGCCCCGGCGAACGGCGATCGCGGCGGCAACGGTCTTGTTCCGCCCCGCCGGCCCAGCCGCGATCCGGTCGAACGCGGCGATCGCCTCCTCGCACCGGCCCGCTTCCGCCGCCTTGGTCGCCGCATCGAAGGCGGCCTGCGCCGATTGCGACGCCACCATTGCCGCGCCGACGATCACCACGCTAAACATCGCTAGAACTCCCCACGCCTCTCCCGCGGGCAAGAGACCAAAGCGTCATGCGAATGTCCATGCTTTCCCGCCGGTTGACCCCGCTTTTCGCCGCATCGCTGGCGACCGCGCCGGTGGCCGCCGCTGGACCGCTGCCGCCGGACAGCATCCTGCTGCTCGTCGCGTCCTGGTGCGTGCCGTGCCATGGCGAGGTGGCTCGACTGGACGAACTACAGGCAGCGGCGGGACACGTGGTCGTCCGCGTCGTTCCCTATGACGGGCGCCCCGCCACCAGGCGGATGCTGGCGCGGGTCGATCCGGCGCGCGTCACGGCGTCGAACGCGATCCTCGCGGCGCTGGTGAGCCGTACCCCGGCGCTGCCCTATAGCGTGATGACCGATGCGGACGGCCGCATCTGCGCCGACCATGCCCGCGCGCTGGATGCGGAGGCGGTGCGCGCGATGCGCCGCCGCTGCGCGGGTTAGCGCCAGCCGTCGAGCACCTGATCGGGCGGGCGGTGCCCGTCAGACCAGACGCGGATATTGGCGATCACCTTCTCGCCCGACGCGATGCGACCCTCCATCGTCGCCGATCCCATGTGCGGCGTCATGACGACGTTGGGCAGCGCCAGCAGCCGCGGGTCGATCGCCGGCTCGAACTGCCACACGTCGAGGCCGGCGCCGGCCAGCCGCCCGCCCTCCAGTGCCTCGACCAGCGCCTCCTCGTCGACGATCCCCCCGCGCGAGGCGTTGATGAGATAGACGTGGGACCCGAGCAACCCGATCCGCCGCCGGTCGATCAGCCCCTCGCTGTCGGCGTTACGCGGCGTGTGGATCGTCAGGATGTCGATCGCCGCCAGCATCGCGTCTAGATCGGCATGCCACGTCGCGCCCAGTTGCGCCTCCAGCACCGCGGGCAGGCGGTTGCGGTTGTGGTAATGGATGGTGAGGCCGAACGCCCGCGCCCGCGCCGCCACCGCCTGGCCGATGCGGCCCATGCCGACGATGCCCAGCGCCTTGCCGCCGATCCGGTGGCCCAGCATCGCGCACGGGCTCCATCCGGTCCACTGGCCCGACCGGACGAGCTTCTCACCCTCGGCCAGCCGGCGCGGGACCGACAGGATCAGCGCCATCGTCATGTCGGCGGTATCTTCGGTCAGGACGCCCGGCGTGTTGGTGACGACGATACCCTTCGCGCGCGCCGCCTTCAGGTCGATATGGTTCACCCCCGCCCCGTAATTGGCGATCAGGCGCAGCCGCTCACCTGCACCCGCGATCAGGTCGGCATCCACATGGTCGGTGACGGTCGGCACCAGCACGTCGCAATCCGCCATCGCGGCGGCGAGTTCGTCGCGCGTGAATGCACGATCGTCCAGGTTCGGGACAAGCTCGAACAATTCGCCCATCCGCTCGATCACCGGGTCGGGCAGCCGCCGCGTGACGATGACGCGGGGGCGACGGGGGCGCGGCGGGCGAGCGGGATCGGCCATGCCACGCGGCTTGGCGCGACCCGGCGGGTCCGTCAACGCCATTGATGCGGGGGGCGGCTTCGCGTTAGGGCGGGCCAAAGGGAATGAAGATATGTCGAGCCAGCGCGTACCCCGTCTGACTGCCGGCCTCGCGGCCGTGGTGATCGCCGCCGTCGGCCTGACCGGGCTGGAGGCGCAGACGCGCAAGCCCCCCTATTACGCCTCGATCGCCGCGGCAAAGGCGCGGATGCGCACCGGGCCGGGGCGCAACTATCCGGCAAGCTGGCTCTATGTTCGCCCCGACCTGCCGATCAAGGTCGTCGACATCTATCGCGACTGGCGCAAGGTCGAGGATCCGGGCGGGACCCAGGGGTGGATGCAGGTCGGCCTGCTCAGCGACACGCGCACTGCCTTCGTCCAGAACGGCGTCGCGCCGCTGCGCGACAGCCCCTCCGCCTCGGCCCGGGTGGTCTGGCGGGCGGCGCCCGGCGTCGTCGGCCGCGTCAGCCGCTGCGCGCGCGGCTGGTGCTACATCGACGTGAAGGGTCGCGGCGGCTTCGTCGAGGCGGCGAGCCTGTGGGGCGTCGCCCCGGACGAGGATCTCGACTGAACGCCGTTGCCGCCGGACCGCCCGCCGCCTAAGCGACGGGCCATGTTCACGCTCGACCATTTCGACCTCGCCGCCTTCGTCGCGGCGACCCTTGCCGAGGATCTGGGGCCGGGCGGCGACGTCACTTCCGCCGCCGTGATCCCGGCCGAGGCGCGCTTCGACGGGGTGATGGACAGCCGCGACGCGATCGTCGTCGCCGGCCTGCCGCTGGCCGAGGCGTTTTTTCGCCATCTCGACCCCGATGTCCGCATCGACACACTGGTCGCGGAGGGCGCGGTCGTACCCGCGGGCACCGACCTCATGCACCTGTCGGGCAAGGCGCGCGCGCTGCTGACGGCGGAGCGGTCGGCGCTCAATACCGTCCAGCACCTGTCGGGCATCGCGACGATGACGCGTCAATATGTCGATTTGATCGCGGGTACCCGCGCGACGCTGCTCGACACGCGAAAGACGCTGCCGGGGCTTCGCGTGATCGAGAAATACGCGACGCGGATGGGCGGGGCGACCAACCATCGCATGGGCCTGTGGGATGCCGCCATGATCAAGGACAATCATGTCGCCGTGGCGGGATCGGTCGAGGCGGCAACCGCTCGCGCCGTCGCCGCTGGCATCCCGCACATCATCGTCGAGGTCGACCGCCTCGACCAGATCGAGCCGGCGATCGGCGCGGGCGCGACGCACCTCCTCCTCGACAACATGGCCCCGCCGGTGCTGCGCGAGGCGGTGGCCCTCGTCGCCGGCCGCGCCGCGACCGAGGCGTCGGGCGGCGTTCGCCTCGACACCATCCGCGCCATTGCCGAAACGGGCGTCGACTTCATCAGTGTCGGCCGCCTCACCCAGTCGGCGCCCGCCGCCGATATCGGCCTCGACCTCGCGCCAGCCTGAGCTTTCGCGCGGTCGGCCGCGCGGCTATCGTTTCCGAAACGAAGGGGGATTCGGGACCATGCGCCCACAATCGATCATCATGTTCGAACGCCTGTTCCTGGCGTCGATCTTCATCGGCCTCGTCAACTCCGTCCTGTTGTTCGGCAGCCTGACGACCGGGCAGGCGATCTCGCCGGCCTTTCTCATCGGATCGATCGCGGTGGGGATCGGCCTGAACCTCGCGCTGTGGTGGTTCACCGCGCGCCGGGCGAGCAACGCCGCGCGGATCATCCTGACGATCCTGTTCGTCCTCGGCATCGCCTCGCTCGTCTTCTCGGTCGCGACGGGATCGTATCCGCCGGGGGTCGCCGGCCTGCTCGGCGCGGTAAATTGGCTGCTCCAGACCGTCTCGATCGTCTTCCTCTATCGCCCCGACGCCAGCGCGTGGTTCCGCGGCTCGCGCATCGACGATCTGGGCGAGACGTTCGAATGAAGCTGGCGCTGGCCCTCGCCGCGACGCTCGCCGCGCTGCCCGCCGCCGCCTCTGCCCAGGCCTATCGCTGCGCGATCCCGCAATCGCTGGCCGACCCCCGTGTCGAGGGGCCGACGGTGCGCGAGCCGCGCCGCATCCTGCCGATCGGCAGCTATACGCTGGCGATCAGCTGGAGCCCGCAATTCTGCAAGACCGCGGGCGACCGGCCCAATTCGCAGCTTCAGTGCGGCGGCGGCAACGGGTTCGGCTTCACGCTGCACGGCCTGTGGCCCGACGGGCGGGGCAAGGAATGGCCGCAATATTGCCGTCCCGCCCCCGCGCTTTCGCGCGAGGTGATCCGGGCCAATCTGTGTTCGACACCGTCGGTACAGCTGCTCCAGCACGAATATGCCAAGCACGGCACCTGCATGGGCATCGCGCCCGCGGCCTATTTCGGACAGTCGACGCGCCTCTACGGCAAGCTGCGCTACCCCGATATGGACGCGCTCTCGCGCCGCCGCGGGCTGACCGTGGGTCAGTTCGCGCAGGCGTTCTCGCGCGCCAATCCGGGCATGACGCCGGCGATGCTGCGGGTGACCGCCGATCGCGAGGGCTGGCTGGACGAGGTGTGGATCTGTCTCGACACCCGCTTCGGCTACACGCGCTGCCCGGCGCATCAGGGCGGACGCCGGACAAGCGAGCGCCTGCGCATATGGCGCGGGCGATAGTTTCGCAAGCGTTTGTTATCGTTCGTTTCCGGCGTCCGAGGCCGGGAACGAGCCCTTTGCGAAATGCGTATCTCCGTTGATTCAGACCAACAGGAGAACCCCATGCGCAAGCTTGTTGCCACCACCCTGATCGTCGCCGCGGCCGGCAGCCTCGGCGCGTGCTCGACGCTGCGCGGCGCGGCGATCGGCGGTGCCGGCGGTGCCGGCATCGCGGCCGCCAGCGGCGGCGATGTCGAAAAGGGCGCGGCCGTGGGCGGCGTCGGCGGGGCGGTCATCGGCACCGTCACCGACGACTGAGCCACAGGCGCGGGGCGAGCCACCATGGCCCGCCCCGCCCCCGATCAGTCGCCCGTCAGGATGCGGTCGACCAGCTGCTTCACGCTCGGCACGAACCCGTTCGAGTAGAAGGGATCCTGCTTGAACTTGTACGCGGCGTGTCCGGCGAACATCAGGTTCTGGTCCACCGGACCGCCATGGGCAATGTCTTGAAGCGTCTTCTGGATGCAGAAGCTGCGCGGATCGGCAAGGCGGCCGGTCGAGTTGGTCTCGGTATCCGCCCAACTGGAGAAGGCGCACTGCGACAGGCAGCCCATGCAGTCGGCCTGATCCTTGCGGATTTCCTGCTTCTCGGGCGGCGTCACGAAAACCAGCGTATTGTCGGGCGTCTTGAGCGCATCGGTATAGCCGAGCCCGAACCATTCGCGCGCACGCAGCAGGTCGCCGCGCGTCACCCAGAAATTCTTGCCCTTCACGCCCACGTCGAGCTGGAAGACGTGATCCCCCGCTTCCTGCGTCGAGAACGGAATCTGCCGCTCCGACCGCGCCTCGAGCGCACGCAGGAAGGGGTTGCGCACCGCCGACGAATAGAAGCCGGTGGGCGAGAAGCGGTGGAGCAGGACGTCGCCCGGCTCGAGCTCCATCAGGCGGGCCTTCCACTCCTGCGGGATGGGGCTTTCCTGCGTCAGCAGCGGCCGGGTGCCGAACTGGAAGGCGATTGCGCCGAGTTCGGGATTGTCGATCCAGTCGTTCCAGTCGCGCAGGTGCCAGACGCCGCCCGCCATCACGATCGGCACCTCGTCCGAGACGCCGCCCTCGCGCATCACGTCGCGCAGCGCCTTGACGCGGGGATAGGGGTCCTGCGGTGCCAGCGGATCCTCGGCATTGGACAGGCCGTTATGCCCGCCCGCCAGCCACGGATCCTCATAGACGACCGCCGCCAGCCACTCGCTGGCCTTCGAATAGGCGCGCTTCCACAGCGCGCGGAACGCGCGGCCCGAGCTCACGATCGGCAGGTAATGCACGCCGTAGGAGGCGGCGATCTCGGAAAGCTTGTAGGGCATGCCCGCGCCGCAGGTGACGCCCGCGACCATACCGCGCGTCCGTTCGAGCACGCCGTGCAGGATCCGCTGCGCGCCGCCCATTTCCCACAGGACGTTGATGTTGATCGCGCCCTTGCCACCGGCGATCTCGTACGCGCGCTTCACCTGCTGGACCGCGCCCTCGATCGCATAGTCGATCAGTTCCTCGTGCCGCTGTCGGCGCGTCAGGGCGTGATAGACCTGGGGAATGATCTTGCCCTCGGCGTCGTAGCTGTCGGCGTTGACCGCGCTGACCGTCCCGATGCCGCCCGCCGCGGCCCAGGCGCCGGCGGATGCGTGGTTGGTGGCAGCGACACCCTTACCCCCTTCGATCAGCGGCCACACTTCGGCGCCGTTGTAGCGAATGGGTGACAGACCCTTGAACAAGTTTTCCTCCGGATAGGATTTGATGCGCCTCGCGCTAGCGTCATTCGTCGATGCGCGCGAGCAATGATTAAGGCTGTAACACACCCGGACGGCGCATCGCACCCTCATAAAGCCGGGCGTACGCCGCGATCATCGCGTCCTCGTCGAACAGCGCCGCGGCCCGCGCGCGGTTTGCGGCCCCGACCGAGGCACGCAGCGCCGGATCCGCGATCAGCGGTGCGAGCCGATCGCGCAACTCGACCTCGCTGCGCCCGCCGGCCAGGAAGGGCAGGTTCTCCGGCGCGACCATCGCGGCGATGTCGCCGACGCGCGGCGCGACGACGGGCAGGGCCGCTGCCATCGCCTCCATTACCGAAATCGGCTGCTGCTCGCTGAGGCTGGTCAGCATGAACACGTCGAAAAGGCCGATATAGCGGTGCGGGTCGGCGAGGAAGCCGGGCAGGTGCACGCGATCGCCCATGAACATCGCCGCCACCTGGTTCTCGATCGCCTGCCGCTCCGGCCCCTCGCCGACGATGACGACGCGGACGTTCTGCGGTACGCCGCCGACCGCTCGCACCATCAGCGGCAGGTCCTTGACCGCGCGTAGCCCCGCGAGCGTCCCGACGACCGGCTCCCTGCCCTTCACGAAGCCGGGGATCGCCTTCGGATCCGGCCGCCCGGCGTAGAGCCGCGTCGGGATGCCGTTCGAGATGCGATGCACCCGCCCCGCCGGCTGCTTCCACGCGGTCAGCGCGATCTGCTCCAGCCGCTCCGACGGCACGACGAGCCCGTGCGCCGCACCCAGCGCCAGCCGCCGGTAGTAATTACGCGTCCGCTTCAGGCCGTCCGCCTCGTCGGCGTTGAAGCCGTCCTCGTGATGGACGATCGGCGGCGCGCCCTTGGGGAACACCCGCGCCGCCATCACCCCGTCGACCGCGCCCCAATTATAGGTGAGGACCAGATCGAAGCGCCGCATGTATCGCGCGATCGCCTCGTACCGCGCGACCGATGGCTTGCCGGTCAGCGGCGGCGGGTCCTGCGCGATCTCGTACGCGACGCCCTTGGCGATCGCCGCACGCGCACCGTACGCGCCCTCGACGCCCGAGACGATGGTGTGCCGCGCGCGCTTACCGAACGCGTTCATCAGCCGGACCGCGCGCGCTTCCTTGCCGCCCAGGTCGAAGCTCGAATGCAGGTGGAGGATGTTGACGGTCACGCGATCACGCGCGCCAGCAGCCGGTCGATCGCGGCCTCGACCTCGGGCTCGTCGAGCGTCGGCGCATGGCCGGTGTTCGCCACCGTCACCAGTTCCGCGCCCGCGATCCGCGCCGCCATGCGCTCGGCCACGTCGGCGGCGAGAATGTCCGAGCGGTCGCCGCGCACGATCAGCGTCGGCGTACCCGCCAGTGCGTCGAACGCCCCCCACATGTCGACGCCCGCCTCGTTCCCCGGCACGCGGAACGGCTCGGCGATCTTCATGTCGTAGTCGAGGACGATACGGCCGGCCGAGGTCAGCCGGTGCAGCCGCTTGGCCATCCCCAGCCAGTCCTCGATCCCGTAATCCGGATAGACCTCGCCATTCGCCTCGGCCAGCGCGCGGGCGGCGTGCATCCAGGTTGGATATTGCGCAGGCTTGCCGACATAGCCGCGGATGCGCGCGAGCCCCGCCGCCTCCAGCTCCGGCCCCACGTCGTTGAGGAGCGCGGCGGCGAGCGGCGGGCGTCCGGTACCCGCCAAGAGCATCGTCAGGATGCCGCCAAGCGACGTGCCGAACGCGACGATCCGCTCGAGCTTCAGCTCGTCGACCAGCCGCTCCACATCCTGAAGATAGGTGAGCGGGACGTAGCTCATCGGGTCCTTGGCGTACCCGCTCTCGCCGCGCCCCCGCAGTTCGATCGCGATCACCCGCCAGTCGGGCGAAAGCCGCGCCGCTACCGCCTCGAAATCGCGTGCATTACGTGTCAGGCCGGGCAGGCAGAGGATCGGCGGCCTGTCCGCGGGTCCCGGATAGTCGCGATAATGAAGGCGGACGCCGTCCCCCGACCACCAATAGCCGTCGGAAAAGGCGGTCGGGTTGCGGGTCACGGCCATCGGCACCCATATCGCCGCATGGCCGATTTCCCGCAAGCGTCGATCCTGCCCCACCCCGAACGCGCGATCGAGGCGCTGGGCGACGCCTTTTACGATCGCGTGGAGCCCGCGCGTTTTCCGCAGTCGATCCTGCGCTGGCGGAACAACCGTGCGGCGGATGAAGTCGGGCTGCGCACGCTAACCGACGACGAATGGCTCGCCCGCTTCGCCCGGTTCGAGCCGCTGCCCGGCAGCCTGTCGCAGCCGCTGGCCCTGCGCTATCACGGCCATCAGTTCCGCCAGTACAATCCGGAGATCGGCGACGGCCGCGGCTTCCTCTATGCCCAGCTTCGCGATGCGGGTGGCCGGCTGATGGACCTCGGCACCAAAGGGTCGGGGCGAACGCCGTGGAGCCGTTTCGGCGACGGCCGCCTGACGCTGAAAGGCGCGGTCCGCGAGCTGCTCGCGACCGAGATGCTACAGGCGCTCGGCGTACCCACCAGCCTCACCTTCTCAATCGTCGAGACGGGCGAGGCGCTGGAGCGGAACGACGAACCGTCCCCCACGCGCGGCGCGGTGCTGACGCGGCTCAGCCACGGACATATCCGCATCGGCACGTTCCAGCGCCTCGCCTATCTGCGCGAGAGCGAGAATATGGCCGCGCTGACCGAATATTGCCTCCACCATTTCTACGGCGAGGAGGCTGGTTCCGACGCCCCCGCCCGGCTGCTCGGCCATGTCGTCGAGCGGACGGCGACGCTGGCGGCGTCCTACATGGCCGCCGGTTTCGTCCACGGCGTGCTCAACACCGACAATATCAACATCTCCGGCGAAAGCTTCGACTATGGCCCCTGGCGGTTCGCGCCCACCTGGGACCCGGGCTTCACCGCCGCCTATTTCGACCATGCCGGCCTCTATGCCTTTGCCCGTCAGCCAGAAGCGATCCACTGGAACGTCATGCAGCTCGCCGTTTCACTTCGCGCCATTTCCAACGCCCCGCCGCTGATCGAAGCGCTGGAGCGGTTCCCGGACGCCTATCAGGCGGCAGTCGCAAGCGCGATCCTGTGGCGGCTTGGCGTCACCCCGCGCGGCGCGGACGACCAGCCGCTGATCGAGGCGATCGAATGCGGCCTGCGCGAGGGGAACGTGGGCATCGACGCCTTCTTCCACGACAGCTTCGGCGGGGTCATCCCGCCGGCCTATGGCGACGCCTTCGCCCAGGCGCGCGAACACCTGGCGAGCTACACCCCGCGCAAGGACCGCGACGATCCGTACTGGACCGGCCCGCCCCTCTCCATGCTGATCGACGAGGTCGAAACGCTGTGGTCCGCCATCGATCAGCACGACGACTGGCAGCCGCTCTACGAAAAGGTCGCCGCCGTCCGCGCGATGGGACAGGCCCTCGTCTGAGGGTGGGTGGCATTTGAAACCGCTTTGATGCAGAACGCGCCACCTTGAGGGGAGCCAGCCGGAAAGCAATCTGTGTCAGCCAGCGAATTGATCTCGTTCGAGCCCGCGACGGGCGCCGTCCTGTGGCGCGGGACCGCCGGCGATGCGGATGCGGAAGTGGCGGCGGCGCGCGGCGGCTGGAGCCAGTGGGCCGCACGCCCGCTGACCTATCGGGTCGAGACGATGCGCCGCTTCGCCAACGTGGTTCGCGCGAAATACGATGCCTTCGCCGACCTGCTCGCTCGCGAAACGGGCAAGCCCCTGTGGGAGGCCCGCACCGAGATCGACACGGTGATCGCCAAGGTCGACATCTCGATCACCGCCTTTCAGGAACGGACCGGCCAGCGCCGGATCGACGCGCCGATGGGCAGCCGCCTCGCGCTCCGGCACAAGCCGCACGGCGTGCTCGCGGTGCTCGGCCCCTATAACTTCCCCGCGCACCTGCCCAACGGCCACATCGTCCCCGCGCTGATCGCGGGCAATGCGGTCGTGTTCAAGCCATCGGAAAAGACGCCCGCGACCGGCGCCTTCCTCGTCGACTGCTACCGCGCGGCGGGGGTGCCGGAGGATTGCATTCGCGTCCTGCTGGGCGGCCCGGAAGCGGGCCGGTCTCTCGCGACGCATCCGGGGATCGACGGCCTGCTCTTCACCGGCTCGGCGCGCACCGGCCTCGCGCTCAACCGCCAGTTCGCCGAAACGCCCGAGAAGATCCTCGCGCTCGAGATGGGCGGCAACAACCCGATCATCGTCTGGGGCACGCCCGACCTCTATTCGGCCGCCGTCCTCGTCGTCCAGTCGGCCTTCACCAGCGCCGGCCAGCGCTGCACCGCCGCGCGCCGCCTGATCGTCGAGGATCGCCTGTTCGATCCGCTGGTCGAGGAGGTGACGAAGCTCGCCGGCCGGCTCATCATCAGCGAGCCGCATGCCGACCCCGCGCCGTTCATGGGGCCGGTGATCGACAACGACACCGCCGACATGCTGACCGAGAGCTTCCTGTCGCTGATGAGCGTCGGCGGCCGTCCGATCCGCTACATGGAGCGGCCGGTCGAGGGGCGCCCCTTCCTGTCGCCCGGCATCGTCGACATGACGAATGCGCGCGAAAAGCCCGACGTCGAACTGTTCGGCCCCGTGCTCCAAGTCATGCGCGCCACCACGTTCGAGGATGCGATCCGGGAGGCGAACAACACCCGCTACGGCCTGTCCGCCAGCCTCGTCAGCCAGGACCCACGCCTTTACGACCAGTTCTGGGCCGGCATCCGCGCAGGGATCGTCAACTGGAACAAGCCCACCAACGGCGCGAGCTCCTCGGCCCCGTTCGGCGGCGTGGGCTGGTCGGGCAATCATCGTCCCAGCGCCTACTACGCCGCCGATTACTGCGCCTTCCCGGTCGTCTCCAGCGAGGCGGAACAGGCGCGAGCCTCTATCGGCATCGGCCTTCGCGAGCATTGAGCCGGGGGCGGCAAAGCTCTTCTAGCCGTGCCCCAAGCATCCGTCGGTTGTGACGCCGCCCCCCGCGGCCCACATCGGCGCTCATGGCAAGTCTTCTCGATCCCGAGGCGCGCGGGCGCGTCATCCTGGTGGGGGCCGGTCCCGGCGACCCCGGCCTCCTCACCGTCCGCGCGGTCAAGGCGCTGCGCATGGCCGACGTCGTCGTCCATGACGGCCTGATCGACCCGCGCGTCCTCGATCTGGCGCCGCCGCATGCGCAGCGCATCTCGGTTGCGAAGAAGCGCGCGCGGCATACGGTGCCGCAGGAGGGGATCAACGCCCTGATCGTCGCGCATGTGAAGGCCGGGTCGATCGTCGTCCGGCTGAAGGGCGGCGACCCGTTCATCTTCGGCCGCGGCGGCGAGGAGGTCGAGGCGGTGCGCGCCGCCGGCCTCGCGGTCGAGGTCATCCCCGGCGTCTCCGCCGCGCTCGGCTGCGCGGCCGAGGCGATGCTGCCGCTCACCCACCGCGACCATTCCAGCGCGGTCAGCTTCGTCGCCGGCCAGTGCAAGGGGCTGTCGGATCAGGACTGGTCGGGCCTGGCCGGCGTCGGCCGCACCCTCGTCATCTATATGGGCGTCGCCACCGCCAGCGCGATCGCCGACAAGCTGATCGCCGACGGCGTCGCCCCGGATATGCCCGTCGCGGTCCTTGAAAAGGGCACCTGCCCCGGCCACCGCGCGCTCCGCACCCTGCTCGCCGACCTGGGTGCAATGGTCGAGCGCGAGGGCGTCGAGAGCCCGGCGATCATCGTCGTCGGCGAGGTGGTCGACCTGTCGGATGCCGAGGACAAGCTCGCGCGCTGGGCGCGCGTGGCGGAGGGAATGGCGGCATGAAGATCCTGACGGGCAACGATCTGGTCACCGGCGACGTCGTCTGGTGGACGGGCAGCGACTGGTCGCGCCATGTCGAGGATGCCGCCGACGTGGGCGAGGCGGGCGAGCGCATCGGCCGCGAGGAAGAGGCCGCGCGCCGCGTCAACGTCCCCTACGTCATCGACGCGGCGGAAACGCCCGAGGGTCCGCGCCCCGCGCATATCAAGGACCGCATCCGCGCGCTCGGGCCCACGGTGCGCACCGACCTTACGCTCAAGCCCGCCGACCCCGCTGCCGGCAACTGGGTGATCTGACATGTACCGCTACGACCAATATGACCAGGCCATCGTCGACGCCCGCGTCGAGGAGTTTCGCGATCAGGTGGCGCGCCGCCTGTCGGGCGAGCTGAGCGAGGACCAGTTCAAGCCGCTGCGGCTGATGAACGGCCTCTACCTCCAGCTCCACGCCTATATGCTGCGCGTCGCCATCCCCTATGGGACGCTCAATTCGGGCCAGCTTCGCGTGCTCGCCGATATCGCCCGGCGATATGACCGCGGCTACGGCCACTTCACCACGCGCCAGAACCTCCAGTACAACTGGATTAAGCTTGCCGACGCGCCCGACATCCTCGCCGAGCTGGCGAAGGTCGAGATGCATGCCATCCAGACCAGCGGCAACTGCATCCGCAACATCAGCTCCGACCAGTATGCCGGCGCCGCTGCGGATGAGGTGACCGACCCGCGCCCCTGGGCCGAGCTGCTGCGCCAGTGGAGCACCTTCCACCCCGAATTCAGCTATCTGCCGCGCAAGTTCAAGATCGCGGTGATTGCCGCGGCGGAGGATCGCGCGGCGATGCGCCTCCACGACATCGGCATCGAGATCGTGCAAAAAGCGGACGGCGAGCAGGGCGCGCGTATCTTCGTCGGCGGCGGCATGGGCCGCACGCCGATGATCGCCCATGAAGTCCGCGAGTTCGTCGCGATCGACGACCTCTTGAGCTATCTGGAAGCGTGCCTGCGCGTCTACAATCGCTACGGCCGGCGCGACAACATCTACAAGGCGCGGATCAAGATCCTGCTGCACGAGATCGGCGTCGACGAATATCGCCGTCAGGTCGAGGAGGAGTTCCTTGCCGTCAAGCAGCTCGGCCTCGACCCGCCTAGGGCCGAGTTCGACCGCATCGCCGCCTTCTTCGCCGACCCGCCGTTTGAAGCGGACGCCCCGGACGAGATCGACCGCAGCGACCCCGGCTTTGCGCTGTGGCTCGACCAGAACGTCGCCGCGCACAAGGCGCCGGGCTATGCGATCGCGACGATCAGCCTGAAGCCCGCTGGCGGCATCCCCGGTGACGCCACCGCCGAGCAGATGGAGCTGATCGCCGACCTCGCCGAACGCTACAGCTTCGACGAACTGCGCGTCACCCACGCGCAGAACCTCGTCCTGCCGCACGTGCGCAAGGCGGACCTGTACGCGGTCTGGCAGGCGCTGGACGGCGCGGGGCTGGCCGAGGCCAATCTCGACCTGATCGGCGACATCATCGCCTGCCCCGGCCTCGATTATTGCAGCCTCGCCAACGCCCGCTCGATCCCGCTGGCGCGGAAGATCAGCAACCGCTTCGCCGATCCCGAACGGCAGCGCGACCTGGGCGAACTCAAGCTCAAGATCAGCGGCTGCATCAACGCCTGCGGCCACCATCATGCCGGGCACATCGGCATCCTCGGCGTCGACCGTAAGGGGACGGAGAATTACCAGCTCCTGCTCGGCGGATCGGGGGCGGAGGACGTCAGCCTCGGCCGCATCACCGGCCCCGGCTTCGACGAGGATGGCGTGGTCGACGCGATCGAGCGTGTGACCGACCTCTACAAGGCACAGCGCGAGCCCGGCGAACGCTTCGTCGACACCTATCGCCGGATCGGCATGGAGCCGTTCAAGGAGGTCATCTATGCCCGGTCGTGACATCGTCTGGCCCGCCGAGCCGCATGCGCTCTACAAGGCGCACGGCTATTCACCCGCGGTGCGCGCCGGCAATCTCCTGTTCGTGTCGGGACAGGTCGGCGCCCGCGCCGACGGTACGCCGCCCGCCAATCTGGGCGAGGAAGTGGCGCTCGCCTTCGACAACCTTGCTGCGATCCTGGACGCTGCCGGCGCGAGCTTCGACGACGTGGTCGACGTGACGATGTTCGCGGTCGATCCCGATGCGGTGCTGCCCATCGCGTTGCCCGAGTTCGCCGCGCGTTTCGGCGACGGCCCGCGCCCCGCCGTGACCGTGCCCGGCACCACCTGGCTCGCTGGGTTTCGGTTCGAGATCAAGGTTGTCGCCCATTTGCCGACAGGTGCCGCATGACCGATTCGCTCCTCCGCTTCCGCGACGAGCCCGAGCATGACGAGCCGGCGGTGACGCTCGACGCGTTCCTCGGCCAGTCCAATGCCACCGCCGTGCGGATCGAGGCGGGCGAGGATGCCCGTGCGCTCCTGCCGCATCTCGATCGCCTCGCGCTGGTTGAGGTGAGCTTCCCGAGCTTCCGCGACGGGCGCGGCTATTCGGCGGGCTCGATCCTGCGCGAGGCGGGCTACACCGGCGAGCTGCGCGCCGAGGGCGACGTGCTGGTCGACCAGATCCCGCTGATGCGCCGCTGCGGCTTCGACAGCTTTGCGCCCGCCAAGCCCGTGGATCACGCGGCGCTGACCCATGCACTCGAGCGGCACGAGCATGTCTATCAGGGCGCGGCGGATGGCCGCACGCCCGTCTGGAGGCTTCGCCATGGCTGACGCCGCCGTCCGCCGCATCGACCGCATCGACGTCGCCCCGCGCTTCACCGCCGCCGATGCGCTGCGCCTCAACAACCTGTTCCGCGGCCGCGACACGGCGGAAATGCTGCGCGTCGTGCTCGGTGAGCAGATGGTGGGCGAGGTCGCCGTCGTGTCATCGTTCGGAGCGGAATCGGCAGTGCTCCTGCACTTGGTCGCGCAGGCCGACCGGTCGACGCCCGTGCTGTTCCTCGACACCGGCAAGCACTTCCCCGAAACGCTCGTCTATCGCGATGCACTGGTCGCGCGCCTCGGTCTAACCGACTTGCGCATCCTGACGCCCAATGCCGACACGCTAGAAAAGCGCGACGCGACCGGCCTGCGCTGGTCCTACGATCCCGACGGCTGCTGCGAAATCCGCAAGGTCGCGCCGCTCGAAATGGCGATGGCCGGGTTCGACGCGAGCATCACCGGGCGCAAGGCGTTCCAGGCGGCGACGCGCGCCAACCTGCCCCGCTTCGAACTCGACGGGGACCGCCTGAAGATCAACCCGCTTATCACTTGGAGCCGCGAGGATCTGGAGGGCTATTTCAGCCACCACGACCTGCCCCAGCATCCGCTGGTGGCGCAGGGCTATCCCTCGATCGGCTGCGCGCCCTGCACCAGCAAGGTCGCGCCCGGCGAGGACCCGCGCTCGGGCCGCTGGAAGGGCTGGGACAAGACCGAATGCGGCATCCACGTCCAGCCCGGCGACGGCGACCCTGACCAGCCGAGCTTTTAACGCTCCACGCTTCAGGCCGCGACAGCCACCGGCTCGTCGCGCAGGTGACAGACGAAGCGCTCCGCCGATCCGCGAAGGTCATGCGCGCTGACCGATAGTGCCCGCGTGCTACCGCGCAGGTCCGCGGCCAGCGTACCCGCCGTCTCGACCCGCTGCGCCAGCGCCTCGATCCGCTGCTCGATCAGGTCGGCATTGCTCGCCGCCCGCGTTGCGCTCGTCTCGATCGCACTGGCGAGCGCCCGCTGATCCGCCGCCTCCGCCGCGATGCCGCGTGCCGCGTCGGATACCTCGCCCACCGCCTCGCAGACGAGTTGCGCGTCGATGCTCGACGCCTCGGCCGATCCGCGCACGTCGTTGAGGATGTCGACGATCCGCCCGCTCGCGCGCTCGGTTTCCGCCGCCAGCCCCTTCACCTCGCCCGCGACCACGGCGAAGCCGCGGCCGGCGTCGCCCGCGCGCGCCGCTTCGATCGTCGCGTTGAGCGCGAGGAGGTTGGTCTTCGCCGCGATGCCACGGATTTCCTCGATGAAGGTGCCGATCTGCTCGGCACGGTGCGATAGTGCGGCGATCGTCGCGCTGCTCTGCTCGCTCTTGGCGCGGCCGATCCCGGTCAGTTCGCGCTGCTGCTCGGCCGCCGCGGCGATCGAGCCGATCGAATGGCCGAGCGTCGAGATCGCGCCCGCCACGCGCCGGATCTCCCCAGTCGCGTCGGCGGCGTTGGCCGCGACCATGCCGGCCTCGCGCCCCGCCGCGCCGAACATCGCGTCGAGCGTGGTCGCCGACGCCTCCAGCCCCTGTGCCGCATTCTCGATCGCCACCGCGATGCCCGCGACCGATGCCTCGAAATCCCCCGCCAGCGCCAGCAGCTCGCGCCGCCGCTCGGCCGCATGGCCGCGCTCCGCATCGCGCCGCTCGGCCCGTGCGGTCTCGGCCAGCGCTTCGGCGCGTCGCGCCTGCGCGAGCGCATCCTCGGCGCGCGCCGCCTCGCGCTCGGCCCGCTCGCGCTCGGCCTCCGCCTCCGTGACCAGGCGGGCGCTCTCTGCCACCGCCCGATCCTGCGCCGCGACCAGCTTGGCGAGGTGCGTGGTCACATATCCCAGCACGCCGAACTGCAGCACCACCGCCAGCGCATGGAACACCACCCGCCCCAGATTACCGTTGCCGTTGAACACCCAGTCGGGCGCCAGCCACTCCAGCGCCAGATGATGAACGGCGATCAGCCCAGAGGCGAGCAGGATCGGGCGCCAGTCGCACAGCACCGTCAGCAGCGCGAGCGCGACGAAGAAATACATGTGCGCGTCCATCTGCCATGCATGGCCGGCCAGCGCATAGACGAGCAGCGCGGGCATCACTGCCGACAGCGTCCCCGCAATCAGCCGCGCGGTCGCATCGGACCGCCGCCGCACTGCCGCGACCGTCGGCAACAGGCACGCCGCACCGCCGAGCAGTGCGATCGGCAACACCGCCCGCCCCGTCCCCAACGCGACGAGCAGGATCGCGAGCAGGCTCGCCCAGCCCGCCCCTGCCACCAGCATCACGCCCCGCCGGCGCAGCGCCGTCAGCCCGCAGTTCGCATCGCTCGCGATCATGCTCATGCTGTCCTCCCCGCCTGTCCGCACAGCGCCGGCCGTGCCGCGACGACCACGCCGCCTGCGCGCAGCACCGTCGCCAGCATCGCATCGCGCCGCCCCTCGACGACCAGGCTGCCCGGCAGTGCGCCTTCGCCGACCAGCCGCGCGCCGGCCCCAATCGCGGCGTTGAGCGCGCCGACACCGCTGCCCGCGACGGGTACGATCAGCAGCGCCCCCTCCGCTGGCGGTGCCAGCAGCAGCGCGCCGATCCCGCCGATGACGAGCAAGCATTGGGCGGCAACGGCGACCGACCCCGGAAACAGCTTAACCATGGGTTACGCCTAGGGCCGAATTGGTGAAGACCGCGTTAGGATCGCGCTACCAACTTCGGACCGAGGCGCGGGAACTCGGCCGCGTGCCTCACGCCAGCCATTCGCGGTTTTTGCGGACAAAGAGCACCGTCTTTCAGGTGCCCCCCCTTAGTCCAGCGGACCCTGATATTGCGGGCCGGCATAGTCGCTGAACCGCGTGATCTCCGGCTCGAACTTCAGCGTAACCTTGCCCGTGGCACCATGGCGCTGCTTGGCGATGATAAGCTCGGCAAGGCCGAAGACGCGCTCCATGTCCATGTGCCACTTCTGGTGGTCCTCGAACACCTTGGGGTCGTCCCCCTCGACCGGGCGCTTGGGCTCCTTGGCGGCGACGTAATAATCCTCGCGATACACGAACCAGACCATGTCGGCGTCCTGCTCGATCGAGCCCGATTCGCGAAGGTCGGACAGCTGCGGCCGCTTGTCCTCGCGGCTCTCGACCTGACGGCTGAGCTGCGACAGCGCCATCACCGATACGTTGAGGTCCTTGGCCAGCGTCTTGAGGCCACGGCTGATCTCGGAAATTTCCTGCACGCGGTTGTCGCTGCCGCGCGCGCCCGATCCCGACAGCAGCTGGAGATAATCGACGACGATGAACTTCAGGTCGTCGCCCAGCGTCCGCTTCAACCGCCGCACGCGCGTATGCAGCGCGCTGATCGAAATGCCCGCGGTATCGTCGATATAGAGCGGCAGGTTCTGAAGGTCGGTCGCCGCGTCCGCCAGTTGGCGAAACTCCTGCTTGCTGATCCGGCCCATGCGCAGCGCCTCCGAACTGATGCGCGACTGTTCGGCGAGGATACGGGTGGCGAGCTGGTCGGCGGACATTTCGAGGCTGAAGAACGCGACCTTCGCGCCCACCGTCTCCTTGGGGCTGAGACCAAGTGCCATGTCGTCGTTCCACCGCCGCGCGGTATTGAACGCGATGTTGGTGGCAAGCGACGTCTTGCCCATGCCCGGACGCCCGGCAAGGATGATGAGGTCGGAGTGGTGCAGGCCGCCGATCCGCTGGTTGATGCTCTCGAACCCGGTCGTCGAACCGGACAAGCCGCCGCCCGCATTCAGCGCCTTTGCCGCCATGTCGACCGCCGCCGCCGTCGCCTGGGCAAAGGTCTTGATCGACTTGGTCGTCGTCCCGCCTGCCGCGACCGCGAACAGCCGCTCCTCCGCCGCCTCGATCTGGGCCGAGGGGTCGATCTTTTCCGAGGTGTCCATCGCCCGGTCGACCAGCTCACGGCCCACTTCCACCAGCGTGCGAAGCTGGGCGAGGTCGTAGATCTGCTTGGCGAACTGGCGCGCACCGATCAGGCCCGCGCCGGAGCCGGTGAGCTGCGCGAGATACGCCGGCCCGCCCAGCGCCGCCATGCCCGGATCCGCCTCGAACATTGGGCGCAGCGTCAGCGGATTGGCGAGCAGGTCGTCGCCGCGCAGCTTGGCGATCGCGCCGAAGATGCGGGCGTGGACCGGCTCGTGGAAATGCTCGGTCTTCAGCATGTCGATGATATCGTCGGCCAGCCGGTTGTCGATCATCATCGCGCCGAGGAGTGCAGCCTCCGCCTCGACATTCTGGGGCAGGCGGATGGGTTCGGCGGGCGCCGTCGGAATCAGTTGGGTGGCCATGCCCCCTCTTGGGCGCATCGGGGCGCGGTCCGCAACCGGCCATGGCTGTGGATAACGGGAACCGTTGTAATCACGCGCCGAACGCGGCAAGCGCAATATCAGCATGGCCGACCCCCGCATCATCGATGTGACGCTCGACGAGCGGACGATCCTGTGGCGGTCGGCGGATGTGGAGCAGGAACGCCGCATCGCGATCTTCGACCTGCTCGAGGGCAATCATTTCCGCCCCTTGCGCGAGCATCCCGACGGCTATGCCGGCCCCTATCGCCTCGCGCTCAGCGTCGAGGAGGGACGGCTGGCGTTGGCGATCGCGCGAGAGGACGGGACGCCGCTGGAAACGCTCGTCCTCGCGCTTGGGCGCTTCCGCCGGCCGATCAAGGACTATTTCGCGATCTGCGACAGCTACTATCAGGCGATCCGCAGCGCCACCGCCGCGCAGATCGAGACCATCGACATGGCCCGCCGCGGCATACACAACGAAGCGGCCGAGCTGCTTCGCGAGCGGCTGGACGGCAAGATCGAGATCGACTTCGACACCGCACGGCGGCTGTTCACGCTCATCTGCGTTTTGCACATCAAGGGCTGAGGGGGGCCGCAATGTGGGGTTTGGGGCGCTGGATCGGCGCCGTCGTCTTCGCTGTGATTCTAGGGATCGCCGGGTGGTGGTTCGCCGCGCACTGGCGCCCGGCGGTCAAGGACTTCCCGATCCAGGGCGTCGACGTCAGCGCCGCGACCGGCGCGGTCGACTGGGGTACGGCCAAGGCCGAGGGTGCGGACTTCGCCTATGTGCTCGCCACCATGGGCGACCGCGGCCGCGACCCGGCGTTCGAGGGGCATTGGGCAGCGCTCGCCGACAGCGGTATCCGGCGCGGGGCGATGCACGCCTATTCGCTCTGCCGCCTCGCCGCCGATCAGGCCGACCATTTCAACGCGGTCGTCCCGCGGATGCCCGATGCCCTCCCCGCGGTCGTCGCGTTCGACTTCGCCCCCGACTGTACCGACCGCCCGACGCGCGAGGTGCTGCTCCGCGAAGTCGCCACCTTCCTCGAGCGGGTGGAGCGCCATACCGGCGAGCGCGTGCTGATCCGCGTCACCCCCGATTTCGAGAAGCAGTACCGGCTGAGCGGCGGCCTGCCCCGCACCTTCTGGGCAACGGGCAACTGGTTCCCGCCCGACTATCTGGCGCGGCCGTGGCGGATGTGGCAGGCGCACGCCGCCCGGCATGTCGAGGGGTTCGAGGCGCCGGTGGGTTGGGATGTGGTCGCACCATGATCGAGATTGACGAAACCG
The DNA here is from genome assembly GCA_913775315.1 of uncultured Sphingomonas sp. Taxonomy (GTDB): domain Bacteria; phylum Pseudomonadota; class Alphaproteobacteria; order Sphingomonadales; family Sphingomonadaceae; genus Sphingomonas. The sequence continues at coordinate 10,363 of CAJYIX010000001.1, read as the reverse complement.
CGCTGGTCGCCGCCGCCCGCACCGCGGCACTGAACGCCCATGCGCCCTATTCGCGCTTCGGCGTCGGCGCGGCGCTGCTGCTCGCCGACGGCAGCGTGATGACCGGCGCCAATTTCGAGAATGCGAGCTACGGCCTGTCGCTCTGCGCCGAAACCGTCGCCACCGCGTCGGCCAGCGCCGCCGGGCGGCTCAAGGACATCGTCGCCGTCGCCGTAATCGGCGGGATGGTCGAGGGCGGTCGCCCGACCGGCGACACCCCCGTCCGCCCGTGCGGCCGCTGCCGTCAGGTGCTGAACGAGGCCGCCGGCATGTCGGGCCGCGACCTCATCGTCCTGTGCGCGGGTGCGGAGGGCGCGGCGATCGAGCGCCATCGCCTGTCCGACCTTCTCCCCCACGCATTCGGCCCCGCCGATCTGGGGATCGATCGTTAACCATTGAGCCCTAGATATCCCCCGTAATAACAGGGGGATGAGGATGTTCGAGACGGACCGCGCGAGCACGCGCGCGATCGTCGGCCATGTCGGCCGCAAGGGGATGCGCCTCGCGCTCGTCGGGCCCGCGGGCGGGATCGACCCCGGCACCACGCGCTTTCACGATGCCGCCGCGATCACCAGCCTGTCGGGCACGATCAGCGCGTTCCAGCGCGAGATGGCGCTGCCCCCCGGCCCCGTCCGCTCGGCCTTCGCGGTCGCCGGGCTCGTCCGCGGCGACGCGATCTCGGTCACGCGCACGCGCTGGTTCCTGTCGCGATCGGGGCTCGCCGGCATGCTGGGCCACGCCCCCGTCATCCTCAACGATTTCGAGGCGGAGGCCTGGGCGCTCGCCGCGCGCGAACGGCCCGCCGGCCAGCCCACCACCCATGTCGTCGCCGGCGCCACCTCCGGCCTCGGCGTCGCGGTCCTGCGCCGCGATCCCGTCCGCGGCGTGAGCGTGCTCGCGACCGAGGCGGGCCATGCCGCCTTCGCCGCCCCCGACGCGCCCCTCGCGGCCTTGGTCGCCGAGCTCTTCCCCGGCCGGCTGATCGTCGGGGCGGAGGAGCTTATCTGCGCCTCCGGCCTCGTCACCGTCTATCAGGCGATGGCCCGCGCAAAGGGCGCCGCCCCGCGCTTTACCAGCCCGGAGGCGATCACCGCCGCCGCCGCCCGCGACTCCGTAGCAGAGGCCGCGTGCGAGACGCTCGCCACCGCCTTCGCCGCGCATCTCGGCAATCTCGTGCTCTGCTATGGCGCGTGGGACGGGGTCATCGTGGCGGGCGGCCTCGGCACCGCACTGTCGCCGATGTTCCACCGCCCGCGCGTCGCCGCCGCCTTTGCCGGCATCAGCCGCCATGCGCGGCAGGTGGCACAGGTCCCGATCCGCTTCGAGACGATGGCCGAGGGCGAACTCCACGGCGCGGCGGAGGCACTGCGCGCGGCGTGATTCCGCTCGCGGCGCCGCCGACGGGCGTGAGCCCGTCAAAACATCAATGCGCCTTTTTCCCCGGCAGCAGCTTGGTGAGCCCCACCACGACGAAGCCGACCACCAGCCCGAGCAGCCCCGACCCCAGCGCCGTCACCAGCCACTCGATCGCGCCCACGCCGCCGCCGACCGCGACCGCCGCGTCGTGGATCACATGCTCCGGCCCGGCGATGCCGAACCCCGCGAGGCCGTGGACGATGATCCCGCCGCCGACCCACAGCATCGCCGCGGTCCCGATCCAGGCGAGCAGCTTGAGCAGCACCGGCATCCCCGCGAGCAGCCCGCGGCCCAGCCCCACCGCGCGCCCCGTCTTGACCAGGTGCAGCCCCACATCGTCCATCTTCACGATGAGCGCTACCGCGCCATAGACCGCGATCGTGATCGCGATGCCGACGATCGCCAGCACCACGCCCTGCATCCACAGGCTCTGCTGCGGCAGCTCGGCGAGCGCGATCGCCATGATCTCCGCCGACAGGATCAGGTCGGTGCGGATCGCCCCCGACACCTGCCGCGCCTCCAGCTCCGCCGGATCGGCGATCGCCGCCGCATCGTCGGTGTGCGTGTCCCCGGTCAGCTTGTGCAGCAGCTTCTCGGCCCCCTCATAGCAGAGGAAGGCGCCGCCCAGCATCAGGATCGGCGTGATCGCCCATGGCGCGAAGGCGGACAGCAGGAGCGCCGCGGGCAACAGGATGAGGAGCTTGTTGCGAAGCGAGCCCACCCCGATCTTGGCGATGATCGGCAACTCGCGCGCGGGGGCGAGGCCGACGACATAGCCCGGCGTCACCGCCGCATCGTCGATGACCACCCCCGCCGCCTTCGTCCCCGCCCGAGCCGCCGCGACGCCCACGTCGTCGACCGAAGCCGCCGCCAGCTTGGCGATCGCCGCCACGTCATCGAGTAGTGCGATTAGGCCGCCGGCCATGAAGACTCCTTGTATTGTGCGGGCAGGGTATGGTTCACGATCTACCGCACGACAACCCCTGCCTATAAATGCGCTACTCGCCCAAATAACGACATCTGAGGCGGAAGCGGATCAGGGAATCGCCCTTTGAGCACACGGTCAACAAGGCCAGAGAACATTGCTGTATCCAGAAAGTAGTTTGGATAAGCACGCTTCAATGAATTAATATCAGAAACAGAAACAAGGACGACTTGTTTTAGCGAGTTTGGGCCTATTTCGCTTTCGATCCTCGTGTAATCGTCATTCGCTTGGGCAGAGTTTTGCGCTTTGTATCGTCTAACTGTGACCTTTCTCAAGTCGGGCTCCAGCTCCACAATAAAGTATTTTGCATCTTTCGCCCCACCTATAAGATCCAGGGTCGTATTATAAGCTCGCAAAGTGTCCACCGCTCTTAGCTTCTTTGCCAAAGGGGCGAGCTCCTCAAGAAGAGCACTTTTATCGCCTGGCGTACCAGGAACAGGGGGGCATTTTTCTATTGCTGCCACCGCGTTGCTCATCAGCGCAAAAAATCGTAGCCAGTCCTTGTCACCTTGATTGGATTTTAAGGCTTGGCGGGTGAAAACTCCCACGGCTTCAACCGCAGTTGCCCAAGCATGCTGGTACTGAGAGCGAATCTGAACCTCAACACGAAGGCCATCGTAGTCTTTTACGCCTTTAGTTCCCTTATACTCATACACAAGGTGTATCGATCGATAGCCGTCTGGCTTTGGTTTTTCGATGTAGTCTTTGCTATTTCTAAAAGTATGGACAAGCTCATTATGCTGGTAAACATGGGCAAGCTGATACACTTTAGAGACTCGACGCATCACCGCTCGGCATCCGGCGATATCCTGCATCTGAGTCATTCTCATCGTCGGCTTTGCAATAAGTTTTCGATGTATCGAATCAAGACGCTTTGCGCGCTGAGCGATGATGACCTGCGAGTCGATCTTCTTAGCTCGTCGTCTTAGATTTATCTGGAACGTGTTTAATGGATAAGCGTGAGCCGATCTCCAGTTGTTTATGACCTCAAGCGCCTTTTGCTCATCGGGCGTGAGAGCCGGAAAGTTTGCATGACTCAAAAGACGCCCCGCGGCATTGACGATTTCAGGTTTGTGCTCAGGGGCGATCCACGTCATATTCTACTTTTAGTAGATAGCCTTTCGTATTGGTAGCCCCCTCACCCCCGCTTCCCCGCCTTCTCCCATTCCGCCACCATATCCAGCGGCGCGATCGGCGGCCCCGCCCCCTCGAGCCGCCCGTTCAGCTTGTCGAGCGCGACGCCGAGCTTCCATTCGACATGTGCGCGCAGGATCGCGTCGGCCTGACGCGCGCGGTCTTCCATATATTGCGCGGCGCGGACTTCGGCGGGTTTGGTGTCGCGCTTCGGGCGGCCGAGGCTGTCATACTTGACCGACCGCGGGTCGGGATCGCGGATGCGCTTGTCGTGGTGATAGAGGAGCGCCATCGCCTGATAGGTGGTCATCGCCGGGATCGGCAGCGGCTCGTTGTCGCGCCAGCCGTCATGCTCGTGGCTCCAGGGATTGAACCCCTCGATCAGCGCCGCCTCCAACCGCTCGTAGCCCATCTTCAGCGCCTCGTCCCATTCGCGGGCGAAGCCGGGGTCGCGGCGGCGGCGGCGATAGAAGGCGGCTTCCGCCGCGCCCGCCGCCGCCGCCGACAGCCGCACGTTGCAGGTTGCGGCGAGCGCCATCAGGAACGCCTGCTCGGCCGCGCGCGTCAGCTTGCCGGGCTGAGCAGCGCGCAGCTGGAGGCGGCCGTTCTTCAGCGGCAGGATCACCGGCTCCCCGCCCGCGGTGCGAAGCTCGGGCGCGGCGCGCTTTGCCCGCGCGCCCGGTTGCCGCGCCTCGGGTCGGGAGCCGCCCTTTCGCGCCAGCCGCGCCTGTGCCGCGACGACCGCCGCGTCCCACTTGGTCGCGAACACCGGATGCTGCTTTCGCCGGTGCTGCATCGTGCCGTAAGCCTTGCCGATCGTGCGCGCCGACAGCCGGGCATTACCCGTGCGCGCGAGTTCGGTCAGGAAGCGGCGGTTCTCGTCTGCCTGCTCGGCGGTGAACAATCGGGCCATGTTCCGGATATGTTCACATGAAATCCTACATTGCAAGTGGGCGGGCTTTGCGCTAGGCGCGCGGCTTCCATCGAGACATCGACGGGATTTGCGGGAGGCGGGGTTTCGGCCCGGCCGCTTCAACCGCTCAACTTGAACCGTCCGGGGTTTCGGCCCCGGCGGCAACAGAGTGAGACACATGGCAAAGAAGATCACCGGCTATATCAAGCTGCAGGTGCCGGCCGGCAAGGCCAACCCGTCGCCGCCGATCGGCCCGGCGCTGGGTCAGCGCGGCGTCAACATCATGGAATTCTGCAAGGCGTTCAACGCCTCGACCGGCGACCAGGAGGTCGGCACCCCGCTGCCCACCGTCATCACCGTCTATGCGGACCGTTCCTTCTCGTTCGAGACCAAGACGCCGCCGGCGACCTATCTCATCAAGAAGGCCGCGGGCCTCAAGTCGGGCTCGAAGGAGCCGGGCAAGGTGACCGCGGGCAAGATCAAACGCTCGGCGCTGTCGGAAATCGCTCAGGCCAAGATGAAGGACCTGAACGCCAACGACATCGACGCCGCGACGAAGATCATCGAAGGTTCGGCCCGCGCGATGGGCCTCGAAGTGGTGGAGGGCTGAGATCATGGCCAAGCTGACCAAGAAGGCCAAGGCACTGGCCACCGCCGTCGACCGCGAGAAGCTGTACGGCGTGGACGAGGCGATTGCGCTGGCCCGCACCAACGCGACCTCGAAGTTCGACGAGACGATCGAAGTCGCCCTCAACCTCGGCGTCGACCCCCGCCACGCCGACCAGATGGTCCGCGGCGTCGTCCTGCTCCCCAAGGGCACCGGCAAGACCGTCCGCGTCGGCGTGTTCGCCAAGGGCGCGAAGGCGGATGAGGCTCGTGAGGCTGGCGCCGACGTCGTCGGGGCCGAGGACCTGATGGAGATCGTTCAGGGCGGCAAGATCGACTTCGATCGCTGCATCGCCACGCCCGACATGATGGGCGTCGTCGGCCGCCTCGGCAAGATCCTGGGCCCCAAGGGCCTGATGCCGAACCCCAAGCTCGGCACCGTGACGATGAACGTCGCCGCGGCCGTCCAGGCGGCCAAGAGCGGCCAGGTCGAGTACCGCGTCGAGAAGGCCGGCATCATCCACTCGGGCATCGGCAAGGCGTCGTTCCCGGCGGAGGACCTGCGCGCGAACTTCGACGCGCTGGTCGACGCGGTGGTCAAGGCCAAGCCGTCGGGCGCCAAGGGCAAGTATCTGCGCAAGATCGCGGTCAGCTCCTCGATGGGCCCGGGCATCAAGGTCGATGTCGCGGACGTCTCGGCCGTCTAAGCACGGCTGATCGACTGTAGGACAGGGCCGGGAGGGCGACTTCCCGGCCCTTTTCTTTTGTGTGCGACGTTCAAGAGCGTGGACTGCAAACGGGGAATACCGTGCTGACCAACCTGCGGGCTTTGGCTCAAATCGCGGCCATGCCCCTATTCGCGTTCCTTGCGCTGATCGCGGGGTTCGCCGCATCGTTGCTGATCTTCGTTATGCTGCTCCGGTTCAAGTTCGGATCGCCGTGGTTCGCGCTCTGGAGCGCCGCGGCGCTGGTGGTGGCGATCGTGAACGCCCTCGGCGCAGTCCGCGCGATCGACCAACCCTCGCTGGCGGCACTGCGCCGTTACGGCGTGCTGTCGGCGCTCGTCCTTGCCTGCTTTGCGTTCGTCTGGCCGGGCTGAATGTTTAGCCGCGCGCTGTCCGCTACCGCGCGGAACGCCGCCAGATCGCGCTCGAAATAATGGATCGCCGGCGCCTCGTACGTCAGCAGGTACAGCCGTCCGCCGACGACCACCCCCCGCGCTTCCCCCCGCCGCGCCACGTCGTCGCCGGGCAGCGTGAAGCGGTATCGCATCACAAACCCCGCCTCCCCCGCCAGCGGCGCGGGTGCCAGCGCGTCGAGTGTGAACAGCGTCGTTCCGGTGGCCACCCGATAGCTCCGCTCGAGCAGTTCGGCGACTTCCGGCGCGCTCATGCCCGCGGCAAAGCGCGACAACGGCGCCTCGCTCTTGTCGACCTCTCGGAACAGCGTCTCGCCGTCGCTGATCCCGCCATAGAAGGTGAGATCGTTGAGCATCGGCCCGTCGAGCGTCCAACTCTCCGCCCGCTTGCCCGGCCCCATGCCCCCGTTGCGGTTCCAGGCGCGGTCGGGCGTCACCGTCATGGCCGCCTTCGCAACAACGATCGGCCGCCCCGGCGGCACGAGCACATAGTCGCCGCACCCCGTCAGCAGCAGCGCGACGATCAGCACAGCCGCCCTCATGAGGCCACCATGCTGCGCAGCATCGCCGCATCGGGCGCATCAGGCCGCGCCGTCAGATAGCGGTCGACCGCCGCCCTCGCCCCCGGCCCGTCACCCATGCGCAATAAGGCCAATGCCAGCCCACGCTCGGCCTCCGGCAGCGGCGCTGCCCGGCGATACGCCGTCGCCGCCTCTTCGAACCGCCCCGCCCCCCGCGCGAGCTCGCCGCGTGCATAGGCGATCCAGTCGGCCGGCCCGCCCCGCGCCTCGATCCGATCGAGCAGCCACGCCGTCCCGCCCGGATCGTTGAGCCGCAACTGATCCTCGATCAGCCAGCACCAGTGCGGCGCCACCGCCGCGGCATAGGATGCCGCACCGTCCCGCCCGCGTTCACCCCCCGCCAACGCCGCGAGAGTCGCCTCGCGCTCGGCACTCGGCGGGTGGCTGGCGAAGAGCCCACCCTCGCCGCGCGGCTTGCGCCCCCGCGCGGTCGCGGTGGCCAGCCGCTCGGCGCGCACGCCGGTCCAGATCGCGGCGGCGGCGTGCGGATCGTACCCGCCCGCCCGCAGCATCGCGATCGATGCGGCGTCGGCCTCCCGCTCCATCTCGCGCGAATAGGCCGAGAACGACGCCGCAAGCCCCACCTGCACCGCCGAATAGCCCAGATTGCCCGCAACCAGCCCCACCGGCAGGCCGAGTAGCGCCCAGCCATTGGCCTTGCGCCGATGGTCGCGAAACGCGCGGAGCGAATGGCGCGCGCGATAATGCGCGATCTCGTGGCCCAGCACCGCCGCCAGTTCCGCCTCGTTCGCGGTGCGCAGGAACAGGCCGCTCCAGACGATCATCGCGCCGTTGGGCGCCATCGACGCATTGAGGTAAGGCGTGCGGACGATGAGCACCCGGATCGCTGCACAGTCCGGCCCCGCCAAGCGACAGACCAGCCCGCCGACATAGGCGTTGAGCGCAGGGTCGGCGACGACGAACGGCGAGGTGCGAAGCTGCCGCTCCGCCTCGTCCATCTGCATCCTAAGGCCCGCTTCGTCGCCGGGCATCGCCTGTGCGAGCGCCAGCGCCGCGGCGAGCGCCTTCACTTCGCACCCCGCATCGTGCCGAGCAGCTTGGCGACCAGCGCCTCGGCCCCCGCCGGCGTGGCAGGATCGCCGACACCGCCCGTCATGACGTTGAACCAGACGATGTCGCCGCTCCTCAGATCGACGAGCGAGGCATAGGCGATATGCTCGCCCCCACCGGGCAGCAGGCACACGCCGACGACGCAGCCGATCGCGCCCGCCACCGCCATCGCCTTTCGCCTGTCGTCGGACTCGTAGCTGCGCACCGTCAGGAACAGCGCGTGATCGCTCGCGCCGACCGAAGAGCGCACTTCCGGCCCGAGCGTCCAGTCGAAGCGGCCGCGCTTCGTCGGCAGCGGGACCTCGCCATATTTGTGGAGCGCGATCGCGGTGGCGACGGTGCGATGCAGTGCCTCATATTCGGCCAGCCCTGGCGTTTCCGGCGCAGCCGATACGCGATCACGGCGTAGGAAGGCGGTCACCGCGCGACCGATCTCGGCGCGGGCGCGCGCGGTTCGCTCCGCATCGGCCTGTGCCACGCCGCCGATGCTGATCCGCCCAACCTCGACATCGGCGCGCGGCAGCGCGATCGCGACCGACGACGGCAGCCGATAGCCCGGCGCCGTCATCTCGCGCGTCGTGGTGCATCCCCCGAGGGCCGCCGCCGCCAAAACCCATGCCGTCGTTCGCATGGCCCAAGCCTATGCCGCAAAAAGCTTAAGGCGAAGCGACCCGATCGCGGCCCGGTGCGTTGAGCGTCCGAAAGGAACCGCCATGACCGACGCCGATCGCAATCCCGACAGCCCGCCCGCCGACCGCCCGAGCGACATCGAACGCGCCGTGAATGAGGATCGCGGCGGCACCGACGTTGAGCGCGCCGAGGACAAGGGCCGCACGCCGCTCGAGTCCACGGTTTCGCCCGACACCGCCGGCGGCGCGGGTGGCACCGTGCGCAATCAGGACGACGACGCGCAGTAATCATTCCGTACCCCGGCGGAGGCCGGGGTCCAGTTGGAGAGGCGCCGGAAAGCGAGCGCAATGCCTCTCGTTATCGCCTCACCAGCTGGATCCCGGCCTTCGCCGGGAACAATATTATTGGTCTAGCGCCTTCTTTAGCAGGTCGTTGACGACGCCCGGATTGGCCTTGCCCGCCATCGCCTTCATCGTCTGGCCGACGAAGAAGCCGAACAGCTTGTCCTTGCCCCCGCGATAGTCGGCGACCTTGTCGGCGTTCGCCGCCAGCACCTTGGCGATCTCCGCCTCGATCGCGCCGGTATCGCTGGTCTGCTTCAAACCGCGCGCCTCGACGATCGCCTCGGCGCCCTCGCCCGTCTCCAGCATGATCTCGAACACCTGCTTGCCCAGCGTGTTCGAGATCGTCCCGTCGGCGATCAGGCGCAGCAGCTCGCCGCCCTGCGCGGGCGTGACCGGCGACGCCTCGATATCCTTGCCGATCCGGTTGAGCGCGCCGAACAGGTCGGAAATGACCCAGTTCGCCGCTGCCTTGGCCGTAACGGTCGATCCGGCCGCGTCCAGCAGCGCCTCGAACCAGCGCGCCGTTTCCGCCTCCGCGGTCAGCACCGCGGCATTGTAAGGCGACAGGCCCAATTCGCCCTCGTACCGCGCACGCTTGGCGTCGGGCAGCTCGGGCAGGCTCGCGCGGCATTCCTCGAGAAACGCGTCGTCGAGTTCGAGCGGCAGCAGGTCCGGATCCGGGAAGTAGCGATAGTCGTGCGCGTCTTCCTTGGACCGCATCGAGCGCGTCACGCCCTTGTCCGGGTCGAACAGCCGCGTCTCCTGCACGATCGTGCCGCCGCTCTCGATCACGTCGACCTGCCGCTGCGCCTCATATTCGATCGTCTGCATGACGAAACGGACGGAGTTGACGTTCTTCGTCTCGGTCCGTGTCCCGAACGCCTCGCCGGGCTTGCGCACGCTGACGTTGACGTCGGCGCGCATCGAGCCTTCTTCCATGTTGCCGTCGCACGAGCCCACGTAACGCAGGATCGTGCGCAGCTTACGGACATAGGCCCCCGCCTCCGCCGGCGAGCGCATGTCGGGCTTCGACACGATCTCCATCAGCGCCACGCCCGAGCGGTTGAGGTCGACATAGGAGCGCGTCGGATGCTGGTCGTGCATCAGCTTGCCCGCATCCTGCTCGACATGGATACGCTCGACGCCGATCGACTTGGTCGGGCCGTCGGGGTTCTTCTCGTCCAGGCTGATTTCGATCGCGCCCTCGCCCACCAGCGGGTGGTAGAGCTGGCTGATCTGATAGCCCTGCGGCAGATCGGCGTAGAAGTAGTTCTTCCGGTCGAAGCGCGACCACTTATTGATCTGCGCGTCGATCGCCATGCCGGTGCGCACCGCCTGGCGGATGCACTCCATATTGGGCACGGGCAGCATGCCAGGCATCGCGGCGTCGACCAGAGACACCTGCGTATTGGGCTCCGCACCGAAGGCGGTGGCCGCGCCGGAGAACAGCTTGGCGTTGGTCGTGACCTGGGCATGGACTTCCAGGCCGATCACGACCTCCCATTC